>NZ_CP199753.1:1387500-2042500 GCF_052655985.1 Alishewanella sp. HL-SH05
CTGTATCAAACTCACCAAAGATAATTTAAAAGATATTTTCTTTATGCCGACCAGTTGTGCCTATCGTCGTTTACATGAAGGCAGAGGCTTACCGTCTTGGCATCCGCTACTTAACGGCGGTAAAAAAAGCTTAATGCATAAAAAACAAATGTCGGTACGCAACAAAACCATCTCCGAAGATCAGGTCGATATGGACAAGTTCGAAGATTATATTGTTAGCTGGCCATTGAATGACTTGGATTAAGCAATGAGTGTAGAGCAATCCATTATTGCTGAAAGCGACTTGCTGCAGCAATTAAGCGGCTATTTAAATCCAACCGTCATCCAGCTAGGGTTATCGGTTTTGACTGTGCTGGCTTATATCGTAATCAGTCGCCGCCTCGTGCCCGTTATTTACGGCTTACTAAAAGGCCGGCGGATGCGTGCGGACATGAATAAACGGGCATTGGTGGTTTTTCATATCTTATTGTTGTTAGTGTTGTTGGTGATGCTTAGCATCGTTTGGGGCGTCGACATTCGTGGCTTATTGGTGTTGGCTTCATCGATCATTGCGGTAGCCGGTGTCGCCTTATTCGCTTCATGGTCATTAATCAGTAACGTAACGGCTTTCTTTATCTTACTGGGGCAAAAAGACTTTGCTGAAGGCAGTAAGGTGCGCATTATTGATGGTAATAATGCGTTAGAGGGCGATATTGCAGAAATTCATTTATTCAATACGGTGCTGAAAACCAACGATAATGAGCGCATTATCTATCCAAATAACCTGATCATCTCGCGACCGGTGGTCATTGTGAGCGTTGCACCGGCTAAAAAGCGGCGTACTGTGGATGTCATGGCAAAAGCCGAACGTTGGCGACAGAAAAACCTACAAACGCGCCCAGTAAACCGAATTAGCAAGTGACAGTACTGTTGAATTTAGGTAGATTGAAAAAATCCAATGATTACAATAACGCAACGGCTGGATGCGCTTAAAACAGATTAAACTTGCCGGCTTTAAATCCTTTGTCGATCCGACCACTGTGCCGTTTCCTGAAGCGATGACAGCGGTGGTTGGGCCTAACGGCTGTGGCAAATCAAATGTTATTGATGCAGTACGCTGGGTGCTGGGCGAAAGCTCGGCCAAGAATCTGCGTGGCGATGCCATGACTGACGTTATTTTTAACGGTTCGGCCCAGCGTAAACCCGTTGCTCAAGCATCGGTAGAATTAGTCTTTGAAAACACACAAGGCCGCTTAGCCGGTCAAATGGCCGATCGCAGCGAAATTGCCATAAAGCGTTTGGTCACCCGCGATGCACAATCCAGCTACTTTTTAAACGGCAGTAAATGCCGTCGTCGTGATATTACCGATATCTTTTTAGGCACAGGGCTAGGCCCTCGTAGTTACGCCATTATTGAACAAGGTATGATCTCGCGGTTGATCGAATCCAAGCCGCAAGAGTTACGGGTGTTTATTGAAGAAGCGGCGGGGATTTCAAAATACAAAGAGCGGCGGCGCGAAACGGAGAATCGGATCCGGCATACGCGCGACAATTTAGATCGTTTAGCCGATGTGCGTGATGAATTAGCCAAAAATATCGATAAGTTAAAACGCCAAGCCACTACCGCTGAGCGTTACAAAGAACTGAAAGCGCAAGAGCGCAAATTAAAAGCTGAGGTGACCACCATTAAATGGTTAGCATTTAATCAGCAATTAACCGGCCTTGAGCAACAACTGGCGGCAGAAGAAACCGAGCTGCTTAAGTTTGAAACCAGCCAGCAAGGCGATCAGCGCATCTTAGTGCAACTAAAAGAGCAGGCGGTAGAGGCACGCACTTCGCAAGAGCGCTGTCAGCAGCAATATTATCAGCTTGGTGCCAGTATTAGTAAGTTAGAGCAGCAAATTGTTAATCAGCAACAGCAACAGCAGTTTTTGCAAAGCCAACTCCAACAAAAACAAGACAGCTTGCAACAATTTAGCCAACATCAACAGGCTGATCAGCAGCTATTAGTCGATTACACGGCGCAACTGACGCAATTTGAGCCACAGATAGCGCTGTTAGAGGATCAGTTAGCCGAAGTTGACGAGCAGTTATTGTTGGCTTCTCAAGCGTTACAGCTGCAACAGCAACGCTTTGAACATTGGCAAGAGCAGCGTTTTAGTTTACGCCAGCAACAGCAGCAACTAACAATGCAATTACAGCATCTCGCCCAGCAGCAACAGCATGTTTCAGCACAATTGCAGCGGCAGCAAGCACAGCTCGAGGCTATTGACGAGCAAGTATTAAGCTTGGAGTTAGCCCAGTTAACCGAAAATGAAACCTTAATGGCTGCTGCCGTTACTCAAAGCAGTGCGCAACTCGAAACGTTGCAAAATACCTTAGCTCTTGCAGCCGAACAACGTGAACAAACACAGCAGCAGCTGCAGCAACTGCAAAATCAATGGCAGCTGGTGCATAATGAAGCTCAGCGACTCACGGCGATCCAGCAGTCTTTACCGAGCTCAGCACAGCATGTTTTACAACAGCTGGAAATAGTCGAGGGTTGGGCGCTTGCTGTAGCCTTTGCCTTAGGCGAGTTACAACATGCTCAAATTGGCTGTGCTGCTCAGAGTGAAGTGCAAACCTATTTAGACGCTGCAGCGCAAAGTGCAGTGCCCGGTACGTTAGCCGCCCAAGTGCTTAGCGGCCCTTATCCTGAAAGCTTTCAACATATTTTAGTTGCAGAGTCGTTGGCGCAGGCCAAAGTGATGCAAACCCAATTAGCTGCAGGGCAATCTGTGATTTGCCCACAAGGGATCTGGCTGGGACAAAATTGGGGGCAATTACCCAGCGCCAATGCAGCCGACAGTGCTTTACTGCGCCAAGAGCGTTTACAACAATTAATAGCTGAACAGCAAAAATTAACTGCTGCACTATCCGTGGCTGAGGCAACGGCTCATGCCGCGAAACAGCGCTGGCAAGACACGCAAAGCCAATTTACAGCGATACAGCAGCAATTAGAGCAGCAAAAAACCGCTTGGCAGCAACAGCAAACCGCTGTGCAGTTAAAACAACAAGCTTTAGCACAGCGACAACAACAACGGCAGCAACTCGTTGAAACCATCGGCGCGCTTCAGGATGAGCTGGTGCTACTTGCAGCCAGCAGCGAGCCTTTGCGCGATCAACAAGAGGTGGTTGCTGAGCAATTAAGTGAGCAACAAGCTGAGCAAATAGAGTTTGAGCAGGCCGGGCAACAGGCTCGGCAGCAAGAAAGTCATTTACGTGGGCAAAGTGAGCGGTTACGCCAACAATTACTAGAACAACAAATGCAACAAACGCTTTGTCAGCGTCAGCAGCAAAGCCTTGCCCAGAACCTCAATCGTGCCCAAGAGCAACAGCAACAATTACAATCGCAAATTGATGAGTTAACCACACAACTGCAGCAACAAGCCGATCCAAGCGAACTGTTACAAGCACAGTTGCAGGAAAATTTAGGCTTGCATGTGGATGCTGAGCAGGCTTTGCAACAGGCGAATGAGCATTTATCGACGATTGAGCAACAAATTCGTGCCCTAGAGCAAGGTCAATCAGGTATAGTGCACTTAGTTGCGCAACAGCAAAAGAAACTGGAGTCGTTGCGCTTAGATGCTGAGGGTTACCGAGTTCGTGCTAACAATATGTTGGAACTCTTACGAGAACAACAGGTCATCTTAAAAAGTGTGTTAGCGGATTTACCGGCAGACGCGCAAGAGTCCGTATGGCAGCAGCAACTGGATAAAACCGTAGATGCGGTATCCCGACTTGGCGCAATTAATTTAGCCGCGATAGAGGAATATCAGCAACAAGCTGAGCGCAAGCAGTATTTAGATGAACAACATGCCGATTTAATTGCGGCACTCGATACGCTGGAAACAGCGATGCGAAAAATTGATCGGGAAACACGGCAACGCTTTAAAGAGACCTTTGAGCAGGTTAACCAAGGGTTGCAGCAATTATTTCCTAAAGTCTTTGGTGGCGGCAGCGCTTACTTAGATTTAACCGATGAAGACTTACTGGAAACCGGTGTGAGTATCATGGCGCGACCGCCGGGTAAAAAAAACAGTACAATTCATTTATTATCCGGTGGTGAAAAAGCGTTAACCGCTTTATCATTAGTATTTTCAATATTCAGGCTTAATCCTGCGCCATTTTGCATGCTGGATGAGGTTGATGCACCATTAGACGATGCCAATGTGGGTCGATTTTGTAATTTGGTGCGCGAGATGTCTGAAACGGTACAATTTATCTACATCAGCCACAATAAAATTGCGATGGAAATGGCCGCGCAATTAATGGGGGTGACTATGCAGGAACCCGGCGTCTCTCGAGTGGTGGCGGTTGATGTAGACGATGCTGTCAAGCTGGCAGTAGCCTAAGAACAGTGAAAGGTATAAGAAATGGCTAGCGACTTGCGTATGGTTTTAATTATTTTAGGTGCCTTAGTATTGGGCGGCTTATTTTTACATGGCTTATGGACGGTGCGTAAAAACAGCTCGAAAACGCAACACCGTTATCATCCAGAAGAAAATACCAAGGATGACACGGCTGAAGGTTTTGATGAATTAGGCGTTGGCCCTGTTCGGGTGGTTAAAGGGGCGGCAGCGGCTAAAAAGCCGGTAGAGTTAAAGCGTTTTAATACGCCTCGACCAGAGCTCAAGCCGCAGAGTCGGCCCATTGATGTGCAGCGCCCAGCAGAGCAAAACGATTTATTTAGTGAGCCAAAAGAGCCGAGTTTAAATTTTTCAGCCATAGAGCAAGTAGAGCCGAGCTTATCCGCTGTCGATGACTTTGATTATGAGAACGAGGTTGCGACAGACAGCGCTCACAGCAGTAGCAGTGCCAACGAGTCCGAAGCGTCGTCATCAGAAGTGTTGATTTTGTACGTGCTGTTACCCGAAAATAAAGAGATCCAAGGCCAAGAATTGCTGTCAGCCTTAACGCCTTTAGGTTTTAAATACGGTGATATGGATATATTCCATCGTCATCAAGACAGTGCCGGTAATGGCGAAGTATTATTTAGTCTAGCTAATATGTTTAATCCTGGGACCTTTGCCTTGGATAAAATGGAACAACTGTCGACCCGTGGCCTAAGTTTATTTATGACCTTGCCAGGGCCAGGTGAGCCATTGCAAAACTTTAATTTAATGAATAACGCTGCGAAAAAATTAGCAGAAGAATTTGGTGGTCAGGTGTTAGATGGTCAACGTAGTGTATTAACAGTACAAACGGTACGACATTATGTTGAACGGATCCGTGAGTTCCAACGGCAGCGTTTGATCCATCGTTAAGTTAATATCTAATATCCTAACGGCAGGTAATTACCTGCCGTTTTTCGTCGAGAGTTAGGCCCGCTTATGAAACCAACAGCTGAACAGCAATGCGCTGCTATCCGCCAACAACTGGCAGACTATAATTATCAATATTATGTGCTGGATGCGCCGACTGTCCCTGATGCGGAATATGATCGTCTGTATCGTGAGCTGCAAAAGCTAGAGCAACAGTTCCCTGAATTCATTACCCAAGACTCACCGACACAGCGGGTGGGCGGTGCCCCCTTGGCGAAGTTTGCGCAGGTACAGCATCGCTTACCGATGTTGTCTTTAGACAATGCCTTTGCCGCAGAAGATCTGAGCGCCTTTAGCAAGCGCATGCGTGACAGGATAGATCTCAGCGGTGAGTTTAGCTTTTGTTGTGAGCCAAAACTGGATGGTTTAGCGGTGAGTATACGCTACGAAAACGGTCAGTTAGTTCAAGCAGCCACACGCGGTGATGGTTACACCGGCGAGGATATTACTAGCAATATCAGAACCATTAGAGCCATTCCATTACAGCTAAAAGGCGAGTCGATCCCAGCAGTGCTTGAAGTGCGGGGTGAGGTGTTTATGCCGCTTGCGGGGTTTGCCCGCTTAAATGAGCAGGCACGGCAACGCGGTGATAAGTTATTTGCCAACCCACGTAATGCCGCTGCAGGCAGCCTACGCCAGTTAGATCCGGCCATCACTGCCACTCGACCACTGATGTTTTACGCCTATGCCGTAGGCCAAGTTGAAGATCCGACTCAGCTGTTAGATAGTGCCTGTCACTATCAGCGTTTACAGCAATTAAAACAGTGGGGCTTACCGGTCTGTCCGGAAATTCAGTTAGTCACGGGAGAGTCGGCGGTGCTGGATTATTATCAGCAGATCTTAACGCGACGTGCCGAGTTGGCTTATGAAATTGATGGCGTAGTGATTAAAGTCAGTAACTTAGCGCAGCAACAGGCTCTGGGTTTTGTTGCGCGAGCACCGCGCTGGGCCATTGCATTTAAATTTCCAGCCCAAGAAATGCTAACAACCTTACTTGATGTTGATTTTCAAGTTGGCCGCACTGGTGCCATTACGCCTGTTGCCAGACTTGAACCTGTGTCGGTGGGTGGTGTTACCGTCAGTAATGCGACCTTGCATAATCAGGATGAGATTAACCGTCTTGGTGTGCAAATCGGTGACAAAGTGATTATTCGCCGGGCGGGAGATGTGATCCCACAAATTGTGGGTGTGGTGTTAGAGCAGCGGCCAGAGCATGCTGTGCCGGTGCAATTCCCTAGTCGTTGTCCAGTTTGTCAGGCACATATTGAACGCGTCAGTGGTGAAGCCGTGGCACGTTGTAGCGGTGGTTTAAGTTGTCAGGCACAGCTAAAAGAATCGTTAAAGCACTTTGTGTCGCGCAAAGCGCTGGATATTGACGGTCTTGGCGATAAGCTCGTGGAACAATTAGTCGATCATGCACTGGTGAAAGCACCAGCCGATATTTTTTCCTTAGATATGCCGTCTTTGCTGGGGTTAGAGCGGATGGCCGAAAAGTCAGCATTAAAGCTGTTGCAGGCGATTAAGCAGGCTAAAACCACAACTCTAGCACGTTTTATTTATGCTTTAGGCATTCGTGAAGTCGGTGAGGCGACTGCGCTAAATTTAGCTACGCACTTTGCATCCTTAGATGCCTTAGCGAAAGCGAGCAACGAGCAATTATTAGCGGTCAGTGATGTCGGTTCAGTAGTGGCAGAGCATCTGGGCCATTTCTTTGCTGAGCCACATAATCAGGCCGTAGTCGCCGATTTGCTGGCCCAAGGTGTGCACTGGCCTGCTATGAGTAAAGTTGCAGCAACGGAGCAGCCCTTAGCGGGCCAAACTGTGGTGCTGACTGGAACCTTACAAAGCATGGGCCGCGATGAAGCAAAAGCGTTATTGCAACGTTTAGGTGCCAAGGTCTCGGGCTCGGTTTCTGCCAAAACACATGCGGTAGTTGCGGGTGACAATGCCGGTTCGAAACTGGTTAAAGCGAATGAGCTCAATGTGCCTGTGTGGGATGAAGCTGATATGCTGCAATTGTTTCAGCAACATGGGCTTGTCGATGCGTAATCTTTATTTGCAGTGTGGGCAGTAATAGCGATGTTGTGTTGGCGAGCATGCTGATGAAAGAGTGGCCATTATTAGATAAATACGGCTTAGTCCCTGTACCAATGCGTTTATATTGGTTACTGATTTTATTGCTGCGGCCCTATCTGAGTTGGGTCTTAGTCTTAACCTTACCACCGCAGCAAAAAGATATGCTTAAACTGTTTTATCCGCAGCAGCATGATTTTGTGATTGCCTGCTTGCTGGCTTTACCTGTGTTGCTGTTTGTCGCTGCGTTATCGCAGCGCAGTGATAAACGTAACGCGGCGTGGCGGCATGTCTGGCGTTATGGTTTACCCATTTTACTGCTTTGTTGCGGTGCTGATTTGGCCTATACGCTGTATGATCTGCCGGCTGATGCCATTTTAGATGCGCCATGGCGTTTGTTTACCGTTGTAGGGCTTGGACTAGGCTTTGGCTGGCTGTGTCGCTCGCGTACCTTACCAGAGGTGTTTCGGGAATGGCCGTTACCGGTAACTAAAGATTAGCGGCTGGTTTCAGTTTATGTTTAAGCTGATCATAGCGTTGTTGCTGTTCGGGTTTTAGCATCGCTTGCTCAATAATTCGCTGGCACTGACGTAATAACTTATTTTGTTCTTTAATTGGGCACAGCGGCCGCGGTGAAGTCAGGATGGTTTGCCACAAGTTTAACGCAATACCCGCATTTTTAGGCATCACCTGATGAGCTAATGAGAACGCGGCGAATGCTTGCTCCCAATGTCCACGTTGATATAACTGCACCGCACTGTTGTTGAGTTCGCGTGGCCCCAGTTGCATTTGTTTGCGTTCGGCTTTTTCTTGTTGCAGATAAGCATTTAACACCGGATCCGCTTGGTTTTTTAGACAATAATCACTTATCTGTTCAAATAAATGTTCGGCATTTTCAGTTAAGCCTACTTCATGCATCGCTTTGGCTTTATCGAGCGCATCTTCTAATGACTGAATGGGTGTATCGACTTTTAAACCCCGCAGTAAGGCTTTGGCCTTTTCTTTATTATCTTGTAAATAATGCAACCGCGCTTGGATGATATGTTGCTGCTCAGACAGTTCATGCTTATTAAACTGTTTTTGTAAACTGAGTAAGCTCTGGGTAGCTTGGCGATTTAATCTCACGTTCTGTTCTTCATCTTCGCTGCTCAGCGCGAAATCAATGCTGGCTCTGGCCAAATTAAGATATAAGTCTGGCTGTTCGAAAATTGAAAACCGTGCAAATTTAACCATGTCTTTCGCCGCACGGTATTGCGATTCATAATCATGATTTAAACGCGACATATGAAATAGCTGTTGTTGGCGTAATAAATTGCGTGGTGCTAAATCGGTGGCATCAATCAGATGCTGTTGCGCTTCTTGATAACGTTTTTGTTTAAACTCTAATTCGGCAAGCTGATCTAAAGCAAATAAGCGGCTGTCTGAACGCATCAGCATCGCTTCTAACTCACTAAAAGCCTGCGACTCTTTATCCAATTTTAAATAGCAGCGCACCAAGCCCATGCGCGCCCAGTTAAAGGGTTGGATCGCCAGCATCGCTTGAAAGTATTGCTCAGCCTCTTTATAACGCGCCAAGTTTAATAAAATATCGCCCTTGAGCTTTAATAATAACGGAAACCACTTGCGCTGATTGGCATCAGAAAGTTGCTCATCAATAAAGCTTAAAGCGGCATCATGGTTTTGCGCATCTAATAATTGATAGAGTTGGCGAAGCTGTTCTTTACGTTTTAAGACCCGCTCGATACGCACCTGCAAGTCTTTAATGGCAAAAGGTTTTGCTAAAAACTCGTCGGGTTGCAGTTCAATAACACTGTGCACAAGGGTAGGATCGGTTTCAGCACTGATAAAAATGACACCGGTGGTGTATTTTTGTAAGCCATTAAATTTGAGTTCTTCGTAAAGCTGGTAACCGTCTTTGCCTTCACCTTGGTTGTAAGAGCAAATAATCAGATCGTAATGATTTTCTCGACACAGGGTAAGGGCAAGTTGCGGCCGATCGGCCACCGTTATATCTTGATAGCTCAACTTTTCTAACGCATAGCGTAAATAGCTCTGTGACAAGGCTTGTTCGTCAATAATCAGAATTCGTTCATCGCGTTCTAGCGAGCTATCCATCGTTGGCAATAATCCTAAAAGTTACTCAAGTACACTATAGCAACTTTTTTGCACAGAATAACTGCTTAGTCGCAATTATTCATCGCATATTTTGCTGATTTTAAGAGGTTTTTAGTTAAGCTGCCTTGTGCTTTCTCAAGCCTAGGCTTTGCCACATCGCGCTTGGCGCAAAGTGGCTAAAAACGTCTTTTACCGATTAAAGCCTAAGTTTATAAGATTAGCATAAGTCCAGATGCGATCCCTGCTAGTATTAACTGCTGGTATTTCATCGACAGCTAAAACAATAATAGGATACACAGTATGAACATTTTAGTGATTTTGGTCAGTTTCGTTGCCTTTTTAATGGTAGTGTTGCCTGGCCTGTTGTACAAATATGGCCTTTTTGCACTGAGCACCGCTTTTGCTGGTCTGCGTTATGGCGTTTATGTGGGAGGTGCAGCCTTAGTACTGTTATTAGTGTACTTAGTGCTGAAACGTAAAAATAGTAATTGGGGTTTAGCCGCGGCTTCAGCTTTGTTGGCTATATTTGCGGTGGCAGTGCCCGTCAGTTTATTAAATAAAGCGCGTTCAGTACCGCCTATTCATGATATTTCGACCGACTTAGTCAATCCACCTGAGTTTATTGCCATTGCCCCGTTGCGGGCAGATGCCCCCAACCCGGTCGCGTATGCTGGCGAAGAAACGGCCGAGCAGCAACGTGTTGCCTATCCTGAGCTGGCGACCCAGCAATATTCCCAAAGCCTTGAGCAAGTGTTTGCTGCAGCCGAAGCTGCAGTGAAAAGCTACGGCATGGAAATCGTCAATGTTGACCGCGCAGCCGGTATTATCGAAGCGACACACACCACGGCATGGTTCGGCTTTAAAGATGATGTGATTATTCGCGTGGTGGATAACGGCGAGATGCGCTTATTGGATATTCGCAGTAAATCACGCGTCGGCAGAAGTGATGTCGGTAAAAATGCTGAACGTATTAACAGCTTGATTAGCAGTATCAATAGCGCCTTATAATCTTTAAAACGTAAGTGTAATAAGGCGAAAGGGGATGGCAGACATCCCCTTTATTATTTGTTTAATTTGCCTTGTTGCCTTTGCTTAAGCGCTTTACCGCCCGCGCAAAGCAGCGAAACAGCTCACGTTGTGCGGGCAGATAGGGTAAATACTCGGGATGCCATTGCACGCCCACCACAAATCGATGCTTATGCTCAATCGCTTGCACAAAACCATCGGCATCTCTGGCGGTAATAATCAGGTTATCGCCTAAACGTTTAACTGCTTGGTTATGCAGGCTATTGACACTAAAGCGGCTGGGCGAGACACAATGGCTCAGTTGGCTCTTCGGTGCCACCGTGACTTCTTTAACTGGTAATGCGGTATAGGCATTGGGGGTTTTCTGGCGATCAGGGCGGATATCGGCATGTAACGAGCCGTTCGCCACAATATTAAGCAGCTGTGCGCCGCGACAGATGCCAAGAATGGGCAGCCCCGAATCGAGATATTGTTCAAGCAGGGTCATTTCCAGTTTATCGCGAGCGGGGTCATAACGACTGGTTTCGCGTGCACCCTCACCATAATGCTCAGGATGAATATCATCGCCACCACTAATAACTAGCCCGCTGATCGGCTGGTTCAGCTCTGGCCCACCAGGGTAAAGATAAATACCGCGCAAGCCCACTAGCCATAGATTAAAGCGGATAGCCCACCAACCAATGGGTAAGCGTTGACGTGGACCAGTTACCGCGATGAGCGGTTTGGTTGCGTTTTTCATCATTGCGTTAGCCTAACGTTTGCAGTAATTCTGTACTGCGCGTTAGCCATTTTTTATCAAGATCGCGCGTCAAGCGTTGATAGTCGGCACGAAACTCATCGATAAATTGTGCCAGCCGTTTGGGCTGATCCGCCAGTTGTTCAACTTTAAGCCAGCGCTGCCAGGGTTTTGATAGATCCCAATTCGGGTTATCAATATCGCAGTTGGGTAAGCGGTAATGCAAGGTGGGCCGCGCCTTGATTAAAGCGCGCTCTGGATGCGTGTCTACCCATTTTTCATCGATGTGCGCAATTAATGGTAGTAAATCTAAACTGCGATTGCGGCTGGGGTTGTACGCCATATAGTCGCGAATAAAGTGTTCTAAATCAGGTTGATACTGTGGGTCTACCACCTTAAGGATATAGTCTTTATTAAAGTTATCGATATAGGGCGTAAGCTTGCGCACGAGGTCGATGTTTTCTTCAGCATAAATATAATCATACAAACACATATAGGCTTGCAGATACCTGACTAAGGTTGTCACCTGAAGATCCGGCAGATCGGGGTTTAAGTGTAAACCGAAGGCATAACGTGCGGCTTTGCGTGTGCCTACCGCGCCATTTTCGCGTAAACAATGAAAGAGGGCATGCAATTCAGCCAACTGACTGATGTTGATCGGTGGCGTGACCACTTCCCAAGGCACCAGTTGCTCGGCTGCCGATTTCAATAATTGTTCAGCCGCTTGATAAATAGCACTGCTTTGCTGCGCACTCTCTTCTGTAGCAACGATCTTTTGCAAGAGTTCAGCATCGAGTTCCAGCCGAAAATCGCCTACACGGCTGTCTTTAATCTGGTAGTTGAATATCGAGTGTTTAATTACCTTACCGCCGAAACTTGCGGTAATACAATCAACAATCGATTCGGGCTGGCAGCCAGCAAATTCTAATTCAACCCCGACTTGTCGTTCGACATTCTGATGATTTTGCTGCTGAGGTGGCAGCCAATGCGTGGTGTTATGCTCGCTCAAAATGGCTCCTTAATGTGTAAGTACAATATTCTTAAATCAATCACTTATAGTATCGCGAATGAAGGTCAGGTGCGAATTACCAACAAACATACTGATATTAAACAAATTTTAAATTACCAATTTAATATATAAAAAAATATCAAAATAGTTGCATCTAATTATTCAAGTGGGTCGTTACTGCAATTGAAGATGAGTATTTAGCAGCAAAGCCAATAGCTATGTCACTCATCAAACTCAGTTGATAAACTTAAGGACAACGTCATGACAACATCAAAATTAGTTCGGCCGACAGGGCCATTAGCTTTAAGCGCATTAGCTCTCGCCATGTTATTGGCTTTATCGGGTTGTAATGGTGATGATGGTGCTCCCGGTGAAATGGGCGCTACAGGGCAACCAGGCCAGCCTGGTCCCGTAGGAAACAATGGCCAGCCCGGTTTCGCCGCCGCTCATTTTCTTATCGCTAACAATGGCACGGATAACCGCAATACCGTGGATGTGGTTAACCAAAATGCCGCTATGCTGAAACGTTTAACCGGCTTAAATAATGAAGGAGTGGCGCTTGATCCGCTGGGCAATTTAGTGCAAGCCGGTGACAGCATGAACGGTAGTCTAAAAACCTTTTGTCAAATAGCTCAACGTGCTGATGGCGCTGCGTTTAACCTAAATAGTGATCGGGAAATTACCGGTGCAACAACCGGTTTAGTTAATCCTAAAGGAATTGCCTATTCTCAGATGCGTGGTTTAGTGTTTATTGCCGATCAAACTGCAATGCAAGTCACCGTATATGGTGGCGCCGCGGCAGGGGATGTCGCGCCGTTAGCTACCACCACCACCGATGCGATGCCGTGGGATCTGTTTTACGATGACAATAACGATAGGCTGTATGTGGCGCTAACAAATGGCGTACTGTCGGTTTACGATAATTATGTTGCAAGTAACTATGCCGCGATGCCAACACGCAATATTACCCCGGTTGATAGCAATGGGGCTAAACAATCGATTAATTTACATGGGATTGCCTACGATCGTTTATCTGACAAAATGGTTCTTTCGGATGTTGGCAGTGCTACCGATGCCACTGATGGTGCAATTTTTGTACTTAATAACATATCATTGGTCGATGGCAATGTTGTGCCTAGCCGAGTCATTAAAGGCCCCGCAACTAAACTGGGTAATCCGGTAGATATTATTTTATCGGGCAGCGAATTACGCATTGCCGAAAAAGCCAATGATGCCATTTTGGTGTATGCCAATATTTTTGCAGGTGCAAGCGGTGATATTGCGCCTGATTTAACAACCAGCGCCATTAAACCTGAAGCACTAGTTGAACTGACCGCTTCGCGCCAAGACGCAGATATCTCTGATATCAGCAGTGCTGCGGTGTTACTTGGTGTTGCGGTATCCAGTAATCCCGCGGCAACAGGCCCGACAACAGGGCAAATAAGCCGATTAAATGCGCCTTTAACTAGTAACTTAGGCCAATATAATGCGCTACAAAATATTGAAAGCGTTACCTTTGATTTGGCAGGTGACAGTTACACCACTTTTGATACGACGACTAGCGGTGGCATTGTGATTTCTAACCGTGTCGCGACTATGCGCCTAGGCGAGCAATATTCTGCGGCGCAAGATCGGATCATTACCGGAAGTAACACGGGCTTAATTTCACCCAAAGGCTTAGATGTTGATTCTGCCTCAGGTTTGATTTTTGTGGCTGAAAATAATGCGGCAACACCAGGCGTATTCATTTATTCAGCCTGTGCTAGCGGTAATGCCGCACCACTACTAACCTTAAACACCGCTCCGGCCCGACCGTGGGATGTCGATTATGATCCCACTACAGATCGTGCTTTTGTCGCATTAACCAATGGCAGTGTTGCGGTGTTTAATCAAGTTAGAGCGAAATGGCTAGCGGGTAGTAGTGTCATTAGCACTGCAGATCGTATGATCACCCCCGCGGTCTCCGGTGTTGCTGTAGCAGCGCCAACCAATTTACATGGTATTGATTATGATTTTGCCAGTGATGCGTTAATGGTCTCTGATGTGGGCAGTGCGGCCGATGCTACCGATGGTAAAATTTATATTCTAAATAATGCCAGCAGTGCTGATGGCTTAACCAACATAGCCGTTAATATCAGTGGCGCGAATACCTTGCTCGGTAATCCGGTCGATATTATGTATAGCGGTGCGCATTTGTATGTTGCCGAAAAGTCGAATAACCGCGTGTTACGATTTGATAATATCTTGAACAGTGCCGGTGGTAATATTGCTGCCAACGCCAGTTTTGCGGTAACGGCCCCCGAGTCGGTGGCGATTATTCCGGTGTATCTGACTAATCGGCAGTGATGCGCTAATCAGGATTTTGCGATAAGCGCTAAGGACTAAAACCGGTACGATTTGATGCCGGTTTTAGTCCATTACTTTGCGCTTAGCGTTTATCCTTGCCACTGAAACAATTCCTCCAAAGGCAATTTAAATTCAGCGGCGATCTTAAACGCGACTTCGAGAGAAGGGGAATATTTACCTGCTTCAATGGCGGCAATGGTTTGGCGAGTGACGCCAACCCGTTGTCCCAATTCTGCTTGCGTCATTTCACCATGCATGAAGCGTTGTAAGCGAATATTATTAGATAAGCTACCGTTCATGCCGCTTGCCTACGATAGCTTACCGCTACCATGCCATATTGCACCATTTCTGCTAACACAATCATAAAGAGTGCTGCGTTGACAATATCCCAACCGCTGTTAGAAAAGGGCATCACCACGCCGACTAAAATCATTCCGGTAATCAGCACATAATACGCTATGCTAACCGAGTACTGTTTAATGGCAGTATCACGCTCATCTGGCTGCAGCTTAGCTTCCGCTGGGTTAAAGAACCGTAATAAAAGATGGCCAATACCCAATAACGTCAGCTGAATAGCTACCGTAATGGCATAGCCGATTAACTGCCGAAGATCAGGCAACGGTTGTGCAGGAAAATAGCCCGTTGCGACTAAGCTAAAATAGGGGCCAAAGGTAAGCAACATGGCGCAAAGCGACAACCAAGCCACTTTCTCGCGATACGGCATTGTTTCAAGTAATAGCATATGGCTCTCCTAGGGTAAGTCAGTTTTATGGTAGCTATATCCAACTTAGTGTTTGACTTAATTGTCACAATGTCAAATATTTTTAACTTTAAGTTGTAAAAAAACGGCACGCTTTAATGACAATGCGTGCCGGCTGCGGTTTATCAATTCTTTTTTATGGGGTTAGCAAAACCTTTGGCTAGAAGAAACCTAGCGGATCTTCACTGTAGCTGACCAATAAGTTTTTGGTTTGCTGATAATGATTCAGTGCCAGTTTGTGGGTTTCTCGGCCAATACCGGATTTCTTATAGCCACCAAAGGCCGCGTGCGCCGGATACATATGGTAGCAGTTCGTCCACACCCGACCGGCTTCAATTTTACGACCAAAGTGATAGGCGCGATTCATATTGCGCGTCCAAACCCCAGCGCCTAAGCCAAATTCTGAACTGTTAGCCAGCTGAAGGGCTTCGGCTTCATCTTTAAAGGTCGACATCGAAATCACTGGGCCAAAAATTTCTTCTTGGAATACCCGCATATCGTTAGTGCCTTTCAAGATGGTGGGCTGAATATAATAGCCGCCGTTTAAGTCGTCACTTAGCTGTTCAACCTGACCGCCGGTCAGTACCTGCGCGCCTTCTTGTTTGCCGATTTCAATATAACTTAAAATTTTATCAAACTGCGCTTGGGAGGCTTGAGCGCCGACCATGGTTTCGCTATCCAGTGGGTTGCCGCGCTTAATTTGTAGTGTGCGCTCTAAAATGCGCGCAATAAATTGCTCGTAAATGTCTTCCTGAATAAACAGCCTTGACGGGCAAGTACAGACTTCACCTTGGTTAAAGTAGGCCAACACCGCACCTTCAATCGCTTTGCTAAGAAATGAATCGTCTTTATCCATCACATCATTAAAAAAGATATTTGGCGATTTACCGCCAAGCTCAACGGTAGACGGAATAATATTTTCTGCTGCACACTTTAAAATGTGCGAGCCAACAGGCGTAGAGCCGGTAAACGCAATTTTGGCAATACGGCTGCTGGTTGCGAGGGCTTCTCCGGCTTCTTTGCCAAAGCCATTGACCACATTCAGCACCCCGGCTGGCAGTAAGTCGCCGATTAATTCCATTAACACTAAAATAGAGGCGGGCGTTTGCTCGGCAGGTTTTAACACCACACAGTTTCCGGCCGCTAGTGCTGGCCCAAGTTTCCATGCGGCCATTAAAATCGGAAAATTCCATGGAATAATTTGGCCAACCACGCCCAGTGGTTCATGAAAATGGTAGGCAACAGTGGTTTCGTCAATCTCGCCAATACTGCCTTCTTGGGCGCGTATACACCCAGCAAAATAACGAAAGTGATCAATTGCCAGTGGTATATCGGCGGCTAGGGTTTCACGAATGGCTTTGCCGTTATCCCAAGATTCCGCGACGGCTAACATCTCTAGGTTTTGCTCCATACGATCAGCAATCTTCAGTAAAATGTTACTGCGTGCCGCTACAGAGGTACTGCCCCAAGCGGCTTTAGCGAGATGCGCTTTGTCTAGCGCTAATTCGATATCTTCTTTACTCGAACGTGGGATCTGGCAAAACACCTTGCCGTTTACCGGACTTTTGTTATCAAAATACTGGCCTTTAATGGGGGCGACCCATTCACCACCAATATAGTTACCATACTGCGCTTTAAAGTTAACTAAGGCACCCGCTGTACCTGGATTTGCATAAATCATAGTCTATCCTTTGTCTAAATAGTGATATTGAATTTAGTGGTAAATAACAAAATCTGGCGGGAAGTTATTGTTTTTTAGCCGCCATAAGTTCACATTAGCGGAGCGGTGTTCAACACGCTTGCTTGCTAGTCCAGATTTTTTGTCTATTTGTCCAAACAGAGGGAGACTATGACAACATCGGTACTCACCCAAAAACGCCAACGCATTAATGTGCTTGTTGAAAACAAAGTGAGCTTTGCCGGTGAGCATGCTGAACTCAGTATTTATGACACCTATCAAGATGCGCAGCAGGTGGCGCTACACTCTAGCGAGTTATTGTTTTGCGGTATGCTAACGGGCAAAAAAGTCATGCATGTCGCCGATTGCCAATACCACAGCGCGTTCTTACCGCATCAATCTTTTGTGCTGGCGCCTGGGCAAAAGGTACTTATCGACTTTCCAGAGGCATCACTGCAACAACCCACCACCTGCCTTGCCATTGAAATCAGTACCGATAAAATCCGTAACGTGGCCGATGCGCTGAATTTCAAACAAGAAATTAGCCATAGCGATTTTTTTCATTATGTGCCGAAGCTGGTACACGGCCAGCATAATTCGCAAACGCAGCAGTTACTGGAAAAAATGATCACGCTGTTCAGTGAAAACGAGCAGCACCGTGACTATTTAATTGAATTGTCGTTAAACGAATTGATTACCCGTTTATTGCAGCAGCAAAGCCGCGAATTACTGTTGGCCAGTTGTAAGCAAAACAACCAAACAACACCGCTGGGTAATGTGCTGAACTATATTGAGCAACATCTGAGCGAAGATATTCAAATTGAAACGTTATGCAAAATTGCCTGCATGAGCCGCAGTAAATTTTATCAGCAGTTTAAATTAGCTTTTGGGGTAACCCCAGCGCAGTGGCAGCAGCAATTGCGCTTACAACAGGCTTATCGGTTACTGCAAACTGGCGAGCGGATAAGCCAAGTGTGTTATCAGTTAGGCTTTAATAACCCAAGCCACTTTAGCCGGGTGTTTAAACAAACCTTTGGTGCAGCGCCTATCCATATCGCTAAAGCCAATTAGCCGCCGCATATACGGCTAGCGATGCTGAAAACTGCACAACCACAGTGACGCTTTTTTGTTAAACGTAGCTGTGGTTAATAAGATTATTTGGCTTGGTGTTATTGCGCGGCTTCTTCTTTTTTAACCATGGCAAGCAGCGAGTCTTTAAGCTGAACACGGCGCATTTTTTTTGCTCTAAATTGTCATCCGTAGTAGGGATACCGGCAGATTCAAGACTAAATACTTCGTGATCTAAGTCGTTGTATTCATCAAATAACTTTGCAAAGTGCCGATCGTGCATCTTTAAATGGCGAATAGTATGGTGATGATCGGGAAACTCACTGAGAAAGCTATGTTTTTCAAGCGTCATATTATTTCCTTATGCGATTAATTATTGTCTTACACTGATAAGTATAGGCGTAAATTAAATAAGGTTTATTGATCTCGGTCACAGCGTTGTTTGAAACCACAGGGGCAGGCTTTAAATGTTGATTTTAAAAAAACCGTTCAATAGTTAACCGCCGGGCTAATAGAACTTTGGATGCAGACGGTTCTGACAAGTATTGGATAACGCATTGAAAGCGGTTTTTTCGTTTGACTCATAGCTCAATGTTGGGCGCTCACCGGCTGAAACTGATGTGCTTTAGGCTTGTTGATTCCGCGGGTGCTAGGTATAGTCTTTATAAACAATCGTTGGACACTCCCATGCAAATACACCGTTTTCTTTTATTAATCCCCTTATTGCTTTGCAATGAAAATGCCTTAGCTGCGCAACTGGACAATTTTAAAACCGGCCCCGTGTTTAACGATTTCGGGCCGACAGCACCTGTGCAACAAACTGAGCCGTTGCCCGCCAATACGGTATTTAAGCTGGCTTTCGACGTCGCTAAAGCGGCAGAACCAGGCAAGCTAAATCGGTCGATAGAAAGTGCGGCTCGATTTATCAATATGCATGTTGCAGCGGGTGTGCCTTTAGAAAATATTCAGCTGGCCGTGGTAGTGCATGGCAGTGCCTCTTTAGAGATGACGAACCCAAAATTTTATGCCGCCAATAAAGATGGACTAAAAAATAGCAGCGCCACTGCTATCGCACAACTACAGGAAAAGGGAGTCAAATTTTACCTTTGTGGACAAAGTGCTGCTGCTTATGGCATCAGTAATGCTGACTTGCTACCCGGTGTGAATATGGCGCTTTCTGCGATGACGGCTCACGTGCTATTGCAACAGCAAGGTTTTGCCATTAATCCATTCTAAAATTCTTGGTGTCAAAGCCCAACTGCGCCGAGGGTTACGGTATTTCTGCCAGCACGCTTGCTGCTGTAAAGCGCTTCATCTGCGGCTCTTAGCGCACTCACGTAGTCGTGTTGTGAGGTATCCACATGCACTAAACCAATACTGATGGTCAGTTCGACTTTGGCATCTGCCACAAATTGTAGTTGTTTTTCAACTTGTTCACAGAGTCGTTGGCTAATTTTGAGTGCGGTGGCCTCATCTAGATCGATAAGTAGTGCAGCATATTCTTCACCACCAATGCGGCCAATAATATCGTTACAACGTAATTGTTTTGATAACAACTGTGCCACGGCTTTTATAGCGCTATCGCCTACCGCATGGCCAAATTTATCGTTAATTTTTTTAAAGAAGTCGATATCGATCATCATCAATACTGCGGGCATCGGGCGTTGTTGTTGCCAATAGCGTTCAACTTGATTGAAAAAGTGCTCGCGATTAGCCAGTTTGGTCAAACCATCGCGCTGCGATTTTAAGGTGAGTTTACGTTCTAGTTTCAAGAAGCATAACCAGGGTAGCAATAGGGCGGTAAAGGTGGTCAATAAAATATGACTTAGCAGAGTATAAACAGAGCTTTCGGGTAAGCCATTACTGTTTAATGATTGCCATTGCCAGAGGATCAACATTACTTGGGTAAACATGGTTAGCGCATGCAGCAGAAAAATACCTTGTAAGGTGCGGGTAAAGGTGGGCTCGGTAATTACCGATTTTTGAAGCAAAATAGCACATAAACAAAAGGTGATACCAATAGCCAGTGCGATTAGCACACTCAAGATACCGGGGTGTTGATGTACGCTTAATAAAGCGACTGCGGTCAATGCTAATAGCGCAAAAGCTTGTTGGCGTCGCCGGCGCGTATAGCGAAAGCGTGAAAATTGAATGAGCCCCGCCAACACCAAAATTGGCGCCAATAACAACAAGTAATCAGCAACAAAGAAGGTGAAAAACGCGGCAATATCATAAGGGCGTAAGGCAACGAGCGAGCCACCCAGCACAAAACTGATGGATGAGAATGACCAAAGTCGAAAGCAGCGATCTTTGGGTTTGCGCCGATAAAGTAAGTACAAATAAAAACCTACGATCAGGTTTATTACCAGAGCTAATATCACAACAGTGGGTAAATGCATGTATTCCTCAGGACAAGGCAAAGAAGTGACGAGTCCGCTTTAAAAATCTCATTACAAGCATAACAAAATTAATGACAAACTTGCGCGTTATTGCAGTTAGTCAGGGTGGCATGCTCAAATTCTAAGGTGGTATGACCTATACGAAACTCACGGGCTAATAGTGCTTTTAAGGTGGTTTTTATTTTCTCCAGTTCTGCCACATCCATGTTTTCCACCACAACATGCGCTTCAAGCGCACTGTGCTGTTCATCGACTTGCCAGATATGCACATGGTGCACGTTTGTTACGCCATCTAACGCTTGCATGGCCGCAATAACCTGTGGGATGTTTATATGCTCAGGTGTGCCATCCATCAATAAATGGATAGCTTTAGGCAGCATGCTAAAGCCTTGCCATAGCACATAGCCAGCAATCAGCAGTGTCAACAAGGTATCCACCCAGTACCATTGATAAAGTAAAATTAAGGTGCCGGCGATAATCACTGCAACGGAGGCGAGAGCATCGGAGACATTATGCAAAAAGGCGGCTTTGATGTTCATGCTGTTTTTTGATTGCGCATAGGTCAGAAGCACGGTGACCACATCGACAATCAACGCAAAACTGGCCACAATGACCACCAGCCAACCAGCGATCTCTTGTGGATCAGCTAAACGCCATAACGCTTCGTAAATAAGATATAAACCAATAATGATCAATGTGATGAGGTTAATTAGCGCTGCAATCACTTCGGCCCGTTTATAGCCAAAGGTTTTCAATTCATCGGCGGGTTTACGGCTTATCTTGCGAGCAAAAATGGCGATACCCAGCGAAGCGGCATCGCTTAAATTATGCAGGGCATCGGCAATCAGCGATAAACTTCCCGAGATAATACCCCCAATAATTTGTGCTACGGTGAGTAAAACGTTGATGACCACGGCAACAAGTAGTTTGCCATCGCCAAGGTTTTCTGTGCCGTGGTGGTGTGAATGGGGCATGAGCGGTATCCTACGGCTGAGTGACTTTTATGAAATGAGGGTAAAGTACTGTCATCATGATATGAATATCATCTATTTTTAAATATAGGAAGAACAAAGGTTTTTACCAAGATTTATTATGAACATGTGGCAAGCATATGAATAGCTGGGAGGTATTGAGAGCAAGTTATGTTAAGTAACACTAGAGCGTTAATCTAGTAAGAGTCCTCAACATAGCGGCCTTGTTGTTTTAGGGCCTTAATATTTAATGCCAGTGGCAGAAATATCTTATGCAAAGTGGTCGCAACATCAGTGGCCATTTGCCTCCCGCCACAAACTAGAATTTGGGCGTTAGCTGCCATCAGTTCTTGCAGCTGTTCAGCATTAAGTTGCAGTTCGTCTTGCACATAAGCCGGTTGCTGACTGCGTGAGAAGGCAAGATGTAATTGCGATAAGCGTTGGTCAGCAAGATAAGATTGCAATTCTTGTTGATATAAAAAGTCAGAATCCGCTCGACGTCCACCCCAATATAAAAACATTGGGCGGTGTGTTGTATTCGCTCGAATAAAGCCAATCAAAGGGCCAATACCGGTGCCGGCGCCAATCAAAATGATCGGTGTTTTACCCTTACAAGGTTTAAAGCGCGGATTTTTCTGAATGAATATATTCGCCACTCCACCCAGCTTTAATTGACACAAAAAGTTTGAGCAGAGGCCATTTTTATGACGTCTTACGCATATTTCCAATATGCCGTCTTGACTGCTCGAGGCCACTGAATAAAAGCGAGGTGTTTCGCTACCTGGAGCGATGATACCCACTAAATCGCCTGCGGTAAAATGAGGTAGAGCTTTACCGGAATGCATTGGCGTAAAACCTAAGATGCAAGTGGGTGCATTAACTGCTTCGCCATAACCGCTGCGTTCATACAATGTTAGCGGCATCGTTGCTGGGTGAATGGAAGTGTAATGCAGCGATAATGGTAATTGGATTGCCTGGCCCAAGGCAGCACCCCATTGTTCAAACGCTTGGCCTGATTGACGGTTGATATAATGCGTTGCCAATAGCTGTGGCCATTGTCGTTGTTGTAATGCAAGGCTGACTTGATCGGCAAAATGACAAAAACGCTCAAACTGCCGATCACCAAACCCCAGCACTGCCCAAGGTAAGTTAAATGTTAACGGCAGTTGTTCGAGTTTTTGTAAAAATTGCTGCGCGGAAGCCGGCGCATCGCCATCACCATAAGTGGCAGTTAAAATCAACAAGCGACGCGCTTTGGTATAGTGAGGGGCCAGTTGATTCATTGGCGCAATATGCACCAAGCAGCCGTGGGTGGTTAAAGCCTGATGCAAGGCTTGAGCAAAGCCCCATGTACTTTGCATTTCAGAGCCAACCAACACAATGGTATCTGCAAGATGTGCGGCAGCGTTTCCTTTTAATTTTGGAGAATTTTGGCGACGTTGCCACCAAGTCATGGTGCCGGTGACGACTAATACTGGGACGGTTAAGGCGGCGATACCAAAGAGTAACCCAAGCCACCAATAGGCATCGCCAGTGTGTAACTCCATGATAAATGTTTGCAGCATGGCGCCATTTCCGTAATCGGTATAGGTCAGCCACTGTCCGCTAGCTTGATCAATATATCCTGATCCCTGATGGGTTCTTAGAGCGTAAACATCGAGAGGATCATTAGGGAATGGAAAAATTAGTTGGTGCAGATCACGTAAATCGACTTGTTGTAGTGCCGAGAGGGTGTCGATTGGCGCAGGTGCTGAGCCTAATAATGTGGTCGGAAACGTCGCTTCTTGCTCTGGTGCTTCGGTTAAAATGTCAAAACGTAAGGCCGAGAGCCAAACACCGGTAAATGCCGATAACACGAGCCCAAGCATTGCAGCACGAGCTAGTTCAGCGTGCAGGCGAGGCCCTATGGCGTCGGTGGCGGCGCTTTTTATCGGCGTGAACATTTTTTTCCAGCCACCGAGTCGTGAAGTAAGCAAAAATACCCCACTAAAACAGAGGATCAGCATCGCTAGCGCGCTAACCCCCACAGTCGCCCGACCACGAGAATCCCACAAAAAAGCGCGATGCAGTTCTTTAATCCAACTGAAAAAAGCGGACGGCTTATAATCGGCAATAAACTCACCAGTTAAGGGATCAATAAGCACCGCCCCCGGATTGCCATTATGAGTAAAATAGACCAACACAGCGCCTGAGGGAAGGCGTTCAATTTGTTCAGTGCCAGGATAATGCTGCACAGCAATTGCCGCTAGATCAGCCACGTTTACTGCCCCTCGAGCGGGAACGGTTGCTAAGCTTCGCTCCATGGCGGGTTGCACAGACAAAATGGCACCGCTGCTGGCTATAAGCAACAATAAAGTGCCAAATAAAAGGCCTAACAACGAGTGCAATCGACGTTTCATGTGAATAGCTTATTTATCGACAGCATCACAGAGAGTAGCTAAGTGTTTTTATGTAGCCACGCCCTTTAACCGGTACATTTGCCCCTTGGCGGGTCAATGCGACTTCAGCATCAATTCGATTATCTCGTTGATCTTCAACCGCGCTGTCGATGCGGATCAAATAACCGGCGTCGATCAGCGTATCATCGATATTGGTTTTGAAAGTGATACTGTCACCACTGCTAACACTGGCTCCAGTTAGACCATCATACTCAATCGCTTGCATACCACTGCCTTTGGCCCACTCACGCAAATGTTTGTAATATTTTTGTTTCTCGCCAGCAATCCGCAATGTTTGGTTAAATTTGCCATTGGCATCAGTTAAATAGATAGCAAGATAAGCTCCATTACCTTGATAGTTGTTCAATGTTGCTTTAACAGTCACTTCTGCTGCCGCGGCGGTGTTCGCTAAACTGAATATCAGTAGTAAACCTGTGGTTAGAATCATTTTAGGCATTTGGCGATCTCCGTTTTGATTGTTTTAGCGAAACAGGTTAGCGGTTGGGGGTGTATCTTGTGTGTGTTTGTCTTTTTTCCATTCTAGTTTCAGTAGACTGAGAGACGAGGGCGAAAAAGTGGCTTTCACTTTACGGCCTTGTTCATCCAAAGCGCGTACTTCATAACAACCATCATCAATTCGAATGCGCTGAACAACCCAGCCTTGCTCCTCTAAACGCTGCTTAAGCAATTGTCGTGGCTGCCAGTCTCTAACAGGATCTTGGCAATCGTCATTATCTGCGGCCACGGTGGTTACAAAAAAACTAAGACCCAAACTCAACAAGAGCATAAGGCTCTTTTTACTTAGAATGGCGCGAATAGCCTTCATCTGATTCTCCCTAGTCATCCAGTCTGCATTGGCACCACATCTTTATAGTAATAGGGCCAAGATAGGATACCTTGATACAAATCATACTTTATGAAGCTTAAGTACAAATGAAGGTAATGAGGTGAACACCATAGTGTTCAAAAAAGCTAACAAAGAGTTTCCCTAAAGGATAAACCGCATCGGAAATTGGCAAACGGGTTCGTATTAGGCTGAGAACGTTGCCATAACGATGATCAGCATGTTATGGCGTTCGAGTAAAAATATTTGTCCTGATCACTTTACTGGCGATAAAGAATAACCGCGAGCGTTGGCTACAAACAGAACCTGCTTTAGAGCCCATCGGCTTTAAACTGAGGAATGCTAGTCAAAAGGTGTTCCTTTCTTAATGGTTTAGCGAAGAAAAAACCTTGAAATTGTTTACAACCCAGCTTTTTAAGCTCGGTTAATTGTTCTAAATTTTCTACCCCCTCTGTCACTACATTAAGCCCTAATCCCTGAGCTAACAATAATATAGTAGAAACAATCTTTCGGTCTGATGCACTGTTTGTAATTTCTTTTACAAAGGATCTGTCAATTTTTAGTTCACTAAGCGGCAGATTTTTAATATAGGCTAGCGAAGAGTAGCCTGTACCAAAATCATCCAAAGAAAAACTGATACCATAGCGTCGCAAATCCTGCATTTTCTGCACTATGATGGCTGGGTTTTCTAGCAATAATCTTTCGGTTAGCTCTAGGTGCAGTCGTTGGGGATCAATTTTGTGATTGAGCAAAGATTGAATAATATCCGGAACAAAGTTTGGGTGTGCAAATTGTTTAGGGCTAACATTAACGGATAAGCGGCAAGAGGCAAACTCAGGTATAGTGCTGCTCCATGTTAAAAATTGACACGCTTGCTCCAGTAACCATCCTCCTATTTTGTAAATGGCTCCATTACGTTCTGCCAGAGCTATAAATATATCAGGGCGAACAAGTTGGTTTTGATACTGCCAACGCATTAACGCTTCAAAGCCAATTAATTGTCCATGTTCATCGACTTGAGCTTGATAAACTAGAAACAGTTGTTCTGTGAGTTGTGTAGACTTTAATCCTTGGTCTAAGACTGCGGAATGTCGTTGTTCTTGATCAATTTCATTAGAGTGAAATACGAGGCCGCCCCGCTGTAGTTGTTTCGCAAATTTAAGGGCATTCTCAGCATAGCCAATAGCATTTTGACTGTTTTCGTTGGGTTGATTAAAGTTGTAAATACCACCACTAAAAGAACAACTTATTGGCCTGTTAATAATGGTCTCTACGGTAGAAAGTTGGCATAGTACCTCTGTTAACCATCGCTTAATTTCATGTTGAGGTAACTCTGATTGAAACAACACGCCGAATTCGTCTTGGCTAGAGCGAGCAATTAACCTGAAGTCTTTATATTTAGACAATTTCTCTGCTGTTTTTCGAAGAACTTCATCACCATATTCATAACCAAAGGCCTGATTAATTTTACTGAAATCATCAGCGTCGATCATCAGTAAATAAAAGTTCTGCTTATTTATCACCAGACCATCGATGCTGTCATTTAACGCTAACACTAAGGCGTTTCTGTTGGGTAAGCCGGTCAGTAAATCTGTATTCTCTAGTAAGTGAATTTTTTCACGTTTGGAAATACTGTCCCTAAGGTCTCTGATCATTCCCAGATAGGCGGTGCCATCTTCCATTTCTAGCTGACATACTCTTAACTCTATGGGTATGAGTTCGTCGTTGATATTTTTGGCCTGCAGCACACGTGTATTACCTATTACGCGTTTAACAAGGTTACTTCGATAATCACGTAAATAGTTATCATGATGCTCAGCATGATAGTCGACCATGAGACATTTGATATTTTTGCCGAGTAAGTTTGCCTCTTTATAGCCAAACAACGTTAAAGCTGTTTGGTTGCAATAAGTAATTAAGCCATTTTTATCAATGCTGACAACGGCATCCATGATGTTATCGAGTATTGTGCGGTTTAAACTTTCTTTCGCGGAAAATACAGCCATTAATAATCCTAAGAATTTAAAACGACAACTTTTAATACCATTAATTTATAGCATAGCTTTGATTCTATGAACCGTACAGTAATTTATATAATGACCTAAAATGGGTAACTCTATGATTGGTATTGAAAAAGAGCATAGTTGATACCACGATATTTTAGAGACATCAAAACTGAGGCAGTTGTAGTGAATTAGCTGCATTAATGCAGTTCTCAATTAGAACTTGAACTAGAAATAGATGTTGAAGTATAGGAAAGTCTTAGTTAATCATGATCGTGTCAAAGAAAAGTCACGAGTAAAGGTGTTCGGATAAAGCAATGTATCGGCAACGGTGCAAAGTAGGTGCTTACAAAGCTTGAGGTAGTGCTAACCGTGTCTTGTATAAGAGCGGGCGGTGCTCTTACCGCTGAGCTAGCAACAAATAAGATCGGTTTTAAAAAATAAATTGGTGGATTGTACTGGGTTCGAAGTAGTGGCAACCGTGTCTTGGCAAAGAGCGGGCGGTTCTCTTCAAGCGAAGCTGTTAATAAAAATGGAATTTAGTTTTAAAGGCAATTTGGTGGATTGTACTGGGTTCGAACCAGTGACCCCCGCCTTGTAAGGGCGGTGCTCTCCCAGCTGAGCTAACAATCCGTGGGATACGTAACATCGAATTGGTGGATTGTACTGGGTTCGAACCAGTGACCCCCGCCTTGTAAGGGCGGTGCTCTCCCAGCTGAGCTAACAATCCATGGGATAAATAACATCGAATTGGTGGATTGTACTGGGTTCGAACCAGTGACCCCCGCCTTGTAAGGGCGGTGCTCTCCCAGCTGAGCTAACAATCCACGCTGTGATGGCGCTCATTATAGGCAGCAAGAAAAGAGTGTCAACTTTATTTTCTGAAAATGCTACCGCTTGCCGCAAAAGTGAACAGCATTTTGCCTATTGCCGAAAAAGTCTGCATGAACAACGACAGCTTTGATGCATCCTGCGGCTGGCATTGCTACAATAGCCAGCTTATAGCTTGTTCAGTCAGATATGGAAAAATTATGTCATTGGTGACTCGTTTTGCCCCAAGCCCAACCGGTTATTTACATGTTGGTGGTGCTCGTACTGCCTTATTTAGCTGGTTATACGCTAAAAAACAGGGTGGTAAATTTATCCTGCGTATTGAAGATACCGATTTAGAGCGTTCAACGCAGGCCTCGGTTGATGCCATTTTAGAAGGCATGCAGTGGTTGGGGCTGGATCACGATGAGGGTCCTTATTATCAAACTAAACGGTTTGATTTGTATAAACAGGTGGTTGCGCAATTATTAGCTGAAGGCAAAGCCTATAAGTGTTTTTGTACTGTTGAAGAAGTAGACGCCATGCGTGAAGCGCAAATGGCCGCTGGGGAAAAACCCAAATACAACGGTATGTGGCGTGACAGAACCGATCATCCGAGCGACAAGCCTTATGTTATTCGTTTTAAAAACCCACTAGATGGCGTAGTGGTAATTGACGATATGATCAAAGGCCGTATTGAAATTGCTAATGCCGAGCTGGACGATTTGATCATCGCTCGTAGCGACGGTACCCCAACTTACAACCTTACCGTAGTGGTAGATGACTGGAAAATGGGGATTACTCATGTGATCCGTGGTGATGACCATGTTAACAATACGCCTCGGCAAATGAACATTTTAGCGGCATTAGGTGCAGAGATTCCAAAATACGCACACGTACCGATGATATTAGGCGATGACGGCAAGCGCTTATCTAAGCGCCACGGCGCTGTTGGCGTGATGCAGTATCGCGATAATGGTTTCTTACCGCAGGCGTTACTAAACTATTTAGTGCGTTTGGGCTGGTCTCATGGTGATCAAGAAATTTTTAGTATTGATGAATTAAAAGATCTCTTTGATTTGTCTGCCTGTAACCGCGCACCCTCTGCTTTTAATACAGACAAGCTGATTTGGCTTAACCAGCATTATATGAAAACGCTGCCGGCAGAGCAGGTGGCTGAGCACTTAGCTTGGCATCTAGCAGAGCAAAAGCTGAATACTGAAAACGGCCCGGCGCTTACTGACGTGATTAGCGTGCAAGCTGAACGGGTAAAAACGTTAAAAGAGTTGGTAGAAGTCAGCCGATATTTTTATGAAGACTTCAACGAGTTTGAAGAAAATGCAGCGAAAAAGCATTTACGTGTTGTTGCAGCGGAACCTTTAGCGTTAGTTCATGCCAAACTGGCTGAACTCAGCACATGGGATGCGGCCAATATCCACCAAACGATTAATGCAGCAGCAGAAGCATTGGGTTTAGGTATGGGTAAAGTCGGCATGCCATTGCGTGTGGCGGTTACCGGTGGCGGTAACTCACCTGCTTTGGATCAGACGTTGTATTTAGTCGGTAAAGAGCGTGCTTTAGCGCGGATCACACTGGCACTTGACTATATAAAGCAACGCGCTGAAAGTAACTAAGCGGTTAGCCAGAGCTAGCGTCTGAAGAGCCGGCGCTAGCATTACTCAGAAACCCCATAAAGAAATTACGCCTAACATGCCTGTTTTAATACTTTTGCTCGGATTATTGTCCTTTAGTGTACTCGCCAACGAAGAACCCGAGAACGATGCGGGAACGTTGCCTGAATTTATCGATTTGGGTATTTTGGGCACCATTACGGGTGATATCGAACTCGGCTTTTTGTTTATCAACGGGAATACCGAAGCACGAGGCTGGCGGCTGGTCACCGAGATGGTGCATGACACTGAGTATTTTCGGAATAAGTATCAGTTTCAGGGGCGGTTACAAAAAAATCAATTTACCAATACAGACACCGGTGATGTGACCAGCCAAACGACCATAAAGCGTTACGCGTTCACGGGGCAAAGCAATTATAAATTCCTAAGTGGTACACAGTCATTCTTTGGCCGTGCAGCCTATGCCTATGACATGCTCGGGGCTTTTAAACAGCAAGGGCAGTTGGTAACAGGTTATGCTAACCGTATTTATGAGCACCAAGCGAACTATTTAGACTTAGAAACCGGCCCGGGTTTTGCTTATCGCGAAGCAGCATCGGGTAACACTAGCCGTGGTTTAATTTGGTTTTTAGCAGCCAACTTCGATCAAGAATTGTATAAAGGCAGTCGCTTTCGGCAGACTTTTGAAGGAAACGTCTCGCTGGATGGCAATAACTCGATATTCACCAGCCGCACTTCATTAACTTCACAAATCAATGGTCGATTAGGCATGCGTTTAAGTTTTAGTGTGAACTATAACTCTGAGCCTGAAGGCGATGCTGAAACGACAGATACAGAAACGTCCGCTTCACTGGTTTATGCTTTTTAAATGAGTCTTACAGCTAAGCTTTAAGGTATTGAACGAAACAAAAAGGGATTTAGGGTTAATAGCGATGTGTGTAATGTTTAGCATGACGCGGTTTGCTCATATCAACACGCCATCAATCATCCCTGAGGCTCGATGATGAATTTCATTCCTGAAGTTCACCCTTCCGGGCCAGCAAAGCTTTTCAAATTCGTTCCCGACGAATTTGTCGGGCCATCCATGGCTTGCAACGGTTGATTTAGAGCAAACAGGTCATGCTCAACTGATTTGTGCTAGACTCAAGGTCATTTTTTAAGCGCATTCACTAGTTGGTATTCAATTAATGCAGAATACGGGCTCTTAATGTACCTGGGATCGCTTTTAATTCATTTAACGCCTGTTCACTATCTTCAGAATCAATATCAATTACTACATAACCAATTTCTTGTACGGTCTGTAAGTACTGACCAGAGATATTGATATTATGCCTTGCAAAAGCTTCGTTGATCTTGGTCAGCATACCGGGTTGGTTTTTGTGGATATGCAACAAGCGTGAGCGGCCTTTGTGCTCGGGGAGTGATACTTCAGGGAAGTTAACAGCGGATAGTGTTGAACCATTGTCACTGTATTTCACCAGCTTACCCGCCACTTCAAAGCCAATGTTTTCTTGTGCTTCTTGGGTTGAACCACCGATGTGCGGAGTCAAAATTACATTATCAAATTGACGCAAGGGTGAAACAAACTCTTCGCTGTTGCCTTTGGGTTCGATAGGGAAAACGTCAATGGCGGCGCCGGCCAACCTTTGGCTTTCTAAAGCCGCGGTGAGTGCCAGAATATCGACCACCGTGCCGCGTGAAGCATTGATCAAGATCGCGCCTTGTTTCATTAGCGCCAGTTCTGTTTCACCAATCATGTTTTGAGTTTGTACGGTTTCAGGTACATGCAAACTGATCACATCTGAAGTTTTCAGTAAGGTTTCTAAATCAACTTGTGTTGAGTTACCTAACACTAATTTGCTTTCGATATCATAAAATTGCACGCGCATACCGATATTTTCAGCCATGATGCCTAACTGCGTACCGATATGGCCATAACCAATAATACCCAAGGTTTTACCGCGGGCTTCAAACGATTGGTCTGCCGTTTTTAACCACTCGCCACGATGCGCAGCGGCGTTACGTTGTGGAATACCACGTAACAGCATAATTAATTGGCCTAAAACTAACTCGGCAACCGAACGCGTGTTAGAGAAAGGCGCATTAAACACCGGAATAGCGCGAGTTAACGCGGCATGCAGATCCACTTGGTTAGTACCAATACAAAAACAACCAATCGCCATCAGTTTATTGGCGGCATCTAATACCGGCTCGGTCAGCTGAGTGCGCGAGCGAATACCGATCACATGTGCATCTTTGATTCGCTCAATCAGCTCATCTTCTGGTAACGAAGTCTTCAGATACTCGATATTGGTATAACCATTATCTTTAAAGGTTTGTACGGCACTGTGGTGCAAACCCTCGAGCAGCAGGATTTTAATCTTGTCTTTTGCTAGCGAAAATTTTTCCATGTCACGTCTCTTGTGCTTAATTAAATTAAAAAATGCTGCCTATGATTGTCGTCGTATTACTGCAGCTTCGGTGCTGCATTTTATTATTTTAAGGTTTGGGTGCCGTTAGCTGTGCCAACAAGCACGATATCGGCATTACGCTGAGCAAAAATACCGTTGGTGACTACACCGACAATATTGTTTAATTGTTGTTCCAGTTGCAGCGGATCGGTGATGGCTAAGCCGTGTACATCAATGATCTGATTACCGTTATCTGTAATTACGCCTTGGCGTAAAACCGGTTTGCCACCCAATTTGCTTAATTCGCGGCTAACATAGGCGCTGGCCATTGGGATCACTTCAACCGGTAACGGGAAACGGCCCATTACGTCTACTTGCTTGCTGCTATCAACAATACATATAAAGGTATCGGCTACGGCGGCAACAATTTTTTCGCGGGTCAATGCGGCACCGCCACCTTTAATCATATGGCGCTGCGGGTTAATTTCGTCAGCGCCATCGATATACACATTAAAGCTCGCCACGTCATTTAAGTCGAACACCGGAATACCCAGCGCGGTTAATCGTGCTGTGGATTGCTCCGAACTAGACACAGCGCCAGTGATTTTATGCTTAATCTCGGCTAAGGCATCGATAAAATGATTCACGGTAGAGCCGGTACCGACACCGACAATGGAGTTCTCAGGGATAAAAGCCAGTGCTGAGCGGGCAGCATTTCGTTTCATTTCATCTTGAGTCATTGCTTATCTACTTTATACGTTTAGCCATACAGATGGATATTATATCGGCTGTGTTAAAAAAAGACAGTGTTGCTTTTGCTCTGTCTGCTCAGTCGGCGTTAAAACGCCAAAAATGTGAAGGTGTCGCGATAGCCGCCATGGGCTGATCCCAGGGCGCTATGGGTAATTCAGGCCATTGCTGGCAATTATGCGCTAAACCAATTAATTGCGGTGTGCGCGCTGGCGCAGCGAGATGATTTAACGGCGCAAGCGTACGATCGTAAAAACCACCGCCCATACCCAAGCGTTGGCCACGATCATCGAAAGCGACTAAGGGCGTAAAAATAACATCGAGCTCGGCCACCGGTTTAATGTGTTGGCAATGCCAAACGGGCTCGGCAATACCGAATTTGTTTGTTCGCATTGGCATTGAAGGCAAGTAATGCTGAAATAACAAATAGCCACTGACAAAAGGATGCAGTACTGGTAAATACAGCTGTTTATTAGCGTTGAGTAAGGCGTTGATTAATGGGCTGGTATTAATTTCGGCATCGTTGCTTAGGTATAAAGCAAAGTGTTGTTGGCACATGATGTCAGGTTGACTAAGGACTTGCTGGCAGAGCGCAAGGGCGGCGCTATGTTGGGTTGCGGCAGAAAGGGCTTGGCGACGCTGTCGCATTTCTGTACGCAATTGCTGACGACTTAACATGTCTTGCTGCAGCCTCGCAAAATCGGAATGGCAAAGACAAACCGCTAAGCCTAAGGCGGTTTGTAAGTGTTCTCCAAGTTGCCGTAACTTATTTAAGCCCTTGAACCCAAGGTTCAAGGCGGAAGGCCAATGGTCACCGTAGGCTTCCCAGTACAAGCCGGGCCTGCACAAAAGCAACGCAAAAGCATCCCTAGGTAAAACAATTATCGGCTCAGGGACGTCAACAAGCACACAAACAACCCAGAGAACGGCTTAAGTATAACATCCGTAACGGCGCTGTCTAAATTATTCGATAAATTGCCGGTTTGTTTGCTGGTTGTTTAGGCAGCTATACGCTGTAAGCCTTTGCAGTATTGGCCAAAACGAGTGGGGGTGTTAGCATAAGCGACTTTGATTTTTTTAGGCGAGGGGTGTTATGCCCGGTTCTTTGATTCACAGCTATGATCGTTGGAGTACGGCACTTGAGCAAGCCCATGTGATGGCATCGGCCGCCGAGCTGCATGGTTTAATGAGTGGTTTACTCAGCGGTGGCTTATCGGCCAAATCAGCTGACTTTTTAGCCGTGTTATACGATTTTTTAAATGATGGTCAGGCTTTACCCGCAGCGCTAAAAGCCGACGTCCAGCAGTTAATTAGCAATACTGCCATTAGTTTACAAAGCGGTGAATACGATTTTGCACTATTACTGCCCAACGAAGATGATGCCTTGGTTGAACGGTTAGAGGCCATGGTGGAATGGACACAGGCCTTTTTAGTTGGTTTTGCGGTGCAGCAAACGGATCTGTCTTTAGTGTCAGAAGATGTGCGCGAAGCGGTAGAGCAATTGACTGAAGTGACCAAAGTGGATCTTACCACCAGCTCTGATAGCAGTGCTGAAGAAAACGAAGAAGCTTATTACATGGTACTCGAACATATTCGGTTAATGGTGTTCAGTTGCTTTAACGATGTCGGGCAAAAGTTTCAAGATAAAGGCCCCGTAAGTAAAACCCTGCATTAATCTGTCGATGGGCGTTTTAGGCTAAGCGAAAGGTGCGCTTAGGCCAAATACAGCTTGGCAGATGACCCAAACCGAGGCTTTATGTTACCCGAATATTTTCAGCAACGTCGTCAACAACTGCTTGCGCAACTACCCGAGCACAGTGTGGCGATTATCGCCGCGGCTTCAGAGCAAACGCGCAGTCGTGACACCGAGTATCCCTTTCGCCAGCATAGCGATTTTTGGTATTACACCGGCTTTAACGAGCCAGATGCCTTACTGATTTTAAGCAAAGCAACAGATGCTGATACCACCAGTTTATTGCTGTGCCGCGACAAAGATGCTTTCGCTGAAATGTGGCAAGGTCGACGCTTAGGCCCCGCAGCGGCGTTTAAAACACTGGGGCTTGAGGCCTGTAGTCAAACCGAGCAGCAAACACAGCTGACTCAGGCGTTAAATGGTAAAACGGCGGTATATCTTAATTTAGGTGAACATCCAGGCTTAGAGCAGCAAATTAGTGAGATCATGGCGGTGTTGCGTCAGCGCGAAAAGCGTGGTGACATTGCCCCGACGGCATGGCACGATTTACGACCGCTCAGTAGTGAACAACGCTTGGTTAAACAACCGGAAGAGTTGCACATTATGCGACAAGCGGCACAGATCAGCAGCCAAGCGCATCAGCGTGCGATGCGGTTTTGTCAGGTTGGTGCTTGGGAATATCAGTTGGAAGCGGAGATTTTGCATGAATTTGCCATGCACGGTGCACGTTTCCCCGCGTACAACAGCATCGTTGGCAGTGGCGAAAATGGCTGTATTTTGCACTATGTTGAAAATGCCAGTCAGTTGGCGGATAACAGCTTAGTTTTGATTGACGCCGGCTGTGAGTGGCAAGGTTATGCTGCCGACATTAGCCGTACCTTTCCGGTTAATGGGCGTTTTACACCTGAGCAAGCAGTCATTTATCAATTGGTGTTAGACGCACAGCTTGCGTGTATTGCTGCCGTGAAACCCGGTTGTACCTTTGCCGATTTAAACTCTTTAGCAGAACAAATCTTAACCACGGGCTTAGTTGCGCTGGGTATATTACAAGGTGAGTTGACTGAACTTATTCAGCAAAAAGCCTGTAAACAATACTTCATGCACGGTATTGGTCATTGGCTAGGTTTAGATGTGCATGACGTAGGGGCTTATAAAATCGCGGGGCAAGATCGACCCTTTGTCGCCGGTATGATGTTAACCATCGAACCGGGTCTGTATTTTCCTGCCGGTTGTGCCGCCGCTGCAAAATGGTGGGGGCTTGCGGTGCGAATTGAAGACAATATTTTGGTAACGGCTGATGGCTACGAGAACCTTACCGCCAGCTGTGTAAAAAGCCTTACCGAGATAGAGCAGTTAATGAAGTGAAGCCTGTTTCATCTGATAAACCGGCTAATTTGCTAGGAAAAGTGCTTGCATGAAAACCATAGAGCCTTCAGCCGCGCCAGAGCAGGCATCCAGCCCGCAGGGCGCAGCAAACTTTGATTTGGTTATTGCCGGCGGCGGTATGGCAGGCTCTATGCTGGCGTTGAGCATTGCCCAGCGTTGCCCCGAACTGACTATCGCGATAGTCGAGCAGCAAGCGGCCAGCGCGCCGCAAGCCAGTTTTGACAGCCGCAGTATTGCTTTGGCTGCAGCCAGTGTTGAACAGCTACAACAATTAGGTATTTGGGCGGATTTAGCCCGCCACAGCTGCCCTATTTTACAGATCGCCGTATCCGATCGCGGCCATTTTGGTAAAACGTGGTTATCAGCTGCAGAATATCGGTTACCGGCATTAGGCCAAGTTGTCGAAGTGGAACACCTAGGCGCGGTATTAACGGCGAAGTTGTCGTGCTATCCGCAAATTACGCGTTATCAACCCAATCAAATTAGTCAACTGCAAAGCCGTCAAGCGCAGCAACAACTGACTTTACAAGATGGCTGCGCTATTGCTGCTCGTTTACTGGTCATTGCCGAAGGTGGCCAATCGGCTACTCGTCAACTTGCCGATATTACCCAAAGTGAACAGCCTTATCAGCAAACCGCGATCATTTGTAATGTGGCTATTGCTCAGCGCCATCAGCACAAAGCTTATGAACGTTTTACCGAGCATGGACCTTTAGCTTTGCTGCCGTTAGTGGATAATCGCTATTCAGTCGTTTGGACCGTTAGCCCCGAGCAAGCCGAGCAGTTAATGGCTTTGTCTGAGCCTGATTTTTTGGCAAAATTACAACAAGCCTTTGGCTATCGTGCAGGGCAATTTACTGGCTGTGGTCAGCGAGCATGTTATCCCTTGGTGCTACGACAAAGCCCGCAAGTGGTCGGGCATCGGTTGGCGTTACTTGGTAATAGCTTACACAGCTTGCACCCGATTGCCGGACAGGGCTTTAACTTAGCCTTACGCGACATTGCCTCTTTAAGCGATCTGCTTGCCAGCGGCACTTTAGACGAAGTGGGCACTTACCCGCAGTTACGCCGTTATCAGCTGGCGCGACAAGCCGATATGGCGCAAGTGATCCAACTGACTGATGCGCTGGTGCGCTGCTTTTCGAATCGCTCTCGTTTAATTGCCTTGGCGCGCAATGTGGGGTTGTTAGCATTATTACTGAATGATCAGTTAAAACAGCCATTAGCACGGCAAACCATGGGCTATGGAACCTCTTATGCAAAATCTTGATATTACTATCGTCGGTGGCGGTAGTGCGGGGCTTACCTTGGCGTTGTTATTGGCGCCCTTAGGTTTACAGATTGCTGTGGTAGAGCAAGGCGCTGCGCCAACATCAGCCGAGTTAACCTATCAGCGAGTCAGTGCATTAAATCCGGCTTCGATGCGTTTACTCAGTCACTTAAATGTGGCAGACCCTATTATGGCGCAAGCAGCGGCTTACTCCTCTATGGCAGTGTGGGAAGCGGATAGCTTTGGACGAATTGAATTTAGTGCAGAGCCACCTCAGTTACCGCAACTGGGTTGGATCTGCGATAACGAAGGGATCCGCCAGCAGTTATATCAGCAGCTACAAACACACAATAATGTGCAGTGTTTCTTTCAAGCAAAGATTAGCCAGTTGGCGCAAACCGAGCGCGAAGTATTAGTGCAGCTCGCCAGCGGTGACATTTTATTAAGTCAGTTACTGGTGGGCGCTGATGGGGGCAATTCTTTTGTACGGCAGCAGCAACAGCTACCGTTAACGCATTGGGATTATCAGCAGCAGGCGATTGTGGCGCGTATTCATTGCCAAGAACCGCATCAAGGCGTGGCGCGACAGGTATTTTTACCCACCGGGCCGCTAGCATTATTACCCTTACCCGATGCACAGCAATGCTCTATTGTTTGGAGTGCCGACACGGCACGGGCAGAGCAGTTACTGGCCTTAGACAATAATGCCTTTAATCAGGCATTATCGGCAGCGAGCCAAAGCGTCTTGGGCTGTTTAACCCTGACGAGCGAGCGGCATGCTTTTCCACTGACGATGCGTTATGCCAGTGAGTGGGTGCGGGGGCGGGTTGTGTTAGTGGCCGATGCTGCGCACAGTATTCACCCTTTGGCGGGCCAAGGTATGAATTTAGGTTTAATGGATGTGGCCGCGTTAGCGCAGATTATTGAAAAGCAACTGCAAAGCGGTAAAGCCTTGGCAGAACCTCGTGCATTATTGGCCTATCAGCGTTGGCGTAAAGCCGAAGCGCAAAGCATGATCGCCACGATGGAAGCCTTTAAACGGGGTTTTAGCAACAAGCAACCGGCACTGAAATTATTACGTGGTGCAGGCTTGTTGTTGGCCGATAAACTACCGGGTTTAAAACAAAAGCTGATGGCGGCTGCGCTGGGTAACAGTGGCGACTTACCAGACATTGCCAAGTATTAAACGGGGCTTTAGGCTGTTTGCCGTCAGGCGCAGCCCTTTGTTATCGCCAGCGCAAGGCTCAGCACCTTTCTCGCAACACTCTGCAACACAAATTCTTTAGACTAACCGGCTTATACGCGTTAGTCTTGAGAGGACATCAGCTCCTCAACAAGGATTTTAACCATGCGTAAGTCTTTAATTGCTTTAGGTTTAGCCGCTTTTCTGGCCGGTTGTGGCGAAGCGCCAACTACACAAACTAGTCAAACTGTGGATACCGTTGCCGCACAACCACAAATTTCTGAAACAGCACGACTGAATCAGTGGTTTGAAACAAAGTACGAAGAACAGTTACAGCAAAGCCCATTACGTTTGACCATGTTGGGGCGCAAAGACTTATACAACCAAGTCGATGATGTCTCAATCGCAGCAGAAGAGGCGCAATTGGCTTGGTTAGCGGCTACAGTGGCAGAACTGACCAGCAGCTTTGATTACAGCCAACTTGATTTAGAAGCACAAACCTCTTACGACATCTGGGTTTATCAGTACGAACAAGCAAAAAACGGCGTGCAATTTCGCAAGAACACTTATGTATTCAACCAGATGCAAGGTATGCATGCGTTGTTACCACAAATGCTGATTAATTTTCACAAAGTGGATAACAAAGAAGATATGCAGGCCTATGTGTCGCGTATCGAAGGCATCAGCCGCGCGATTATGCAATTACTGGAGCGCACCAAGGCCAATGCAGCAGAGGGTTTTCGGGCGCCTCGTTTTGCCTATGAAGGGATCATTGAGCAAATCGATAATTTGATCACCGGTGCGCCATTGCTCGATGCGCCGCAAGATATCCCATTGTGGAGCGATGCGAAAGCGAAGATCGCCGCACTGACCAGCGCGGATAAACTCAGTGATAAAGAAGCCGAGCAACTGACCAATGATGCCAAAGTGGCGCTGCAGCAGCATTTTTTACCCGCTTATACCGTATTAAAACAATGGTTAGCAGAGGACGTGAGCAACACCGACGAGATTTCGACGGGTGTGGGCAAGCAAGAAAACGGTGTTGCTTATTACGATTACATGCTAAATGTTTCCACTACTACCTCGTTAACCGCTGAGCAAATTCATCAGATTGGCCTAGATGAAGTTGAACGCCTGACGAAAGAGATGATTGCCATTAAAGATAAGGTGGGGTTTGACGGTGATTTAGCGGCCTTTTTCAAATTTATTAAAGCAGACGATCAATTTTACTATCCCAATACCGATGAAGGGCGGGAAGGCTACCTTGCCGACTCACGGCAATATCTGGCTTTTATTGAAGAAAAATTACCTGAGTATTTTGGCATTTTACCCAAGGCAGGATTGATCGTGAAACGGGTAGAGGCATTTCGTGAGCAGCCAGGCGCAGCGCAGCATTATTTTCCTGGCACGCCTGATGGTGCCAGACCGGGCATTTACTACGCGCATTTATCTGATATGCGCGCCATGCCAAAAAACGAAATGGAAGCCATCGCTTATCATGAGGGTAGCCCTGGCCACCATATGCAAATCTCCATTGCACAAGAGCTTACCTCGGTACCGACTTTCCGCACCCAAACCGGTTTTACCGCTTATGTCGAAGGTTGGGCGCTGTATTCAGAATTGTTAGCGAAAGAAATGGGCGCTTATGAAAACCCTTATTCAGATTTTGGCCGTTTAATTACCGAGATATGGCGCGCAGTGCGTTTAGTGGTAGATACCGGTTTACATAGTAAAGGCTGGACTGAGCAGGAGGCTATTGAATACTTCTTAGCAAAAACTCCGATAGCCAACGAAGCGGTGCGATCAGAAGTTCGACGTTATATTGTGTGGCCTGGGCAAGCGACCGCCTATAAAATTGGCATGATCAAAATACTGGAATTACGCAGCCACGCGCAGCAGCAACTGGGTGAGCGTTTCGATATTCGCGCTTTCCATGACACCGTGCTTAGTGGCGGTGCCTTGCCGCTAGCGGTGCTGGAAAAACGCGTCAACAATTGGATTGCTCAAGTCAAAGCGAGCTAAGCCAGTATTACCATACTGACCAGCTATCTCCTCAAAAAGGCTGTTTATCGCGTATAAACAGCCTTTTTTGATCATCACCGTTAAAAAGTGCGTATCGTCTGGGTTAACTTAATTATGCAAAGGACTTCACATGACACTTTTTCGGCTAATTATAGTCAGTTTGGCTATTGTCTTTTTTAGCCCGGCACAGGCACAGCAAGCTAGGGGAGGGCAGGCTGCACAAGTTATTGTTATGCCATTGAGTTTCGAGCAGCAAAGCAGCCGCATCGAAGCGGTGGGTACAGCCGAGGCCTTGCGCTCAGTGGTGATTTATCCTGCTGTTGCCGATAAAGTCACCGCAGTAAATTTTTTACCCGGACAGTTCGTTGAACAGGGTGATGTGTTGCTGCAATTAGACGATCGCCGGCAACAAGTCGCCGTGGATCGTGCCACAATCCAATTAGCGGATGCCGAGCGCACCGTTAACCGTTTACAAGAAAGTCGCCAGCGAGGCGCTATCGCGCAAAGTGATTTAGATGACGCTATTACTAACCGCGACTTATTAAAAGTACAAATGGCCGAAGCCAAAACCAATCTTGAAGATCGAACGGTACGCGCACCCTTTAGCGGCGTAGTAGGGCTTACGGATGTCGAAGCGGGTGATCGCATCACCTTGCAAACTCCGATCACCACTTTAGATAATCGTGAACAATTACTGGTTAATTTTGTGGCGCCAGAAGCCGCCTTACCCATTTTATCGGCACAGGGTTCGGTGTCGTTACAGCCTTGGTTATCGCAAGGTGAAACGATAGCGGCGGTAATCAGCCAAGTGGATTCACGTATCGATACCGCCAATCGTAGCATTCGTGCCAGAGCCCTGCTTGATAACGCCCAAGACCAGTATCGGCCTGGTATGAGCTTTCGAGTGATTTTAGAGTTGAAGGGTGATAGCTACGCCGTGGTGCCAGAAGCCGCGCTACTGTGGGGAGCAACCAGCGCTTATGTCTGGCTCATGCAAGATAACAAAGCGGAGCGGGTTGATGTACAAATTATGCAGCGACTCAGCGGCCGTTTATTAGTCGCGGGCGCCTTAAACGCCGGTGATATGCTGATCGTTGAAGGCGTGCAGAGCTTACGCAATGGCCAGGCAGTAACCGCTGTTGCTACCGAGGGCAGTGTCTTATGAGCCAGCCGAATATCCAGAACGATTTACCGTCGTTATCGATCCGCCGTCCCGTGTTAATTGTGGTGTTAAATCTGCTGATTATCATCGCGGGTTTAGCGGCGTTGAATGCCATTGAAGTACGAGAATTGCCAGATGTTGACAGACCAATAGTGTCCGTAACGGCCGCTTACCCAGGCGGTTCGCCAGAAACCGTGGATACCGAAGTCACCAGTAAACTAGAAGGGGCAGTGGCACGGGTCAGTGGTGTTAAATCTATAAATGCCTCAAGCGAAGAGGGCAGCTCTCGTATTCGCGTTGAGTTTAGACCCGGTACTAATTTAGATGACGCCGCCAATGAAACGCGTGAAGCTGTCAGTCGAGTGCAGCGCGAATTACCGAATGGTGTGGAACGTTTAGCCATTATCAAAGCGGATAATGATGCGGAGTCGGTGGTGAGTTTAGCCGTGTCGAGTAAAACCTTGGATCTGGAAAGTTTAACCGAACGCGTTGAAACGGATTTAGCACCGATGTTTTTAAGCATTCCGGGTGTGGCTGATGTGCGCTTAAATGGCGACCGCGAACGCGTGCTGCGCGTTTTGCTCGATCCACTGCGTTTAACCAGTTTTAACTTATCGGTTACTGACGTGGCTGCAGCACTGCGCTTAGCGCCTTTTGATGTGCCTGCGGGCAGCATGAAATCCACCGATCAGCAGCTTATTGTGCGTGCAGATGCTACGTCGATTACTGCAGAGCAAATTGCCGATATTATTGTCAGTGGTAACACCCGAATTGGTGATGTGGCCACCGTGTATTTTGGCCCGGCAGATGCAGGCAGTTTAGTTCGGCTAGATGGTAAACCGGTGATTGGGTTAGGGGTGATCCGGCAGGCTCGCTCCAATACCATTGAGATCTCAGACGAAGTGTTAGCCATGGTGAAGCAACTGGAAAAGCGCTTCCCTGATTTAGAATTACAAGTGACCTCGGATGATGCCGAGTTTATCCGCAGCTCGGTGAAAGAAGTGTTGACCTCTTTGGTGCTGACCATCTTAATGGTTATTGCCACCTTGTGGCTGTTTATCGGCTCTGGCCGTGCCACCATCGTTCCGGCTTTGTCAATCCCTGTGTCGCTGATTGGGGCTTTAGCGGCCATTTGGTTAATGGGTTTTTCAATTAATATCTTAACCTTGCTTGCACTTGTTTTAGCCACGGGTTTAATTGTGGACGATGCCATCGTGGTAACCGAAAACATTCAGCGGCGCCGAGCTATGGGGTTGGGCGCGCGCGCTGCCGCCGTTATTGGCACGCGTGAAGTGTTCTTTGCTGTGGTGGCCACCACTGCTGTATTAGTGGCGGTGTTTGTGCCTATCGCTTTTTTACCTTCTACCGCTGGTCAGTTATTCCGCGAATTTGGTGGTGTTTTGGCTATCGCAGTGATTATTTCGTCTTTTGTGGCGTTATCACTGGTGCCCGCACTAACTGCGAGGTTGCCAATTAAATCAGGCGGTCAATCGCGTTTAGCGACGTTCGGTAACAACATTTTGCAGGGGTATCAACGCAGCTTACACTTTGCCTTAGATAAGGCATGGTGGGTATTTTTAGCCAGCGTGCTAGCTGCAACCGCCGCACTGACTGTGGTGAGTGTGCTGGATAACGAGCTGCTTCCCACAGAAGATCGCGGTAGCATCCGTGTTTTTGCCCGTGGCCCTGATGGTGTGGGCTTGAATTTTATGGATCGCCAAGCGGATAAAATGGAAGATATTTTGCTGCCTTATGTCAACGGTGGTGATATCGATTCTATTTATACGGTTGTCGGCCAGTGGGATCCTAACCTCACCTTCATTACGGTGCCATTAAAACACTGGGATGAGCGTAAGCGTTCACAACAAGAGATTATTAATAAGATCCGTGGGCCATTGGCTGCGATACCGGGTGCGCCAGCGCGGGCTTTTGGTTCAAACAGTTTGAATTTACGTGGCCAAGGCGGTGGGCTGGAATTAGCTTTAACTGGGCAAAGCTACGGTGAAATATTTGCTGCAGCCCAGGCTTTTGCTAATGTGATCCAGCAGCAAATCCCCGAACTGGGTATGCCACGTATTTCGTATCAACCGACCCAGCCTCAGCTTAGAGTGAACATTGACAGACGTCGGGCGCAAGAATTAGGTGTGCCGTTATCCGATATCGCTACCACCTTAAGAGTAGCGATTAATGGCGATGACTTAGCCGACTTAAATGTTGGCGATCAAGCTGTGCCGATTATCTTGCAAGCGCAAACTTCAAAAATAAATGATCCGTCTGATCTGGCCAATTTATATGTGGGTTCTCGGGATGGTGGCTTAGTGCCGTTATCAAGCTTGGCTTCTATTTCTGAAGAGGGCGTTGCCGCTGAGCTTGAACGCCAAGCGCAGCGTCGTGCTATTGAGCTTGATTTGGAGTTACCACCAGAATTGCCGCTGCAAGAAGCGGTAGCGCAGTTGCGTGAGTTGGCGGAGCAACATTTACCCGATAATATTGGCTTAATCTTTTTGGGTGAAGCACAAACGTTCGAGGAAACGGCCCGCGAAGTCACCATGACCTATGTGCTGGCTTTTGTCATCGTGTTGTTGGTATTAGCCGCGCAGTTTGAAAGTGTGAATAGTGCCGTAGTGGTCATGGCTACGGTTCCCTTTGGTATTGCCGCAGCGTTATTCGCGCTGTTTTTAACCGGCACCTCGATCAACATTTACTCGCAAATAGGCTTGGTGATGCTGATTGGCTTATTAGCGAAAAATGCCATTTTGTTGGTTGAGTTTGCTGATCAGTTGCGTGACCAAGGTCTTAATGTGCGCCAAGCGGTAGAGCGTGCGGCCAGTATTCGCTTACGCCCCATCACCATGACGCTGCTTTCTACTTTATTGGGTGCTTTACCCTTGATTTTATCTACCGGCGCGGGCGCTGAAGCGCGCAACGCCATTGGTTGGGTGGTCTTCGGTGGTTTAGGCATTGCCGTGTTATTCACGCTGTATTTGACACCAGTGTTGTACCTAGCCTTAGCACGTTTTGCCAAACCCAGAGCGGATGAAAACAAGCGCTTGAAAACCGAGCTAGAGCATGCGGAGCAATTTGAGTAACTGATGGGCTTTTACCTGTGCAGCTCAACTGATAAAGCTGCACAGGTTTTGCTTTTTCGCTTGATTACGCTGATAAGGTTAAGTTTGAAAAGTTAAATGGTGTCAAAGCAAAAACTTATGGAACAAATGAGATATGAATTAGAAGTGCTGCATTGAGGCAAAATTTAAGGCCTGATGCTATGTCAGTCGGCTATAAAGCCTTGTTGTTATAACTGACTAATTAGCCTAAGCATTATTTTCATCCCCTTTTAGTAACAGCTGCTAAACTAAAAATGTTCAAATTATTTTGCCCTTGATAAATTGTTTTTTCTACACCTTAAATTTAACTATCGTATTATTTCAGTGCTTAGGATAATCATATGTTTAATTTTACAACCTCAGCTGCAGAACAAGCGTTAAAGCAAGCCATTATTGCTATTGTTACCATTGACGAGAAAAATAATATTACTTTTTATAATGCGGCTGCACAGAAGCTTTGGGGCTATGAACCAAACGAAGTGCTGGGCAAAAACATCAGAATATTAGTCCCGCAAGAACATAAATCAAACCATGATTCTTACGTCAATCATCATCGCACCACAGACCAAAATAAAATTGTGGGTAGCTCGCGAGAAGTCGAGCTAGAAACAAAAGCCGGTAAGCGGATTTGGGTTCAGCTTTCTTTGTCACAAGTGATGGTTGGTGGTAAAAAACATTACACCGCTTTTGTCAGAGATGTCAGTGCCGAGCGTGAGGCTCGTCTAACGGTCGAGCAAATACTTGAACAAGCCTTAGACGCTGTTGTGTCAATTGATGAGAACAATAATATTACCTTTTATAATTCTGCTGCTGAAAAGTTGTGGGGATATCAACGTGCTGAAGTTCTTGGGCAAAACGTCAGAATGTTGGTGCCGCAAGCCATTCAATCTAGACATGATGATTTTGTAAACGCTAACCGAAAAACGGGTCAGGATAAAATTGTTGGCACGAGCCGAGAAGTAGAAATTTTTCGTAAAGATGGCAGCACTTTATGGGGAAGCCTATCCCTGTCGAGAGTTAAATTAGGCGGCCGCACCTTATACACGGCTTTTTTACGTGATGTAACCGAAGAAGTAGAAAAAAGAGAGATGCAGCGAATGTTTTCTCTTGTCGCAAATGAGACAGATAATGCGGTAATTATCAGTGATGCTGATGGCCTCATTGAATACGTTAACAATGGCTTTGTGCGATTGACTGGTTATACCTTAGCGGAAGTGAAAGGCAAAAAACCTGGAAAGGTTTTGCAAGGTAAAGAAACCAATCCAGAGACTATCAACACCATTAGAAAGCACTTGCGCGAACGCACGCCATTTTACGATGAAGTTTTGAATTATAGAAAAGATGGTAAGCCATACTGGACGTCATTATCGATTAACCCTGTAATCATCGATGGCGTGTTAGTGAATTTTATCGCCGTTCAGGCTGATATTACTAAAGTGAAACAAATGGCGTTAGATTTTACCAACAGACTTAATGCTATTGGTGAAGCGCTTTGTATTATGGAGATTACGCCACAAGGTGAATTGATTGAGGCAAATCATTTACTCACTGACACATTAAAAGGCCTAATGTCAGTGTCAGAATTTGCACCACATGTTTTTAAAGCGTTAAGCCAAGAAGAACAAGCCGCACTTGAAAATGAAGGTTATGTTTCGAAACTATTTGAAGTAGGTCATGGTAGTAACTTTAAAGCATTTGATGCACGGATGTGTGTATTACGCAGTTTTTCGGGTGAGATAGGGCGTTTGGTCTTTTTTGCTATAGATGTCAGTATCCGCAAAAGAGCTGTTAATGAAACACAAGTTTCTATGGAGAGCTTGGTTAAAACCAGTCAAACCATCAGTAATATTGTTGCTACTATCAATGGTATTTCTGAGCAAACCAATCTATTGGCTTTAAATGCAGCAATTGAAGCGGCTCGTGCTGGTGAGGTAGGGCGTGGTTTCGCCGTTGTTGCCGATGAAGTAAGAAACTTGGCGGGGAACTCAAAAGATTCATCTAATGAAATTAAGGTATTAGTTAAAGATACGGTTCAAAAAATTGAACATGTTGCAAAATTAATCAAGCAAATCGACAGTTGATACCCTGCAAAATGCAAACAATACTGATGTGGTGAGGTGCTTGCACTTACTTAGGAAGGTCTTGAAAGTTGAATTGTTAATAGCAAATCTCTTTAAAACTGATGGGCCTTTGAAAGAAAATGCTGCGCTCAAGCAAAATTCAAGAACGTGTGCTGCTTTAAAAGTTTAGCTGGGCTCGTAACGAAATGGCGTTACCAAAGCCCAGCGCTTTAACTTTTTTGATAGACTTAGCGTTTAAGATATTCGCCATCAGCTTAATGTTTTTACTGGGGTAATAACGTAAACCAAAAGAATATACTGCGGCGCGGCTTTGTTCTTGTGTCAGGTTAAATCTGCTGATGCCTGCCGTTAGCTCTCAGTCGTTTTTGCTACTGATGCCACTAAGGCTGCCATTTTTATACTTTCTGTTTTGTCCCGAGAGTCATTCGCTCGTCTCAAAATATCCCCCACTATATTGATACTGCTGTGCAGAAGTGCTGTTGATGTCAGTTTGTTGCCACTCAGCCAGAAGCATAAAACCTTTGTGTTGCCTAAGCATATCTATACCGATTAAAGGTTTGGTTATGCCAAGCGCGCTCTGAAGTCGCTGCGTTCAAAACACGATTAACGCCTTTTGCTCGTGCGATGAGCTATACTTTATTTTTTAACTCTCTGCCGAGATTTCATCACAGCTACGCTCTTGTTTTATCGCTCAAATGGCTGTTGGTCATTCTTTGTTTGATCCGATGCAGTAGGGGTTAGCGTTTTATAAATAGGCTTGAGCCGTCGCCTTGAAAAAACGGCATAGTTGTACAAGTTGAGTATGACGCATCTGTTAAGGAGCAGGTTCGCTGAGCGACCACGTTTCCTTCTGTGAATAAACAACTTAGGAAACGTATTTTATGCTAAAGACCCTCAGTTTTTCGCTGTTAGCGCTATCGTCAGTTATGGCTTTTGCCGAGTCTTATCCTGATCGTACACTTGATGTTAATGCGCCACCCCTGTTATTGCAGTCAAACGGCTTTACTTATCCGGCGCAGACACATTTAGAATCGGAAGCTCTAGTGCATGATGTGGTGTTTTTCTACTCAAACGACATGCTGGATTACTTTCAGAATGATGTTGAGCAGCTGCTTGCTTATGTCGAAGGGGCGGTGAAGATTAATAATGATAGTTTTCGTCGTCAAGATATTCCATTGCGCCGCAGAATTGCGGGGGTGGTGGCGATACCCGCTGATTTAGTTTACGACGATAAAGCGGAGCGCGATGAACGGATTACTAATTTACGCAGTGTGTATTTCAACAGAACCTATGATTTTAGTTTTTACTACGATACCTCTTATGTCGTGGCACTTAACCGTTATTACCCGGATATTGTCGCCTCTATTGGTTTGGCTGAAGTAAGCGGTAAATATTCTTGGGTCTCTCCGGTTGGGCTCGGTTTAGCTGACCGTACCTTAGCGCACGAGCTAGGGCACAACGATGGTTTTATTCATGATACCGAAAGTTATAATAGTTACACCACGGCTGAGCGCACGCTTTTAGCTGCGCCATTCGCTCGTGGTAGCACCTGTGGTAACTTTGACAGTATTATGAAAAGTGCTAATGGTAATCGCAGCGAAGGTTTTTTTTCATCGCCTTTAGTAAGCAACAGCCAAGGCGTAGCTTGTGGGGTAAATGAAGAAGCGGATGCCGCACGAGCTTATAAAGAAGCCATTGTCAGTCTGATCCCAAATCGTCAGCGCCCCTTCACCAACAATAAACCTGCAAAAGCTGCCTCTGGCACTGTTGCTTTATCGCTGCCGAGTGCAGTGATCACTGAAGGGCAAACCTTAATCGTTGAAGTAAACTGGTCGGGTGCGGCATTAGGTGATGTTGTGCAGTTAATTACGCGCAAAGCTACTGCGGATCTCACCGATTTTCAGTCAACGCTTCAAAGTGTCTACTTTGATGGCAGCAACACCACAAGCCAAGTGAGCGTAGCAACCTTCCAAGATACGGTGTTTGAGCAAGATGAGGTGTTCGTTGTAGAGCTGATCCATCCTTATGGCGTGAGTATTGCCAGCAATGCCACATCGCAAACCGTGACAATAACCTCAGATGACATGGGTAATCCCGGTGTGATTAACTTTTCACAAAACACGTTGCAGTTATCTGAAGGTGAGAATGCCAATTTAACGCTTAATCGTACAAATGGTGCGGATGGTCAAATTAGCGTTACGGTGTTGGCTGAAGCTGGCAGTGCCACTGCTGACGATTTTACCCCAATAAACCGTGAAGTGGTGTTTGCCAATGGTGAGCTGAGTAAAACCATTAATGTTGCGGCCTCAGCCGATTTGCTTGCCGAACCTGCTGAAACTTTAACCGTGCGCTTAACGGGCAACAGCCAAGTGATTGGCACCAATAATAGTGTCAGTGTCACTATTAACGCCTCTAGTGCTCCAGCATCGGGTGGCAACGCCGAAAGTAACAGCAGTTCAGGCGGCGGTAGCAGTAACCTGTCGGCACTTTGGTTGTTAGTGTTAGTGGCGCTGCGTCGGCGCTTTGCTAATACCCCTCACGGGGGAAGGGCTTAAAAATGGTATTGTGAAGCCGTAATACGTTTCAAAACGAATATGCAGCTGTGTTGGGAAATTAAAGGCGTTACGCCAAAGTTTAAGGGCGCTTTCAACGTTTGATAGGGAGCAGATGGCCAGTGAAGCCGTTTAAGTTAACTTCCAAAACTCGCTATTTTCTGCTCTGAGAAAACTGAATTTTTTAAATGTGTTATGCAGTTTTGCTATCAAATTAAGCTCGTTAAGCTCGTTAAGCTCGCAAAGCTTTTATCGATAGCGCTTAAGCATAAAATTCATACGAGAGAATTAATGAAAGTACCTTACCTATTGAGAGCACTACTTTTTGTTATTATTGTATTTAATGGGAATAGTGCAGCTGATGAGCTTTATCTAACAATCGAAGAGCGCGAACAGCAGGCTGTTTTAGTTGTGAGTGCTGAGGTTGTTAGTTTAGTACCGCTAAAGTTTTCAGAAGATTTGTACGAGCGAAAGGTCGCTATTCTTGCAATTCAAAATATCAGCAAAGGCAATTCGAACGCTGAATTTATATTAGTGTCAGTGGGTTATTATTGGCCTTATGGGATGTTGAATAGCCAAGATATTAACGTTGAGGTAGGTATGAAAGGTACTTGGTTTCTTACTAAAGAAATAGAAACGGGGCTATTTAAATTAAATAGCCCAAGTGATGTGGTGATTAACCCATTAAACTAGCTTGATTATTTTTCTTTCTTAATTGGAAAAACAGCATTAAGCAGGCAGATAAAAACAAGATTATTGCAGGGGGTTCTGATACCGCTGCTGATCTTTCACCTAAGTTATTGACTAAAATTCCCATATTCTCATAGCTAAAGGCTCTATCTTTTAACCTTTCGCTATTAGGCATATTAGAGGGGGCCGCTCCAGTTGCCATTAAGCCCCATGCTGATTCGCCTGGGTTAGGTTGCGCTAGCGTTGGATGAACTAATCCTAAGCCATGCCCAATTTCATGTGATAAGGTTCCTGCAATCGCATTAACGGCTTCGTTAGTATCCCAAGAGAAACCTGCATTAATGGTAAGGGCAGAAAAAATGTTATTAGAAAAGATCGACCCAAAAATAGTGTTTGGCGCAATTGTTGAGCGAGAAACACAGATATAACATGCTACGCCGAGCCCATTGTATGGGCCAGAAAGACGAGAACCCACTTGAATAGTATAGTGGTTCGGATCGATAGCGGATACATCGTCAGTGACAGCTGCTTTTATAAAATCAATATTTAATTGTTTATCGTTGCTGATAAAGCCATAAAGACTACTATTGTAAAAATCATTTCGAACGGCTGTCATGATGGCATCCGTTAATGAATTAAAGGTGCTTGCTGCGAATCCTGCTTGGGTAACGTCGAAAGCAGATGTGGTGTTTCCCCACATATCAGTCGAGGTAGAGGTAAAATCAACTTTTATTAGTAATGCATTAGCCGAATAACTGGTCATCGCGAATAAAAAAAGAGCTAAAAAGCTTACCTTTTTTAACATAAATCCATCCCGCTGTTTAAATTGTTGTACTCAGAATTAAACTATAGCCTAAAACAGCTGTTCATTGACCTTTTTCTTTCATTAAGGGGGGAAAATTAAAAGCATTAGGCCTTGTAAGATGCAGCGTAAAGCTTAATACGTTTCAAAACGAATATGCAGCTGCGTAGGGAAATTAAAAGCGTTATGCCAAAGTAAGCAGACTTAAGATTTGTTCAAATCACGTTTAGTGGTTATTATCAGTTGTCTGGTTTTTGCAAAGGACTGATCTTATGCGTTATCTATGGTTAATTTTGCTCATTTTCTTTACTTTAACGGGCTGTCAAAGCGCCTATTATTCGGCGATGGAAAAGGTCGGCGTACATAAGCGCGATATTTTAGTTGATCGGGTAGAAGAAGCGCAGCAATCGCAGCAAGAGGCGCAGCAACAGTTTAAGTCAGCGCTAGAACAGTTCAGCAGCTTAATAAAGTTCGATGGTGGCGACTTACAGCGTATGTATGAAGCGACCGACAGCGAGTTTCAGGCCTGTAGCAAAGCCGCCGCAGAGGTAAGTGGCCGCATCGACAGTATCGAATCGGTAGCCGATGCCTTATTTGACGAGTGGCAAGATGAGCTGGATCTTTACAGCAACGATAAACTGAAACGCAACAGTGCGCTTAAGCTGGCTGCCACGAAACGCCAGTACACCAGTTTACTGAAAACCATGCGCCGCGCCGAAGACAGCATGCAGCCTGTGCTGGCGTCACTGCAAGATAACACTCTGTATTTAAAGCATAACCTAAACGCCAAAGCGATTGGGGCGTTAAAAGGTGAGTTTAATTCCATTCAAAAAGACATTAACCAACTGATTGCTGAGATGAATACCGCAATTAAACAAAGCGAACAGTTTGTGGCAGCGTTAAAACAATAAATTCAACAACAGTAAATATCATTCGTCAGGAGTACGTTATGGCAGGTCAGGGCTCAGGTGGCAACGTTATCGCCGCCTTGTGTAATGTGTTTATCCCCGGGTTAGGGCAGCTGGTCCAAGGCCGTATTTTAGCGGCTATTGTGTTTTTTGTTATTTGTGCTGTGGGTTATGCCACCTTTTGGTTGGTGATACCGGCTATTATCGCTGCCATAGCGCACTTATGGTCAATAATTGATGCGGCTAAGTTTCGTCCCATGCTTTAAGGGTTTTTAGTCATTTTAACCAAGATTCATTTAAACACGCGGCCAATGATACCGCGTGTAATGGCTTAACTTATGACCTTTTGAGTTTTGTTGTCTTTAGCAGTGTCAGACTGCATCCCGCCCTTAAGTTTTGCGTGATAACCTTATTACAACCACCCTTTATGTCGCGCAATGCGCGCTGCGTCAATACGGTTACTGGCGTTCAGTTTACTAATGGCTTCAGATAAGTAATTACGGGCAGTGCCTTCGGCGATATACAATGCTGCGGCAATCTCACTGGTGCTTAGCCCCTCAGTCGCTAAGCGCAAAGCTTGGCGCTCTTTTTTCGCTCAACGGATCTTGATCGCCTAACGAGTTTAACAACAATTCACTGTCTATGACCCGTTTGCCTGCCATCACTTGCGATATAGCGTTGACCAATTCTGCGACCGGCGCGTCTTTCAATAAAAAACCACCCACGCCTGCGTCAATAGCGCGCTTCACATAGCCAGCACGGCCAAAGGTAGTAATAATCACGACTTTGGTGGCTAATTTTTGTTGTTGAACATATTGCGCTAGTTCAATCCCGGTATGACCTGGCATTTCTATATCGCTTAACAGCAAATCAAACCTTTGTTTTTTTAACAGTGCGAGCGCGGTATTGCCGTCAGCAGCTTCGGTTACCGAATAGTCAGCTTCCAGTTGCAGCAGGGTCGCCAATGCCGTGCGCACCATGGCCTGATCTTCAGCCAGTAAAATATTCATAGGTTGTTCTCCCTAAGCGGCAGCTCAATTAAAGCCGTTACGCCCTCGTGTTGTTGCAAACGTAAGCTGGCGCCCACTGCGGCTAAACGCTGTCGTAGCCCTTGTAAGCCATTGCCTTCCTTAAGATTGCTGGCTTTGCCATTGTCTGTCACTTCTACTTTAAGGCAATCAGATTGCTGGCTAAAGCTGATTTGACAGCGATCGGCTTTACTGTGGCGCATGACATTGGTGACTAGCTCAGTTAAGGCCAGTAGCATGGTGGTTTCACGTCGTTTATCCAGCACCGGGATCGTGCCAACCAGTTCGGCTTTACAGCCTGCATCGCGCAGGCGTGCCAATAATTTAGTGACTTCTGCGGCTAAGCCCTGATGCTTATACCCTGACACGCTTTGCCTAACCTGGCTTAAGGCATCGCGGGCGATCTGGCTTAACTCCATAAGATGTTGCTGCGCTTCAGCCGTTTTTTGATGCGATAGCAACTTTTCGGCTAAATCGGCTTTTAAAACAATACTGGATAAGGTGTGACCAAGAATGTCGTGTAAATCACGACCAATGCGTTCGCGCTCGACCATGGCAGCAAGTTGTTTAATTTCGTCTTCGCTTTTATGTTCGGCCAGGCGGTGCCGCAGTTTGGCTTGTTCGGCGCGGCCAAGTAGGCTTACCGCCAACACGATGGGCACACCCATAATCAAAAATAGCGGCCATGCAATGCCTAAGCTGATATCCAACACCACCAAAAGCGCTACCAACATACTCATTAGCAGCAAATAAGGTTTTAACGCGTAGGCATAACCAATAAAAAAGCCGGCATAAGCAAACATGGCAATGGAGCCTTCGTTAATAGGGGTAATCAGGCTCGCAATGAGTACTATACCGGTTATTGGCCAGTGTAATTGCTGCCGTTTGCAGCGATAGGCAGCAAAATAACAAGCTAAAAACAGCAGCAATGCCAGTGCCATACTAAGGTATTGCCAAAGTGCAAAGCGCACCGTGAAAAGCGGGATAATGTAAAACACCAGATTAATCAGGTAAATCCAACTAAGTTTACTCTCTAACTTTTCATCAAGTGCCATTGGCTTGTCCTCATTATTCTGATGGTTCAGTCTAATCAGGAAGCGGTAGGCAGCGCCAGTGACAAAGGTCATATTACGCGATGGCATTTGTCACCCATTATTGCTGACAAGCGTTACCTGTGCAGTTTGCTGTCATCTCCTACACTGCCTTCATCAACAATACACACCTAAAAATTGATGAGGTACACACGATGAAACCATTAAACACCACGCTCTGTCATTGGGTTTTGGCTTTAAGTTTGGCTGGCAGTTTGCTCAGCTTACCTATTCAAGCAAAGCAAGCCGTTACACCCAACACGCTGCCTGCTAAAGCGCAGCAAGCTTGCGTTTGTTTTGAGGCAAAGGTGATTGGGCAGGGGCCAGCGATTATTTTAATTCCAGGGCTGGCGTCATCTGGCGAGGTTTGGCAAAGCACGGTGGAAGCACTGAAGGCCGATTATCAGTTGCATATTTTGACTTTAGCCGGCTTTGCAGGGGTAAAACCCATACCCACCCAGCAGTGGGGTGATGGTTACCTTGCGCTGCAACAGCAAGCGTTATTACGTTACATCCGCGAACAGCAACTTCATAAACCTATCGTTATTGGGCATTCGCTAGGCGGTTATTTAGCGCTGGCATTAGCGGTAACTGCACCATCAGAAATTGGCGGCGTGGTCAATGTTGATGGCTTACCGGCTCTGGGCGCACTTTTTGCGAAGCCGATGAGCAGTGCAGCAACACGCGAAGACACCGTACCTATTAACGGTGGTTTTGACCCAATGGCAATGGCAAAAAGTATGGCTACAAGCCAGGATTGGCAGCAGCGTATTGTTAAAGACATGTTTCGTTCAGATGGGCAAACCTCTGGTCGGGTATTTGCCGAGCTCATGCAGGCCGATTTGCGGCCACAGCTAGTCAATATTAAGGTGCCCGTTCTGACTATCGGTGCACTGCAAAATGGGTCGCCCAATAGTACTCCCGAGCAAGTAAAAGCAAATTATCAAGCACAGTTAGCAAATGCACCGACACAATTTCACCGCTTTGCTTTTGCTAACGAGTCTAAGCATTTTGTCATGGCGGATGCGCCGGTGTGGCTTAACCAGCAAATTCAGCAATTTTTAGCGGCGCAGTAGGAGGTTATATGACGATAGCTTCTCAGCCCGTGTTACAGGTTAATCATCTTTATAAACGCTATGGACGAACCCATGCTTTGCAAGGGGTAAGTCTTGAGGTGGCAGCAGGGGAAGTATTAGCCATTTTAGGGCCAAATGGTGCGGGTAAAACCACCCTTATTGCTGCCATTTTAGGGTTACTTCGCACAGACAGTGGCAGTATTAGCATATTTAGCGAGCTGCAACAATCCAATACCCGCGAGGCTGCGGTGAAGCAGCGGCTAGGTGTCATGATGCAAATTGGTTCGGCCAGCGCCAACCTAACGGTGGCCGAGCAATGTGATTTATTCAGCAGTTATTACACGAACAGTAAAACCGTGACGGAGTTGTTAGCTATCGCCGGCTTAACCGAACAAGCGGATCAGCGTTTTAGCCGTTTATCAGGTGGGCAAAAGCAACGCTTGCTGTTTGCGCTGGCGCTAGCGGGTAAACCCGATTTACTGTTTTTGGACGAGCCTACTTTAGGCATGGATGTAGAAGCCAGGCGTGCACTGTGGCAGCAAATTGCTTCACTAAAAGCGGCAGGCGTAGCCGTGGTTTTGACCACGCATTATTTAGAAGAAGCCGAGCACTTAGCTGATCGTATAGCCGTGTTGCAGTGCGGTAAGATCATTGGGCTCGGTAGTCCAGCACAACTTACCGCGCAAATCAGTGGCAAACAGATTTTTTGCACCAGCGCCTTAACTAAAGCGCAGCTGTTAGCTCTGCCAGGCGTACTGAAGCTGGAACAACAGCATGAACGTTTTTGCATTGTGAGCCAGGCGGTTGAACGTACTGTGCTGGCGCTGTTACAAGCTGATGCCAGTGTTGGTAATTTAGAAATAAAATCCGTGGCTTTAGAGCAAGCCTTTTTACAACTCACCCATACACAGGAGGCGCTATGAGCAGTTTAACTTTGTATTACAAAGAAGCCCGCTACGATTTATTGAGTATTGTGCGTACACCGGCCTTTGTATTTCCGGCATTGGCTTTTCCGCTGATGTTTTATCTGTTTTTTGGTGTGTTTTTTCGAAGTGGCGGCGGGGCGGATTACCTGCTAGTGACTTACAGCTGCTTCGGTATTATGGGCCCGGCCATGTTTAATTTTGCCGCCGGGATCGCCAGCGATCGCGCCCACGGCTGGCTAACGCTCAAGCAATTATCACCTATGCCGTTTAGTGCCTATTTGTTGGGTAAGCTAAGTACTAGTTTGGTATTTTCTGTGGTGATTTTAGCGTTGTTATTTAGCACAGGTGCTGGGCTTGGCGACGTGGTGTTAAGTTACGGGCAATGGCTGTTATTAGCGATAACGATATTAGTAGGCACGCTGCCTTTTGCCTTGCTGGGGCTATTATTAGGTTTAAGCCTGTCTGATAAGGCTGCACCGGGTGTGGTTAACCTTATTTATTTGCCCATGGCGTTTTTATCGGGGTTGTGGCTGCCGTTGTTTCTGTTTCCTGATTGGCTACAACAACTTGCTTGGTTATGGCCCAGTTTTCATTTGTCGCAGTTGGGTTTAAAAGTCATTGCGCAAGATCTAGGGTTTAGCTGGTTCAGTCATCTTGGTGCGTTGTTGTTAATGTCAGTGCTGCTGGCTCTGGCTTGTGCAAGGCGGTTTAGGCAGATGTAATTTGGTATTGGTGTTATTTTAATTTCTTTTTACCTTAGCGTGAATTTCGGTAGAAGATCGACATTAAAAACGATTGCTAATTTAGCGTTCAGCAGTAAGCTTAATTTGAATTGAAAATTGTTTTAGTCAGGTTATCAACTTAGACAATAACGGTGAGTTTAGCTTGTTTAAAAAAAGAAGGGAGTAAAGCCAATGCAGCAATCTATAACACGACTTACTTCACTGCTATTGCTGTTTACGCTCGCTGGTTGCAGTAATAAAGCGGTCTATCAGAATTTGCAGCTTAATAAAAAGCAGCAATGTCAGCAATTACCGGTCAGCCAATATGATGAGTGTATGCGGAGTATCCCTCTCACTTACGAAGAGTATGAGCGGGAACGACAGGAAGTGCTGAAAAAGAGTAAAAAGACCAAAGATGAGTAGTTAATCGCTGATCTTAACCCAGCAGTATCAAGCTGGGTTTATTGCACCTAGCCTACAGTGTCAGATACCGAGCACTCCCAAGTTCTCAGAGTTTAAAGTTTTTCGCCGTGGGCGAGATACTTTCTTTTGCGTCGCCAAATGAAAGTATCCAAAGAAAATGCGACCCCACTTCCGCTCGAAAGCCCGACTGCTCATGCGCTGTCCAAGGCGAAAACGTAACTCGCGCGGCGCTACCGTCGCCGCACTCAAACACCCGTTTTCTTAAAACCTTGGCCAACGATGTTCATTCGGCTCGCTCTAAGGGGAATAAAAGCCAGAACGGTAATCGTTTAGCGAGACCCTTCTGCCAGAATTGGCCCATCTCAAGTATCGTGAATTGTTGGTCAATCCATGTCGTGTTTTTTACAAGTAGGATAATGAAAGAGTGTTTTCCTAATAGGAAACCCATTATTTCTAAAGGGTAACCTCGTTATTTGTCAGAGGAGGTGGTTTAAGGCTGACAACAAAGAGCCAACTATTAAAGTGGGCTTTAACTTTTAAACGACTTATTTAACCCCATTAAACGACTTATTTCATGGGATTACTTGAACAGCGATTAAGCAGCGTTGTATAGCTACTATCTAAGAACACATTAAAATTTTTAGATGATTGATCAATTAACACTGCAACGAGCTTATTGTTGGTTAAATCAATCTGAGCAAATGCAATATAGTTTATTTAATCCCGCTACAAGCCGCTAGCTGCAACAGGCTCACGCATTTGGACGGCGGCTCAGTGAGCCTAGATCTCACACTAGTCATAAATTTCGCCTTAGATTTTTTGGTAAGTGGGTTTGATTCATTACAAAAAGTAATCCAAATTGGGCTGTTTACCCAAGGGGCCTTGCGGTATAATCCAGCAGTATTTTTTAGTCCAAGCTGCAGGCTTATTGCGTAACAGGCTGAAATTTAAGGCCTTTTGCTGCGATGGTTTTTCTGCTGCTGACCCTCACACTAAGTAGGAAAAAAATAATGGCTCAAAAAACCGTGTTACACGCCAGCCACCTCGCTGCCGGTGCCAAGATGGTCGATTTCTTTGGCTGGGATATGCCGATAAACTACGGCTCACAGATCGAAGAACACCACGCTGTGCGTCAAGACGCTGGCATGTTTGATGTGTCGCACATGACCATCGTTGACATAACCGGTGCCAACACGCGTCAATTCCTGCGTTATTTAGTCGCCAATGATGTCGCCAAATTAACCGTGCCAGGTAAAGCCTTATACACCGGTATGTTGAATGCAGACGGTGGTGTGATTGACGATTTAATCGTGTATTTCCTGCAAGAAGACTTCTTCCGTTTAGTGGTTAATTCGGCCACCCGCGAAAAAGATCTGGCGCACATCAATGCGCAAGCTAAAGCCTTCAACGTGACCGTAACAGAGCGTCCAGAATTCGCGATGATTGCCGTACAAGGCCCAAATGCTAAAGCTAAAGTCGCCACCTTATTAAATGAAAGCCAACTGGCTGCCGTTGCCGGCATGAAGCCCTTCTTTGGTGTGCAAGCAGGCGATTTATTTATTGCGACCACCGGTTACACTGGCGAAGACGGTTATGAAATTGCCCTGCCAAACGAGCAAGCCGCCGATCTATGGCAGCGTTTAGTGGATGCGGGTGTAAAACCCTGTGGTTTAGGTGCACGTGATACGTTACGTTTAGAAGCCGGCATGAACTTATATGGCCAAGATATGGATGAAAGCGTATCGCCATTAGCCGCTAACATGGGTTGGACTATCGCCTGGGAACCGGCTGAGCGTGACTTTATTGGTCGTGCAGCGCTTACGCAAGCTAAAGCGGCAGGTACTGAGAAGCTGGTGGGGTTAGTGATGGAACAAAAAGGCGTATTACGTCATGGTCAGCGCGTAGTTACCCCAGCAGGCGAGGGCGTGATTACTTCAGGTACTTTTTCACCTACACTAGGTTTTAGTATTGCGATGGCGCGTGTACCGGCTGCGACTACCGATACGGCTGAAGTGGATATTCGTGGCAAAATGGTTGCGGTTAAAGTGATCAAGCCGGCCTTTGTCCGCGCAGGAAAGAAACTCGTTTAAGCCGCAAACTGCGTGCTAATTTACACCGAACTACAACATAAAACAGCTAAGGAAAATAACATGAGCAACATCCCTGCGAATTTAAAATATGCATCTAGTCACGAATGGCTGCGAGCAGACGGTGACGGTGTTTACACTGTAGGTATTACTGAGCATGCTCAAGATCTGTTAGGTGATATGGTGTTTGTTGAATTACCAGAAGTGGGTGACACCGTAGAACAAGGCGGAGATTGCGCTGTTGCTGAATCGGTTAAAGCCGCTTCTGACATCTACGCCCCTGTAGCCGGTGAAGTGATTGCGGTTAACGAAGCCTTAGCGGACTCACCAGAATTGGTAAACAGTAGCCCATACGCTGAGGGTTGGATGTTTAAAATTAAGATTGCTGACGAAGCCCAATTAGCCAGTTTGTTAGACGCTGCGGGTTACCAGAGCGCTATCGAAGAGTAATATCGGCTGTTTTAGCTGTTGGCCACCAAGCAATACAGTATCCATTTCATGATGATGCTGTATTGGTTGTTTAATTTTCCGCTTGCGGCTGTCCATTATTAATGACAGCGCCGGTAAAGAAAAACGGCTGATAGCGAAAACCGCAAAGTGTGATGTGCTTATTTTGATTAATCTATTTGAGCTTACACTGCGTAAGCAACCTAGTTCACACACTCGCATTTTTTATATCAGCTGGCGTAGCAGCTTATACCTTAACTGCTTCGCGCCCGCTGTGTTAACCGCTGCACCAATACCAGGAATTAAGCATGACCCATACCGCTGTTAAAACCCTGACGCAACTCGCCAAACACGATGAATTTATTCAGCGCCATATCGGCCCAGACAGTGCCGAAACGGCAGCCATGCTGCAAGAACTGGGCGTTGACAGCCTAGAGCAGTTAATTGCTGAAACCGTGCCAGAGAGCATCCGCTTACCTGAGCCGTTATCTATTGGTGACAGCCGCACTGAAGCTGATGCTTTAAGCTTTTTGAAAGCCGCTGCGTCTAAAAACAAAATGTATAAATCATACATTGGTATGGGTTATCACCCGACATTAACGCCAAACGTTATTCTGCGTAATGTGTTAGAGAACCCGGGTTGGTACACGGCTTATACACCTTACCAGCCTGAAATTGCTCAAGGGCGTTTAGAGTCTCTATTAAATTTCCAGCAGTTATCGTTAGATTTAACGGGTATGGAATTAGCCAGCGCTTCATTGTTAGATGAGGCCACTGCCGCAGCAGAAGCCATGGCGTTAGCCAAGCGTGTTGCTAAGAGCAAATCTAATACTTACTTTATTGCTGACGACGTACATCCACAAACTATTGACGTGGTAAAAACCCGCGCGGAAATGTTTGGTTTTGAAATTATCGTTGGTAACGCTAGCGAAGCGACAGGTTTAGAGGTGTTTGGTGCTTTGTTACAGTACCCCAATACGCGCGGTGATATTCGTGATGACCGCGCGTTAATTGCGGCTATTCAGGCGAAAAAAGCGGTGGTTGCTGTGGCTACCGATCCTATGGCATTGATGTTGTTAAAAGCACCAGGTGAATTAGGTGCTGACGTGGTGCTAGGTTCTATGCAACGTTTTGGTGTGCCTATGTGCTACGGCGGCCCACACGCCGCTTTCTTTGCCACCCGCGATGCCTATAAACGCTCTATGCCAGGTCGCATTATCGGTGTATCAAAAGATCGCCGTGGCAATCAAGCACTGCGTATGGCCATGCAAACACGCGAGCAACATATTCGCCGCGAAAAAGCCAACTCAAACATCTGTACCGCCCAAGTATTACTGGCCAATATGGCGTCGTTCTATGCGGTATATCATGGTCCACAAGGTTTAAAAGACATAGCTGAGCGTATCCATCGCAGTGCCGATATCTTCGCTGCCGGTGTTAAAGCTAAGGGTGTTCAGTTAGTTAATCACCATTGGTTCGATACAGTAAGTTTTACCGTTGCAGATCGTGCTGCCGTTATCGCTCGTGCTTTAGCTGCGGGTGTAAACTTACGCACGGACATGGCCGATTGTTTAGCCGTGAGCTTTAACGAAGCCACCAAAGCCGCTGATATTGCTGAGCTGTTCGATATCGTATTAGGTAATGGTCATGGTTTGGATGTACAAGCCTTAGATGCTGCTATTGTAGCTGAAGGCTCAACCTCTATCCCTGCCGATTTAGCACGTACCAGTGCGGTATTAACGCACCCGGTATTTAACCAGTATCACTCTGAAACAGAAATGCTGCGTTATATCAAAAAATTAGAAAACAAAGATTTAGCACTGAACCACTCAATGATCAGCCTAGGTTCTTGCACCATGAAGTTAAACGCAACTGCCGAAATGATCCCGATTACGTGGCCAGAATTTGCCTCTTTACACCCGTTTGTACCGCGCGATCAAGCTGATGGTTACTACGAGATGATTGGCGAGTTAGGCCGTTGGTTAGTCAACATCACCGGTTATGACGATATTTCTATGCAGCCTAACTCGGGTGCGCAAGGCGAATACGCCGGTATGGTCGCTATTCGTAAGTATCACGAAAGCCGTGGCGAAGGTCACCGTAATATCTGTTTAATCCCAGTATCGGCGCACGGTACTAACCCTGCGACAGCAGCCATGACCAGTTACGAAGTCGTACTGGTAGATTGTGATAAATCAGGCAACATCGATATGGCTGATTTAAAAGCGAAAGCGGCAGAAGTGGGCGATCGTTTAGCCGCCATCATGGTGACGTACCCGTCAACACACGGTGTATTTGAAGAAACCATCGCTGAGCTTTGTGACGTGGTCCACTCTTATGGTGGCCAAGTTTACATGGACGGTGCCAATATGAACGCGCAAGTCGGTTTAACCTCACCTGGCTTTATCGGTTCAGACGTATCGCATTTAAACCTGCACAAAACCTTCTGTATTCCACACGGTGGTGGCGGCCCGGGTATGGGACCTATCGGTGTGAAAAGCCATTTAGCACCTTTCTTACCGAATCACAGTATTGTAAAAATTGACAACACCGGCAGCAGCAATGGTGCGGTAGCGGCAGCACCTTTTGGTAGCGCGGGTATTCTGCCAATCAGCTGGATGTACATTGCCATGATGGGCAGTGAAGGTTTAAAACAAGCTACCGAGTACGCAATTTTAACCGCTAACTACGTCGCCAAGAAATTAAACCCACACTTCCCGGTGTTGTATGTAGGTACTAAAGGCCACGTGGCGCACGAATGTATTATCGACATTCGGCCACTAAAAGAAGCCAGCGGAATTACCGAAATGGACATCGCTAAACGCTTAATGGACTTCGGTTATCACTCTCCTACGATGAGCTTCCCAGTAGCGGGCACGCTGATGATTGAACCAACAGAATCAGAAAGCAAAGCCGAGCTAGATAAGTTTATTGAAGCGATGATCACCATCCGTGCGGAAATTGCCAAAGTTGAAGCAGGCGAATGGACTGTTGATAACAACCCATTAGCCTTCGCGCCACACAGTATGGAAGATATCTTCGACCCAGCATGGGATCGCGCTTACGAGCGTCAATATGCCGCCTTCCCGGTGAAGTTTGTCGCAGAAAACAAGTTCTGGCCAACGGTAACCCGTATTGATGACGTATACGGCGACCGTAACCTGATGTGTTCATGCCCAAGCCCGGAAGATTATCGATAATTTGTTGATAATTGTGTGGAACAATTAAGTTTCCCAGTGGAAATAATATGTTCCCCACTGGCAATTAAGTTCCCCGCTGGGAGCTTAATTTTAGAGACATCTTTAATTTTTTAAATAAAATGAAAAGCCCTCAGTAAAATGAGGTCTTTTCAATTATGGAGGAACATCACACAATTTATTTTAATGTTGTGCGAACGTAGTTATTGGGCTTTTCTTGATAGAAGAAAAATCATAATTGGACCTTTTTGAATATTGATCATGGAAGTTAAAAACGTGGTTTATATAAGAGCCAAGATTTTCTTCACTTTCTTGGTCTGGGGTCGTTTTTAAACCAATCGCTTGAGGGTAAACAGCAAGCTCCTCGCCAATGTGATGGATTTTGTTTAGCCTTGACGCGACTCTAGATGCACCATGAGCGTATAGCAGAATAAGCAACTTAACTGGTGATTCGCCAATAGACATGTCGTCTTTGAGAGTGAAAATATCACGTAAGTATTTTTGTTCAGAATCAGGAAGCGAATACTTCATAACATTTTCGTAATTCTGATATTTAGCATCGAGAATTAGTACTAAGTCTTTGGCCCATTCTTCTGATGAAAATTGGATTACATAGTCTGGACAGAAATAGTGCAGTCCGAAATTTCCAGCTTTCGTGTTGCTAACGTTTATTAGGTCGAAAGGCTGAGATATATTTCGTCTATATTGGTAAACTTTCGGTTCATATCTGATTTTTGCAATCACATTCCCTTTTGAGTAATTAAATGCGTTATTAGGGATGTCGTTTGGACGCTCTTTTTTTCGTCCTGAGTAGGATATGTCCTCTCCATATTCTAAATATTCAGATGAAAGATGTTTGAATCCCATTTCTTTCGTAATCACCCTATTTATAATGAGCAAGCAGATTAATTCATATATGGTCGAAAGATTTCTTAACCCCATTAAAAATGAGTTACTCTTTAAATCAGGTGCATCGCATAAATACCATTGATGAATATTATTAAAAGCAGTTCTATAATGCGGCCTCGACGCAATAAAAGGAGTCATTTTAGGTCTTAGCTGCGGAACCAATGTAGTTTTAAGGGTTTCTTTGTAGAAACTGATGAGCTTTCCTATTTGTTTGGAAAGTTCATGAATGTCATCAATATGGTGTTTTAGAATTGAAATTTTGTAGTTGCGTAAGACATTATCAAAACTAATATAATCATCGCTCAGATCAGTTTTAACAACATTTTTAACGTTGTTGTTAATTTGATTCTCGCGTTCTTTTTTTAACTTTTGCAGATACTGTTTTGCAGAGAAAAGAAAACTGAATATTACTCTATTTTCAAATACATCCGAATTTGAAACTAAAATTTCAGATGGCATTTCATTTAGCATGTAAGAGCGGTTATTTATTTTAATATTTGACCTGTTGCTGCTTGAAGGAGTGACCTTATCTAGATTTTTAAGTAGGTAATAGACGCTATCTGGGCCAGAAGACTGGCCTTGATTTGATAATGTCATTTCATGTTGCCATGTGTACTTATGGTCACGAAGGAAAAGACCTTGTTTAGATATCAAGTCACCAACAGTTTCTTTCAGGAGTTGAAACTTAGTTAGGTCGTTATTAATCATAGGTTTGACACCTGATGACACGTGCGACTTTGAAAAACAGAGCAGAACGGCGTCGTCCATATTGTCAGATATGAAATTAATCATTCTCTCTGCAAGTTCAGCATTGGCTTTACGAGCTCTTATATCAACCTTCAAAGACTGCGCATTTTTTTTCGTATCGTTCTCAAAACAGAGCAGTATTTCACTCTCACCAAAATAATTATAAAAGATCTGTTTGTCGTGAGAATTTGTAGGCTCCGAAGTCTTAAATACTCTCTTTTCTTCAGTACTTAATACTATATTGAGCTCTAATGGGACGTCACCTACTATTAATCGCGGGGAGCCTTTTGATAAGTCTTCCCCAGTCAGCGTTATATATATATCAATAAAGTCAGTTTCATTAAGTTGAATGATATCCGTATTAGATATGTTAAGCGTATTCTCATACCCATTTCTATTTATATGAAACCTCCAATCAATCATAGGAAGGCACCATAAGTATTAAGATTTTGTTCGCCAACAGAAATGATACGGTTTAAGCGTTTTCTGGTTTTCGTCATATCACTTGGAATAGTTGTTAAAAGGCTTTTAAGCCTAGTGCCAAAGCCTTCACCATACCCATTAATTAATGGGATGATATGTTGGCTTACAGCGTAATCGAAGGCCATAATCTTTTCACTGATCATTAAAGGCGACGCGACGTTGTAGTAATTACAAATGGCTTTGATCTTTCTATAAGACACGATAACTTGATTACCCAGCGTAGGATTATCATCATTTAATGTTCGAGTAATATCGTCTAGTAACGTGGATATTTCTTGAGGGATAGAGTGATTTTCTCTGTTAAATATTTTTATGAAGTCATTTCCTGAAAGTATCTTTTTAGAATCTTTGACTTCGACGTGCTCATTTCCGCTAATAGAACTGCTTGTAATAATGTCGTCAAAATGAATTACAGCGCTACGGTCAAGCATCCTCGGCGTTATTGACTGAACTGACTCATCGTTGTTAATCGTTCCTAAAAATCTAACGTAATGAGGTAGATTTAGCTGATGCTTCTTGGGATCGCCTGTGTAAACAGTTCTATTTGATTCTGGGTCAGCCATCTCCATGAATGGGCTAAAATAATGCTCAGGCTGAGAAAGATTAAATTCGTCGAGAAGAATTATTGATGCGGAGTTATTGTTGCCGTCTTCTTTATCTTGTATCTGACACAATAAATCATACAGTCCAGTTGTAGACGGTACATAGCTCTGTGACAAAGTATTATAAAAACCAATAACATCACGTTGAGATGTCCAGCCTCTCGCTACAGGTATATTCAGAAGTCTATTCTCTAAACCCATAGCTTTACCCAGAAGCTTGGCCAGCGATGTCTTTCCAGTTCCCGGCAAGCCACTAAACAGTGTGAATTGAGTTTGAGCTAAAGATACAACAACATTTGTTAAATCTTCAAAGTCAAGTTTTCTACCGTGAGAAAGTAGCTGGTCTGAAATGTTGTCTAATATGTCTTGCTGCTCTCCGACATCATAAGATTTTGGCTTATAATTGGTTTTGTTATTAAAACAAATTGTTTGGTATTTTTCTGTTGGTAGAACTCCGCTGAGCATATCTACCTTTGGCTTCAAATCAACAAGCTTTGATAAAAGTTCATTATTTTCATCTTCAATTTCTTTAGAAATTCGCTTTTTCTGTGCTTCAAGAGTCTCAATTTCTTTTTCACTTAGGCGAATTGAGCCTCTGAGATCTTGAGCCTCTCTTTTTAATTCATCAAAATCTTTATAAACACTATGAGTTATTTTAAGTTCAGATAGCTCAGTCTTGAGGCGTTCAAGTTCAAGCCTATGCTCTTTCAGCTCAATATCTAAATTACTTTTTTCCTGAGCCGTTAGCTTAACTTTAGCTGATTGATCTTCTTCTTCAAGAGACTGAAGTTCTTGTTTTTTTGAGCGTATCGAAGCTTCAAGGTCGTGCTTTTTATCCTCTAATTCTCTAATTGATGAGTTAAGTTCCTCTGCCTCATCTGAAATCTTTTTTTGGAGCTCACCGAGTTTGTCGGCTAGTAATGCTTCTTTATTATTCTCCAAATAACTATTCAGAACAGCAACACCTTTTTCGGAGTCGAAAAACTCCTCTAAAATCGTGCTGCGCTCTCTGCTCCAAGTTTCCGGCTGCTCGAAAAGCTCAAAGAGTCTTGTAAACCTCGGCTTGTTTAATCGGTATTCTTTTAGGTTGTTAACTTGATCTTTAATTAGCCTGATGTGGGCTTTGGTAAAATTTCTGATCTGTGCGCTTGACGCTATAATTGAGCCGTACCGAGTGATAATGGTGTCATCATTAATAAAGTCAGTCATTGAACTACTATCAACTTGACCCATAACATCTCTTACGCACGATATAAATCGTCTGGGTTCGTTTTTGATAGTTTTAGTAATGAATTTTGTTACTTTAGACTCATCGACTGAAAAATAGTGATATGAAGGCAGCGTAATGCGGCCATCAGAAGACTTTATTTCAATAGGCTTTGTTTCCAAATCTATAGTGTAAATGTCGCTTGGTGAATTAATTTTTAGTTGTCTGTCAATGATGTTAAATGGCCCATGGAGTTGGCCTGACCAATAAAAGAATAACGAGGATGTTAGTGGGTATTTGTCAACTGTCACATTAGGAGAGTTAGCCTCAGGTGGTTGACACTCAATTATTTCAGCGCAAGCAAAATTTGACGTTACGGGCGATGATGATTCAATCGTGGATATATACTTGCAATCACCGTCTTTTAACTCATTTCGAGAAGGGAATACTTTGAGTTCAAACAATTGATTGGAATACTTTTCTTCAATCTCATCGTAACCTTTTGTTATGAATACACTTTTTGTTTCACAGAAGAACTCCATCTGATTGATTGGGTGGTAGAGATCCCCAATTTTCTCAAATAACGCTTCAACTAAGCCCTGTGCTGAGTTCGTGTAAGCATGGTCTAGTTTGCAAATTACAATGCGGAATGGCACGTTCATTAAAATATTCCCTATAAATTATTACTTAAGCCTTTAAATTTATTAGTAAAGCTTTTAAGAGGTTAACTTCGTGAAAGCTGATATTTGTTCCTAGTCTTTTATTTTGCGTTTCCATATTAGTTAAAATGACGATCTAAGTCAGCACAAAATAATGAGAGATTTCGTATAAATTTACACCATTAGCCGATAAAAAAAGCTAAATTCGAGTTTAAGATAATGATGCCATGCCCTCGATAAGATCGAAGCGTAGTTCAGCCAACTCTTTTTGCAGTGTGTCTATTTTTTCCTGTTTCTCGATTGCTTGTTGATGCGCGACTGCAAAAGCTTCTTGTTGCACCTTACTAAAGGCAGGAACGGTCAATGCCTGAATATCTTTGCTGGATAACATAGGCGCAGATGTGCCCGTTGCCAAAGAGGTTAGTTGGTGTTTTCCGTACTCTGAACTGAGGTATTGGAATAACGCTTGGGGAGACATTCTGCGGCATCCCGGTTTAACTCTAAGGATGGTAAAAGCCTGATTTACCAGTGCGTTGCCCTTTATGCCCTCGGGTACATAGCCTGCCTTACCAACCGCACCCCGGCATACAACCAACACATCATTGGGTTGTACCTTTTGCTTCTCGATACGCTTAAGCTGGTGTCGGTTAACCCTAACTACTCGTGGTTCTCCAGAGAGATGGTTGATGTCATTTAGATTATTAGCCCCATATTCATGCAAAACCGTATCGCCACTCTCGTCATGCTGTAATGCCTGAGGCCGAAAAATATCGACTAACTCTTTTAGTTGTGCAGATTTGAAATGAGACATAAAAGCTTCAAACTTTTTGTCCGCGCAAGACTTTACATAGCGTGCGGGGGATAAATTGTATTCGTTTTTGAATACCTTGTCGGGCTTAACGCTTGTGGAGTTATCACCGTCTGAGTGGCTGGTGAACTCTTTTACAATAAGCTTAGCATTTCTAAGCTTGCCCCTTGCCTTGGATAGCTTTTCAATAAAAGCATCGGTGCTGGCATTGAGAAACTTGATGGATTGATTAGGTCTGGTTTTGTTGAATACCATAGCATTGACGCTTATCGATGTATGATTTAACAAACCACTGGGTAGGGCGATAACCCCTTCCAACCAGTTACTCTCAATAACTTCTTCTTTGAATAACCGCTCTCCAGCCGCAGTTCGAAATAAAAAACCGTCAGATACAAAGCAAACAGCCCGCTCTTTTGTGTGAGCCAGCATATGGCGCAGGAAATAGACCTCTGCCATCAGTGAGGTTTCAGGAAAGCGCCCCCAAATGTCAGCAAACGATTCTTTATTAATTCGTGCCCCCATTGGTGGCATAGCTATAACAGCATCAAACTGTTTTAGAGAGTTTCCTGTTATTTGCCTAGGTGTGTTAATCGGATCGGTTTTAATGATTTTTACTGGTTGATTTAACAATGTGCTTTGTATTTTTGCGTAGAACACATCATTTTCGCTGCTTGTTTCAATGGTAACATCATTGTTAGTTGGTAAGTACAAAATGAAATCACATCCTTTTTCAAAAGGACAATATACCGTATTGATGTTACCACTAACCAGTAATAAGGCTAGCTCACAAAGCTCATCTGGAATGGTGTATGTGCCATCAATTGTTGCATGTAGCTCTTTGACCGCAATGAACAAGTGAAAATTGTCTATGTGCGATGTGGTCAAGAGTTGGTTAAGCTCACTTAAGATATCGACTAGCTTGTTATCTAATTCCTGTCTGTTTGTTTTAAATATTTTGGCAGGTGTCGTGAACCCTAATTGATTGCTTAACACATTTTGGAGTTTAACGAGTGTAATTTTTCCAACAGGTTTGTTCTGAGCAGTTAGCTTGTTCTCGAATAACAGGTGTGCATAGGCAAAACAAACACTCATTAGTTCGGCAAGTTCGTCATTTTCTAGCTGAAAAAGGCGAGATGTACGAGCAATCAGATTGCTGAGAGCATCATGCATTATCGAAGAACCCTTAGAAGTAGATGAATCAGCTGCATTTTTAACCTTTTCAAATGTGAAGATTATCAGTTTGGCTCAAGTCGTAGATATCTAGATTATGCCACCAAGTTAAAATAATCAAAAAATTAAAATAATAAGTAAAAAATTATTTTGTGTGTTTGAAGGTTAAACTTATCGATTTTTATGATGCTTCTTCCAGTTTGAAATTAACTTTATTTGCGGTCAGAGAGGTAAGTATAAAAACAGCAGCTAGTTGACAAATTTTACAAATGAAAAAATTTTCAACTCTGAAATATAACGTGTTTTTTGAGAGTGTATTTTTTGGTTGATTCAGCAGTCACGAACGATTGACAACCTATCCCTGTTGACAGATTTTTTATTTGAGATACATAAAAAGGTATTATTTGATGATTTTTATTTTAGTTGGTTACTTTTAAGTATTATCAATTTTTTTTGCTCTAATAGCTCATTCCTGCATGGTGTGTGATTTATCTAATTAATTTTTAACTATCTAAAAATTGCCTTTTTTGGGGGGGTTAGATTATTAGTTTTACCAATTAAGTGTGGTTTTTTATAATTAATTTGTTTTAAGTCTGCTTTTCTTCGCCTACCTTTGGTTTTGTAGGAGGGGCGATTATGCAGAACAGCCATGAAGAAATAAGTCTTATTAGAATTGAAGGACAGCCGCCAGTAACACCCTTGGTATTAAACAAAATTACCAAATGGGTAGATAGGGTAAAGGAAACTCAGCAGTATGAGCCTTTTATCAAGCTCAAAAAAACGGCTACTGTAGGAAAAGGAAGCAAGGTTTTCAACCCTGAATCATATGCAACGCATGAAACGTTATCTATTTTAGAAACAAACTTGTTACGTGTGTTAGATTTTCTACCTAATGTTATCAGTATCAAAACACAATATCCGCTATTACCAATCACCAACACTCTTCTTATCGCTCAAAATTTAGGGGTTAAGCATCCCAGTTATACCCCTAAGGGCAAAAATATTCTCAAAGAATTTAAAATCAATCAGGCTGTCGTCATGACGACTGACTTTGTAATTGATTATTATGATGAGGAAGGAGAGGTTATGCAGTGTGCATTGGCACTTAAGCTTGTCAATAACGATGCTAAATTCTCTGATAAAGAAAAACGTGATCAGAACATTAAAAACAAACTGAATATTGAAGCCATTTTCTGGAAACAATCTGATCGGGAATGGCGCTTGGTCACTTCAGCTATGCCTTATTTTGATGAGCATTTCACCCGGAACTTGCTTGAGGCTGAGAGCCGAAATCAATTAAGTATTCCAAGCCAAGTGATTGATGATGTTCAAGTCTCTTTTAAACGTTGGCTTGATACCATGCCCAGAGCCTGCTTTTCCGTCATTCTCTCAGAAATCGCACTTTTTTTGGATATTCCCACTGGAATGGTGCGCGTTGCATTTTGGAAACTTATTTGGCAACAACGCTTACCTGTCGATATTTCACAAGAAATTATTTTTAACCGCCCATTACCAAGAGGAGTGAAAAAATGGACTTGGCAATGAACAAAGTTCTCGTTTTACCACTATTTAGCAACGACGATAAAACAGCCGCGAGATTTACGATTGTTTCGTATTTTCCCGGTATTAATGAAGTCGTTTTATGTCAGCAGGATAGAAGATGCCCCAAAAAAGCGTTTGTACACATCATTGGTCAACCTTTAAAAGTGAGGCATTGTGGGGTTATTCAGCTAATACCATGGGACGTTTTGTCATGCGAAAGGCAAGATTTTCGTAATGCTGACAATGTTAGAGCTTATGAGTCGTTATCTCTGAAGAAAAATCAATCATATAACAGTCTCCAAAAGGCAGAAAAGCGCTGGTTAAAGATTGACGAAAAGATTAACAAACGACTAGATGTCGTCACTAAGTTTGAGGAGTGCGAACAACGAAAGTTGGATTATTTTAACGGTGATATAACAACAGAGGACATGAGAGAATTAGCCCGTGGCTGGGGCGTTAAATTGGATTTTTTGTGCGACACCCTTTCAATTTATTACGCTTTTGGTCAGTGCAGAGAAGCACTTATTCCTGTTTACAATAATTGTGGCCAAGGCATCACTTTACCAAAAGATGCAGAAGATGCAGCCAACCGATTCCCTCATGGCAGAGGTCGTCATCGGCTTTATGATAACAGCCTCAAACGACCTTCAAATCAGCAAGATTTTGATAATGTGATGTCATTTTTCAAAAATGATCTGCCTCAACTTAAGTATTTTAGTTTAAAGAATTTGTCAAAAGAATTTAATGCTCAATATGCTACAGAATTAGTTTATGAAGATAAGCAGAGCAGGTGCTTTTACGATTTTGTTCCAGAACGATTCTTAACTCTCTCGCAATTCAAAAACTTATTAAAAAAAGTATGTGGCTCTAAAAGTAAATTCGAAATGATTAGGCTCGGCTCAAAAGAGTTTCGAAACAAGTTTAAAATTCATAAGAGCTCTGTCTTAAAACACGTGGTTGGCCCGGGATCTATGTATGAGATTGATGCAACCGTTCTGGATGTCCACTTAGTTTCAAATTACTGTGTCGCTGAAGTGCTGCCAACAGGCCGCCCAATCCTTTACATAGTTGTAGATGTTTCTACGACTATGATTGCAGGCTTTCACCTTTCGCTGGAAAGCCCTAATGCCGAGTCTGTTACCCTTGCGTTATATAATGCCATGTCTGACAAGGAAAGCTTCTGTAAACAATGGGGTTATGATTATCAACCCGGAGACTGGCCCTGCTTTCATGTTTGCCATAGTTTGGTAATAGACCGAGGCAGCGAATACCTTGACGCGGCTATGGCTCGACTCATTAGAGCAAGAATTGGACTCGCCTCTATTCAAGTTACTGAAGCCTATTTAGGTAGGGCTAAAGGTACGGTTGAGGGGTTATTTAGTAAACTCAACAAACAATCCATACATGCATTGCCGGGCGCACTGATTAAAGGAAAAGCAAAAGCACTTAAAGACCCTTCTAACCATGCAAGCTTAACAATAAGTGATCTTTACTACATTTTAATTGAAGAGATTATTGCTCATAACAATACCACTGTTTTGGAAAAGAAACGGACACAAGAGCATCTTGCACATCATATTGACCCGCTTCCCAGAGATCTTTGGAACTGGGGTATGAAGGAGTTAATGTACGGTGGTAATACAGTAAGTCCTAAGGTGTTAATGTCGGCGTTGCTCCCTCAACAAACTGCGCGAGTGACTAAACAAGGGGTGATCCTTAATAAAACTAAGATTACTTATCAAACAAAAGATGCGAATTTTGAAGATCTGCGACAAGAAATCGTGATTGACCGAAGCCGCTCTGACTATGAAATAAACGTTATGTATTTGCCTTCATGTAATCAACATGTTTGGTACAACATGGGGTCGACAGATCAAAGCTTCATTACGTTTGATTTGGCTGATTCTAATATAAACCTTAAAAACCTGCACATGGCTGAAAGCCATGCCATTCTTGAAGACGTTACCGTTTTTAAGTCAAAGATGCGTCATGTCAATGCGGTTGAAGATGCCGTGCGAACAAAGCGAGTTAAGGTTCGGATTGATCTCAATAAAAAGCTTTTAAGCAAACTTCGCCGCTCAGAGGGTAAATCTGCTGCTAAAGGAACAGAAGCCAACAAAGTGCCAGATCTTTTTGCTCAGGCTCAAAATAATGCCAATACAGTATTTACTGCATTAGAGCAGCAACAACATGCTTGTATTAAAAACGTTAAGCTAGGAGCATAAGATGACAATAATTAATAGTAAACCAGTATGGGTTCCTCCGACGTCAAAAAACCGGCTTGTAAGTGAGCTGAGTATTATTGATGACAGGAGCGTTTTTGAATCACGAGCTGAAATTCGTCGTGATAAAGAGTATGACATTTCGGGTGTTGGTGCAATTGAGCGTACAGACATATTAGATGATAGTTTTTATATGCCTAGCACATTATCTTGGCAAATTTACACCGCGATTGCAAAAATGTTAAAGCTCAATTATCGGAATAAAGATATTAGTGCTCTGAGTTATTATGCCGCTATAAACCAAGGTATTTTGTCGAAGGGCAGGCACTTAGATGATTCAAGTCATCAGAAAACAGAAATGGGAGGTGCGATTATTGGGCCATCTGGATTGGGTAAAACAAAAGCGGTTAATAGCGCAATCAGTTTGTTCCCCAGTTCAATAATCCATGAAGCTGAGCATACTGAATTTGGGAAAGCGTTCTTGCAGATCCCATGCATTAAAGTAAATATCAACGCGCGATCCTCAAAGGGGCTGCTAAGAGATATTCTTAGGGAAATTAGTCAAAAATCCGGCGTGAAATACAATGATGTGACTGAGCGCACCAGCGAAACAACATTAATCGAAATGGTAGCTAACGCCTGTTTGATTTTCGCAATTGGGGTGATTGTGCTTGATGAAGCTCAGGCTTTTGTTACTGGAAATACTAAGAGTTCAAGTGCCGACTCTCCGAATGCTAAATTTTTGCAGCGTTTGTTCAATTCATGGTCTGTTCCTATACTGTTAATTGGCACCCCCGAGACGGATGTTTTTTTATCCTGTAATGCTCATACCTACCGTCGTTATAAGAAGAACGTTGATATTTTTTTTGATAATTATTCTGAAGAGTCAGAGTACTGGCGAGAACTGGTCAAAACAATTATCCAAAATTATGCTTTTTGCAAAGCAGTAGCCATTTCTGAAGATCATTTTCATCAAATTTATGTTTATACCGCAGGAAACTTAAGCGTACTTCAAATTTTTTGCAAAGAGTTAATTCAACAAGTTGAAGACAATAACGTCACCATCATGAGTAATCAGCTGTTGACCAATGTTTATGAAGCCAAAAAAACAACGATTAATGAATTAACACGCCTTCATCTTAAGCCAATCACAAAGGAGTCCTTAAAACAGGCCCGCAGCCCAAATAAAAGGCAAAAAAAAGCAGTGCCTGAAAATAAAGCACCCGACAACCAAAGTGAAGCTGAAAAACGCTGGAAAAATTTAGGTCAAGATGTTCATGATCTTTTTACGAGGAAGGTTTAAATGCAAGCGCATCTTATCTCTTTCTTTGAACATCAAGTTCCAATGTTACCAGAGGAGTATCTTCCCGGTTATTTAGCGCGATTATTTGAAATGACCAAAGGTGTTAATGCTAGGCAGCTTATGTCCTTTAATGGCTCAACTCAGTTGGGGAAATTACATCAATTATTTCCGCGTGTTGCATCTTGCTTTGCTTATCGAGAAAGCGCTTCGGAGTGCGGGGATACATTGCTAGAGCGTCATTTAGGGGCTCGGTTCTGGTTAAGTTTTGTTCCAGAGGATGATTATCGTGAGCATATTGAACAAATCATGAGTCGCCCTAAATCGAAGCGTAGCGTTTTTTGTGGTGAAGAAACCTTAAATTCGCTTAAGCCAATGAAGTTTTGTTCCGAATGCCGCAATAATGATATTAAACGCTATGGCGCGTCGTTCTGGCGTGCTAATCAGCAACTTACTTCAATCTTTTATTGCGATGAGCATAACAAGCCTCTTAACACGTTTAAAATAGACAATAAGCTTAGCTTAAAAAATTACCCCGTCATTAATGATGAAGTACTGGAGGCGTCCATACCGCTTTCTGATGCGCCTCTTTTGAGATGGCTTCATGATGAAACGACAGTATTTTTATCCGCAATGTCTATTGAAGATAATCGGTATGAGATCAGTCGCATCAAGTGGTTTATAACGCGAGCACTTGGCACTAAACAAAGTGGTGGCAAGTTAATCATTACAAGATCGATTAATCAAGATTGGCGGAGCTTTCTTGCAATGAGTCTTTCTCAATTATGTATGTCAGAAACGAGTTATATCGATTTCGCTGATAGAAGTATGAATAGTCTTACGCGATTAATAGCGCAGGATGCTCCCGTCAGTCATCCATTAATATTTTTACTAGCGAAAAAGTACGCTCAAGAATTGACGTTACGAAAGATTATATGACCCATGTTTATGCGCCACCTATATATGAAGATGAGACCATTTACTCTTACGTGGCTCGTCTTCATATTTATTGGGCCGAGACGAGCCACAGACGCACTGCAAACCGTTGGTTTGGCAAATCCCCCATCAACATCAGCCAAAGCTTACCAATCGGGGTTAATTATCTAGCCGAGGCAACCGGATACTCAACAGAGAAACTTTTAACGCATCATACCTTGTATCCTTTGTTTGCCGGGTTTTGTACAAGACCCGATAAATTGAAAAGCACCATGCTTTCTTCGTCTGGAAGAGATGTTGCGAATGTGTCAAATATTGCACAGGCAGGTTTGCGAGAGCTTGGGTCCAGTAAATATTGTCCTGAGTGTTTAGAGCAAGACAAAGCCATATATGGCATCGCATTTTGGCATCTAAGCCATCAAATGCATGGTATTACATGCTGTCCAGTCCATAGCATTTGCTTACGTAATATCGAGTACTCGCATCGTGAATTTCATCTTCCGCCTCAGGTTGACGTTTGTCCCAGACAAATCGCCTCGACACATGCAGTTCGATTAACTTATCTCATTTCTCGTTTTCAGTTTGATTATTTATACGGACAGACGGATTGCCTCGAAGAATATGAATGGGAGCCAATGAATTTACTCCATGTAAAGCATCAGTTCAAAGGTCATAATGTTGATATGAGCCTATTAATGAAAACGGTATCAGAGTTGTCTCAAGTTTTGTTTAGCTCGCAAATCCTGACCCAAAATGTAGTGCATAATTTACTTCATAAGCCTGCTTACGTTTGCCACCCATTGAAGTTTATTTTTCTTAGCTATGCGATAGACCAGTTACCCACAAAACCGATTCAAGCAGCTGTAGCACAGAGCAAAAATGTTGAGCTTCATGAACAAGCGCGCTTGCAGTGTATTCGTCTTTTAAAGACGCAGAAATATTCACTGCGCGAAGTTGCTCGCAGAGTAAATCGAAGTGTCGTATTCGTTAAAACGATCGCGAGTCAGGCGCAGATACCGTTTGAAAAACGCACACAGTTTATTACGTTTGATATTACTGCGCGAATTGAAGCGGCGGCTAGGGAAGGAGCATCAAGAAGAGTGTTAGCTGCACAAGAGGGGATATCTGTTGCTGCTGTAGAGCAGATTATTCAAAGTGTAAAAGGTTTAAGCGAGTATCGCAGGAAGCTGCGCAAGTCACAGCGTCAGGAGAGTGCCAGATTGGCTCTACAGCGAGCCATTCAAAACAACCCTAGTGTACCCGAAATGAACTAAAAAAAAGCTGCTCAGCCGATTACATGTGGCTTTACAAGCATGATAAAGGTTGGTTGGAGAGAAAACTGCCTGTAGTAATCAAAAAAAAGCCAAATTATAAGAGCACATAGTAAATACTGAGAATTGAGTTATTAACCATGCGAAAGATGTGCAACGACAAAATTATTAAAAAGTAGGGTGTTGAAAGCCTTTTTAAACTGTGTTGTTGTGTAAATATACAACTTGGTGAGTTGGCTATGAATAATATCACGTCAAAACCGTGCGATCCTCAACAAATAGATCATAGTGTTGCGTTTAAACTTGGTAATAACGTAAGCGTAACAACAACCACACCTTGCGGTGTGGCTGCTGATCAATAAGGCAGGAGTTCTTGCAGTTGCTCGTGGGTATTGGCTTTGGGCAGCTCTGTCAGCAAGCGGCATAAGTAATCATACGGTTCCAGACCATTGATTTTGGCCGTTTCGACTAGGCTATACATTGCAGCACTGGCTTCTGCGCCCGTTTCAGTATTGGCAAACAACCACGCCTTGCGTCCAATCACGAACGGTTTGACGGCGCGCTCAGCACGGTTGTTGTCGATATTTAATCGGCCATCGTCCAGATAGCGGATGAGTTTGGGCCACTGATTCAGGCTATACGTGATAGCGACTCCCAGTAAACTTTCTTTCGTGACACTCTCGCTTGATTTATCCAGCCAGCTTTTAAATTGTTCTAGCAGTGGTTTAGCTAGGGTTTGTCTGGCGTCATACTTCTTGTCAGGCGGCGCGGTTTTTAATTTACTCTCCAGTGCATAGAGTTTCTGGATGTGGTTAAGCGCCACATCCGCTTTACCCGTTTTGCCTTTACCCTGCGCCTTTTGGGCTTCGACGAACTTGCGTCTGGCATGCGCCCAGCAACCGACTAAGGTTGCGTGAGTTTTCTCATATCCGGCATAACCATCGACCTGCAGATAACCGTTAAAGCCGGATAAGAAGTCACAGGGATGTTTGCTGCTGCGGCTATCCTGATAATCAAACAGCACCAGCTTAGGGCCGGTACTTTTCTCTAAGCCACAGCCATATACCCACATGTAACAGGTGCTTTTCTCAACATCCAGCACATTGACGGTGGTTTCATCTGCCCACAGCACCGGCTGTTTCAGAAGCTCGGCTTTCATTAACGCCAGTAGCGGTTTAAGTTTATCTGCACAGGTTATCAGCCAACGACTCATCGTTTGACGACTAAGCTCAATGCCGGCTTCATTAAACAGTTTTTCTTGTCGGTAAAGTGGCATCCCATAGTGCATTTTGCTGCTGATGATTTGCGCCAGTAAACTTGGCGTGGCCATGCTCTTAGGGATAACCGCAGCTGGCACATCAGCAATCTTAATGTCGACCTTAGTGCCATTGGTTTCACACTGCCGGCAGCTGTATTTCAACCGGACGTTTCTAAGAACACGGATTTGCGCGGGCACGAACTCAATTTGCTCACTAACCTCTTCACCCATTTGATGCAGGGCATGGCCACAGCAGACACAGGTTTTATCGTCAATGTCATGGATAACGTCAACGCGGGGCAATTCAGGAATAATACGCGGTCGGCGTGGCTTGGCGGCTTTCTCAGCGCTCTCGGTCGTCTGAGTGTCTGGCTCTGTCGCTACGAACTCGTCTTCAATAAGCTGTTCGGCCTCATTCAACACTTCGCCTTCACCTTCGTAGGTCTCGCTGCTGGGGCTAAATTTCTGGTACTTCGCTAAGTTATAGCGCTCCAGTAATTGCTGTAACTTATCCGAGAGCTGCTGGTTAACCCGCTCTAGTTTAGCGATGCGTTTGTCTTTTTGCGCCAGTTTGCGCTCAAGCTTTTGTGTCTGCTCAAGCAGCATTTTCTTGAGCAGTTCAACATCATCAGGTAAGGATTGAGGTATCTTTTTCATGGCCATTATTGTAACGGCCAATTTGGCTAAGTGCTTGGTAAGATTTAGATTGTTTTGGATGCGATCTACAGGATTTATAGCCGATCGGCATATCAACCCACACTCTGGTAATGCAGCGGCTGGTGCGCGGTGATTTTTTGAATATCGACACCTTGCAACAGCCAATGCCATTGCTGTTCGCTAATAGACAACACTTTACCTGGCATCTGCCTTGGCCAGCGGAACGTGTCTTTTTCAAGTCGCTTGTACCAGAGGCAAAACCCGGTGCTATCCCAGTACAACACTTTTAACCGGGTACGCTGCCGATTGCAGAACACAAACAGTGCGCCGCTAAATGGCGAGAGCTGCATCTCTTGCTCGACCAGCAACGATAAACCATTAATGGATTTGCGAAAATCGACCGGCTGTTTATGCAAATAGACCTTAAGCACATCGAGGAACATTTTCATGGTCAAAGTGCCCTGAGCAAGGCGGCTAACCAGAGTGCATCCGTCCCTGCTGGAAGTTGCAATTCCATATCACGCTTGCGTAGCAGGATATGCCGGGCCAGTGGCGAGCTTTGTGGTGCTAATTCAATGAAACCGGTGTCATCATTCTGATGAGCCAACAACTGGCGTTTACGGAGATTGAAATAGGTCGGGATAATCCCTTGTCGTTTAGCAAATGCCGTTTGAGTAAGGCCACTTTGGGCTTGCTCGGCGAATAAGGCCAGCCATTGTTCTTTAGTGCGTTTCATGATGATTACCCTGATAATTTAAAGAGGCAGACAGGGTAATGTTGATCAGTTAGGATAGGAATGTGTGGTTGGCGTTACGCTTACGTAATAACATTCTTGATAAATGGGGTTGCACCGATACCCAGAAGCAATCCATCTTGGGTTTAAGTCAAAGCACATTTAATCGTTACCAGAAAGATTTAAGTCGGGTTAAATTGAGTGGGGAGCAACTAGAACGCCTTAGCTATCTTGCTAATATTCACAAGGCTTTAAGGATAGTTTTTACTAACCCTAAAAATATTTATGGGTTTATGTCGATGGCTAACGACAATCCTTACTTTGACGGACAGTCGCCATTATCAATTATAGCGACGGGTGATTTGGGTGCGATGTATGAAGTGTCTAAACACATTGATTGCATTAGAAACGCTTAATGGTAAAGCGCTATTTCCAATTGCTGCCCGCTAAAACAACGCACTCCTGCTAAATTAACTCAAAATATCTGCTAGTTAAATTATTCCTTTATCGTCGATGAAAGATGAGTATCAAAATGCATTGCAATATCATTGTTTTAGCTTGATTTTTTTTGCTGGTGGATAAAGATTGATTTTTGTTTCTTATTTATATAGCATTAACTAATTTGTGTTATTTTCAGGGATGAATATTGTGGGTAAATTTGGTGATTTCTTTAAGATATTGGCATTCTCTTTTTTTCTGCTGTCTTTTCCGACGTTTTCACACGCAACAACTTATTAAAGTTGAATCAAATCAAGCTGGTTTTTCGTGTTTTTCAATAGGTCAAACAAAAGAATAATGTAAAGACTTTGGATTCAGCTCGCTTGATAGCTTGCGATTCGAAGTGATGTTTGATGGGGGCGCTAAAGCACCAATTGGATATTTTACTCGTTATTATGATGTGGTAGAAACTTTGTCTCTATCATTAGGTAGCATGCTCTTTAACCTTTCAAAAAATTTGAATCAGTTATCTAGCCATATTTTTATTAAAAATCCTTCAGTGCTTGATATTGATGACCTAGACATATTTGGCATGACTATAAATTGGTTTGATGCAAAATATGCATATGCTTTAAGGCTGACCTTATATGACCATTCAGGTCTAGCTTTAACTGGTTCGGAACTGCCACTTTTATTGGATTTATTTGACGTATCAGATGCTCTAAACAGTTTTAGTATAGTAGACAAAACAACACTGGTTGAATCTTCATTTGTTGGTGATTTGCGAAATATTCAGACTGTTAGCGTTACTGAGCCCAGCTCCTTTTTGCTTTTTGTATTAACTTTTTGTCTGATGTTAGCTTTGACATGTAAACTAAATAGCACATCAAAAAACCTGTTCAAAAGGCAGGTTCTTTAAGGTAACGTTTTTTAAATTTTTAAAAATTACTCAATTTTGCAAAGTTATCTTATTTCTTAAACCCGCTAATCATGGAAGAGATTAAAAATGTATAACACTGGTAAAAATATTCTAAACTGGACCTTGGTCAATATCGATTATAATTTTATTATGAATCTTAGGTTAGATAAAAATAACTTTTTAGCGCCACTTAACAATATTTTTAAATTTATACGCAACATATTATGTGCCTTAACCCTAACATTCAGTGCATCTGCTAATGCAAAATTAATTGAGTTTAATTTTTCAGGCAATTTTAACAATGAATTTTTTTAAACAGTCAGCACTTTGGTTTTTCGGATAGTTTCTCGGGATCTATTAGTTATGATAGCGCTTATGGAGATAAAGTAAGAAGTACAGGCGACATAACTAGTTCACAATCTTTTTATGAATTTCAGCAGTTGGCTAAATTCACTTTAAAGGTAGGGGATAATTTTTTTGAAAGTTTTTTTTACAAGCCTTCTTCTTGCTTGGACTCATTGTGCATTGAACCACTAACGATTGATGTATCAGACAATATGCCTGCGGAGGGGGATTTTATCCGTTTCGCCGCTCCTAACATGAAAATCAATAACACCGTGTTTGATCAAAATATAAAAATTCGATTCAATTTAGAATTTCTGAGTACGTCTAATTATTCAATTTTTAACAATACTAGACTTCCATTATTTATTCCAGATTTAGAAGCGTTTAATTATAACGCTAACGTTACTATTGAAACTAATGATGGAGATGCCGTAAAAAGCCCAATAATTAGGATAGTTGGTCAACTAAATGAGCTAACTGTCGCTACAATACCTGCGCCACCAACGATTGGGATGTTGTTATTAGCTTTAATAGGCTTGTCATTTTTGCGTGATAAAAAGCTTAAATGTTAAAATTTAAGGTTATATGATAATACCTATAAAATTTAGTTGCATACTTTATAGAACCAATTACTATATATTAAAAAATATACAAGGAAGTACTCATGCTTAAGAACATTCTTATTCTATCTGGACTGTTATTTGCTTTGCCAGCGAATGCTACATTTGTTACCTATGAGTATTCTGGATTAATCACTAGTCTTTATGAAGCTGATTGCATTAACGACATAAATGGTGAATGTGAAGGCTACATTACAACAGATCTCAACTCATCGAATATGTTCTCAAATCAGATGTTTTCCAAAGGTAACTATTTTAGAGGAAGCTTCACTGTTGATAATCGAGCTATTCTCTCAGATATTTCTTCGGACGGTCATCAAGCTATATACCTAAACGCCATTCAAAGTGAAAGTTTTAGACTAGAGACTTATTTTGCACCTACTTCAGACATGCCAATAGTTATTGATACAAGTTTAAGTATTGTAGATGGTCGAAATGGGACGGATGTATTTCAGACCAATACTTATTTTAGTAACGCTGATTGGTTTAGTGGTCTTACAATCAGCTTGCAGGATAACTCAAATAGAGTTTTCAATGAGTTGACTATTCCTAACCTATTAGATCAAAATAGTTTTAGTTACATGGGTTTTGGTTTGTTTTTTTTAGATCTCTCGAGTAAGAGTCAATTACAAATCAGTGGAACAATTAGTTCAATTGTCATTTCGAAAGATTCTATTCCTGTTCCTCTCCCTGCAACTTTAGGGCTGTTTTGTATAGGATTACTTATATTAACTACAGCAAAAAATCGAAAATCTTAGATTTTTTAGGTGATCAGTTTTGGCCATTTAATTGTTAGCTTTAACTTCGAAAAAGGCCAATTTACTGTTTTTAGTTTTTGAAAAAAATATGCATTTAATTAGCTGATGTAATTTAACTTAATTTATGGTCATAAATTGATATTGCATATGGGAAAAAGCATTTAGTAGGCATCTCGGTATTGAGCTTACAGCGACATCTGGAAAATTAAATTTAATTCCAGATCCATCGAAATTTTCTATAATGACTATTTATTTCTTTATGTTTATGTATTGGTAAAAATAGAATTAATTAAATTTATGTTTGTTTAGCGGGGATCTTAATTGTTTTTTAAATGGGATTCGCCTTTGATATTAAATGAGTCAAGATATAACCATTGGGGAACTTTATTGTTTCTTACAATAATTGATCCCATTAAATAAGTCGTTTAATGGGATTAAATAAGTCGTTTACCGGAAATAAGACGTTTAAAAGTTAAAGCCCACCTTATAGTGGGCTTTTTGTTGTCAGCCTTAAACCACAACAAATTCAGCAGTATGAGTTTTGCGGACTTTCTTTGTTGACATTATTCAATAACAGTAAGCGTCCGGCGATCACAGGTTAGCGCTCTGATTTAAGTGTCCACTTAACTTTAGTGGACACTTAGTGTCTTAAATCGCCTCACCTGACTGTTTGGATAGATCGATATTCCAAGGTAACAACTCATCGACACGATTGATGGGGTGATTGCCGATACGCTTAAGTACCGCTGTGAGATAGTCATTTGGATTGATGCCATTGAGTTTAGCGGTGCCGAGTATTGAGTACAGCACGGCAGCTCGCTCTCCTCCAGCAACTGAACCCGCAAACAGGTAATTTTTCCTACCCAAGGCAATCGGCCGCAATGAGCGCTCTGCACTGTTGTTATCTATCTCAGCATAACCGTTATCCACATAGGCAACCAGCGCCTCCCACTGCTTCAGAGCATAGTGAATAGCCTTGGATAACGGCGAGCCTTTCGATAAGGTACGCAGGGTTGTTTGCAACCACGTATGGAAGCGCTCAAGGATTGGCTGTAAGCGTAACGCCAACCACACATTCCAAGCTTAGCTAAATCTTCTTACCCTGTCTGAATCTAAAACCAGGCTGAGGTTTAACATGATCCGCAGAACAACCGAGCAGTGGCTGACGCTGTTTGACCAGCATAAAGCCAGTGGGCTAACTCAAACCGAATTTGCAAAACAGCAAGGCATTGACCCAGCCTATTTCAGCTATCGTAAGCGGCAACTTCTCACCTGGCAACAGGAAGACGATACCGGCTTTGTCGAGCTGACCACACAAGGCATGATACTCAATCAAAGCATCATGTTGAAAAAGCGCGATGTTGAGCTGCACTTACCACCAGGCACAGATGCCTTGTGGTTAGCGGCCCTGCTCCGGGCGCTTTAATCATGAAGATGTTTATCGACCCGCCAAAAATTTACCTGCATAAACAGCCGGTGGATTTTAGAAAATCCATCAATGGCTTGTCACTGTTAGTTGAGCAGGACATGCAGCAATCGCCGTTTAGCGGTGCACTGTTTGTATTCTGTAACCGGCAGCGTACCCGTTTAAAAGTGCTGTACTGGGACAGCACAGGTTTTTGCCTGTGGTACAAACGGCTGGAAAAAGACAAATTCCGCTGGCCGCGTCTTATGCCCGGTAAGGTGCTCTCTATCAGCGAACAGCAGTGGCACTGGTTGTTGCAGGGTATTGATATCCAAAAACTGACTCCGCATCAGCCGTTGCAGTACCAAAGTGTGGGCTGATATGCCGATCGGCTATAAATCCTTTAGATCACAACCAAAACAATCTAAATCTTACCAAGCACTTAGCCAAATTGGCCGTTACAATAACGGCCATGAAAAAGACACCTTCAACACTGCCGGATGATATTGAAACGCTCAAGAAAATGCTTCTTGAGCGTGACAAACGCATCGCCAAATTAGAGCGGGTAAACCAAAAGCTCTCTGATAAGCTGCAGCAATTGCTGGAGCAGTACAACCTTGCCCAGTACAAAAAATACAGCCCCAGCAGCGAAAGCTATCAGGGCGATGGCGAGGTGCTGAACGAAGCAGAGCAGCTTGCTGACGAAGAGCACACCGAGTCTGAAGCCACTCAGACCGAAGCGGAAAAACCGGTTAAACCGCGCCGTCCGCGCATTGCGGCCGAGCTGCCAAGGGTAGACGTTGTCCACGACATTACCGATAAAACCTGTGCCTGCTGTGGCCATGCGCTGCATCGGATGGGCGAGGAAGTCAGTGAGCAGATTGAGTTCGTACCGGCTCAAATTAGGGTGATTAAAAACATCCGGCCCAAATACAGCTGCCGGGCATGTGAAAACCTGGGCACGGAAGTGGCTATACAAATAGCCGATGTACCGCCGGCTATCCTTCCCAAAAGCATGGCGACGCCCAGCCTGCTGGCTCAAATCATCAGCAGCAAAATGCACTACGGCATGCCGCTGTACCGTCAGGAAAAGCTGTTTGCCCAAGCCGGTATTGAATTGAGTCGCCAAACCATGAGCCGCTGGTTAATTACCTGTGCGGATAAACTCGAACCACTGCTGGCCCTGATGAAAAACGCGCTACTGCAGCAGCCGGTGCTGTGGGCCGATGAAACGACCGTAAACGTGCTGGATGTAGAAAAAAGTACCTGTTACATGTGGGTTTACGGCTGCGGTATTGAGTCATCAACGGGGGCTAAACTGGTACTGTTTGATTACCAGGATGGGCGTGGCGGTAAACATCCCAAAGCCTATCTTGATGGTTACACTGGTTATCTGCAGGTGGATGGCTATGCCGGTTATGAGCAAACACAAGCGACCTTAGTCGGTTGCTGGGCGCATGCCAGACGCAAGTTCGTCGAGGCACAAAAAGCCCAGGGTAAAGGCAAAACCGGTAAAGCTGACTGGGCCATCAACCATATCCAGAAGCTGTATGCGCTGGAGAGCAAACTAAAAACCAAGGCTGCAGAGGTTAAATACCAACACAGGCAAGAAGTCGCCAAACCATTGCTGCAACAACTGTGGGACTGGCTGGAGAAATCCAAAGACACCATTCCAACAGAAAGCTTACTTAGCAAAGCCATCACTTACAGCCTGAATCAATGGCCGAAGCTGATAGGTTATCTGGAAGATGGCCGGCTGAACATCGACAACAATCGCGCTGAGCGCGCGATTAAACCGTTCGTCATCGGCCGAAAAGCCTGGCTGTTTGCTAACACCACATCAGGGGCTAAAGCCAGTGCGGCACTCTATAGTCTGGTAGAGACCGCCAAAATCAACGGTCTGGAGCCGTATGATTATCTAACTACATTATTTAAAGCACTACCTAACGCTGATACCCCAGACAAGCTGACAAAGCTGTTGCCGTTCTGATATACAAGGCAATCACACCGGGACGGTGTGGTTGCTGCAACGCTTACCGTTATAGTGGGCTTTTTGTTAGGTGATTAATAAGGATACCCTTTTGAAATAATGGGATTCCTGTTAGTTTTGTCACATATTTGATATGAAAAGCTGCGAAACGTCATGAATTTTTAAAAATTACTTAACATTATATTTTAACTGGATAATTTAAGAAGATACCTCAGAGGTTCGGCTATTTGACTGTATAAAAATGCCTTAAGGAAAACTTAAGGGAAAGCTGTTTATAATGAATTATAGTCTCATGATGAATAGTTGGCCTTTTAAGCGAGAAACGGATGCCTGAAACGATTTGCATTAGTGTTGTGATACCAGCCAAAAACGAAGCCGATAATATTTCGCCATTGGTGTTAGAAATTTTTGATTGTTTTTCCAATAGAAATGATTTTGAGATCATCTATATCGACGATGGTAGCACGGATGATACTTATACAAAAATTATGGCATTACATGATGCTTATCCCACAAAGGTACAACTGGTAAGACACCAAAAATCTGTTGGCCAAAGCACAGCCGTCTATTCAGGTATTCAATTTGCCCGTGGTGATTTAATTGTCACACTTGATGCTGATGGGCAAAATAACCCAGCCGATATCCCAACCTTATTACAACATGCTGAAAAAGTTAAACTCATTGAGCGAGACTTTTGTATTGCTGGCTACCGTAAAGCGCGAAAAGACACCTCTTGGAAACGTTTCCAGTCAAAAGTAGCTAATAGTGTTAGAGCCAAATTATTAAATGATGATACTCCTGATACCGGTTGTGGGTTGAAAGTTTTTCCAAAAGCAACCTTTAACAAGCTACCGTACTTTAATCACATGCACCGTTATTTACCGGCACTTATCAAGCGCTTAGGCGGTAGCATCGTTGTAGTAGAAGTGAGCCACCGAGATCGTCAACATGGCCAATCAAAATATGGTATGTGGGGGCGTTTGTTTGCAGGGTTAATCGATATGCTAGGTGTAATGTGGCTGCAAAAACGCAATAAAAGGGTACATGTTACTGAAACCACCTGTACAACTAAAAATTAACAGACTTAAACCAACATATTATTTACCACTATAAATGACTCAATCACACTCTGAACACGTTAACGTTAAATGGTATAAACAAAGCATTGCCACTTTTGTTTTGTGCTTAGTTATCGGTTGGATCTTGACTGATTTTGATTTTTTGTCGTCGTTTAATCAAGAATGGATTGATCGCGATATCAGAGAAAACGGCATTCAAGGGCTGATCTACTTTCTAGTCATTGGTGCAGTGCTAACGGCATGCGGCTTTCCAAGACAGCTAGTGGCTTTTCTTGGCGGATATGCATTTGGCTTTGTGTGGGGAACCTTAATTGCAACTTTGGCAGCTGTTCTCGGATGTTCGTTGGTGTTTTATATTTCTAAATATGCCATATCACCGTTAATTGTTAAGCGATTTGCACGCCAAACAGCAGCAATTGCTGGTTTCTTAGCTGCACAACCTACGCGTAAAACGATCATTATAAGGTTATTACCCATTGGCAGTAATCTTATTACTAACTTGCTTGCGGGCGCCTCACGGATAAATGCACGCGCTTTTTTTATTGGGTCTGCGGTAGGATATCTGCCGCAAATGATTGTTTTTGCTTTACTTGGTAAAGGGATATTAATCGGTTCTGATTGGAAAATTGCTGTCAGTATTGTGATGTTAGCAATTTCAAGTGTTCTCAGCATTCATCTTTATAAACGATACAAACGCAGCGCCGTTGAATTCAGCAGTAGCGATAATAACGCACTCAAGCCTAGTGCCAAGGAAGAGTTATGAATACCCTTAAACCAACTTATCTTCCAGCGTTTCTGCAACAAGCTGGTGCGACTAGCTGGCTATTATTTTTTGTGGCGGCAGTACTTATTTTTTCCGGTATGGGGCTGCGTGATCCCTGGCCTGCGGATGAACCTAGATTTGCTTTTATTGCAAAAGAGATGGTTGAAACGGGCCAATGGTTTTTTCCTGCCCGTGCCGAAGAACTTTATCCCGATAAACCCCCCATTTTTATGTGGACGATTGCCTTTTTTTATTGGCTAACGGGTTCAATGCGCTGGTCTTTTCTATTGCCTAGTGCCTTGGCGGGGATGTTAACGTTGGTATTAGTGTATGACATTACAAAACGGCTATGGGACAAAAAATCGGCTCTGGTAGCAGGCTGGCTATTGTTATTTAGTCTTCAGTTTTTGTTGCAAGCAAAAACCGCGCAGATTGACGCCATGGTTTGTGCTTGGATCACCCTAGGTTGCTATGGACTGTTAAGGTATTGCTTAGTCGATGGTCAATTTAAATGGTATGCGCTTGCGTGGTTTTTTATGGGTATTGGTGTTATCACCAAAGGTGTCGGGTTTTTACCCGTATTTATGCTGCTGCCATATATTTGGTATGCGCGAAACACAGAACGCTCGCAGCGAGTTGTGCAACACCCGCTCTGGACCTGGTTCACTGGGCCAGTTTTTATGTTAGCGGCGATTAGTTTATGGTTTATTCCGATGCTATTGTTGGTTGCGCAAGCTGATAACAATGCTTATGAAATATACCGCGATAATATTTTATTAAAGCAAACGGTGACCCGTTATGCCGATGCTTGGCATCATGTAAAGCCTGCGTGGTATTTCATTACCTCAGTGATACCGGTATTTTGGTTACCTGCCATTCTCACGGTGCCTTGGTTAATTAAACCTTGGCTAGCCGCAGTAAAGCAATATGACGGCCGTATTCTTCTGCCTTTAGGGTATGTGTTATTAGTCATCGCGTTTTTCAGTGCAAGTTCTGGTAAGCGAGGTGTGTATATTTTGCCAGCATTGCCTATGCTCGTTATTGCTATTGCCCCTTATTACAAAGAGCTTTTATCGAAAAAATTACTTAAAAATAGCTTATTTGTTTTTACACTAGGTTTAAGTTTGCTTTTTACTTTGTTGGCGATTTTAGGCTTAGCCGATGTAAAGGCCGTAAGCAAATTAGCGCTGAAAATTGAGATAGAACCTTGGTATTTATTTTTGCTTATTGGTGTTATCGGTATAGTAACTTTACTGCTAAATAGAAGCTACAAATGGCTTGCTTGGCCGGTATTTTTTAGCGTGTTGTGGTTATCCTATAGTACCTATGGTTATCAACTCAGAAATAACGCCAGCACACCGATCTCAATTTATGATCAAGTACAGCTGCAATTTGCGGCACGACAAGAAACTCAGCCACAAATCGCTTTAGTTAATTTTTCAGAACAATTTTTCTTATTTTCACCTTATGCTATGTATCACTTTGGAGCGCATACGCCGAATGATCAGCAATTAATGGCCGCGTATCATTGGCAGCAAAATGAGCATCAGTATGTATTAATTGAAGAAAGCTTGCTCGAAAATAGTTGCTTTGATGTTGCACAGGCGCTGGATGTCGGTTTCGCACATCGACGTCACTGGATGTTATTACCTATTAGTGCCAAGCAGGCTGATTGTCAACAAGCGGAAGTTGAGCTGAAAACTTACTCATACAAAACATCAGCTTCAAAATAACAATTTTTATATGGCAAAACGTGATTTATTAAAATCCAAAGTTGGTAAGATTCATGTTTTTAAGTGTTTGGCATGAAGCATATTAATTTATTAGCTTAAATGTTGTTGGGAGTTCTTCATGTTTGAAAATAGGCCATTGACGCCTGCTAGCTCATAACTGACTTGTCAGTTATGTCGCAGTATTCCATGGTGCGACATGTTGTTAATGACTTATTTAAAAATAAAGGAAGTGTGAGTACATTCACCCCTTTGATGCCTAATAAAAAAGGTTAACTGCCAACAATACAAAAAGGGTTATTTGTCTTTTTGTCGTTATCGGTAATAATGTGAGCCCTCGAATTTGAGGGCTTTTTTGTCACTGAAATTGGCTTTATTCTTGAGCAATGCAACGACATCGCTGATAAATCGCCTTTGGCGTAACAAGGTACCGATTCAAGCTGATTGGGCCATCTGTTATTTAGTGTTAAAGCATTACAGATCACTGAAGCGTTATTTTTCAGCTAAAGGCAACAAACCCAACAATCCTAAAGAGTCATCAAGGGCAACATAGCATGAGCAAGATTTACGTGTTACATGAAAACAATGATTGGACCGTGCATTTACAAAATCGACTCGATGAATTGCATTTCCCTTATGAGCTATGGCATTTAGATGAGGGCATCATCGATTTAGCCAGTGAGCCACCCGAGGGTGTTTTTTATAATCGTATGAGTGCTTCTTCTCATACCCGTGATCACAGGTTTGCCCCAGAACTGGCTGGCGCAGTAATCGCTTGGCTGGAATTTCATGGCCGTAAAGTGATCAACGGCAGTAACGCATTGCGTTTAGAGATCAGTAAAGTACATCAATACTTGGCTTTAGAAAAAGCCGGTATCGCCACGCCAAAAACTATTGCTGCCGTAGGCAAAAAACACATCATCGCCGCTGCAAACTCGTTAGGCATGGGCTCATTTATCACCAAGCATAACCGTGCGGGCAAGGGGCAAGGTGTACAATTATTTCACTCGGTACAGGCACTGCAAGAGTATCTTGATGGTCCTTACTTTGATGCGCCGGTGGATGGCATTACCCTTATTCAGCAATATATTAAAGCAACCGAGCCCTTTATCATCCGACATGAGTTTATTGGTGGTAAGTTTTTGTATGGTGTGAAAGTGGATACCTCTGAAGGCTTCGAGCTTTGCCCAGCCGATGCCTGTTCAATAGGTGACATGTTCTGCCCAACAGATGAAAAACCGGCACAGCCCAAAACGAAATTTGAAATACTACAAGATTATCGCCCCGCCTTTATTGAGCAGTATGAAGCTTTTTTAAAAGCGAATCGCATAGACGTTGCGGGTATCGAGGCCATTCAAGATGCAGATGGCAACAGCTATGCCTATGATGTGAATACTAACACCAATTATAATTCAGACGCTGAGGCCAAAGCGGGGCAATTTGGTATGCTTGAACTGGCACATTACTTAAAAGCCGAGTTAGATAAAGTATCTGCCTAAGTATTCGGATTTGCTGACGCAAGCTTAGTTCTAAGGCACACTTTTTCTGCATCGAGCCATTACATAAACCGCTGCTACAAGGCCGCGGTTTATTTTTTTATGCTTAATAGGCCAGCTTTATGATTAGAGAAACCTGTCTTTACTCGTGGTATTTTTAACTAACTCTTTTAACCATTTCGTAAATACTAATAGTTGTGTCATTAAGGGCTTGATTTAACCCAGTTGAAGAGATGAACTTTACAGCATCATGATTTGATGCAAAGTGCGGCTAGTCGGCAACAGGCGTGTTGTAACTTGTTACAACCACGGTATTTCTGCCTTTCTCCTTGGCCGAATAGAGTGCCTCATCAGCCAAAATAATTAATTTATCCAGATCAATTTGATTTGGAGTGGCACTCACCACACCAATACTCATCGTCACATTGCCTATTTTATTTAGGTCAATTTTTTCAATTTGTGCTCGCAGAACTTTTGCGAGTTGTTGCGCCTGCTCACTGTTGGTATTGGGTAAAAATATTAAAAATTCTTCGCCTCCCCAGCGTAATGGAATATCAGAGTCACGTAGACGACTTTTAATTTCTTTAGCTACCGCTTTTAGCACGCTGTCACCTGCGGTATGACCAAATTGGTCATTAATTCGTTTAAACCAATCTAAATCCATCAACATGATGGACATTGGAATATTGTGCCTTTTACCCAACTCCCAACTTGGGTAAACAAGCTTAGAAAATGCCCGGCGGTTATACAAGTTGGTGAGCGGATCATGCAGGGCATTGCTTTCTGCGATTATTCGAGCCTTTTGCGCTAACTTAAAATTAAACCCAAGAGATATAGACAACAGTGACATCTCTAATAGCATGCCTATTTCTATCCCTCGAAACGCCCATTGCGAATAAGGAATAATGCCCCAAGTGGCAAAACTAGAAATGGTTGCACCGCCGGTTCCCATAATGATTGCGGGAATAAAAAACTTGGCAAGCGGATCGTTATTTTTGAAAGCCAGGTATCCAACCACGAGCATCCAAACCGATAGGATGGTTAGCATAATTAACTGGATCATGATGATAAACGCGCGATCACCAGACAAAAATATCAGAGCCGCTATGACTATTAAACTGGCATAGATGCGCTGCCTGTAGGTATACAAGGCGGGTAAACAAGTCCGTGTATTCAAAAAGCCAATAGTAAACATGACTGCTGAGATCAAATAGCAAAACATGAGGCTTGGCATTAACCACTGCTGCAGGCTAACCGATCCAGACCAAAGCAGCCAAAAACCATGTCCGGTATAAGTGAAATTAAATGCAGTAAAGGCAAATAGGTAGATGGGGTAAAGTAAGTACTTAATTTCTTTTAAGTAAAAGTACAACGCTAAGTTGTATATCAGCAATATCAATAAGCCACCATACAAAGCACCATAAATATAAGCATTTTTGGTTAAGGCCTTGGCCATTGCCCTTTCGCTGCCCATGTAGACAGGAATGGTCAGAGGGTCTTCAGAGTTAATTCGAAAAAGCACATGAGACGTGCCCAGCGGAAATTCATGTGCAACCGAGGGCATGCGATCTTGGCGTGAGCGTGCTAAGAAAGGCACGTTATCGCCTGTAGATACCAGGTAAGTTAATTGGTCGGCAGTAAAAAAATACAGATCAATATTATCTAACCAGGCATTATCAATCTTTATAACGCCGTGCAAAGGTGCATCTGTCACATTTTCAACAGGTAGTACCGCCCAAATTGTGCTTTGGGTAAAACCGAAACTCACTTTATTTTGAGTATTTTGAGTAAATTCATTGCGTTTGTATGCTGCAAAGGCTTGCTGCGGCGTTAAGCTGGATTTTGGGTCATCAAGTAAAAATAAACGCTCATTCACAAGCGCAATTTCAGTGTCAGTAAGTGCGGTATCTGCTGTTGCAAGCATTGACCACAAACACAATACAAAGAATAAAGTTGCTCTTATGAGCATTTGGCCGCGGTTCATAGGTAATGACGGTGTTCCATTTTTACTCAAGGTTATTGGGTAGGGCTAGACAACCTTTCTAGCTAGATAGCCAATAAATGCCAACACTATTTAAGTAATAGCCTAATATATCTAAGCCAATAAAGTAAGTGTTGGTAAGATATTACGCAACAAACGAAACAAGCAAAAGCCTAATTCGCAGCCACAATAAGCAGGCTCTTAGTGAAGAGTTTAATGTGACGGTTCAGTTTAACCTAGGATCTTATCGTTTTTTCACTTATTCACTTATTAAAGTGTGAGGCATCGATTTCTTAACATCATTCTTGTAATGCGCTTTTTTCAAAACGGTTCAAGAATGCTTCAAACTCCCTTATCGGTAGCGGTTTACTATAAAGATACCCCTGATACTCATTACACCCTAGTTTTGACAGTGCATTGCGCTGAGCTTCGGTCTCGACGCCTTCGGCAATCACCGTTAACCCTAAATTCTTGGCTAAACCAATCACCATCTGTGCGATCGCTGAGTCGTTAGGATCGATTAAGATATCTCTAACAAAACTGCTGTCAATTTTCAGTTGGTCCATCGGTAAAAGCTTCAGATACGATAGCGAAGAATAGCCAGTACCAAAGTCGTCTAGTGAAAAACCTATACCATGAGCTTTGAGCAGAGTCATTTTACCAATGATGTCCTCGGTATTTTGAGCAAGCATGCTCTCCGTAAGTTCAAGCTTAAGCAGGTTCGGATTAGCCCCTGTGTTTTTAATGATCGCTAACACTTGATCGACCCAATCGACTTGCATGAACTGACGTGCGCTGACATTGACGGAAATGCTCAAATCGGCCATTACAGGAATGTTGGCCCAGCTTGCCAGTTGAGAGCATGCCGTTTCTAATACCCAGCTTCCAATAGGAAGGATCAAACCCGTTTCCTCAGCGATGTGAATAAAGTTTGCGGGAGGGATCAAACCGTGCTCAGGATGCGTCCATCGGATGAGCGCCTCAACACCGACAATGCCAATACCTTCAGCGACCTGAGCCTGATAATGTAAAGAAAATTGTTGTAGGTAAATAGCTTGACGTAAGTCGGTTTGAAGGGCAACGCGTGCCGACATGCTTGCTTGCATTTGAGGCTCAAAGAAACGCAAAGTATTCTTGCCTGCCCCTTTGGCTTGATACATAGCAAGGTCTGCTTGCTGCAAGCAATTATCAATGTTTTGAAGGTTTTGTGTATCGACTAAAGTGACTCCAATGCTTGCGGTGCATTGATGCTCAAAACCATCCAACCGATAATTTTGAGCAAGCAAAGAGAGAATCTTTTCTCCGATGGAAGCTGCCTGGCTGGCGGCTTCTTCAGTGGAAGAATTTAAACCTTCAAGCAATACGACAAATTCGTCACCACCCCATCTGGCAACGGTGTCGCCCTCACGTACTGATGATTCAAGACGCTTGGCAACCATCTGAAGCAGTTTATCACCGATGGGATGGCCTGCAGTGTCGTTGATATTTTTAAACTCGTCTAGATCCACAAATAGTAGAGCTGTTTGAGCGCCACTGCGAACACTTGAAGAAAGGGCTTGCTGCATACGATCAATTAACAATAGACGATTCGGCAAACCGGTTAGAGAGTCGTAAAACGCAAGGTGTTCGACCTTTTCTTCGATGGCTTTACGTGCTGAGATGTCGGAAAAAACACCTACGTAGTGGCTGGTATGGCCTTGGTCATTTTTAACCGCCGTAATACTCAGTATTTCTGGATAGATCTCGCCGTTTTGGCGTCTATTCCAAATTTCACCCTGCCATGAACCATGCGCGTCAACACTTGCCCACAAAGATTGATAAAAGTCAGCTTCGTGTCGACCTGATTGGAGCAGACTTGGTGTTTGGCCTATGGCTTGCTCAGGAGAATAACCGGTAATAGTGGTAAATGCTTTATTGACACTGATAATGGATTTATTGATATCCGTTACCATCATACCTTGTTGTGACTCAAAGGCGGTTGCAGCGATCCGTAGTTGAACTTCTGCTTGTATCCGATCGGTGATATCTTGAAAGAAACCATAGACTCTGCGGTTTTCAAAGTCAGCTCTGCCAATGGCATGCACATTGCGAAGATTGCCTTTTGCGGTGATGATCTCCAGTTCTAGATCAAACGGTTCGCCATACTTGATAATTCGATCTACGGCCAGTGCGATGATCGGCTTGGATGTCGGAGTATAGAAATTAATGCCACTTGCTATTGATGGATCTGAATCAGGATCCAGTTCATGGATATGGAAAACCTCTTCAGTCCATGTCTGTTTGCCCGTATCAATGTTAAACTCCCATCCACCAACTTTGCCGATCTGTTCGGTTTCGGCAAGAAGTTTTTGGCTTTTGTGTACTGCTAATTCAGCTTGTTTTCGGTCAGTGATATCAGTAATAAACCCCCTCAATTTTGTACCAACGCCATTTTCATCACGCGCAATAACTTGGCCTACGACGTTTAACCAATGAATAGACTGGTCAGGATAATGTATTCTAAAATCAAATTTATACTGATCAGCGCCTCCTTGCGCTATTGCATTGTCGATGAAGAGGGTAAATTTCTCACGATCTTCAGGGTGGGTAGCGTTGATAAAATTATCGATATCGTATGTTCCTAACTCTGAGAGACCATATAATTTATCGTGGTTGCTCGAACGTGTCATTGTTCCAGTGACAAGATCCCTCTCCCAAGCGGCAACATTCGCTAACTCAGATGATAAACGTAATAACTCTTCACTTTGCCTTAATTGTTCTTGTGCTTTTTTCAGGTTAGTCACGTCATAAAAGTTGATGATGATTTGGGTTAATTCACCGTTAAGATCAAATTCAGGAAAACCATCAACAGACACCCAATTGGGTTCTATCAGGTGAGGGCTTACTATACCAACTACAAGGTTTTTTAAACGCTGGCGTGAGGAAATTATGCGATTCACAGGATAGTCAGCCAATGGCATAACGATGCCTTGTTCTGTGATGAAGTTCCAAGCCGGATCAATCCCTTTCTTGCCTTGCATTTGTTCTTCAGTTAAACCTAGCAATTCGCACGCGAGAATATTGCTATAAATAATTCGAGTATCTGGGGCGTGGACTACAACGGCTAAGTTTAAGCAGCGTAACAATTCAAGTTGGGAATATTGAGTGTTCAATTCGTGCCCTTTCCAAGGTATTTGAAGAATGCCGCAATGTTACTTTCAACTTTCAACTTTCAACTTTCAACTTTTACAAGACTATAAAAAGGTCTCATGTCTGTGATAGCTTTATTTGCAAAACTAACGTATGTGGCTATAGTCAGTTTGTAATTTTTAGCGCCTTTGCATTGGTTTTTTAGCTGATTCGTTTCTAACCAGGAATTTAATGGTTCTTCGTATCCATTTAAAGATAGTTCAAAATTGAACTACTATGATCATTGTGTTGTGGATTTGTGACTTTTACATCGTATTCTTTAATAAGCATGATTGCTTAATTAAAGCGCTATGAGCTTGTTAAGTAAAAGCTAAAGGCCTTAATTTCACAAAAAAATTGTGGATAATATCGACATCACGATTGATTGTATTGTATAAAAAATCGGCTTGCAAAGCCGCTAAACAAATTTTTTTGCTGGTATCTGTGCCGTATCTGTTGACCAGAATGGCCAAAAATTGTTCAACAGCCAGCTTAGTATTAATAAAGTTATGATTTTAACGTATTTTCATGATGTATTGACTAACCGCTAACAAGAGGTGCGGTCTTTTTACCAGTCCATCGTTGTGTTAGTGATGTTCAATCACGCTATTACCACCAGGTTGTTGTTTGACATTATGTAGTTTAGCTTACAAGGCATAAAATTAATGTTGAGAAGAATGAACCAGAGTTTTTTTTAAATAAAAATAACATGCTAATATCTTAAAAACGATTGCAGTAACGACAGTAACGACAGTAACGACAGTAACGACAGTAACGACAGTAACGACAGTAACGACAGTAACGACAGTAACGACAGTAGCGGCTTTATAATCAGTTAGCTCTAAAGAGGGACATATGAAAAAAACAGCTTTATCTTTAGCATTATTAGGGTGTTTAAGTGCCCCCGCAGCATTTGCCGATGTAGCTATTAACGGTTTCGCATCCATTAAAGGTGGTATGACAACGGAAAGCGATCAGCAGCTTTATGGCTATGATAATAACTTTGATTTAAAAAATGAGAGTTTATTTGCACTGCAGGTTAAATCAGATTTAGGTGAAAAATTGTCTGTAACTGGGCAATTAATTGGCCGTGGCAGTAAAGACTTTGATGTCGGATTTGAGTGGGCTTTTATTACTTACGAATTATCTGAGAATATGCGGATAAATGCGGGTAGATTAAGAACGCCATTTTACAAGTATTCTGATTTTAAAGATGTGGCTTATGCTTATGACTGGTTGCGCGTTCCTCAAGGTGTTTATGGTCTTGGTTTTGATAACATTGAAGGTGTTTCTTTTTATCGAACAGCCCAAATTGGCGGTTTAGATTCTACTTTACAGGCCGTCGCCGGTTCTTACGACGGAGAGACAACGGTTAGTGGTTTTGAAGTAGATGCTGAAATCAAAAATATCCTTGGTTTAACTTGGGAGCTTTCAAACGGCAACTTAAGCGGCCGTGTTGCTTATTTAAGAGGTAAAGTGACTATTGATGCAGAGTCTGCGTCACTCTCGCCAACGCTTACCATTGGTGGCTTGCTTAATACCTTGAATGGTCTTGGTTTAAATACTTTAGTCAGTGACATTGACATTCAAGACGAGACGGGTTCTTTTTTAGGTTTAGGTTTAACTTACGACAATGGCGACTGGGTTTTAGTCAGTGAAATCACTCAAGTGACAGTAGATAATAGTTTTATTGCTGAACAAAACAATTTTTATGTTTCATTGGGTAAACGTTTTAACAACCTAACTCCTTATATATCTTATGAGGTTGAAGATAACGAAAGCCGCGATAATATTTTCACACCGTTCCAAGCTGTGTTACCCGCACAGTTGTTTGTACCGGTGCAAGGTATTGTGCGTTCACAAGAGCGAAGTGCAAAAACATGGAACCTTGGTGCTCGTTATGATTTTCACCCATCTGCTGCGTTTAAAGTGCAATATTCTTCTGAAAAGAACGATTCCACTGGTGACCGTATTGGTTTAATTGCCCTTGGCGTTGATTTAGTATTTTAAGGAGTTGTTATGTTAAACAAAATGCTATTAGGCACGTTGGTTGCTTTCTCTTTTTCTGCAGCAGCAAATATTGCCGTTATCGTAAATCCTGCAAACAATACGAGTGTTGATGCGGAGGAAGTTGTTCGAATTTATACAGGGCGCTCGAATGCATTTGTTGCCGTTAATTTAGCCGAGTCTTCAGCGCTTCGTTCAGATTTTGATGAAAAGGGCGTTGGCCGCTCATCCTCTCAATTAAAAGCGCATTGGTCAAAACTGGTATTTACAGGAAAAGGTACGCCTCCAGCTGAGCTTGCTAGTGAAGCAGAAGTAATAGAATTTGTTGCTGCTAATCCAAAGGCTATTGGTTACATCAACGCTGATAAAGCCACAGCAGCTGTAAAAATTGTTCATACTATTAAATAAAATCAAAATCCGGCGGTTATACCGCCGGCTTTGAGGTCGCCTTATGAGAAATTTATCAATAATTGTCAAAATATGGCTAGTGATTGCATTAGCCGTTGTTGCATTCTCTGCTGTAGTGACAGTGAGTATATTGTTTACCCTTAAAAATAATGATGCGACCCAGAAGATGCAAGATTTTATGTATGAAACTGCTAAGCTATCTTCGCAAGTACGTACCAATTTTGTATCGTTAGATGAGTTTTTTACCCAGTCTGTAACGCTATCTGATCCCGATTTACTTGCTACAGCTAAACAGAATCAATTAAGAATTTCCGAAACACTTGTTCGACTAAAAACATTAAATCCTGAGTGGGCTGACTCATTGCAGCAGCTTTCTCAAGAAACCAACAATTATGCTAACTTATCCTCTGATATCGCCCAGCGGTTTATTGACGGCGATGTAGATTTTGATGTAATCAAAAAACAAGTTGAGACCAAAACAAGCTTGTATGAGTCATTGTCTGCTGATTTTCTTAAGTTCGAGCAACAAGCTGATCAGCGTTTTGCTAAGGCCATTTCTGATGTATCTGACAACTCAGAACGTTCATTAAAAGTCATTTTATTACTGGGTGGAGTCTTACTTTTATTAACAGCAGGATTAGGTCACATTATTGCCAACAGAATTAGCCAATCTGCAAAAACCCTAGGCTCGTCTCTAGCCGAATTAGCCAGTGGTAAAGGAAATTTAGCAAGCCGTTTGCCGGTAAATAGTGATGATGAGCTGGGTAAAGTTGCTATTGAGTTCAATTCCTTTATTAGTATGTTACAAGACTCTTTTAATGAGCTTGCACATGCGGTAGACCCATTAACAAAAAGCTCTCGTAATCTTGCTTCTGGTATGAAAGATCTTCAATTAATGACAAATGAGCAAAGCTTGGATTCAGAAACGGTCAGTCAAAGCATGGCAGAAATGCAAATGTCTGTTAGAGATATTAGTCAATCAGCTAACGACGCGGCTATTTCTGCTGAAAAGGCTAGCCAATTAGCGAAGCACGGCTTTGATAAAACGACCCATGCGGTAGATTTTTCTGAGGGGCTTTCTACCGAGATTTCACAAGCGCAGGCCGTGATTACTGAATTAGCTGAAAAAACTAAGAACGTGACGCAAATTCTCAGTAGCATTAACGCTATTGCTGACCAAACAAACCTACTCGCATTAAACGCTGCCATTGAAGCGGCCCGAGCGGGCGATCATGGCCGTGGTTTTTCTGTTGTAGCAGACGAAGTGCGTAATTTATCTACTAAAACAGCTCAGTCGGTTATTCAGGTGCAAAATGTAGTGGGTGAGTTAACACAGAATGTTAGTCAAGCCGTTAGCATTATGCAGCAGGCAGTAAAAAACGCAGCGCATTCTGCTACTTTAGCAGCAGATGCAGGTGTTTCCATAGAGCAGATAAGTGGTGAAGTTCAACAAATTAGTTTGCTTAATGCGCAGATTGCTACCGCTACCGAAGAGCAAACCATGGTGGCCGAACAAATTGTGAGCAATACGAATAAAATGATTACCTCTTTTGTTAACTCCAAAACAGTGCAAAGTGATGTGAATGGTATTGCCAGTGAGCTTAAGGCGTTATCTGAGTCATTGGCTCGGATCAGCTCAAAATTTGAAACCTAAACTTGATTTTCAGAGATTATTTCCCTAATGAACGCTAAGAAAATTTTGAGGGTTAATTAAAGTGTAAAATGCTAAGAGAACATTCATGGCAGTTGCTGTATTGAGGTTAAGTTAAACACCTCAAAATGCGAATGCTTGCCATGAATGTTCAAACTTTGCATGTTGATTTCTTCCGGTGAATCATCTTTAAAACGGCGCTTAAAACGCTAATCTCTTTTTATAAAAATTCACAAATAATATCCATAAATACCCGCCGTTCTTAAAAGCAGGGCTGTTGTTATGGTACAAACACATTTCTACCAACTGTCTTTTAATGAAGTGCACTAGCCGCGCAGCCATTGGTGTTTTGCGTAGTGCAGGATAGACTCATTTTAAGCGGCTGGGTTAGCGGAAGCACCGCCACCACCAAGGTGGGCTTACAGCACAGCGTTTAACTACACCTAACAACTTGTTTGCCAGTTGCATTACTTATCCAAGATGAGTTGCAGCCCATAAGTCTTTTAAAAGCCTCAAAGGAGAGCTGAAATGCGATTATTGTTATGTGGTGTCATGTTGGGCATGCTGTTTGGCTGCTCCAAACCGGCGCCAACCTCGACTAGCGAAACACCCAGCGAAGAACATTTTACGGTGATGTTAAATGGCAACCGTGTTGGGCATTTGCATGTTATGACTGCCGGTAGTCAGATCAGTATTGATTATGATTATAAAAGCAATGGTCGCGGCCCTGCCTCAAAAGAGATCCTCAGTTTAGATGCGCAGGGGTTACCCACGGCATGGCAAATTAATGGTAATACCACCTTTGGTAATAGTATCAGCGAGCAGATGCAGCGCTCTGCCGAGCAAGTTAGTTGGCAAGATGCCACCGGTGCTGATCAAAAAACGGTGCCGGGTATGGCCTTGTATGTGCCACAAAATAGCAGCCCATATAGTGCCTATATTATGGCCAAGGCGTTATTAGATACCCCAGCCAAAATGTTACCGGCGTTACCTGCAGGGCAATTATCAATAGAAAAGCTGGAAAGCCTGGTTGTTGATAATAACGGCAGCGAATTAACAGTAAGCACTTATGCCTTATCGGGTGCAGATTTAGATCCCGATTATTTAGTGCTCGATGAGCAACTGCGCTTTTTTGCCTTTATTAACCCGCGTTTTATTGTGATCCGTGAAGGTTTTGAAGCAGAAGAAGCACAGCTGCGCCAACGTTCTGCCAACTATTCTACTCAACGCTTTGAAGCCATTCAGGCAGAATTTGCCCATCGTTACGATGGCGTCGTGCGTATTCGTAATGTGCGGGTATTTCAACCGGAGCAACTGGCCTTATCTGAGCCGGTATCGGTATTGGTTAAAGATGGTCGCATTGAGCGCATTGCCCCGTTAGAGGAAGCCACACAACCGGGTGAAACCGAAATTACCGGTAATGGTGGCAGCTTGTTACCGGGTCTATATGATATGCATGGCCATGTTGGCGATGATGATGGCTTGATGAATGTATTAGCGGGTGTAACGTCCATTCGTGACATGGGTAACTCGTTAGAGGTACTGGGTGAGTTAATCGGTAAAATTGATGCGGGTATTTTGGCTGGGCCGCGCATTTCCCGCTATGGCATGATTGAAGGTAAAAGCCCCACCAACAATAACAACGGTATTTTAGTTGAAACCGAAGCACAGGCTTTAGCCGCAGTGCAAACCTATGCCGATAACGGTTTTCCAGGTATCAAAATTTATAACAGTATGAAAGGTGAGTGGGTACCGGCAATGGCCGAACTTGCCAAAGCGCGCGGTATGCGTGTGTCAGGTCATGTACCCGCGTTTTCTAATGCCAATGCCATGATCAAAGCCGGTTATCATGAGCTAACGCATATCAACCAAGTGATGCTCGGTTGGGTGTTGCAGCCAGATGAAGATACGCGCACCTTGCTGCGCTTAACGGCCTTAGACCGCTTACCCGCGCTGGATTTAAACAGTGAACCGGTACAGTATACCTTGCAACTAATGCGTGATAATAACGTTGCGATGGAGCCCACGTTAGCTATTCATGAGCGTTTGTTGTTATCGCGCAACGGTGAAACACAGCGTGCGGTATTAGATTATATTGATAACATGCCACCGGGTGTGCAGCGTAGTGCCAAGGTGTCGATGGTACAGGTGACAAGCCCGGAACAAGATGCGGCTTATCGCGGTGCTTACGAGCAAATTGTTAAAACATTAACCATGATGCGCGAAAAAGGCATCTTTATTGTGCCCGGTACTGATTTAGGCGGTGCTTTTACGCTGCACCGTGAATTGGAACTGTATCAACAGCTTGGCTTTAGCCCAGCTGAACTGCTGAAATTAGCCAGTTACGATATGGCCAAATATATGGGGCATACTGAGCTTGGCAGTATTGAAGCGGGCAAATTAGCCGACTTCTTCTTAGTGCCGAATGATCCCACCGTCGATTTTAAAGCGGTGAAAACAATCAGCTTGGTATCTCGCGGCGGCGTGTTTTATTATCCAAGTGAAGTTTATCCCAAATTAGGTATCAAACCGTTTACGGATAAACCGGCTGTGCGCACCGTAATGGTAGAATAAGCCTTAGCTTAAAAAATTGCAGTAGGGTGCGGTGTTAGCCCTACTGCATTTATCTAACTATCTGCTGCAGTAGGGCGTTGCAGCAGCGCCTGCTGCAATCATCACACTGTTTAGACTGCCTGTTATCCTTCAGTAAAAGTATTGTTTCATCAAGCGTTGTTATGCCGATGCCATGATACTGAGTAACCCCTCTGGTATTTAATAAATAAAACCGCCGTGAGATTGATCGTATTGTGGCTTAAGCGCGTTGATAGCCCTAACAACCGCATGCAGCGTTTACGTTTCCCAGTTAATGCGTATTCAACCTAAGGATATTTAACTTGACATTATTAAGAACAACTCTGTTATTACTGTTGTCGCTTTTCGCGGCTAAAGCGTTGGCTATCGAAGAGGCAAAATATGCGGTTGAAGTGTCTGAGCGCGATTTTGAGCTGCGTTTGTACGAGCCGCATATCGTGGCAGAAACCGCCGTTGCGGCCGAGTTTGATGAGGCGGGTAATGCGGCTTTTCAGCGTTTGTTTAAATACATTTCGGGTAATAATGCCGCTCGGCAAGACATTGCGATGACGACACCGGTTGGTCAAGCCGCAGAAGGGCAAAAAATTGATATGACCACACCGGTCGGCCAGCAACAGCAAGCCGGGCGTTGGTTAGTCAGTTTTATGATGCCAGCTGAATTTACGCTTGATACCATTCCAGAGCCGCGTGATCCTTTAGTCAAAATTCGGCAAGTGCCAGCACAACGCATGGCCGCTATCACTTATTCTGGTTTTTGGAGTGAGAAAGGGTATTTGCGCCACAAAGAAAAACTGATGCAGTGGATCAACGACAAGGGATACCAAGTAGCGGGTGAGCCGTCTTGGGCTCGTTACAACCCTCCATTAATGCCTTGGTTTATGCGACGCAATGAAGTGTTAGTGCCAGTGATTGTTGCGCAATAGCGCGGCACAACGTGATTGCAAAAAACACAATGTAGGCTGTAATCCAAATCAGTTAAGCATGACCTGTTTGCTCTAAATCAACCGTTGAAGGCCATGGATGGCCGAACAAATTCGTAGGGAACGAATTTGAACAGCTCTGCTGGCCCGAAAGGGTGAACTTCAAGGATGAAGTTTATAATCGAGCCTCAGGGATGATTCATGGCGTGTTGATGTGAGCAAACCGCGTCATGCTGAACACTAACTGATCAGCATTAGTGTACGCTTTTTATTAATTTGTCTTCTCTTTGTCCGCGTCGGCCGGTTTTAGAAAACTAAATTCGTTATAGCTTGGTATCTTTAAAGGCGAGTGCGCATCAAGCATCGCCGCTTGCTGTAGCGCTTGCACATCGGCAATAATACTGCCACGAAAACGTTTTACTTCATCCCATACGGCCATAAACTCAGTGCGATCGGCCTGCGGATCGGTCTCATAGGCCGCTAACAACGGGCTCAAGTGCTGATAACCCATGGCTAAAGTGGCGGCTTGCTGCTCTTCAAAATCACGAATGTGCTGCTGTGCGGCTTCAGTTAGCGCAGGTTGCTGTGTTGCGGCAAATTGTTGTTTAAAGTGGGTGGTTAAAAAATACTGCTGGTAGGCCCCTTCATCAAAAGAGGCCGCATTGGTCCACTGCATTAAATCGGGTTTATTCAACAGCTGGCGATTACTGGGGTCAATAATCATCACCGTCGGCGTGCCATAATAAAGGGGCAGCTGATAGCGCGTGGTGGTCGCTTGACCATATTGTAAATAAGCGACATCAACCAACACTATTTCAAACCGTTCGGCTAAGGCGGCAGCTAAGGTCGGCTCGGCAAAGCGTTCCAGTAACGCCACACTGTCATGACACCAGCTTGCGCCCAACGCAACGAGTAATAATTTGTTTTCAGCTAAGGCTTTTTGCTCCAATACTGGAAGCGTTGGCAAGATCTGTTGCTCTGGCTGATAGCTCAAAGCATTATCATAAGAACTTGCAGCCTGTGCGGGTAATAGCACTAAGCTAAAGAGTATTAAGGCTAGGTGTGTTAATGCGCTCACAGATCACTCCAATTGACGATAACGTTACGGGTTTGGACACCCAAAAATTGTGTTTGGCTTGCTAGCTTGTAGCACGATACCCTACCTTTTGTCATGTAGGCTTTAATGCGCTATTCAGCATGACCTTGCGATGGTGGCGGCATTTTGTCATGCTGTTTGCTTCTATTTAGCTGTATGCAGGAGACACTATGAGTGCCAGCCCTTTTCGATATTTTGATGATCAGCGTTTAACCTTGCAATGTGGCAGCGAACTTCCAGCAGCACAGTCGTTATTAATATTTGGCGAAAACCGCACCTTATTAACGCAACTGACTGCTGCGCCAACGGCTGAGCAACTGCTTGATGCTGCAGAGCAGGCTTATGTTGCCGGTTATGAGCAGCAAGCCTCTACCGAGTTTGAGCTGCAGGGTATGGCAATAGCGGGTATTGGTGATCCGTTATTACAGCTCGATTTATTAAAACAGGTGATACCGGATTTTAAACGGCAACGCCATGGCGTACCGATCACGCTGGTGAGCTATGGTTTGGTCGCGGCAGACAAGGCTGTAGCGCTTTGTCAGCAATTAGTCGATCTTGAAGTTGAGCGCATCGAGATTTTTTTACCTGCCACCAATCCGCCCGCTTATCAGCAGCTTGTCCAGCCAAAACAGCATGGCTTTAGTGAGGTTTGCCAGTTTATTCACACCGCCAGTGACGCGGGATTGTATGTCAGTTGTTTTGCCTATGAACCGGTAAAACAGCAAAGTGCCTTACGTGCTTTAGCAAAAGAGTTAGGAGCACGGGACTTTGTTGTGAAACCGGGCTGAACAGGCGTCAGCACTCCGGCGGTTGTCTGCCTCAGTGATATCGGCATTAGCCGCAGCGTGCCATTAAAAAGCTTGCGCCACGCTACATTGCCAGTTAGCGTGGCTTTTTCTCTTTAACGAGTATTTCAATGAGCAGTGTGACCATTCTGGTCGATGTGCAAAACATCTACTACACCAGCCGAGAAGCCTATCAGCGTAACTTTGATTACAACGCCTTCTGGCGCCTGGCTACGGCTAATCGCACCGTAGTCAAAGCGATTGCCTATGCCATTGAACGTGGCGATGAAAAGCAGCGACAATTTCAAAATATTCTGCGGGCTATCGGTTTTGAAGTGAAATTAAAGCCTTTTATACAACGCGCCGATGGCAGTGCAAAGGGCGATTGGGATGTGGGTATTACGCTAGATGCGATTGAATACGGTGCCAGTAGTGACACACTGATCTTACTGTCGGGCGATGGCGATTTTGCACTGTTAGCACAGCGGCTCATTGACAAATATCACACCGAAGTCGAAGTGTATGGCGTGCCAAGCCTCACCGCGCAAGCCTTAGTGAATGCAGCGAGCCGTTTTATCCCGATCAGCGACGATTTGTTATTAAAATAATCAGTAATGTAAACCATAAGCGCGGTGTTAAGGCTGAGCCTTGCTTTACAACCTATGCCAGCAGATATATCGTGTTGCACTCATTTACCGCACAGGTAATCGTTAAGGAGCCGTTATGACATTTTTTTCCACCGCCAGACGCTGGGCGTGTTGGCTGGGGCTGGCGAGCATTACCGCTTTGCCAGCACTGGCGAATACCGCTGGGCAAGTTCAGCAATTTACCCTTGAAAACGGAATGCAAATTTTAGTGTTAGAAGATCACTCGATCCCGAATGCTAATATGTATTTATTTTGGAAAGTCGGCTCACGCAACGAAGCGCCCGGTATTACCGGCATTTCACATTTTTTTGAGCACATGATGTTTAACGGTTCAAAAAAATACGGCCCGAAAATGTTTGACCAGGTGATGGAAGCGGCAGGTGGTGCGAATAACGCCTACACCACGGAAAACTTAACCGTGTATACCAATTGGTTTCCGAACACCGCACTGGAAACGATCTTTGATTTAGAAGCGGATCGCATTGCCGATTTAGATATTGATCCAGACATGGTAGCCAGTGAAACCGGCGTGGTGATCTCCGAGCGCAGCACCGGCCTGGAAAACTCCAATTACCGCACCTTAAGCGAAGCATTAAAAGGCGTGGCCTTTCAAGCACATCCTTATAGTTGGTCGGTGATCGGGCATGAGTCAGATATTCAATCCTGGGACATCAAGGATCTAGAGCAGTATCATAAAACTTATTATGCACCGAACAACGCGGTAGTGGTGATTGCCGGTGCCGTGACCCTTGCGGAAGTAAAACGCTTAGCCGAGCAATATTTTGCGCCGATCCCCGCGCAACCTTCACCGCGCGCGGTAAAAACCGTTGAGCCAGAGCAAACGGGTGAGCGCAGGGTGTTTGTGACTAAAGCCTCCGCCACCTCAGCCAATATTATGCTGGGCTATCATGTACCTGCGACCTCCGATGCCGATTACTATGCATTAGAGCTACTTAGCACCATTCTCAGCAGCGGCAATAGCTCGCGTTTGCATCAAGCCCTCGTTGAGCAACAACTTGCCACCAACGTGTTCACCAATGTGCCGTTATCGTTTGATCCCAATTTATTTTATATCTATGCCGTGGCTCGCCCCGGGGTTGCGGCAAGCACCTTAGAACAAGCGTTATTGCAGGCGCTAAGCGCGTTGGCCCAAAACGGCGTAACCGCGAATGAGCTAGAAAAGGCTAAAAATATTCAGCTGATGAATTTTTATCGCGAGATGCAAACCATTAATGGTAAAGCCGATAACATTGGTACTTACCAATTGTATTTTGGTGATTACCGCAAGTTATATCAAACAGCCGAGCTGTTTAATCAAGTGAGTGCCGCCGATATTCAACGGGTGGCCGCACGCTATTTAACTCGGGCAAACCGCACCGTTGGCATTTTGGCCGCTAACGAGGAGACCGATCAATGAAACACTTCATCAAAAATAAGCTAGCGGTATGTCTTGTGCTGGCTACGAGTCTGGCGCTCAGTGGTTGCAGCCTGACTGCTCCCGCAGTAACTGCCCCTGCGTCAAATGCTAGCGATAACGCACCGTCGGTATCGGCATTTAAGTTACCGGATTATCAGCAAGTGGTGCTGCCCAATGGCTTAACGCTGTATTTAATGCCGCAACATGAAGTGCCCTTATTAAGCGTGCAGGCGGTCATTAGCGCCGGTGCCATTCTGGATCAGCGCGGTGGCGAAGCCTTTTTAACCGCACAAAGCCTGTTGTTAGGTGCTGGCGATAAAAACAAGCAACAGCTAGAGCAAGCCACTGATTTTATTGGTGCCAGTTTAAATAGCGTGGCCGGTAAAGAAGCCAGCTACCTCAGCATGGACTTTATGCAAAAAGATACCGACAGCATGCTGGATATTTTAGCGGCGGTGCTAAGGCAACCGACGTTTGATGCGGCAGAATTTAGCAAATTACATGCACGGTTAGTGGCACAACAGCAACAAGCCAAAGAAAGCCCGCGTAATGTGATTGGCAGTTATTTTGATGCTCTGCTGTATGGCAACCATCCTTATGCCAAAGCCAGAAGTGGCAGCGAGCGATCCCTGGCTTCTCTGGATTTAAGAGCGGTTACGGAGTTTTATCAGCGTTATTATCAACCCGATAATATTGCCATTGTGGTCACCGGTGATTTTCAAGTGAGCGACTTAACGGCGCAACTAACAGCGCGTTTTGCTGACTGGCAAGGGCAAAGTGCAGTAAAACCCGCATTAGCTGAGGTCAGTAAGCCCAGCCAAGCGCGGGTGTTGTTAGTGGATAAAGCCGATGCAACAGAGACCACATTAATGTTCGGTGGTGTCGGGGTCAGTCAAAACAACCCTGATTTTGTTGGCTTAGAAGTGATCAATACCATTTTAGGTGGCCGTTTTACCTCATGGTTAAATGATGAGCTGCGCGTTAACAGCGGCCTGACCTATGGCGCGCGTTCAGGTTTTAGTGCGTTAAGTCGCGGTGGTGCTTTTCAGATCAGTACCTTTACTCGTAGCGAAACCAGCCAACAAACCATTGAATTAGCCCTGAAAACCTACAGTAAACTGTGGCAGCAGGGCATCGACCAAGCAACCTTAGACTCGGCTAAAGCTTATGTGAAAGGCCAGTTTCCACCCGATTATGAAACGAATAGCCAGTTAGCGAATTTACTCGGTAGCATGCATTTGTATCAGCTAGATAAAGGCTACATTAACGACTTTGAGCAAAAAGTGGATAGCCTGACCTTAGCGGATACACAGCGGTTGATTCAGCAATATTTCCCACAGCAACAGTTGCAGTTTGTGTTAGTGGGTAAAGCAGATGAGCTAGCCTCATTTGCGCAAACGCTGGGCGAAGTGACTCGGGTATCAATTCAAGCGGATGGCTTTGCCGCCAGTCGTTAATTAATCATCCTTTCTTGTTGGGCTAATCTTTTTGGCTTAACTTACTAAAAAATCGCTGGTCAGCTTAAGCTATCAGCGATTTTTTTATGTCTGCTAAGATCCTCAAACTGTTCACCTCAGCTAAATCGCTGCATCACGGCCATTTCACCCATCGCATTTTTGCTTTCATCATATTAGTCGATTAGGGTAATCGTTTTAATTCACTCTAATCTATTAGTCAATTGCTATACTCTTTAAGTGCGTTGTTATCCAAGCCAAGACAGCAAAGCCAAACAGACATGCCGGCATGGGTAAACCAATTTGTAGCTCACACGTCTGTGCTGCAATCTTTAGAGTGAAATACCGTTTTTACTACAGGTGTAGAAACGTAAACGCAAAGGAACCTTATAATGAAAAAACAACGTTTTAATAAAACCGCTGTTGCGATAGCCATGAGTATGTTGTTGTTGTCTGGCAGTGCCTTAAGTGACAATCATGGCAAGGCCGAAATGACTAAGCCCAAAGGCGCTATGGGCACAGGTATGGCAAAAGAAGGCCAAGCGAAAAATAATCAATTCTGGTGGCCGGATCAACTGGATCTGTCTGCACTGCGCGATCATGATGCGCGTTCAAATCCCTATGGCGCCAACTTTAGTTATGCCGATGCTTTTAACAAACTGGATCTGGATAAAGTTAAACAAGATATCGATAAACTGCTCACCACTTCTCAAGATTGGTGGCCTGCCGACTTCGGCAATTATGGCCCGTTTTTTATTCGGATGACCTGGCACAGCGCGGGGACTTATCGCACCCTTGATGGCCGAGGTGGCGCCGGTGGTGGTCAGCAACGCTTTGACCCGTTAAATAGCTGGCCTGATAATGGCAATTTGGACAAAGCTCGTCGTTTGTTATGGCCCATTAAACAAAAATACGGTGAGTCGTTATCATGGTCTGATTTAATGGTACTGGCGGGTAACGTTGCGCTAGAAAATATGGGTTTTAAAACCTACGGCTTTGCTGGTGGCCGAGCGGACGACTGGGAACCGGATATGGTGTATTGGGGGCCAGAAGTCGAAATGTTAGCCAGTGATCGTGAAGATCGCGATGGTAAATTACAACGGCCGTTAGGTGCCACCCATATGGGCTTAATTTATGTCAATCCAGAGGGGCCAAAAGGCGTGCCGGATCCCATGGGCTCAGCGAAAAACATTCGGGTCGCGTTTGAACGCATGGCCATGAATGACGAAGAAACCTTGGCGTTGATTGCCGGTGGTCACACTTTCGGTAAGATGCACGGTGCGCACAAACCCGCTGATTGTGTAGGCGCAGAGCCTGCTGCAGCCGGTATTGAAGAGCAAGGTTTAGGCTGGAAAAACAAATGCGGTAAAGGTCACTCTGAAGATACCGTCACCAGTGGTTTAGAAGGCGCCTGGACACAAGCCCCGACTCGTTGGACGTCACTCTATTTAAGTAACTTATTGAATTTTGAATGGAAGCAAACGCGTAGCCCCGCTGGTGCCATTCAATGGATCCCAACAGACGAGTCACTGCATACCGCGGTGCCTGATGCACATATACCGGGCAAATTTAATGCACCAGTCATGACGACTGCGGATATGGCGTTAAAAGTGGATCCGGAATATCGCAAAATTGCGGAGCGCTTCTTAGCGGATCCTGAAGAGTATCGTTTAGCCTTTGCTAAGGCATGGTACAAGTTAACGCACCGCGACATGGGACCACCACGTAACTTCTTGGGTAAAGACGTGCCGCAAGATATCTTGGTGTGGCAAGATCCGATTGATGCGAAAACCAATTCAACGATTGATGCCAAAGCGGTTAAAGATCTTAAAGCCAAGATTTTAGAAACGGGTTTAAGCGTGCCAGAGCTAGTGCGCGTGGCTTGGGCTTCTGCAGCCAGTTACCGTCAATCTGATATGCGGGGCGGTGCCAATGGTGCGCGTATTGCGTTAGCACCGCAAAAAGACTGGGCGGTGAATAACCCAGCAGAAACCGCCAAGGTGTTAGCGGCGTTAACCGAAGTGCAAAAAACCTTTAATGCGCGCTCTAACCGACGTCAAGTGTCGTTAGCGGATTTAATCGTGTTAGGCGGTGCTGCAGCAATTGAAAAAGCGGCAAAAGATGCCGGTTTTACCGTTAATGTACCTTTTACACCGGGTCGTGGCGATGCCACTCAGGCACAAACCGACGTCAATTCGTTTAGCTTGTTAGAGTTAACGGCAGACGGTTTTAGAAATTACTTTGACAGCAAAAACAGCTACCGTTCACCAACGGAAATGTTAGTGGATAAAGCCGATCAGTTAGATCTAAGCGTGCCGGAAATGACGGTACTAGTCGGTGGCTTACGGGCATTAGATGCTAACCACAGTGGCAGTAAACACGGTGTGTTAACCACTAAACCTGGTACATTAAATAACGACTTTTTCGTTAACTTGTTAGATATGTCAACCGTGTGGAAAAAGTCGGCTAACGATGGCGTTTACGAGGGCTTTGATCGCATATCAGGCGCACAAAAATGGACGGCAACGTCAGTGGATCTGATTTTTGGGTCAAATTCAGAGCTGCGTGCGGTGGCCGAGGTTTATGCCTTTGAAACCTCTAAGCAGAAATTCGTTAACGACTTCGTGGCGGCATGGAGCAAAGTCATGGAGTTGGATCGTTAAGTTAGCGAAGCGACTGCTTTAAATCGTCATACCTTAAGGCCCTGTGTTGTTTAACTCAGGGCTTTTTATTTTGTTAGCGCGGCGGCTGTTTAACGTTTGGGCTAAAAGGCTAATCAAACGCGTAAAGTAGGCTGTTTTCGTAAGGTTATCAAGGCCATTTAAGGCATGTTAAATATCGAGGACCAATGGCTGTCACGCCTAAGGCAAAAAGGTATACTCATCGGCTCAGTGAACACTTATCAGTTATCAGTTAGCTAGCCTGTTTTGGAGTTGTAGCATGCCGCCTTTTTATCTTCCGCTGTTACCTGATTTACTGTTATTACTCGGCGGCATGGGTTTACGTCGTGCTTTACCTAGTGCCACTTGGCAAGGTATTGATACCCTTAATTATTATCTGCTATTTCCCGCTTTAATTTTTGTGAGTACCTTACGCAGTGCACCCGCTTGGACTGATTTGGCGATCATGGGTACGGGGGTGTGGTCGGTTATTTTAATAGCTTGTGCCTTAGGAGCTATGGTGCGGGGTTGGGGGCCAGCGCGTTTTCTTGATTTTGCGGGGATGTGGCAAACCGCTTGGCGTTTTAACGCCGCGGTGGCGCTCGCAGTGGTGCAAGTGTTTCCGCAGGACTATCGCGGTTTGATGTCAATTGCGATAGGGTTAGCAGTTCCCTTAGCCAATCTCTTAGCCGTAGCGGCGTTATCACGCGGCCAACAGCTAACGAAACGGCATATACTTCGCCAGTTAGTGACCAATCCTTTTTTAATTGCCAGCCTCGCGGGTATCAGCTTTTCGTTATTAAATGTTCGTTTACCTGAACCGTTATGGCTTGCGTTAAGTAAGCTGGCGCAGGCTGCGATCCCACTGGCCTTGTTATCTATTGGGGCGGCAATCAACTGGCGGGCTTTAGCACAAATTACCCGTTTTCAGTTAGCACTAAACAGCATTAAACTACTGATTTTACCCGCATGCATGTTGCTAGGTACGCAATGGTTAGGTTTAGCGGCAGCGCCCAGTGCGGTACTGGTGTTATTTGCGGCTTTACCAACGGCTGCAGCTGCGCATGTATTGGCCTCGTTATTTGGTGCGGATCGGCAAAGTGTGGCGACCCTAATTGCACAATCGACAGTGTTGGGATGTTTGACTCTGCCACTGTGGTTGCTTCTGATACAGCAACTGATAATATCGTAAAAAGTTAAAACCTAATTAGCGGCAGTGCGCCTAGCCGCTTCTATTCTACTTATCAAGGAATTCGTCATGGCAACAACATATCGTGAATACAAAGTTTTACATATCGCCGAGGGCGGCTGTGGCACTATCTTTTTAGGCGCATCGGGTTTACCGTTGAAAAAAGTCGAAGCCGAGCTAAACGCGCAAGCCGCACAAGGTTGGCAAGTGGTTTTTCAGGTGATTGAGCAAAAACGCTTTTGGCTGTTTTGGAGCCGTGAAGCGATGATCGTTACTTTAGGGCGTTAAATGCTCAAGTCGTTGCTGTTAAAGCTAATCGCTTATTATCGGCGAACCGGCGGTGGTCAGCGCTGGTTTGCGGTTGACTGCAACTTTGAACCCACCTGTTCTGCTTATACTTATATTGCAATTGAGCGCTATGGTGTGCGCCGTGGTGTGTCATTGGGGTGGCGACGGATCCGCCGTTGTAGCCAACATGATAGTTTTTGTAAATGTATTGAGCCGGTACCGGAGACTGAAGATGCTAAAGCAAATTGAGGTGGATGCTCAGGAAGAGGCGCTACGCTCGCGCACAGCGGCCTTGCCCGATGCTCAGCGCCAAGCCTTTTATCAGTTAGTAAAAGACCAACTGAAAGATCCCGATACCTACGCTGCTCTGAACTGGTTTTTTGTAGCGGGTTTGCATCACTTCTATCTGCAGCAATGGCGGCATGGTCTGCTGAATATCTTAAGCTTTGCGCTGGGTGTCGCGTTATTGTTTACCAGTGTTTGGTTGACCGGTATCGTGCTGATCATGTTAGTGAGCATATACGAGTTTTATCAGTTGTTCCGTGCCCAAATTATTGTGCAAGATTGGAATAATCAATTAATGAACCGATTACTGGATAGTGGTGATTATCTTAAGCAACAAGCTGACCACCTCTAATTAAACCGCCATTTACTGATACCAAGCCAATGTACTGTGTGAGCAAATACACCACGGCTTGGTATGAGCCCACTTACTGTTTAATTGCTGCTGGAGTGACCTTAATGCGCATTATCATATTATTTTTTCTGCTCTATTCCTGTAATAGCGTTGCCACGACGCAGTGGCAACGTTTAGCTGATATGCCGCTTGCGGTGCAAGAAATTTATCCTGCAGCACATAACGGCAAAATCTACGTTGCCGGGGGGCTTAGCGATAGTCTGGATATGAGCGTGCAGCAAATGACCGCACTGGTGCAAGTGTACGATCCTGCCAACGATAGCTGGTCATTAGCAGCAGAGTTACCTGCACCGCGGCATCATGCTTATTTGGTGTCGGTGCAACAGCAGTTATTCCTGTTCGGTGGTTTTGTAGAGGCGAATGATGGCCGTTGGAGTGCTAGTGCAGATATTTTGCGTTTAGATGAAGCGGCAAAGCGTTGGCAAAACGTAGGGCAACTGCCAAAGCCGTTAACCGAAACCACGGCCGTGGTGATCGCTAATAAAGTGCATTTCGCTTCAGGTCGTTCACCGATTGCTCTAGAAAATGCGCAGTGGCGCGATCAAGCCGATGTGAATTGGCACTGGATCTTTGACCCTGTTACTTTAAGCGTGCAAGAAGCACCGGCACTTTCACAGGCGTTTAATAGCGCTGCTGCCGTTAATTTGGCTGAACAATTTTATATCGTTGGTGGTCGGCAAGTAGGGGGCAGTAATTTAGCGCTGTTGCAACGTTTTGATCCGCTAAGCGGTAAATGGCAAACGTTAGCCCCGTTACCCCAGGCGCAAGGTGGCCTAGCAGCAGCTGTGATTGATCAGCAAATATGGGTATTTGGTGGTGAGTACTTTACCGACGGCGGCGGTGTGTATAGCGAAGCTTGGGCTTATCAGCCCGAGAGTAATACTTGGCAAGCACTGCCTGCCATGCCGATACCACGGCATGGTTTAGGTGCCGTGACCTTAGATAACGCGATTTACGTGATCGGTGGCGCTACCACGGTGGGGTTAAAAGATACTTCAGCGGTGCTTGAACGCGTTCGGGTTGTAGAATAACCCTCGAATAATCTAATGCGCGAGTCTCGTTTGGAGACTGGCGCACTTTTGTGAAAATTTAGGACCACCTTCTTATGCCACAACCTCGCAGTTCTATGCTCTTGCTGACGCTTTTAACAGGTTTATTTGCTTGCTCGCCGCCTAACGAGCAACCGGTACAAGTTAAATTGCGCGTTTTAGAAACCTCCGATTTACATGCCAACATGCTAGATTTTAATTATTACAGCGGTCAAACCGATCCGAGTTTGGGTTTGGCGCGCACCGCCAGTTTAATTAAAGCGGCGCGGGCGCAAGTACAAAACAGTGTGTTGGTGGATAATGGCGATCTGATCCAAGGCAGCCCATTAGGTGATTATATTGCGCAGCGCGGCTTGGCTGAAGGCGAGATCCATCCGATCATGCTGGCGCTAAATACGTTGGATTATGATGTTGCCACCTTAGGCAATCACGAGTTTAACTTTGGCTTACCGTTTTTATACCAAACGCTAGCGGGGGCTAATTTTCCTTATACCAGTGCCAATATTTATTGCGCTGAAGTGCAATGCCGCCCAGGTGTAAAGCAGGGCGATCATTTATATCCCCCTTATATTTTGCAGCAAAAACACGTTATTGATACACAAGGGCAACCGCAGCAAATCACTCTTGGCTATATTGGCTTTGTGCCGCCGCAAATTCTGTCATGGGATAAACAACACTTAGCAGGTAAGTTGCGGGTCGACAGTATTATTGACACTGCAAAGCGCTTGGTACCCGAAATGCAAGCGGCTGGGGCCGATGTGATTATTGCGATTGCTCATTCGGGTTTAGGCCATACGGGCGTAGAGGTTGATCCGATGGCTGAGAATATGGTGTATGCCTTAACACAGGTACCTGGCATTGCTACGGTGTTGTTTGGCCACAGCCATGCGGTGTTTCCCGCAGCGCAATTTCAACATCTACCTAGCGCGGATATCTCGCAAGGCTTACTGAACGGTATCCCGGCAGTAATGCCAGGGCGTTGGGGCGATCATCTCGGTATGGTCGATTTAACCTTGCAGCAAAACGCTGGTGAGTGGCAAGTGGTCTCTGCTCAGGCGCAAACTTTAGCGGTGTTTGACAATGCCACTCAGCAGCCGAATGTGGAAGCAGATGCTGCTATTGTTGCCGCTGTTGCTGAAGCGCATCAGGGCACGATGGCCTTTATGCAGCGAAGCATTGGTATGGCCTCTGCCGATATGTACAGTTTTTTAGCACAAATTCAGGACGATCCTACTGTGCAATTGGTTGCTGATGCACAACGAACGCGAGTGGCCGAGCTGTTGCCGCCGGAACTGCAAGATATCCCGCTCTTGTCAGCTGCCGCGCCGTTTAAAGCGGGTGGTAAGCTTGAGAGCAGCAACGATGCTGAGCAATATATTCAAGTGAGCCAAGGGCCGTTAAGTTTTCGTAATGCTGCCGATTTGTATTTGTATCCGAATACTGTTGTCGCAGTAAAATTAAACGGTGCTGAGTTAAAAGACTGGTTAGAGTGCTCGGCTAATCAGTTTTTACAGATTGATCTCACTTCAACGGCGCCACAAACGCTGATTAACTTGGCGCATTCATCCTATAATTTTGATGTGATTGATGGCATCTATTACCAAATTGATGTTAGCCAACCGAGCAAATTTAATCAGCGCTGTGAATTAGTGAATGCATCTGCAAATCGCATTGTCGATTTACGTTACACCGACGCCAGTGGCAAAGTGTATCGGGATGCCGAATTTGCGGCCAAAAGTTTTATTGTTGTCACCAATAACTATCGAGCCTACACCGGCATGTTTGCGGGTACCGGCAGTGATAAGGTGGTGCTGGAATTACCTGATACCAATCGCGAAGCCTTGGTCGCTTATATTGAGCAGCAATCGCAGTATGATGCTGCTAGCGACCGTTATCTTAGTGCGGTGAATCCACAGGCGGATCATAATTGGCGTTTGTTGCCATTGAAAAGCGCGGTGCAATTAGATTTACGCTTTAAAACCCGAGATTCAGCCGCTGCACAGCAGTTTATTCAGGCGAATAATTATTGGCCAATGACGAAGCTGTCGAGCGACAATGTTGGCTTTGCAGAGTATCGGCTCGATTTGCAAGTGGCAGCGCCGGCTAATTAAACTTCGCTAGTGGTTGTGTGGAGTTAACGGCGCTGTTGGCTAGCGTTTTCGTAACAGCAGCAGGGAGGCTGCGAATGTCCGCAATAGCTTATTAAATAAACAACGTTTTCGCCGTTGGCGAGTAACTTTCTTTTGTTTCGCCAAAAGAAAGTCACCAAAGAAAATGCGACCCACGTTGCGGCGAAAGCCCGCTCAATTTTGCCCGCCCAAGGCGACGAGGTAACTCGCTCGGCGCTACCGTCGCCTCACTCAAACACCCCTCGTCTTAACACCTTGGTCGAGCAAACTTGCTCGGCTTGCAACGTAATGGGATTGAAAAGCCCATCAAGCTTAGGAATATTTCCGTTTTAAGATTATTACTGTTAAGAGCAAAGAATAGACATTCCTGTCGCACCAAAATGTTTATGCGCATGTCCGCAATAACTTATTAAATAAACAACGTTTTCGCCGTTGGCGAGTAACTTTCTTTTGTTTCGCCAAAAGAAAGTCACCAAAGAAAATGCGACCCACGTTGCGGCGAAAGCCCGCTCAATTTTGCCCGCCCAAGGCGACGAGGTAACTCGCTCGTCGCTACCGTCGCCTCACTCAAACACCCCTCGTCTTAAAACCTTGGTCGAGCAAACTTGCTCGGCTTGCAACGTAATGGGATTTAAAAGCACATCAGCCTTAGGCGTATTTTGGTTTCAAGATTCATACCGCCAAGAACTGAAAGCGGTCTTTACTGATTGCCCTGTGAAATGTCTGCAATATTGCACAAACAAGCTATACAACTAAGCGAATACCGCTCTAGCTTTTATTCCCCTTAGAGCGAGCCGACTGATCATCGTTGACCAAGGTTTTAAGAAAACGGGTGTTTGAGTGCGGCGACGAAGCATAGCGCGAGTTACGTTTTCGCCTTGGATAACGCATGAGCAGTGGGGCTTTCGAGCGGAAGTGGGGTCGCATTTTCTTTGGATACTTTCTTTTGGCGACGCAAAAGAAAGTATCTCGCCAACGGCGAAAACGTTAAGGGGCTTGGTATCTGCCCCCGAAGCTAGAAAAGGCAAAAAGCAAGACCTGACCCTATAGTCTGGGATGTGAGGCGAGTCATCACATTAGACCTGACCCTATAGTCTGTTAGCGGCATTTGAGCCATTTATCGTATTAGTGCGTATGTCAGTCTGATCAATCTTGACTGAACGCATGGCTACGGCCAGTTTACATAGGTTGTTAGTTTTGCAACCTGGTCATGAATACATTAACTAAAAAGATAAGAGACTACTCAATGAATAAATCCATTCTGTCGCTTGCGGTATCGCTGGCCTTATTGGCCGCGCCGATTGCTGCCCAAGATGCCAAACCTGCTGCCGAGAAAAAAGAACAAACTTACAGCAGCATGATTGCTAACAAAACCGCGATAAACGGTTTATTTACGCTGTATGTGGATGAAAAAACCGGTGAGCATTTAATGAGCATCACCGAAGCACAACTCGACAAACCGTTTTTATATTTCGCGAAAACGTTAGATGGGGTGACTGATGCAGGGCATTTCCGTGGCTCGTATCGGGGGACCAAGCTGATTGAATTTCGCCGTTACTTTGATCGCATTGATGTGATCAGTAAAACACCACGTTTTTACTTTGACCCAAACAGTGCTTTAGCGCGCGCCGCGGATGCCAATATTAGTGAAGCGGTACTAGCTACGCTAAAAATTGAAAAGCAACAGCAAGATAAGTTTTTAGTTAAAGCCGACAAGCTATTTTTAAGTGAAGACTTAACCAAAGTATCGCCGTGGGCTAATCCGAACGATCCTAATGCCAAAAACCGGTTTAAAGTCGGTAAGTTAGACGAGAAAAAATCACGTATCGTGCAGCATCGTCCTTACCCGAATAACCTTGATGTGGTCGTTGATTATGTGTTCGCCGACGGTAACCCAGGTGTACGTGGCAGCGATGCCTTAAGCGATCCACGCTCTGTTTCTATCAAGTTTCAACATTCTTTTATTGCCTTGCCTGAGAATAATTTTGTGCCGCGTTATGACGACGCACGCATTGGTTATTTCACCACCCAAGCGGACAATATGACGTCAGAAGATTGGGCGCCGTTTCGGGATGTGATCCACCGTTGGGATCTGCAGAAAAAAGATCCGTCAGCGGCGGTATCTGAGCCTGTTAAACCGATCGTTTGGTGGATTGAGAACACCACCCCAGTAGAGTGGCGCGATACCGTTAGAGACGGTGTATTAGCATGGAACAGTGCTTTTGAAAAAGCCGGCATTAAAAACGCTATTGAGGTGCGAGTTCAACCGGATGATGCCGATTGGGATGCGGGCGATATCAATTACAACGTATTACGCTGGACCTCGTCACCACAGCCACCTTTTGGCGGTTATGGCCCCTCGTTAGCGAACCCGCTAACCGGTGAGATCTTAGGCGCCGACATCATGCTTGAATACGTGTTTATGAAAAACCGCTGGATATACGACAAGCTGTTTACTGAAGGTAGCGCGAGCGCCAGTGAGCTAAGTGCTAATGATGCACATCAGCATGGCGACGGGTTATTTTGTTCGGCCGGTCATCAATTACAAGAAGGTTTTGTGATGGCCGCCAGCTTAGGCAATGGCTTAAACATTGAACAAAACGACATTATGCGTCAAGGCTTAATGGAGTTGGTATTACACGAAGTGGGTCACACGCTAGGCTTAAACCACAACATGCGCGCTTCTAACTTGTGGAATGCCAAAGAAGTGCATGACAAGAGCAAAACCCAAGGGATTTTAACTGGCTCGGTGATGGACTATACGCCTATCAATATAGCCCCACCAGGCATGGCGCAGGGCGATATTTTCCAAACTAAGCCCGGCCCCTATGATGATTGGGCCATTGAGTATGGTTACAGCACCGCGTTAAATGATGCAGCGGCAGAACAAGCGCGTTTAGAGAAAATCTTAGCGCGTTCAGTTGAGCCTGCTTTAGCTTTTGGTAACGATGCGGATGATATGCGTACGCCAGGTCGGCATATCGATCCACGCGTGATGATTGGCGATATGTCTTCAGAGCCTGTTGTGTATGCTGCCGATCGCATGCGTTTGTTAGAGAAAATGATGGCTGAGTTATCAACCACTGCCGTGACTGAGGGAGAGTCTTATCAGCGTTTACTGACCTCAGCCAATATGTTGTTTGGTCAGTACCGCAGTCAGGCCGGTGTGGTATCGCGGCAAATTGGTGGTGTTTATGTCGAGCGTAATGTCGCGGGTGCCCCTACCGACAAGCAGCCTTTAACACCAGTGCCATTAGCGCAGCAACAAGCGGCGATGAAGCTACTTAGCGAAAAAGTGTTTGCACCGGATGTATTAGCGGTAATGCAGCCGTTATACAGCCAGTTATTACAGCAACGTCGAGGCTTCACGCATAGCGGTCGTAACTTAGATCCTAAAGCGCATGAGATGATCTTAGGCATGCAAAAATCGGTGCTAGATCACATCTTGCACAAAGCCGTGTTACAGCGTATTTCTGACTCCGCTCTTTATGGTAATGAATACAGCTTAACGCGCTTTATGAAAGATCTAACCGACAGCATCTTCGTTGACCCACGTAAAGCCACTTCAGTAAGTCATAACCTGCAAGTGGAATATGTGAAACGCCTGATTGCCGCCGCCGGTTTAGAAAAACCAAGCGACTATGACAATCTGGCGAAAGCGGCCGCCTTGTTGCAGTTGAATAACATTCAAGCTAGCAAGTTACCGCGCAGTGCGGATGACGCCGCAAAAGCACAAAAAGCCTTAATCGATCTGATGATCAGCAAGGCGCTACAAAGCTAAGTGAACCATTAGCGAAAGCCAACACGGCCTAACCCCGATGTGGGTTAGGCCGTTTCATGCGTTAATTAAGAGGGTTACATCACTCAGATAAATTGCTTGGTAATAAATAACCAACACCGCGTACGGTTTTAATCAGTTCTGGCTGCAGTTTTTTGCGTAAGTTATGAATATGCACTTCAATGGCGTTACTTTCGTTATCACCATCCCAACCAACGCTCAGCTCTTCTAGATGCTGGCGCGTTAAAATTTGATCTTTATGCTGCAAGAAATCTTGTAATAATAAAAACTCGCGCCGCGTTAAGTTAACCGCTTGCCCGGCAAAGTCACAGCTATGATTGGCTAAATCTAGCGATACTTTACCCACCGTCAGCACATCATGTCGCCGCGTGCTTTGCCGACGCATCAGTACACGGATCCGCGCTTCTAGCTCACGCACATCAAAGGGTTTAATCATATAATCATCTGCCCCGGCATTGAGTAAACTCAGCTTGGTTTCTAGCTGGTCCAAGGCCGTCAGCACCAGTACCGGTAAGGTGTGTTTTTGTGAGCGTAATTTATCTAAAACGGTTTTAGCAAAGCCATCAGGTAAGCCTAAATCGAGAATAATTAAGTCAAATTCGCTATGATTAATCGCCTGTAATGCCTGGTTACCGGTTTGGCAGTGTTCCAATTGATAACCGACTTTGCTTAGCGCCGTGACAATACCTTGCGCTAATAATTTATCATCTTCGACTAATAACAAACGCATCAACTTGCTCCTGCTGCTGGCTAATTCTGCCAAGACATTAATATTATTCACTTAAGATAGGCTTAACGAGCTCTCGCTACAAGCGAGAACCCGTGTTAGCCATGTTTATAATGGCGAATGAAACACACTATAAAATGCTTAGCGTGTTATTTAGCCTTTTGTTGCGCGAGGCTTAAGGCTTGCTTTATTTCTTGGCGACGGCCGAGATCGGCTTGCTCACGGCCGGGTCTATCCGGTGCCGCTAACGCTTTTTCAAAGGCGGCTATGGCGGCTTGATAGTCTTTTTGTTGCAGTAAAAAATCACCGTAAAAATAGTTAGCATCAATACCGTTAGGGTTCACCGCCAGACCTTTGAGTAAATATTCACGGGCTTTTTTATCGCTACCAAAGCCAACAGGCCAGCCAGGCACTTGATAATACAAAGAGCCTAAGCTGGTATAAGCCGAGCCATCTAGGGCATTGGCATCCAGCTCTATAGCTTGTTCAAATAGTTTGCGTGCCGCTTTCACCTCACTCAGTGCAGATAAACCGCCCACGGCACCGGCATAGGTTGAGCGAATAATCCCTTCCCAAATAAGATAATTCGCATCATTAGCGTGTTCGGCACTGGCGGCGCTGGCTTCAGTTAATAACGCTTGATAAGCGCTTTCTTGCTGCTTACCGGTTTGTTGATATTTAATCTCGGCCCAACGCTGTTGCAGCTGTGGTAATTCAATGGCGTGACTGGTCGCGCTGAATAACAAGGCGCTGCTTAATAAGGTACTCACGAGTAAAGTTTGATAAGTGTTCATAAAGCCTCTCCTGTCGTCAGCGCTTGGCTAACATTCTGTTTTGCATAGCGTTTAATCACCGGTAATTGACCAGTAATGGCGTTATCGACCACCCCCGGCAATACAGCATTGATGCGGATAAACAGTTTTTCTGGATAACCTAAATCTTGATCGTGCATCTGTGTTGCTTGCAGTTGCCGTAGTACTTGGCTGGCAACCCACTGGGGGCTATCGGCCTTAACCTTTAATTGCTGATTCATTTGCTGCATCGCCGTACTATTCATCTCGGTTTGAGTGGCGCGTGGCGCGATATGACAAACTTGACGTGGGCTATCGGCCCACTCACGGCGTAGTGCTTGAGCAAAACTGCGCAGGCCTGCCTTACTGGCGCCATAAGCGGCGAAACCGGGATAACCGATGGCGCCCAAGCTCGAACCAATATACAGCAAGCGCGCCTCGGCACTTAAGCGCGGCAATAAGCTCTGTGTTAGCTGCATTGGCGCCAGTAAATTGGTATTAATTAGCTGGCTTAGCTGCTCTGCATTTTGATCGCCCAGTAAAGCAAAGTGGTTAGTGCCGGCAGCAAACACCACGGCGTCTAATGGCTGTGTGCCTAAGTTCTCTAGCAGGTGCTGTCGACCAGCGTTACTGGCAAGATCAGCGATGACAATATGCGCTGGCCGACTGAGCTTAGCGGCTAAAGTCTTTAATGCCGCTTCGTTTCTACCGGTTAACCAGAGCGTTGCGCCTGCTTGGTCCAGTTGCTGTGCTAAAGCCTGACCAATCCCGCCACTGGCACCGGTTAATAAGACGGCTTTAGCCTCTAATGTCATGCGGCCTCCTGCTGCGATGGCGCGTTTTCGATACTGCGAAAAATATTGCCATACAACTGATAAAATACTTTTGCAGCATGAATAATGGCAGCTTGATCAGCGCTATCGGTAATGGTGTCCATTAACTTTTCAAAAAACGTCAGATGTTCAATATCCAAGCTGCCGTGTGAACGCAAATAACTAAAGGCTTTATTGGGTAAGCCCAATTGCTTTTGAATAATGTCTGCTGCTTGTGTAGCCAAATTAACACTGGTGCCTTCCAGCACTAATACCATACCGAAGAACGCTAACGGATTTTTGCGCAGCACGGTGTCGTAGGCATAAGCCACCATTAACTCGGTTGCTAGGCGGGGTTGGCCATGTCGAACGCTCTCTTTGTCCACACCACAGGCGGCAACATCGTTTAACACCCATTCTTGATGGCCTAATTCTTCCTCAATATATTCGGCAATGGCTTCGCGATAATATTCTTGGTCGCTACGCAGTCTGCTGCCAACGGCCATCAACAAGGGCACCGTATGCTTAACGTGGTGGTAGGCTTCGGTTAAAAACGCCTGATACTCAGCTAAAGTAAAGCTTTGATCGGCTAAACAGCGCTGGATCAACGGTGCGGATAACAGGTATTGCCGCTCATTGCTGGTTTGTGCCATTAGTGTGTTAAAAAAACTCATAAGTTAACTCCTCTTTGGCAGCGACTGCCATAATGGTTGGAATAAGCGGATCGGGTTGTTGCTGATAGAGCTGCTCTATGGCAGTTTGATACTGCTCAATAATCGGCTGGCGGCGCAATCGGCCATTGGCGGTTAATTGCTGATTCGCTTGGGTAAAAGGCGTGTTTATCACCAGCACCGTTCGCAGGCGCGCATAATCAGGTAATTGCGTATTAAGTTGGTTTAATTGCTGTTGTAACGTCTGCTTTGTGGCATTGGCGCGCAGGGTGAGCACCACACTTAACCAAGGCTTGGCATCGCCCAGCACCATCGCTTGAGCGATAGCGGGACAACTTTGTAATTCGGCTTCGAGCCATTCTGGCGAAATATTTCGACCATAACTGCTGATCAGCAGATGTTTGCTGCGCCCTTGGATCACCAAATAACCGTCTTCATCCAGATAACCGAGATCGCCGGTATCTAACCACGCCTCTGGATCGCGCGGCATCTCACCAAGGTAACCACTAAATAGCTGGCCATTCACTTCAATATGTTGCTGACGTACACGAACAGCAACATGGGGTAGGGGTTTACCCACACTGTTTTGACATTGCTGTTGTGGTAAATTTAACGCGACAACAGAGCCCGCTTCCGATAAACCATAGCCTTGAAAAATCGGTAACTTCAGCGCTGCCGCCTGAGTTAACAAAGCTTTGGCACAATGCGCACCGCCTACGGCGATAAAGCGAAAGGTACGGGTTAGCTCAGGATGCTGCCGGCAGATCAGGAGTAACGCTTGTAGTAGCTGCGGCGTTAAAATCAAACTGGCTGGCCGATATTGCAATAAGCTGGCAATAAAAGTCGGTAAATCTAAACCCGAGCTGCCAGCTAGGCCGGTTTTAGCGGCGCTAAGAATTAAAACGCGCTGCCCTAAACGCAGCGGCAAATACACGCCTGCTACGTTCTCTAATAAAGTGGCCAACGGCAATAAGCAATAATGCAGCTGAGGCGCCCCGCTAAACTGCTCGGCTAAGGCTTGTTGTAAGCCATCGCAGGTGGCGGCTTGTTGTTTCCAGCTTAGGCACACACCCTTTGGAGTTGAGGTGGTGCCCGAGGTAAACGTAATTTTGCCACTGCTGATCGGCATACTGGTAGCTTGATGTTCGACAGGGTTAAGGCGCTTTGCCCACAAGCCGTCAATAACCGTTGGCTGGCTTTGTTCAGTGGCTTGTGTTTGTAGTACTAATTCAACACCGGCTTCAGCCAACATAAATTGTTGCTGCTGAGCTGAGAAAAACACTGGTACAGGAATGGCAATTTTATTCGCTTGTGCCAACGCCAGATCGGCAATGACCCAGGCGATACTGTTATCACCGCTAATCGCAATGCGTTGATACGGCGAGGCAACCAGCCACGCACTGAGGATTGACACTTGCAAAGCCAACTCATGATAACTGAGTTGTTGTTCGCCATCGTCTAAAGCGATGCGATCGGCAAATTGCAGCAACTGAGCATGCGACACGGGCACGGTATTAAGCATAAGAGTGCTCCAATAGGTTAAGTTCGGCACTGATCTGTGTAATTTGATCGGAAAAAAGCCGTTTGATCAGCTGATAGCGGGTGAGTTGTTGCGCACTGGCTATTGCCGGTAACGCATGCCCTGCCATAACGGTAGGTTGTTTTTGATAATAGCGGCCCCAGCCTGTGGAGTTGTCGGCTAATTTGCTCACATCGGCGGGGGCCAAAGCCAGCGGTTGATAGTGCAATTTACTTAACAAAGACTGCACTTCACTGGTCGCGGTAAAGGCGATCCATTGGTAAGGCGATGCTATGATCAGTTCGCTTAATACCACCATCAATAACAAACTGCTGCCACTGCGACTGGCGACCAAATTACCTACTTCTAAAATGTGTTGGCGTGGTACCTCAATTTGCTGTTGAGCACTTAAAACGTGTTCAATTGGTGCCGGTAAATATTGTTCTAAAAACAAGGGTTGCATAGCGGCGGCCGTTAAACCCACCACGGCGGTTAATTGCCCGACGCAGTGCAAGCTCAGTAGCACCGGCATAAAAAAATTGATGTCAGCTTGATGGTGTTGCCGAAATTGCTGTTGAATAAACTGTTCTATCTCAGCGCGATCGGCGCTGTGCCTTGTGTGCAATGTCAATTTACTGCTTTGCAGCGCCAAACAATCGCCAAAAAAAGGGCGGGGCAAAGCGTTAAGAGCAGCGAACTGAGTCATAAGGTGGCCTTAGTAAACGAAACTATGACCAATTTAAATACCGAACCTTAAGATTTTATTAAGACAAAACTAAAAATTGCCCGTTTCATAGCATATAGCCAGAAATAGGACGTCGTTTAATACGGATGCCCACCCTAAACGGCTATTCCCCTCCCTGCGAGGGAACCGGGAGGGGAATAGCCAAAGGTGCGTCAGCACCTTAATGCGGTCTATCCTGTTGCTCGATGTACTGGCGAATCAACGCCAATGGCACACCTCAGCATGTGCCAGCAAAGTAAGAGCGACTCCAAAGAATATTCTTACTAAATGCCCCTGCAACATCATTAAACTCCCTACGAATCCGGCGTGAACTTTTTGCTTTCAGTGAGTTAACTCACTTAGCAACGCTTGGTGTTTTAGGGGATGTTGATATTAATAGGTGAACATGATCTGGTTTGCCGTTAAATTCCTTCAACACTGCATCAAGACCCAGACAAAGCTATTTATAAGTTACCTCTAAGCTTTGCAAGTGCAAACCACCAAACACTTTCTTTCTGTATTTAGTTACAAAAACGATATGTAAATGTAGTAAATATCAACTATATCTACTTTTATCAAAATTATCGTTCATTAAGATTGCCTTTCTTGCTAGCACTGTTATTCTGTACAGTATATTAATACTTGACTTTATTGCAATGTTAATTCGCAAAGCCTACAAGTTTCGATTGGAGCCTAATGCTGAACAAGCAGCGAGGCTTAATGTGCTGTGTGGTCATGCACGGTTTGTGTGGAATCAAGGTCTGCGTCATTGCTTGGATAAGCTGGATGCTGGCACAAGGCTCCCAAGCGCTTTTGAGCTGAACAAACTCATCACCCAATGGAAAAAGCAAGATGATCTGTCGTGGCTAAAGGAAGCCTATACGGATAACTTGCAGCAAAAGCTAAAAGACTTACATAGCGCATGGATGCGCTGTTTTGACAAATCACTTGCTGCTGATAAGCCCCGATTCAAAAAGAAAGGCCAAAACCCGGATTCCATACGCTTTGTTAACTTTAACAAATACTGCGAACTAGATGCCAAGCGAGTCAAGTTACCAAGCAAGTTAGGCTGGATTAACTTTCGTAAGTCTCAAGACGTACAAGGCAACATTAAAAACTGCACAGTTAGCGTTAAATCAGGCCACTGGTATATTTCATTCCTAGTGGAGCAAGAGATTGACGAACCTAAGCATTTTTCTGGTTCTGCCGTAGGCATAGATATGGGTATTGCTAAGTTCGTCACGTTATCTGATGGCACATATCTAAAGCCGCTTAATGCATTCCGTAAGCATGAAAAACGCTTGGCCATTGAACAGCGCAAGCTATCAAGAAAAGTGAAATTCTCTGCTAACTGGAAAAAGCAGAAATTAAAAATCCAAAAACTGCACACGCTAATTGCAAACTGTCGCAAAGACTACTTACACAAAGCCTCTCATCACATCAGCAATAACCACGCGATGATAGCGATTGAGGATTTACGTGTATCCAATATGTCTAAGTCAGCAAAAGGCAATTCAAAAGAACACGGTAGAAACGTGAAAGCCAAGTCTGGTCTGAACAAAAGTATCCTTGATCAAGGTTGGTATGAGTTCAGAAGGCAGCTTGAATATAAGCAATTATGGAATGGCGGTTTAGTTGTGGCTGTGCCAGCAAAATACACCAGTCAGACTTGTCCTTGCTGTGGTCATGTATCGAAAGACAACCGCCAAACTCAAGCGAATTTTGAGTGCATCGCATGTGGCTACAGCAACAACGCAGATGTTGTTGGAGCGTTAAATATTTTAGAGCGGGGACACCGCTTATTAGCCTGTGGAGAGTCGGCGTTGGTCGCTTGATGAATCAGGAACTTGCACCTAAAGTGATTTAGTGTGCGCCCAGGTAATGGGAATCCCCCACCGAGTTAGTTGGGGGAGGATGTCAATTTCGTATATTTGACGTATCTAATGCCTTATGATTGGGCTTTTATAGCAGCTAAAGCTAAAAAAGTGATATTAGTGAGCACTTTAGCGCTAAGCAATTTTACACGAGGCTATTTTGACGCACGCAGTAGTGGCAGAGCGGTTACCCAGCGCCAAAGAATTATGGTTTTTACCACTGGGTGGCTGTGGTGAAATTGGCATGAACCTGAATTTATACGGTCATGACGGGCAATGGTTGATGGTCGATTGTGGTGTGACTTTTTACAACCCGCTGCAGCCTACCACGCAGACATTAACGGCTGAAGTGCAGGCTGCTGATCCTGCCTTTATTAGTCAGCAGCGCGAACGTCTTTGCGCCATTATCATTACACATGCCCATGAAGATCATATTGGTGCCTTGCCGTATTTGTGGCCACGCTTGCAAGCGCCCGTGTATTGCACGCCCTTTGCCGCAGAAATTTTACGCCGCAAAATTGCCCGCTCGGGTTTATCAGCGGATATGCCCATTATAGAAATACCACCGGGCGGCACCTGTCAATGTGGGCCTTTTGTGGTTAATTGGCTGAATATCACCCATTCTATTCCAGAGCCGCAGGCGCTGCTGATCACCACTGCCGCCGGTAAAGTGTTTCATACCGCCGATTGGAAAATGGATGCGGCACCGATTTTAGGCCGAGCCTTTAAACCGCAAGTGTTTAAACGCTTAGCCAAGCAGGGCATTACTGCGATGGTATGTGATTCAACCAATGCCTTAAAAAGTGGTTTTTCGTTATCTGAAACGGCCTGTTACCAAGCCTTATTAACGGTGATCCAACCGTTTAAACGCCGAGTGGTGGTGACCGGTTTTAGTAGCAATATCGGGCGTTTAATTAGCTTAGGGCGCATCGCCAAGCAAAGCGGCCGTTATTTAGCGCTATTTGGCCGCGCCATGGAGAACATGGTAGGCGCGGCGCGGCAATGTGGCATTTGGCCAGAGGATATTCCACTGATAGCCAACGAGCATGTGGGCTTTTTACCGCCCGAGGAAGTGTTGGTGGTTGCCACCGGCAGTCAAGGCGAGCCCAAAGCCGCGTTAACCAAGTTAGCAGAAGATCGGCATCGGCAATTATTATTAGAGCCTGATGATTTGGTGATTTTCAGCGCTATGCTGATCCCCGGCAATGAAATGCTGATTTCTCGAATGGTCGATAAATTAAAAGCCAAAAAAGTGCAGGTGTTACAACAAGCCGATACTTTATTGCCCATCCACGTATCTGGGCATCCCAACCAAGGTGAGCTGGATCTGCTCTATCGTTATGTACAACCCGAGATTGCTGTGCCGGTGCACGGTGAAACCGCGCATATGCAAGCGAATGCCCAAGTTGCGAAGCTCGCGGGTGTGCGCCAACAATTGCTTGGGCAAAATGGCGATTTATTTATCCTAGCGCCACAGCGTCGTTGTGTAGCGGGTTTTGCTCATGCAGGTCGAGTGGCAATTAATAACTAAATATCATTTATATGTTTGTGTTATAAACCAGATTAGACGATCCATACTGCCACAGCAAAGGTCTGCCTGCCTTTGCGTAATGTCATACTTAACAAAAAAGCCATTGCACTGAAGCTAACACAGCGTTATTTTGCGCTATCAGCTTGTGCTAGAGGCCTCATTTAACCTCGATGCCGCAAACTCTCAGAAAAAAGGAAGCACAATGCAGCGCTTAGCGGTGGCTAAATTATTCGACGGTGCAAATTGGCATCATAATGTAGAAGTGCTGTTAGCGCAGGGGCGGATCAGTCAGATCCAAGCGGCGAGTGGTCAGGTGTTAGCCGGGATGTTAGTGCCAGGCTTTATTGATTTGCAGGTTAACGGCGGCGGCGGCGCTTTATTTAATACCGCACCCACTCGCGAAACCTTGCACACCATGGTACAAGCGCATGCTCAGTTTGGCACCACCGCCATGCTACCGACGGTAATTACCGACAGTTTAAATGTCATGCAACAGGCTGCCACCACTATTGCTGATGCACTAAGCCAGCAACAAGCGGGCATTTTGGGCGTCCATTTTGAAGGGCCTCATTTATCGGTACCGAAAAAAGGCGTGCATCCGCAGCAACATATTCGTGCTTTAACGGCCGCTGAGCTGGCGCTCTATCAGCGTTCCGATTTAGGATGTCGTTTACTCACCGTGGCTCCTGAAAATGTTTCTCCAGAACAAATTCAAGCATTAAAGGCCAGTGGAAGCCATGTTTGGCTCGGCCATTCCAATGCCGATGCCGCCACGGTGCAGCAGGCACTGCAAGCCGGGGCCAATGGCTTTACCCATTTATACAATGCGATGTCAGCCTTTACTTCGCGCCAACCTGGTATGGTTGGGGTAGCACTAACAGATGCCGATAGTTGGTGTGGCATTATTCTCGACGGCTTACATATCGATGCAATTGCCGCAAAGCTGGCGTTATTAGCCAAGCCGACGGGTAAAGTGGTGTTAGTCACCGATGCGATGTCGCCGGTGGGCACGACCGAAAGCGAATTTGCTTTTTTTGACGGTATAGTACGCCGCGAAGGCAATAAGCTGACCAATGAAGCGGGCGCGTTAGCCGGTTCTGTATTAGATATGGCGTCGGCGGTACGCTATGCCGTGACAACATTAGGTGTGGCATTGGATGAAGCACTGCGCATGGCGTCGCTTTATCCGGCGCAAGCGCTGGGGATCGAGCAGCAATATGGCCGTTTGCTGCCAGGTTATCGGGCCGATTTTACCTTAATGAATGGTGATTTAGAGGTAGAAGGCTGCTGGATCTCGGGGCAGGTTCATTATTTAAAAACTAAAAACTAAAAACTAAAAACTAAAAACTAAAAACTAAAAACTAAAAACTAAAAACTAAAAACTAAAAACTAAAAACTAAAAACTAAAAACTAAAAACTAAAAACTAAAAACTAAAAACTAAAAACTAAAAACTAAAAACTAAAAACTAAAAACTAACCTTTATACAGCTGGCAGGAAATATGATGGATAAGTCTTTGCGCACACCCTCGACCGTTTCAACGCTAGGCCCGATGATAATTATCGGCATCTTGTTCTTTGTGTTTGGTTTTGTTACTTGGCTTAATGGTGCGCTGATCCCCTTTTTACAAATTGTTTGTCAGTTAAACGAGTTTCAAGCCTTTTTTGTTACCACCGCCTTTTATATTGCCTACACGGTAATGGCTTTACCCATGTCGTTTTTATTAAATCTACTGGGTTATAAAAAGAGTATGTTGGCGGGCTTACTGATTATGGCCGTTGGCGCTTTATTATTTATTCCTGCGGCACAAAGCGCTTGGTATCCGTTATTTTTATTCGCGTTATTTACCTTGGGTACTGGTTTAACCATTTTACAGACAGCGACCAACCCTTATATCGTCTGTATTGGCCCGCGCGAAAGTGCTGCCATGCGCATCAGTATTATGGGTATTGTTAACAAGGCCGCCGGTATTATTGTGCCGTTTGTGTTTGCGTCTATGGTGCTGAGTAATATCGATCAGTTCTCTGCCCAAGCCTTGGCTAAATTGTCTGAGGTAGAACAGCAAGTGCAATTGGCCACGTTATCAGAGCGCTTAGTGCTACCTTATCTTTATATGACGGGCGCATTATTGCTATTAGCGTTTTTTATCGGTTTTGCCCCCTTACCTGAATTACCCGCCAGCGAGACCGCGACTCAGCGTGACAGCAATCATTTACGTGCAGTATTGGCTAAGCCGCAGTTGGTATTTGGGGTGCTGGCATTGTTTTGTTATGTCGGGGTAGAGGTAATTGCCGGTGATACCATTGCGCTTTATGGCAAGCATTTAGCCGTTGGTCATTTTGGTGTGTTAACGTCTTATACCATGAGTTTTATGGTGCTGGGCTACGTGCTAGGCGTGGTATTGATCCCGCGCTGGTTAAGCCAAGCTCGCGCTTTACAAATCTCAGCATTAAGCGGAATTGGCTTTAGTTTGGGGGTGATCTTTGCTTCAACCGATAGCCAGTGGTTATCAAGCGTGCTGATTGGCTGGTTAGGTTTTGCCACCGTGCCTGACTCAGTAATGTTTTTAGCCTTGTTAGGTTTAGCCAATGCGTTAGTCTGGCCAGCCGTGTGGCCTCTGGCTTTAGAAGGTTTAGGTAAATTAACGGCGACAGGCTCAGCGCTATTGATTATGGGCATTGCGGGTGGAGCAGTGTTACCATTAACTTATGGTTACCTGGCGGAGCAAAGTGGCAGTAACCAACAAGCTTATTGGTTATTACTACCTTGTTATGTGTTTATCTTATTTTATGCCTTTAAAGGCCATAAATGGCGACAGTGGGCCGCCGGTTAACGATTGCTGGCGACTAGGGCTGTCGTTGAAATCGCTGATATAACGCCGCGGTTTCTTTGGCAACATGCCGATAAAACGCTTGGTGTTGTAGTGCGGAGGCCGCTGCTTCATCAACCACAACAATGGCTTGTGGGTGGAGTTGTAAGGCGGAAGCGGGGCAAACTGCACTCAGCGGCCCCTCAACTAACGCCTGCACGGCTGGCGCTTTCGCACTGCCAGTGGCAAGTAGCATAATTTTCTTTGCTTCTAAAATGGTGCCAATACCCATCGTGATCGACAAATGCGGTTGATACTCGCCTACCTTAAAAAAACGCGCATTGTCGGTAATGGTTTGTGCAGTTAACGTTTTAATCCGAGTACGCGACTGTAATGACGACGTTGGTTCATTAAAGCCAATATGACCATTGCGGCCTAACCCTAATAACTGCAAATCAATACCGCTTGCAGACTTAATAAGCTGCTCATAATCCATGCAGGCTTGCCAAGGATCTGCCGCTGCGCCCAGCGGCACGTGCGTATGTTCAGGGTTAATATCAATATGCGCAAATAGGTGTTGCTGCATAAAAGCACGATAACTTTGCGGGTGTTCGGGGGCTAAACCGAGGTATTCATCTAGGTTAAAGGTTTTAACCTGAGCAAAGGATAATTCGGCAGCCTGATAAGCCGCAATCAGGCGTTGATATAACGCCAAGGGTGTCGATCCGGTGGCTAAACCTAACACTGAGTTAGGTTTTTGGGCTATCTGCTGTTTAAACACCTTGGCGCCATAGTCAGCTACGGCGGCGCCATCTGCTAAAATCACCACTTGCATGGCGGTATTCCTAAAAAACATTAAGGTCATTAATGTAGCAGGTTTTGACTAGGGCTTGTTGACGTTTGTCAGACCGTTTCGGTGGTTTTAGCGCTTCACACACACAAACAGCGCATTACCGCTTTGCGTGTCCCAGGGTTGGATGCGTTGGTAATCATGCTCTAACACATGCACTTCAAAATAAGGTGCAAGCAGCGCCAGTAATTCAGTAAAACTCACGGCCACCATGGTATGGCTGTCTTGCCATTGCTCGGTGTGCCCTGCGGTTTCTCGGCTGATGTGTAAATTAAGGGCTTGTTGCTCACCTTGCCCAGAGTAATACCACGACGAGGCAAAGGTAAAACGACTTTGCTGATATTCACTACTATGTGAAGCGGATAATTGATTGCTTATGCGATCTTTATCAACCGCATTGAAACAAAACAGACCGCCGGGGCGTAATGCTTGGCTCACGTGACGTAAGCAGCTTTGTAAACCAGCTAGGCTGGCGCTGTAATGAATGGAGTAAAGTAAACAAGTGATCAAATCGACTGGCTCGGCCAGCTGAAAGTAACACAGATCTTGTTGCATAAACTGCGCATCTGGGCAACGAATGGCCGCCAGATCGAGCATCGGCTGGTTCAAATCTAAGCCCGTACACTGATAACCTTGTTGCAGCAAATGCCAAATGTGCGGCGCGGTGCCGCAGGCCAAATCAACATGCTGCTTGCCACCATTTCCAAATAACCCGGCAATCCGCGCGATAGCTTGGCTTTGCTGTTGATAATTAATATCGGCACAAAGCACATCGTAATAGGCCGATAAGTCTGTGTAGAGCGCATTGGACGAAATCATGGATCGCCGCCTCGGCAAGAAAAGGTGGCGCATAATATAGTAGTTTTGCTGTTTGGCAAAGTGATGTGATGCTTAAATACTGCACAATAATGCTTGTGACATAAATGCTGAAATACTTTATTAGAGCAATACTGTTTTTTTATTAGCAAAAACAAGCTGAGTCGCTTATGCTTTTTTATGCATATTATCAATACAGGGAAAGATACATTGACGACCAAAACAACCTCACATCAATGGCGCTTTTTTCGCTCAGGCGGCTTTGACCAAGTCTCTATAGAAACCGCCGCCGATTTACTCCACTTAGGCGAACTTAATCCCAAACTTTGGACTGTACTGAATTGCCCGACTACGGGCTTAGAGTTTGATGAGCGCACTTTGGCGCTGATGGACAATGACGGCGATGGCCAGATCCGCGTGCCTGAAATTCTTAGCGCAGTAAGCTGGAGTTGTCAGCGGTTAACCGATGCCAGTGTTATGTTTGCTCAGCCTGGTTTACCGCTCGCCAGTATTTCTAAAGCGGATGCCGAAGGCGAGGGCATTTATCATGCCGCCGAAAAAGTCATGGCTTATTTGCAGATCCCGGCAGATCAACCGATCCAGGTAACCGACTTAACCAACACCAGCCAATTGTTTTCACCCAATCACTGTAATGGTGACGGTGTCATTATGCCTGAGCTGACCAGTGATGCAGCACTACAGCAATGTATTGCTGAGATCATCAGTACACAAGGTGGCGTGGCTGATCGCAGTGGTGGAATGGGCGTAACACAGGATACCGTAACAAGTTTTTGGGCACAGCTACAAGCCGTGCAAGACTGGCATGCGGCCTATGCCAATGAACAAGGTTTACTGTGCCCGCTAGCAGAAAACACCGCGGCGGCCGTTGCGGTATTTGAGCAAGTGCAAGCGAAAATTGACGACTACTTTGTGCGTTGCCAACTCGCCGCCTTTGATGGCCGTGCCAGTGATAATTTAAACCCGTTAACGTCTATGTACGACGGCCTAGCCAATCGGGTTATTGCCGAGCAAGACAGTGATATTGCTTCATTACCCTTATCTGAAATTGCAGCAGATCGGGCTTTACCTTTGGTAGATGGCATTAACCCAGCATGGCAAACACAAATTGCTGCGTTAACCAGCAGCGTATTACAACCTTTGTTAGGTGACGATTACGCTGAATTAAACCACGCCGATTGGCGCAAGGTATCCGCTCAACTGGCGGCCTGGCGTAATTGGCAAGCCGCGCGCCCAGCTACTGCGGTGCATGACTTAGGTTTAGATCGCATTAACGAACTGCTAGCCAGTGATTTTAAAGCGCAATTAGAACAACTGATCGCCGATGATTTAGCCGCGAGTACTTTTGCCGATAACTTATTAGCACTGGAAAAGCTAACGCGTTATCAACAAAACCTCGTGACCTTACTGCGCAACTTCGTGACTTTTAGCGATTTTTATCATGGCGATTCAAAAGCGATCTTCCAAGCAGGTACGCTTTACTTGGATCAACGTAGCTGTGAATTAGTGATGCGCGTAGCCGATCCAGCGCGACACGCTTCTATGGCACCTTTTAGCGGCTGTTATTTGGTGTACTGCACCTGTGTGCGCCAAGGTGAAAAACCCATCAATATTGTTGCGGCACTGACTAACGGTGACGTCGATGAATTAATGGTGCCAGGCCGTAACGGTATTTTCTATGATCGACAAGGCCGAGATTGGCGTGCCAGTGTCACCAAAGTGGTAGCGCAACCGGTCAGTATTCCGCAAGCGTTTTGGTCACCGTATCGCCGCATAGCGGCCTTTATTGAATCGCAAGTGCAAAAATTTGCTGCCTCGCGTGATAAAGATATCGAAAGTAAAACCAGCAGTAGTGCCGCTTCCCCCACGGCGGTGGCCAGTAGCTTTGATATTGCGAAGTTTGCCGGTATCTTTGCCGCTATTGGTTTAGCTTTAGGTGCTTTAGGTACCGCTTTAGCTGCGGTGGTTGCCGGTTTGTTTTCGTTAGCATGGTGGCAAATACCGATCGTACTAGCGGCAGTGATGTTGCTGATTTCAACACCGTCGATGATTTTGGCTTATCTCACATTACGTCGGCGTAATGTGGGGCCACTATTAGATGCTAATGGTTGGGCGGTAAACACCCGCGCGAAAATCAACGTACCCTTTGGTGCGTCTTTAACCGGTGTCGCGAAATTGCCTGCTGGCGCGAAACGCAGCTTAAGCGATCCTTATGCAGAAAAACCTAGCCCATGGCGTTTGCCATTGCTATTGGTGTTTTTAGCAGGTGCAGCTTGGTTAGGTTGGTGGCATTTCTTTAGTTAATACGTGAAATGGGTTGAACTCGGCTTTGATTGCCGAGCTACCCAAAAAAATCCCCCTAAGCCTTAATGACTGCGGGGGATTTTTTATTGCCGTGTCACTACACATAACGCAACAGTTGAAAATTGGGGCCATTAATAAGCAATACTGTTTTAAGTTTCGGTATCCGTGCTACGTAAATCGTACATTTTATACTTTTCAATTAAGGCATAGAGTGTGGGGCGAGTAATACCTAAAAGATCGGCAGCCTTAGATAAGTTACCTTCAGTCATCATATGGGCTTGGCGGATTGCTTGAGTTTCAACGTCTTCACGCATTTGCCGTAAAGTTTGCATCTTAATATTGCCATTTGGGGCCACTAAGCCTAAATCTTCGGCATCAATTTGCTTTGACTCTGCCATGATCACTGCAGATTTCACTTTGTTCTGCAATTCACGAATATTGCCAGGCCAACTATGCGATAGCATGGCTTTGGTTGCCTGCTCAGAGAAGCCTTGCACATTAGAATGGTATTCTTCATTAAAGCGCTGCAATAACGCTTTAGCGATTAAAATAATATCGTGACCACGGCTACGCAGTGGCGGGATGCGCAGGATGATTTCACTCACCCGATAAAAGAGATCTTCGCGGAAGGTTTGTTGGCTGACCATCTCTTGTAAATCGCGGTGCGTTGCGCAAATAACGCGAACATCCACTTCAATTTCACTGCGGCCACCAACACGTTCAATTACCCGCTCTTGCAAAAAACGCAGCATTTTAGCTTGTAAGCTTAAAGGCATATCGCCAATTTCATCCAGCAGCAAGGTACCGCCATTAGCACATTCAATTTTACCAAGGGTAGTTTTAACTGCGCCGGTAAAAGCGCCTTTTTCATAGCCAAATAATTCGCTTTCAAGCAGGTTTTCTGGAATAGAGGCACAGTTAATGGCAATAAAGGGTTTATCGGCGCGAGCGCTTTGCTTATGTATGGTGCGCGCAAACACTTCCTTACCCGTGCCGCTCTCACCCAATAATAGCGTGGTGATTTCAGTCGGGGCTATTTTCTCAACCACACGACAAGCTTTGATCATTGCCTCGCTGTTGCCTAAAATATCCGTCTGTTGCTGCGAATTGTTTTTTAGCGCTTTGTTCTCTTTTTCTAGCTCAGTGAGCTTAAAGGCGCGTTGTAAAATGATGTTAAGTACATCGGCATCAATCGGTTTTTGATAGTAATCATAGGCACCCAGGGCAATAGCTTGCAGGGCATGGCTATTATCGGTACTACCGGTTAACACTATTACCTTAGTATCGGGCGCTGAGCCTAAAATGTCAGATAAACACGCTAGGCCTTCGGTCGCATTTGTCGGATCCGGAGGTAAGCCTAAATCAAGGGTAACAACCGAGGGCTCGTAGCGTCTAAGATGTGTCATCGCTTGTTGCCGATCACCAGCAAAAACTAATTCGTAATCGCTCAAGCTCCACTTTAATTGTTTTTGGATCCCGAGATCGTCTTCAATTACCAATACTGTTTTCATGGCTATAACGTTCCTTGCGCTGAGAGGTAAGTGGTTTCTTCTTCGTCTACTTCCGATTGTAAAGGAAGATGGATACTAAAAGTAGTTCCTTCACCTATGGTGCTACTGACTTTGATTGAACCACCTGCTTGCTCAATAAAGACTTGTGCATCGTACACGCCAATGCCCATGCCTGCATTGCCTTTTGTCGTGTCAAAGGGTTTAAACAACCGATGTTCAATAAAATCAGCGCTCATACCACAGCCAGTATCGCAAATACTCAGCAACAAATCGGTCGATGTTGTTTGCATATACACCTTTATGCTTCCAGTAGACGGCGTGGCATGTTGGGCATTATCTAATAAGTGAAACATCACATTCGCAAAGCGGTGTTGGTCTAACATTAGCTGACAATCTTGCCGAACAATCAGTTCTGGTTGTGGTGATTTTACCGCACAGCGTTGCTCAATAACTTGGCTGATTATTTCTGCTACCGAGAAACTGCGCTGCGGGCGCTCGTTGGATTGCTTCGTGGTCAGTTGCAACAGCATATTATCTAAGCGTTGTTGCATCGACTCTAAAGTACTGAAGGTATCATCAATAAATTCAGGGTTGTGCCGGTGCTTTTGAGCGTTGCGTAAGGTTAAATCTAACTGTGCCTTTACGTTTTTTAAATCGTGTACTACAAAAGCAGACATGCGGCTAAAGGCAATAAACTGAGCATTCTCGCTCAGTTTATCACTGTGCTGCATCAGCAACAGCAGGGTAGCAATTTGCTCCGATACCACAGACAGATAATCCCGCAGCTCCCAGTTTAATTTTAGCTTTTGCTCGTTACCTGCCTGCATAATACATACGCCCCAAAGGCCTGCTTTAGTGCGAATAGGCAACAGCAATTGCAGTTTTAATTGATCTTTCGCTAAATCAGCTGTTAATGCCCCTTGCGACTCTGTTAAATCAATCTGCCAGTTTTGGTTGGCGTATTGGCTTTGATAACGCTGTAATAGCGTAACCTCAGCTTCAGTTAAGGGGGCTCTACCATGCAGTGCCAATATTTTTAACTCACCTTGCGGTCGATATTGCACAATGGCACCTTGGCCGTAATTAATGCTTTGTAACCATACTTGCAAAATTTTGTAATGGCGATCGACATGGCTAATATCGATCTGTTTTAAGCCACTGGTTAGTGCCAACCACTTTTCACGATAATCAAAACTATTGGCAAAAAAATGTTTTTCAATAAAAACTTTTAAGCGCCTGCGGATAGTGCCAGATAACACCAGCAGTAGCATTAAAGCAAAACCGAGCACAATAAAACTGGTTTGCAGTAACTCAGACCAACTACCGCCAATGTATCGTAAATAAAAGCCTGTAATGGCAAGTAATAGCAGGTATACCCCTGCGGCCATCACTAAAGTGCTTTGTAAAACAATATCTCGTGAAATATAGACATTAATGCCCCATGCCTCGATGCGCCGAATAGCGATAACTAAAAACGGGATCATCAACGTAAAAATAAAGCCACGAGCTTGCCAAAGGTGTGAGTCTATTCGGGCAAATAACGCCGATTCCGCAAGCAACACAAAATCAAACAGTATGCATACCGCTAAGGCAATCAGCAGGGGTTTAAACTGCCAGCGTTGTTGCACATTTGTTTTACGGTAAATCGCTTCTAAAATAGCCAGTTGCAGTATAGCAATAAGTAAATTACCCACATAAATAAGATGCTGACTCATCCAGTGGTTTAAGCCAAAGGCAGTCCACAGTACAAAGCCGAGTAGAGTTGCGATAACCGATTTATTCAAAAAAAAGTTTTGCCACTCTCCGTGATGTTTAAGTGCGGCAAGTAAGAACAGTGATAACAGCAGATTGCGACTATTTTCTACAAGGTAAGAGCCGGAATTGACGTAGGGAAGTTGCAATGACCACGCATAATAACCCGCCCACACCACACTAACGACGCTAAAAGCAAACAATAAGCCACGCTGAACCGAGTTGCTTTTAGTGGTTAATATCAATAAAGCAAAGATTAAATAGCTTATCGCCGCGATGCCAAAGCCTAGTTGTTCTGCAGAAATGTCGATCACGTTGGATAACTCTTATCAGTTAGATTTTAATTGTTGAATATATTTGGCAGGAATTGCGTAACTGATGCCACTGGGATCCGATAACACAGACTCTTTACTGGCTTTAATATAGGTTTGGTTAATAACGCCAATGACCTCACCGTTAGCAGCATTATACAGGGGGCTACCGCTGTTGCCGGGATATGCCACCGCGTCAAGCTGGTAAATTAAGTAAGGTTGGCGCAGCTGCCGTAAAGCGGCTGCATGCAATTGGCTGGCTTGATCCGCAGGGATAATAATGGGCGAATGTGCCGCGATAATGCCTCGGTGGGTTGCTGGATAAAGCCCTAACACACTGGTAATAGGGTAACCGGTGAATGCAATTTCAAGCCCTTCCGGTGCCAGTTCGCTTTGGCTACTTAATGTAACAGCAGGTAATTGATTGTCGATGCTTAACAAAGCCAGATCATGCTCAGGTGCCAAACGGCGCGAGGTGATCTGGTGTTGTTTGACTTGCTGCACCGAGCCCGATAACACCACATATGTCTCCATTTTACTTTCATCTAAGCCGCGGCTGACTACGTGATAATTGGTGACCACTAGATTACCAGGGCTAATCACAAAGCCTGTACCCACTAACTGTATCCGCGGTGAGGCAGTCGGGTTATATATGCCTATCGCTACTACCGAAGGTTTTATTTTTTTTATAACATCAACTAACTGTGCATTGCTCATCGAAGAAAATAAAGCCAATATACAAAGTAAGAAAAATCGGTACAAATGCATCTTAATTACCATCAGTATTATCCTTAATTGAGCTAATATTATCTTACTATGCTAATTTTTGCCTGGCAGAGCTAGGAAAAAACGCTGTTTCTACACCATACTACAAAAGAGAGGCCATAAACTAATTTTGCGTATGCAGCCGCAAAACTCACTTAAGAAATATTGTTTAACGCTAAATTAATTGTTGCTGCTTATAGATGGCTGATTTATAAGGTATGTATATCGGCAACTAAAATTCCATAGCAAGGTAAAGTAATGATTGACGTAGTTTAGATGATTGCTTTGCGCGTTGCTAAACAGCGAATTGAAATTGTAAATAGAGGATATAATGAAAAAAATCAGCAGCTTTGCAGATAATCCGGTTATTGGGGGCGTAGTAAAAAAAGCGATATCTTCGCTCGCTAGTAAAGATGCTAAAAATATATCTGAGCATTTTTCTCACTATTTACAGCCAACCATTGCTAATAGCCATGCTTTAAGAGAAGAAGTTTACCGTTTACGGCATCAAGTTTATTGTGAAGAACTACAATTTGAACAAACCAATTCCGTACACCAAGAAAAAGATGATTTTGATGAACACGCTATTCATTGTTTTGTTAGACACTTATCTTCAAAGCAACTCGCAGGAACAGTGCGCTTAATATACTCTCGTCAGCCAGATGAATTATTACCTATCGAAAAATATTGCTCGCATGCCATTACCGATAAACATATTTTCCCAGGGCGTTTTGCCCGAGAAGAGATCTGTGAAATATCTCGCTTAGCGGTACCAGCCGCATTTCGAAAACGGGCGGTCGATAACTTTGCGGGCGCGGCTACGGGTGCCATTGATCACACTACGTTCTCTGCCACAGAATTACGCTGCTTCCCTTATATTGCCATTTGTTTGTATATGTCTGCTGCTGCGATGTCTTATAAAACCAAACGTTATTATGGTTTCGTGATGATGGAGCCTCGCTTAGCAAAAAGTTTAAGTTACGTAGGGATCAAATTTCATCAACTCGGTGATGCGGTTGAATATCACGGTTTACGCGCAGCTTATTTTATCGATTCACGTGAATTACGTAAAACGCTCAGTGGTGGCTATCAATCATTATTAAAATCGGTTGAACACGAGTTATTTGGTGAGTTATCAGAAGAAATGTTGTTAGAACCCAATGAACGCTTACTAGGCTGGAGCCTTTAAGCTATTCGTTTAACAAGGAAAGGGTATGTTTGATTATAACCGCGCGTTTTCTCGTAATCTCGGTTGGGTTACAGAAACCGAGCAACAACAGCTAAAACATTTCAAAGTGGCTATTGCTGGGTTAGGCGGGGTAGGTGGTGAGCATTTACTCACATTATGTCGTTTGGGGGTGCAACGTTTCAGTTTGGCTGATTTTGATCAGTTCGATGTGCATAATTTTAACCGACAGGCCGGTGCCAATGTTCACACTGTTGATGAAGATAAATTAGCTGTGATGGCGAGAATGGCCGCCGAAATTAATCCTGATGCTGAATTTACGTGTTTTGAGCAAGGGGTAATGGCTGAAAATGTAGATGCATTCTTGGCTGATGCCGATATTTACGTTGATAGCTTAGATTTTTTTGCTTTAGATGCCCGCAAATTGGTATTTAAACGCTGTGAAGAGCTCGGCATACCCGTTGTTACGGCAGCACCTTTAGGAATGGGCTGCGCTTTTTTAAGCTTTATGCCAGGTAAAATGAGCTTTGAACAATACTTTTGTTTTGAAAACCACAGCCGCGAAGAACAACTGTTGCGCTTTTTAGTTGGCGTATCGCCCGCTATGTTACAACGCGATTATTTGGTTGATGACAGTCGCGTTAATTTCCGAGAAGAGCGGGGCCCTTCAACTGCCATGGCGGTTAAATTGTGCTCCGGTATTGCTATTACCAACACTTTAAAAATCTTGTTCAAAAGAGGGCCGGTGATCAGTGCTCCCTATGGTTTGCATTTTGATGCTTACCGCAATAAATTCACTAAAACATGGCGGCCGTTTGGTAATAAAGGTTTGTTGCCGCGCATTATGTTGTTTATTGCCCGCCGCATCGTTCTGAAAAAATAAGAGCGCAAGTTCCCAATCAATAAACGCTGCTAAATGCCCCTATTGCGTGGCATTTAGCAGAACGAAATCGCCCTAAAAATCCTACTTTAAACACCGCTGTGTTAGCGTTTCCCCTTAGCGCCAATACCGCATTTTGTATTATTAGTAAGTACCTTGGGTTGTTTTGCGCGAGCACCAATAGGTAAAAAGCTCTATTGTTGTTGAAGAAGGCTTATTACTTTTTATTATGAAAAATCGTTTATTTAACCAGCAATATCGATTTAGCTACTCCGAGAAAAACTCCCAGAACGGCTATTTTTGTCAGGATAATTTACAGATTTTGTTTTGATTTTAAGTTGGATTTTTTAAGTTGTTGTTTATAGTCGTCTTTTATTTCTGGCACGCGTTGTGCATTAACTGGAGAGAGTTACTTAATTTTTTGAAAGGAACAAAAAATGAAAAAGTTCACAGTTTTAGCAACCATAATGGCTGCAGGTTTATTTGCTAGTAATGTTAATGCTGCACCAATCAAAATTGATGCGTCTGCTGTTCCTGGTGTCGTAGGTGCAAGCATGACTGATGCATTCGAATTTTTAACATTAGGTACTTTTAATCCGTTATCAATTTATACACCGTCAAACCCTATGATGGGCATACAAAATGGCGATGCAGTTAAAGATGTTGGCTCAGCCAATGTAACTGCTTTAAATCCATTAGCTTTTGGTAGTAATAAAGGCGGTTTTGATGTTTCATGGGGTATGAAAGTTAGTTGGAATTTAGCGGGTACTGCCGTGGTTATCCCAACTCCAATAAGCGCTCCAAATACTACTTATTTAGGTCAGTTTAATGCTGGTAATGTAGCATTTAGTATTTGTAGTACTCCTTCTGCGTGTACAAATGTGCTTAACTTAAGCATTACTGGCTCACAGTTAAACGATCCGCTTTCTGGCGCAGTAGGTATTGAAATTTTCGGTACAGTATCATCAGCTATGACTGGCGTGTTCTTTGATGCCTCAGGTACTGATTTCGCAACTAAAATCGGCTTAGGCGAAATGGTTTTTGGTATTGCAAGTAGCGACATATTTGGTGTTCAAAATCCCCCAACTTCTGCCTTTTGTCGCACATCGACAGGTGCTTTAAAAGCGGGTGCTGCTGCAGGTGATTTATGTCGTTCAACAACTTTAAACTCTGTTGATATTGCTTTTGTACCAGAACCTGCTTCATTAGCCATCTTAGGCTTAGGTTTAATGGGCATGGGTTTCTCAGCTCGTCGTAAAAACAAAGCTACTGCATAATAGCTTTAATTAGATGATAAAAATCCGGCACGAGTTGCCGGATTTTTTATTTGTGTTGCTTAACAATAAAACAGCTTGTTGTATGTCCTTTACTTTGAACCCCGCTAAATTGCTTTGTTAAATTCTTATCTTATTGCTGTTTTAATTTCTTATTCACGCCATAATATACAATCACTTAAGTTGAAATCTTATTTTAGCACCTGCCTTACCATTCTTTGTTAAATCGCTAAACCAGCGTCTTGCTCTAGTTTAGAATACTGATAGCTCTAGCCATCGCACAATCTCTATTTAATGACATCGTTTATTTGCTTTCAATGTTCAGTTAACTGTAAGCGTTGCAGCAACCACACCGTCCCGGTGTGATTGCCTTGTATATCAGAATGGCAACAGCTTTGTCAGCTTGTCTGGGGTATCAGCGTTAGGTAGTGCTTTAAATAATGTAGTTAGATAATCATACGGCTCCAGACCGTTGATTTTGGCGGTTTCTACCAGACTATAGAGTACCGCACTGGCTTTAGCCCCTGATGTGGTGTTAGCAAACAGCCAGGCTTTTCGGCCGATGACGAACGGTTTAACCGCGCGCTCAGCGCGATTGTTGTCGATGTTCAGCCGGCCATCTTCCAGATAACCTATCAGCTTCGGCCATTGATTCAGGCTGTAAGTGATGGCTTTGCTAAGTAAGCTTTCTGTTGGAATGGTGTCTTTGGATTTCTCCAGCCAGTCCCACAGTTGTTGCAGCAATGGTTTGGCGACTTCTTGCCTGTGTTGGTATTTAACCTCTGCAGCCTTGGTTTTTAGTTTGCTCTCCAGCGCATACAGCTTCTGGATATGGTTGATGGCCCAGTCAGCTTTACCGGTTTTGCCTTTACCCTGGGCTTTTTGTGCCTCGACGAACTTGCGTCTGGCATGCGCCCAGCAACCGACTAAGGTCGCTTGTGTTTGCTCATAACCGGCATAGCCATCCACCTGCAGATAACCAGTGTAACCATCAAGATAGGCTTTGGGATGTTTACCGCCACGCCCATCCTGGTAATCAAACAGTACCAGCTTAGCCCCCGTTGATGACTCAATACCGCAGCCGTAAACCCACATGTAACAGGTACTTTTTTCTACATCCAGCACGTTGACGGTCGTTTCATCGGCCCACAGCACCGGCTGCTGCAGTAGCGCGTTTTTCATCAGGGCCAGCAGTGGTTCGAGTTTATCCGCACAGGTAATTAACCAGCGGCTCATGGTTTGGCGACTCAATTCAATACCGGCTTGGGCAAACAGCTTTTCCTGACGGTACAGCGGCATGCCGTAGTGCATTTTGCTGCTGATGATTTGAGCCAGCAGGCTGGGCGTCGCCATGCTTTTGGGAAGGATAGCCGGCGGTACATCGGCTATTTGTATAGCCAATTCCGTGCCCAGGTTTTCACATGCCCGGCAGCTGTATTTTGGCCGGATGTTTTTAATCACCCTAATTTGAGCCGGTACGAACTCAATCTGCTCACTGACTTCCTCGCCCATCCGATGCAGCGCATGGCCACAGCAGGCACAGGTTTTATCGGTAATGTCGTGGACAACGTCTACCCTTGGCAGCTCGGCCGCAATGCGCGGACGGCGCGGTTTAACCGTTTTTTCCGCTTCGGTCTGAGTGGCTTCAGACTCGGTGTGCTCTTCGTCAGCAAGCTGCTCTGCTTCGTTCAGCACCTCGCCATCGCCCTGATAGCTTTCGCTGCTGGGGCTGTATTTTTTGTACTGGGCAAGGTTGTACTGCTCCAGCAATTGCTGCAGCTTATCAGAGAGCTTTTGGTTTACCCGCTCTAATTTGGCGATGCGTTTGTCACGCTCAAGAAGCATTTTCTTGAGCGTTTCAATATCATCCGGCAGTGTTGAAGGTGTCTTTTTCATGGCCGTTATTGTAACGGTCAATTTGGCTAAGTGCTTGGTAAGATTTAGATTGTTTTGGTTGTGATCTAAAGGATTTATAGCCGATCGGCATATCAGCCCACACTTTGGTACTGCAACGGCTGATGCGGAGTCAGTTTTTGGATATCAATACCCTGCAACAACCAGTGCCACTGCTGTTCGCTGATAGAGAGCACCTTACCGGGCATAAGACGCGGCCAGCGGAATTTGTCTTTTTCCAGCCGTTTGTACCACAGGCAAAAACCTGTGCTGTCCCAGTACAGCACTTTTAAACGGGTACGCTGCCGGTTACAGAATACAAACAGTGCACCGCTAAACGGCGATTGCGGCATGTCCTGCTCAACTAACAGTGACAAGCCATTGATGGATTTTCTAAAATCCACCGGCTGTTTATGCAGGTAAATTTTTGGCGGGTCGATAAACATCTTCATGATTAAAGCGCCCGGAGCAGGGCCGCTAACCACAAGGCATCTGTGCCTGGTGGTAAGTGCAGCTCAACATCGCGCTTTTTCAACATGATGCTTTGATTGAGTATCATGCCTTGTGTGGTCAGCTCGACAAAGCCGGTATTGTCTTCCTGTTGCCAGGTGAGAAGTTGCCGCTTACGATAGCTGAAATAGGCTGGGTCAATGCCTTGCTGTTTTGCAAATTCGGTTTGAGTTAGCCCACTGGCTTTATGTTGGTCAAACAGCGCCAGCCACTGCTCGGTTGTTCTGCGGATCATGTTAAACCTCTGCCTGGTTTTAGATTCAGACAGGGTAAGAAGATTTAGCTAAGCTTGGAATGTGTGGTTGGCGTTACGCTTACCGCTTATGTGTAGTTTAGGTGCGATAGCCTTGAGCTTAAAAGTGACGAAGATAATAACAAAAAAGCACCGAAACAAACCTTTGATTAGGTGCGTGTTCCGGTGCCTCTTTGTTTAGTAAGTAGCGTTAATTGGTTATTTTACGTTGTAACGCAGCTTTTTTGTCTTGGTACTCCGGTGCATCACTCACAGTTCTAAGCACACTTGTAGCTTTAGTCATTTTATTATCTGCAATTAATGCTTCTACATAATGTAATTTTACATCATTAGCCTCTGGGCGAATGGCTAAAGACTTTTCAAATTGACCCACCGCCTCAGCGTATGCTTTTTGCCGAAGCAACAGCAAACCGTATGTGTCTAGGACATCAGGATGGTTTGGAGCCATTTGAATAGCTTGTTTTACAAAGGTTTCAGCTTTGTTTAATTCACCGCGCTCAATTAATAACCATGAATAATTATTAAGCGTAACTAAGTTTGGAACGTCTTTCACTAAATCGGCGAACATTAACATCGCTTGATCTTTATCGCTTTCAATCAAAAGGTTGGCTTTGTATGTCAGCAGCCCGATATCTTTTCCATGTTTTGCGATATGTTTATCAATAAACGCAACGGCGTCCGCCAGTGATGTTTTGGCAATTTCTTCGACTAAATACACCGCACTAATTGCTGTTGGATTGACTTCGTAGCTAGCTTTTAGTGCGCTGATTGCTTCTTTAGGTTGTGAGGACGACATATACAACCTAGCCAAAATGAATTGTACCTCACCGGTATTTTTTAATTCCTCTGGCATAGCATTAATTAAACTTATTGCTTGTGAATAGCGCTTTAATTCGCTGAGAAGTCTAACCTGGGCAAGTTGTAAGCGAGGATTGTCTTTATAATTAACTGACAGTGTATTAATGATATCAAGTGCTTTATTGAACTCTTTATTCGAGGTAAGTGCATTGGCATATGAAAACGCCGCTTGCGGATTTTTTTCGTTTTTACGATACCATTTCTCTGCCAATTGCAGCGCCAATGTTTGTTTACCGGTATTTTGATGTGCATCAATTAATAATAAGTAATGCAGTGGCGGTAAATTAGGTAGCTCTGCATCAATAGCACTCAGTAATTCTGCGGTTTTATCAAATTGTTGGTTGTCAGTATAGATCTGAGCCATTAACAAGCGAAGTGCAAAGTTTTGCGTATTCGCCGTATAAATCTGTTCGATTTTTTGTTTAATGTTGTTTTGGCCATCTTTGCCACGGTTGATACTGTAGTAAAATTCTAAAGCAGGCAGGTAGGTTGGTGTTGCCGCAATAACTTGCTCAATACGTTTTGTTGCAGCGCTAAGGTCTTGTTTTTGAGCTAATAATACGGCTTGAATATATCCTACAAAGGGGTTGTCTGGTGTTTCGGTTGCAGCCAATGCATTAAATTCATTCGCTTTTTCAAAATCACCTTGTAGCAAGGCTACATAAGATTTGATATTAAAAGCCGCGGTCCGCGTTTTAGGATCCGCTTGCCATTGCTCGGTTAAGCGATCAATTTCAGTAAAACGTTTTTCTTCTATATATGCGGTGATCAGCCGCATGCGAGCATCATCCATGGCTGGATCGAGCTGCAAGGCTTTTTCTAAGTCTTCAATAGCGCCAGGGCGTTGACCTTCGATATTTAACCGAATGCTGGCTAAGGTAGCTAAGCTAGTTGAGTCTTGACTGTGATTGTTTTGATAGTTTTGTAGCAGTAAATCAGCTGATTTATCATTGCCTTGCCGAAGAAGTTGAAATGCGGTTTGCGCTAATAATTCTATATTTTGCTCTTCAACCGGTAAACTGCTTAAGATTTCTGCGGCACGTTCACCTTGGCCAGCATTAAGTTGCAACACAGCATATAAACGCTGCGCTGCTGGGAAGCGTTGTAGCTCGCTAGCGATTGGCTCTAGCATATTTAATGCTTGTGCGTTTTGGTTCAATCTAGCGGCTGACATGGCAGCAATAATACGGCTTTCTGGAATAGTCATGCCAAAGCGAACGGCGTTTTCACTGAATTGCTTAGCAAGTTCTAATTCACCTTTTTCATACTTAATGATACTCAGTAAATGGTTAGCATAAGGTTGCTGCGGAAATAGTTTTAGCAAAGCATCTAGCTGTGGCTCTGCTTTGGTAAAATCTTGCATCCGCACATAGGTTTGTGCTAGCAGCAATTTGGCCAAAGTAGCGGTGGGCACTTTTTTCACGTAATGCTCAAATGCCGCCACTGCCTCAGCATCTTGCTGCTGCGAGGCATGCAGTTTTGCTTTAAAGTACATGCTTTCATCAAATAATGGGCTGTCTGCCGTAATAGTTTCTATTGCAGCAAACGCTTCATTATATTGACGTTTTGATGCTGTAATATGTGCTTTAGCAAAAGCCGCGGCGTCAGCTTGTGATGATGTACTTAGTGCCTCGAACAAACTGAAGGCTGCGGGCGCATCGCTGATACTTATCAAAGACAACGCGCGGTAAGTATCCAACAGTGCACTGTCGGCGACACTGAGTGCTGTACCCGCTAAATCAAAATTTGCGGCTTGTTCAAAGTTATTATTCAGGTAATAGCTTTTTACTAAGAGTGGCGCAATATTTGCTATCGGTGTGCCATATTGCAAAGCACGTTCAAACTCGCGTTCTGCGGTTACACTATCACCACTATTTAGCATTGTTTCCGCTAATGCCGCGCGTAAGCGGGCATCTTCAGGAGCTTGTTGAATCGCCGAGCGCAGTTCAATGGCTGCCGCGGCATACTGCGCTTGGTTAATAAAATCTTGGGCTGCATTGTAGTGTTCATCAGGTGTCTTCTTACTACAGGCGGCTAATACGGCTAAAAACACTAAGCTGGTGACAAGTTTTGGGGTTTTCATGTAACACTCCTTCGAGAAAACGAAATCGTAAGCTTTGTCAGTGGTAACGACATAACGCACTGAAAAACACTTTTGCTGTTTGAGGATATTGCTCATCCAGCGCTTATTTAATTTGAAACAACTGGCGCTTAAATAACCAAGCTGATGTAAATTGGTTTTTAAAGTATGGCTTTGATGCGTTCTTTGTCTAACGTGCAGTTTGAGCTAGAGCATGGTGTAAAGTACCAATGTAAGTCTGATGCACGTTTTAATGCTAAAGCTTGTTTCAATCGTGCCACGCGATATTGCCCTTCTGAGGTGATTCGATTATCACCAAGTTGATACCAATATAACACCAATGCTTCTCTGCCAAATGGATCTTGTAGGCGGCGCCATTGACCTAAATTGCTGTACTCTGTGGCAACCTGTTTCCAGCCTGCAGGAATAACATCGTTTAAATAATAATTAGGGTTACGGCTGGCCTCGGTGCCACTAAACATAAAGTGTCGATAAACAATCTGCTCAGCGTTTTCAGAGTAGGTGCGACTAGTTTGTTGTTCAATAGTGACGATTACAGGACTTGGGTTAGAGAGGGTTAGCGGTTGCTCAGGTATTTCAGTGGGTTGTGCTGCAATGGTGTAAAGCAGTTGTCCCGAACTGGTTAAGTTTAACGTTGTCGTTGAAAACACCAATAATACCGCTAATACCGTAACGCTAGTTGGTAACTTAATAGATGATGTTTCAAGCTTAGCGTTGATTGTTTCTGGTTGGGTTTTATCGAGAAAACCGCCAACGTAAAACAGCAGCATTATAAAGGGGATGTATAGAAACCAGCCGAACATATTATGGTCAGCGATGATTTCGCTTTGCATATCCGTAAAGTGACCAATTAAGATCAACCCGACAATTCGCAGCCAATTGGTGATCAGGGAACCTAAGATGGCAATAGTAAAAAACACTAAAACACTGCGAGTGCGTTTCAAGTGCAAATACGAAAATATCATGCTTAGCGCTAACGACACCACAAAATAGCGTAAGCCACTGCAACCATCAGCAATTTCAAAAATACCGGCAGGGATATGCACCATATTGCCTTCTACAAAAGTAGGGATGGTGGTAAAACGCATTATAAAACTTACGGCAGCAACTGATATATCCTGCAATATACTGTTTATACTGCCCCAAATGGGGGTAATAAACCAAAGCAATGCTGTAGGCACAATAATCGCCAAAGTAAACCTAAAGTAGCTAAGCAGTGCCAGCATAATAACCATTGGCCACACTGCTCGGCTAAGTACGGTTTGTTGTGCAAATTGTAGCCAAACATAAACTAGCAAAGCCAAAATAAATAAAGCAAAGAAAAATAGGTTGGTTTTAGGGGATAACTGCTGGTTTTGCCAAGCTTGCCAATAAAAAAAAGCAATTACAAACGGCAGTAAATAGGCGTGAGAATAAGTACCGTCATCAAAACTAAAAGATCGCAGATCAACAATAACCGCGGGGTTAGCAGCCAAAAACACCAGATAAACAGCAGCAATAAACAACAAAGGCCAGTAGCGGGCTGCGCCTTTTTCAGAGGTATCCACGTTTGTCACAATATTAGTCCTTTAAAACATGCACTGTTAAGGCTTAAAAAATAAATTAAATTTAACCGTTTGTCTTGCAAGTGTGAATAAAATTAATAGCAGCATTAAACTAACGTTATTGGAAGGCAAACTCCAGTACTAGTGGTTTATGATCACTGCCCATAGCTGAATAAACTTCAGCATGTAATGGCTGAATTTTAGAACCTGTTAAAATATGGTCAATTCGGCTACCCATTAAGCGGCTATTTTTAGTGTACCCTATACCAAATCCTACCGTATTAAAAGCGTTCGACCATTCTGACCAATACTGTTGATAAAGCCGACTTGGTTGCGTCAAATTAAAGTCTCCGCCAATTAACGTTAACCCTTCATCAGCAGCGACCAATTCTGAGGCTATCATACTTTCAAATGCTTGGTTTTTATAAGCACGAGTAATGGCGTTAAAATTGCTGATGGGAGCATGTAGTAATTCAAAACCGTGCCTCGGTGTATTTAAATGCAGGTTAACCAGGTTCACTTCCACTTCATTCAATGAAATTAAATAGTGTGCAGCATAATGTCCCCAACCTTGTAAAGCCCGTCTGTCTAGCTGTCTAACCACTTTGAAGCTGTGTTGAGTGAGCAAACAAAGGTTACCGTGACAATCTAAGGTTAAGTTTGCCGGTAATTGTTGTTTTAATGCCGCCGGGGGGCTTTCTTGCAATAACAGCGCGTCGAGGTGTTCGCTGTTATACCAGTCAAAAATAGCAGCAGCATCTACTCGACCGCTCGCCACATTAAAAGTTGCTATTTTATAGGTGCGGGTATCTGAAGTTGCTGGGGCTTTTGAAGCAAATGCCAGGGAAATATCGAATAAAAGCCAAAAATTAACTAACGTAGTTAACACAATAAATAATACAAACGATTTACTCGGTTTTGATCCTAGCAAGCAAAGCGGCAACAGCAGCAAAACTAACCAGCGCGGAGCGTAGTCTAGTAGGGCTAATAGCGGCTGCCATGTTAGCGGCATAGGTGCATAAAGCGCTAACCATAGACAAAAACTCGTAAAAATATACAACACAGGCTCGTTGCCAACCTTGAAAAGCGAATTTAACTCTTACAAGTTAAGGTAAAAAACAAAGCATAGCAACCGTTATGCAAATCCTATATTTGTGTTTTCAATCGTCGCGACTTGTAAGAGCGGATTAACGGCAAACCAGGGCAGGATTTTCATGTTTAAGCTTGCTTTTTAACGGCTTAATGTGTCAACCTAAACGACTTAAACGTCACTATTAATGCGGGTTTCATATGCTTTTTAAGTATAATAAACCTGATAATTTTTGCGGCAAAGCGTATCTGGCAAATTCAGGATGATATATGGACAGCAATTTTTCGTTAGCAGGGCTTAAGATCGCGATTATTGGTCTAGGTTATGTGGGTTTGCCGCTCGCGGTTGAGTTCGCTAAAAAATACCCTACCTTGGGTTTTGATATCCATCAAAAGCGCATTGACGAGTTAGCCGCTGGGCAAGATCGTACTTTAGAAGTATCCACCGATGAGTTAGCTGCAGCCACTTATCTTGAGTTTTCCTCAAATATCGACGCGTTAAAAACCGCTAACTTCTTTATTGTCACGGTGCCGACTCCGATAGATCGGCATCGACAGCCCGATCTCACGCCGTTAATTCGTGCTTCCGAAACACTGGGTAAAGTGATTAAAGCTGGCGATATTGTGGTGTTTGAATCCACAGTATATCCCGGCGCGACTGAAGAAGATTGTGTACCTATTATTGAGCAAGTTTCCGGGTTAACCTTTAACAAGGACTTTTTTGCTGGGTATAGCCCAGAGCGTATTAATCCGGGTGATAAAGAACACCGGGTAACAACCATTAAAAAAGTCACTTCGGGTTCAACACCTGAGGTAGCAGAATTTGTTGATAATGTTTATGCCAGCATTATTACCGCCGGTACTTATAAAGCCAGCAGCATTAAAGTGGCTGAAGCGGCGAAAGTTATTGAAAATACCCAACGTGATTTAAATATTGCACTGGTGAATGAATTAGCGGTGATTTTTAGTAAGCTAAATATCGATACCGAAGAAGTGTTATTGGCTGCCGGCACAAAGTGGAACTTTTTACCGTTTCGCCCCGGTTTAGTTGGCGGGCATTGTATTGGTGTCGACCCCTATTATTTAACACATAAAGCGCAGTCTATTGGTTATCATCCTGAGGTGATTTTAGCCGGGCGGCGCATTAACGATGGTATGCCGAAGTTTGTGGTGTCTTCGCTTGTTAAAACTATGCTAAAAAAGCGCATCCAGGTGCAGGGTGCTCGTGTACTAGTAATGGGCTTAACCTTTAAAGAGAATTGCCCTGACATACGTAACACCAAGGTTATCGATGTGGTTCAGGAGTTGGCTGATTACGGTATGCTGCCAGATGTGTTTGATCCATGGGTAGCTGCAGCGGAAGCCAAGCATGAGTATGATATTGAACTCATTACCGAGCCCGAGACCGGTAGTTATGATGCGGTAATACTGGCCGTTGCACATCAAACTTTTAAAGATTACGGTACCGATCATATCCTTGGTTATACCAAAGAAAACCATGTGTTATACGATCTAAAATATATGCTCGACCCCGCTAAAGTTGAACTTCGCTTTTAATATCAAGGAAAAATAATGACGGTTTATCAACAGGCACTCACAACCTTATTAGCCGAGCCGAAACGTTGGTTAATTACCGGGTGTGCCGGTTTTATCGGTTCTAATCTGCTTGAAGTGTTGCTTAAGCACAATCAGCACGTTGTAGGCTTAGATAATTTCGCTACGGGTTTTCAGCGTAATCTTGATCAAGTGCAGGCATTATGCACGGCTGAGCAATGGCAACGTTTTCACTTTATTCAGGGTGATATTTGTAATAGTGATGATTGTGCTAAAACCTGCGCGGGCGTTGACTATGTATTGCATCAAGCGGCACTGGGCTCAGTTCCACGTTCAATAAGCGATCCTGCGCGCACTAACGCCAATAATATCAGTGGTTTTCTAAATGTGTTGATTGCCGCCCGTGATGCCAAGGTAAAATCTTTTGTTTACGCGGCATCCAGTTCTACTTATGGTGATCATCCGGCACTGCCGAAAGTAGAAGAAAACATTGGCAAGCCGTTATCGCCATACGCGGTAACCAAATATGTGAATGAGCTGTATGCGGATGTGTTTTCTCGTACTTACCAGTTTCATTGCACTGGCTTGCGCTATTTTAATGTGTTTGGTCCAAGACAAGATCCCAATGGCGCCTATGCTGCCGTTATCCCCAAATGGACAGCTGCGATGATTGCCAACGAAGATGTGGCCATTAATGGCGATGGCGAAACCAGCCGCGATTTTTGTTTTGTTGCTAATGCAGTGCAAGCCAATATTATTGCAGCAATAACCCCTTTGGGCCGCAGCGAAGTTTTTAATGTTGCTGTTGGTGATAGAACGACGTTAAATCAGTTGTTTGATGCAATTAAACAAAGCTTAAAACCGCATAATGTACATTACGATAAGTCACCGGTTTATCGTGACTTCCGTGCGGGTGATGTAAGACATTCTCAAGCAGAAATTAGTAAAGCCAAAGCGTTGTTGGGCTATCAACCAGAATACAGTATAAATCGAGGATTAGAAGTTGCGATACCATGGTATCTAACAATTATTTAAAATAATAATGCCATATTCCGAAGTGAAAATTGCTTATTCTGATACAAGTTATGAGCTGTCATTAATCTTTTATAATACTATTCAATGTTTTTGCAACTAAATTAGTTGCTTTTTTGATAGACTGAATGAAAAACAGTTTGTAACTTGTATAGCTTACAGATAACACTTCTGTGCACGGCTTAGTGTAATGTGATTTATAACTCTGTAACTTCCCTGCCATAAGGTCGTAAAATTTAACGTTATGGTTTCTAGCGTGATCCATCGCAATGATATGCATTGCTACACCTGTATTTAATAGTGGGCTTTTTTCACTAATTCCGCTCTGATAATAATAGAGAGTTTCCTGATAGTAAAAACCGTAAAATACAGCAACACAAAAATCTTGACAGACTATTTTGAAGAGTAAAAGTCGTTTTTCTTTTAAAAGTATCTGCGCAAGCTCATTGTGGAAATCGTTAAATTGACTTGTAATAAAAGCCCCTAGTTTCCCACGAGATTTCCATTGAGAGGTATGAATATCTGCTAGTAAAGACATAAAGTGTTGAATTTCTTTAGTATTTTGACAATATGAAATTCTAACATCATTTCTTTCGACAAAGCGACGCGCCTGTCTTCTAAGTGTGGTTTGAACCAAAGCATTAATTTGTTCATGTGTATTGTTTTGTATTTTTACAGTAAATCTGTATGAATGTGAATTATACTGCAAAAACCAAAAAGTTTTTTTGACGCTCTTCAGCCAATGAAGACAATTTGAATCAGGTAGAACGTGTTCAAAAGAAACCTTACAGCAATTTTTTAGTTTTTTTACTTGATTTGTAAATATTCTAAGTGATTCATCAAGATATTGACTATTAATTATGAAATCTTGAAATTCACTGGATACTTCCGATATCTCAGATTCACCAGATCCAATAAACCTCAACTCAAATCCTAGGGCAATTTTTTTCAGGTAAAGGGGATATACAGCGATAATGTTATTTCCATAACGATGGATACAAAAAAAGAGTAAGTCATGTACGCCTAAAAAATACTTACACCAACAAGACAACCAAGATTTGCTAACATGAATAGAGTGATTAGCAATTAATGACAAGTCTGAGTCTGTTAGAAAGGAATCAAGCTCTATTTTTGTCTTAAAAACAGTTATATTTATCATGATTTATATTTTTTTGTTATGAAATTTTATATGATCATTTCATTCTAATAAGAATGCTTAGATGCATTGATGGAATTTTTATGCTTCGTTCACTATTTAAAAATGCAGTAAGTATGTTAGCAGAAAAGGGTGCTGTGATAATACTTACTTTTATCACGACACCTATTTTACTAAGAGAACTTGGAGCCGTTGATTATGGTATCTGGATTTTACTTATAAACATGGTTGCCTGGGCCAGAATGAGTAACTTAGGATTTAACTCAGCTGTAACACGGGAAACAGCAATTCTAATTGAAAAAGATAAATTTTATGAAATAAATACTTTGTTTAATACAAGCCTGTTCTTACACAGTATATTGGGTTTGTTAGGATTAACAATTGTTCTATTACCAGTTTTCTTTCCAACTATTTTGAATCTCCCTGCAGAATCATTAAGTGAAGCAAGTGTAATTTTATATTTTTTAGGCTTCAAGGTATTCACAGATTTTTTACTAATGTCGTCGAGTAGTTTTTTTGCAGCGAATTTAAAAGATAACATTCAGTCTAACATCAGTACAATTACTGAGATAGTAAGAGGGATATTATCCATATTTCTAGTATTGCACGGATATGGCATGTTCGGTCTGTTGTTTGCGCTTCTCATCACAGATTTAGTTTCATTTATTGTTAAGTTTGTATACTTAAAGAAAACATTGCCAGTAATCTCACTTAATGTGAAATTAATTTCTTTAGGTTGTGCAAGAGGGATAATATCATTTTCAAAGTACATTATTCTCAGTAATGTAGCTTTGATTATTCGTCAGCGAATTGGTGTCAATATAGTCTCAAAGTATGTTGGCGTTGGTTCAGTCGCTTTTTTTAACATTGCACAACAACTTGTAACCCATTGCGAAAATATTATTTCAATAATTAGCCAAGTAACAAGTCCTGCTGTAAATCGTATCCTTAACAGCGATAAAAATGTTGATGAGAGTATTTACATAAGTTTGATTACTAGACTAAATCTGTTTAGTACGCTCGTTGTTTTTATTCCGCTCTTCATTTTTTCAGAAGCGTTTATCGTTTTGTGGCTTGGCCAAGAGTTTATAGATATTGCTATTATTATTAAAATTCTTAGTTTTTCACTACTAGGCAAATTTATTTATCTTTCAGCTCAAACGTTCATGATTGCTAAGGCCAGACATAGAATATTACCTGTAATCCATATTTTTGGCGCTGCTATCACTCTGTTTCTTTCAATATTGTTCGCTATAAAGTATGGTCTATTGGGTATTGCGTTCTCTTTAGCTGTATCAGCTATTATTACAGAGTTGATTTTTTTCACGCCTATTATAAAAAATGCACTCGGACACCAATTTAAATTACTTCTAAAAATCATCGGTAAAATTATATTTGTTACTCTTATGGCATTTGTGCTGTTTTATAATTTTAGCAACATTATTAATATTGAAAGTTGGAGTTACTTCATTTTATATTTCATTATCTTCAATATATTTAGTATTACTTTTTTTTGGCTGATCATATTTAGCAAGCTTGAGCGAAATTTGCAGGTGAAATCTATTTTTAAATGAATTTTAAATTTTAACTTGATATAGTTTGGAAATTAATGAAAGAATATAATAGAAAAAGTAGATATTCATATGAATCAAAAAGCGTTGGGTTACCCTTTTTCTTCCTTGTTTTTTATCTATTAGCTGTTTTAATTAGGCCACAAGATTTTGTTACCTCAATGTTTGGTATGCCGCTGGTAATGATGATAACAGTAACTTGCCTGCTTTTTACTGTCGCTTTGCATAGACCATTAGTGTGGTTGCCACCGCAGACATTTTTACTGATGATGCTGCCTGTAATCGCTATATCAGCATTTCTGAATGGTTGGGGTATGAATGGACTTGTTGAGTCACAAAATATATTAATATCATCCATCGTCCCGCTTTTCTTGTTTGTAACACTTGTCAACTCTACTTATCGACAAAAAATCATTATGATTATCACTATATGTTCCTCTCTAGTAATGGTTCATAACGGGTGGACTCAATTTACTAGCCCTGATGCTTTTGGTTGGGCGGGCAACCAAGCTGTAGGAGGGGAGCTTAGAAGAATTATCTATGTTGGTATTTTTAGTGACCCAAACGACTTGGGTATGCTATTAGTGATGAATATTCCCTTTCTTATGTACTTTTTTTACAGGGGCGGCGGCTTAACAAAATTATTATGTTTATGTTTGTTTTTAATATTTAGCTATGGTGTTTATATGACAGGTTCAAGAGGGACCTTATTAGGCTGCACTTCGTTAATTGGTCTTTATCTTCTTTTAAAATATGGCGGTGGGCGGTTAATTATATTCTCGATCATCGTTGGACCTGTTGTTGCTACACTTTTATCTCAATTTGGTGGTTTAAATTCTGGAGAGGCCTCAGCAAGAGGGCGATTATACGCCTGGTACGATGGTATTCAGTATTTAATTGGAAATCCTTTGTTTGGTGTAGGCAAGGGGAATTTTTTTGATATGCACGGGCTTACAGCGCATAACTCTTATATACTTGTTGCCTCTGAACTCGGCACATTAGGCTATACTCTTTGGGGCGGCGCATTAACTTTTACTGTATATATTGGCTATAGAATTTTCAAAGTCTCAAAATCTGACGCTGTTAATCGTTTTGATAAGAGTGATGTTGAAAATCGTGAGAAATTAAAAGATGAATTATTATTAAATAACGCATTATTTTTCTCGATGATTGGTTTTTTAGTGACAGCTTTTTTCTTAAGTCGTTCTTATGTTCTTTTGCTTTTTATATTTATCGGTCTAAGTTTAGCTTCTCATTTAAGAGTAATTAAAATGATCCCGGAGTTAAAGCATCTATTATCATATAGTGTCCTAATCAAATGTGGCTTTGCCTCATGGGTTATGATATTTATGGTTTATTTTACTTTGAAATTTACTCTATGATATATCTACTTTTCTGGAGTTTGTATGTGGATTTTTTTTGATATATTTAAATGTTTTTTTAAAATTATAAATTACATAAAAATCAAAAAATTTTTTCATGAAATAAAGAATCATAAAAATATTTTTATAAGCGGGAACTTAAATATTAATCGTATCCCCATAATTGATATTAGGGAAAACTGTCAGTTGCATATTGGTTATAATGTCACTTTAAACTCAAATAATGATGGTTATCATGTTAATATGCACTCATCAGTAAAGTTATTAGCTGATAGACCTGGTGCGGTTATTAAAATTGGTAATAATACCAGAATAAATGGTAGCTGCATACACGCTTATCAGCTAGTTAAAGTTGGTGATAACTGTTTAATAGCAGCAAACTGCCAGATATTTGATGGTAATGGCCATGATATTTCCTTTCCTGATGTCGCGAATAGAATTAATACTTTTGGTAGTTATAAACCTGTTGTAATCGAAGATAATGTTTGGATTGGAATCAACACAGTTATTTGTCCAGGTGTAACTATAGGCAAAGGCTCTATCGTCTCAGCAAACAGTGTAGTATCCAGAGATGTACCACCGATGACCATTGTAGCCGGTAATCCAGCAATTGTGGTAAAAGACTATAATAACTATGAAATTGAATAATGATTTTGTCTCTTATTGTCTTAGAACTGTGGTTTTATCCAGAACCAAGTTGATATTGAGTTTGAGCGATATTGCCAATTAAATGCTCGGTAGTTTCTGCCGATAGACAATGAGCAGTCCTTGATATCATCATTTAACCAATGGTTCAATATTTTCTCAATTCGTGCTTCTAATCTATTCTTTTCATCTCTATTTTCAGAAAAATAGTAGGCAAGAGCAAGAGGAAGAACAATTTCAATATTGTGCTGATCGGTATAAGAATTTTTGTTATGTTCTATGGCGAGCTTTTGGTCATTTGCAACACTAGATGCAGAGTATAGTAGTTCTACTGCGTCATTATCATGACCATGGCATGAAATTAAGGATTGATAATGATTCTTTCTTACATAGATAGCATTATTGCCAGTTCCACTTAGATAGGTTGAAGCAAAACCATGATTATCAATTGCATTACCGAGTTTTAATAACATACTTGATATTTTAGATTGGTCGCTAATTTGATAAGCATGCCAAAGAAAATCTGCAATGTTTTCACTCATCCAAGGACTAAATCTGTAATTGTCAGTATCGTTTTTTGCGGTATTCCAAGGTTTTGATTTGTTCTCATGCACTAACCAGTTGTGTTGAAATGCACCACTTTTAGGTACCCAGTTATTTTTTTTCTCCCAATAAGTAATGCTGTTCTGCATATCATTCAGACTGTTAATTCTTTGCTGATAATGGTTAAACACTTCTTTATCCGCTGTAATTTCAAATGCGACAACCTCTGTTAATCCAGTAATACCCGCGGCTCTTTCCGTAAACCCTTGATTTTCCTTATTAGTAATTTTTCTTGTGTTGTATTGATAATTACCCAAATCAGCTTGTAGAGACATATTTTTGATTAGATTATTATCCCATTGTGAATTATCGCCAAGTAATGCTAATGCAAGTTTAGCTGGCTGGGTGTAGATATACTTTCCATCTTGACACGCTACCCCTCTAAATTGCCAACAACCTGTACCACCATTTTCAGATGGATTAGAACCATCATTTCTAATATGGCTAAAATAGAATTGTTTTGATAAAAAAGCTTCCTTCAAATAACGAACGTCTCCGCTATTTAAGTATGCTTTGAATAGCGCACTTGAACGATCATACAACCAATCTCCATGTGTGCTTGTACCATAATCTAGATCTTCGATTAACCTTGTAAATTTTTTGCCCATAAGAGACGTCAGTTGGTTTTGCCTTAATGTTGTAATATTGTATGGTGGTATAATATCCGTATTTGCAAGATAGTTTAAATCATGTATTGCAAAGACTCTTGGATATTTGATGTAAGCTTTCTTCGCGCTTGCGGCGGTCCAACCCCTTTCTGGAGAGATTTTTAGTTTATTTCTTGGTTTTGTTGCTTTCTGTTTTTTTATGACTATTTCCTTATCAACGTTGTTGGTACGCATATCGAAATTAGTTAATTGAATTGTTACCGAACGTAAAGAGTTATCTAGCCAATGCCAGCGTAAGCCATCTTCAATATAAATAGATTGCTCTATGCCTTTATAAAAAACACTGATATCTTGTTTATCAAAGATCATAGACTTTGCTATGGGTAAGCCAAAAGTGATTACTTCATTTTCCGTACCAGATAAATCTGGATCGAGCTTTAGTTTTACTGTAGTTTCAAATGCCACTGATTCATTACTGTAAAAAATTAACATCGCTGTTATGATGTAGATGAAAAGTTTGTTCATTTTTTTACACTCGAGATTTTTATTCTTAAAATTAAAGATGCTAACGCATAGTTAAATCAATTTTTATTTGAACACGCTGTTTAAGTCTAGGACTGTTTATCATGTTATACCAAAAGATTTTTTTTAATTTTCTCTATCCGTTTTATGAAGGGCTTCTTAAAAAGAGAAAGACGTTCAAATTTTATAAAGAATATTCTAATAACCAAAAAATAAGTCAATCAGTTTTAAAAGACAAGCAGTTTTGCGCATTGAAAAACTTGTTGATTCATGCATATGAACAAGTACCTTTTTACCAAAAGCAGTGGGATGAGATAGGTTTTAATCCCAAAACTTTGCTTGATGTAAACCAATTAGAGCGGTTACCACTTTTAACCAAAGATGTAGTTCGTGATAACTATATGGATATGCGAGCAAAATCGTATATTGGATTAAATATAACCAAAACAACAGGGGGCTCTACCGGTGTCCCTTTTAAATTTGAGCATGATCGAGAAAATTATGATCGGCGACAAGGGGTTACTTGGCGTGGTTACGGTTGGTCTGGTAGTCGTTTTGGTGATCGTACTTTGTACTTTTGGGGCACAGCAATTGGTAGTTTGCAGAAGAAAAATCCCCTTAAGGATCGCTTGTATAATTGGTTTTACAACAGAAAAATTGTTAACGTTTTTTCTATGTCTAATCAAAACATAAATGAGTACGTTGATTATGTAAACAGCTATAAACCTGTTGGCATTGTTTCCTATACAGGGCCATTGTTTGAAATTGCAAAATATATTTTAGATAATAAAATTAAAGTTCATAAGGTTAATTGGCTTATATCTGCCGCAGAGCCGTTATTTGAAACACAGCGTATTGTTATTGAGCAAGCATTTTCAGCTCCTCTTTTTAATACCTATGGATGTAGGGAGTTTACTCTTATAGCAGCAGAGTGTGTTCATAAAAATGGTCTTCACATTAATGATGATCATTTGTTAGTTGAAATAACGGATGATATGGGGGCTGGTACATCAGATATAGGCAACGTAGTCATTACGGATTTATATAACTACGGTATGCCATTGATCCGATATGTTAATGGGGATGTAGCACAGTTAAAAAAAGAAAAATGTGCTTGTGGATTACCCATGTCGCAATTAGCATTTGTTGATGGTAGACGCTTAGATAAGATTATTACTCGGTCTGGAAAGATGTTACCTGGCGAATTTTTTCCACATATGTTGAAAGACATTAGCGGTATCGAAAAGTTTCAAGTTGTACAAAACGAAATTGATAAGATCACCTTAAAAATTATCTCTTCAGATCGCTTTGATAAAGACTTTTCAGAAGCTTATATATCAACATGCTTAATTGATACTATCGGAATTGAACTACAAATCATGTTTCAATATGTAGACGATATACCTCTTACACAAAGTGGTAAACATAGAGTTACTATCTCTACAATAATTGAAGCGTTGTAATTACAATTTTTTGGTGCAAAATAATGCTATTCAAAAGCATTGTTTTGCACAAATCCACCTTTTAACAATTATACACTTCATTGTATTGTTTAAATGTCAACTCCAGCGAGTAATCCTTAACTATGAATGAGTGGGCATTTAGACCAAGAATTCTTAAATAATCCCTGTTTTCATTAAGCTCCACTAATAATCTACCTAAAGACACTGTGTCAGAAAACGGATAAAGTAAACCAGTTTGTTCGTTTTTGACCAGTTCAGGATTACCGCCAACATCTGTTGCAATTGCCGGTATTGCTCTTGCCATTCCTTCCATAATGGCTAAGGATAATCCTTCATTTTTCGAACATACAACCTGAAGATCAATAGCTGAATATATTCGCTCTCTGTCCTTAATAATCCCATGAAAAATAACAGCCATTGATGTTAAGTGTTGCTCAACAAAGTTTTTTAATCGCTGATATTCTGAGCCATGTCCAAAAAAATGTAGTTCAAAATTTTTACGTTTATTCTCTTGCATATCAGCAAAAGCTTGCAACAAATATATCTGTCCTTTAATCGGATCCATTCTACCAATCGAAGCTACTCTCAATATTGGACTGTCTTGTTTCGCTCTATCAAACTGATTAGGAACAATAATGCCGTTTTTGATAACCTTCGTTGGATAATTTTTCCACTCGTGGTGCTTTAAAAATATGTCTCGTGCGTCATCTGAAACAAAAGTTACAACATGAATAAACTGCTTTGTAAGTTGATGTATTAGTTTCCATGACGAAGAAGAATAATGGCCTGCACCATGTCGTGTATAAACTATTTTAATTTTTTTAGCTAAAAACCAAAGAATGGGTAAAAGGAACTTTATTAAATTAGGACTGTGCAGATGCAATACTTGAATATTATTTTTTTTAACGAAATCTAAAAAAAATCGATATTTTTGTAATCGGTTTATTTTAGGAAAGTGATATACGCTAATATTGAGATCAGTTGCTTCGCTTACCAACGCATCTGTTTGCTTGCCAAGACTGAAAATTGCTGATGAGTGTTTGTGCTCTTTTTGAATATTACAGAGATCAATAGCAAAACGCTCAGCACCGCCTAATTCTAAACTACAAACTATATGTAAAATATTGAGGGTATTTTCACTCATTAACTATTCATCCAAACGTTAAATCGGAATTTATGTATATTATCGCTATCGACACAAATCCGGTATAAGTCAAATGGATCTTTTATCATTTTGTTAATTCCAGGTTGATTGTTAAATGCTAGGGCATAACCTGCTTGCTCACAAAGTTTTTTGGAAACTGTATTGTAACAATCTTTACTACCTACAGGGTAAGCAAATGCCGTTACTGTTTGTGCTAACTCTGTTTCGATAATTATTTTTGACTCAAATATTTCGTAAGTCTGTTCCTCATTTTTTAAGCTACTTAATATCTGATGGCTTACTGTGTGTGAGCCTACTTCCATATTGTTTTCTACCATGGTCTTAACGTTATCCCATGACATAAAAAGTGAGGGCGCATCTTCAAGCCGCTTAACAGGCTCGTTTAGAGACTGATGTAATTCGGCTAAAATTTTAGGTATGTTTGTTCTTCGTTGTCTTTTTGTATTTTGTATAAAAAGCTGAATTTGATTTTCGATATGTTCTTCTGTTAACAGGATTGTTGATGAACTATCAGGGAGTGTAACTCTACAGCCAATGCTTTGTCGTAATAAGAAAGTAATCTCGTCCCACCAAGCAACTCGTTGCGAGTTGATAAGTGATGTCGATAGGAAGAAAAGCGCTGTAACATCGTGCCGTTTCAAAATTGGATATGCAACAGTATAGTTGTCTATGTATCCATCATCAAAGGTTATTAAAGCAATACGATCTACAATTTTATTATTTTCAGCTATCGAATTTGCAAGTTCTTTTGCTGATACAATTCTGAAATTACCTTTTATCGTGAGTATGATTTTTTCAAAAGCAACTTCAGAGCACGAAAAAACATCTCTTGCAAACTCGCTTTCATTTTTTGAGCCAATTCTATGAAAATTGAAAACATACAAACCTGGTGATAAAAAACGCCAAAGTATTTTATCAATATGAAATGTAGTTGTTATTTTCTCAATAATTTTTATTATTTTATATTTCATGGTTTTTATATTAAACCTTAAATTTGAATTTGGGCTTTTTTAATATAAAATCACGATAGCTGTTTGGATTTCCTGTTTTACCAGCTTCTGCTGCTTTGGCAATATTATACATTTCACGTGCTGATACATAATGTAAAACATACTCTTGGCCATCATTGTATTTTGTTTCAAGGTAGCTATGCAAAAAGTCGCGTGGTTCACCTAATAAGGTTTCCATATCAACTTCTTGCGTGCCGTGGGTATGTACTTTAATAAATACCCATTCTGGGCGGCCTTTAACGTGGATATTACTGTTTACCCATTGGTCTATTCTGCTTTTTAGTGGCGGAGCCGTTTTACGAACATCACTATTTTCAATATGCGGCATACCTCTAGGCGTTCGCCACTCAAAGTTTAATCCAATGGGGCCTTGTAAGATCATTAAGTCACCCGTTGCGGTTTTATTTACTTCCACATCGATTCCATTATTATGCGATTTACATTTGCCGTCTTGGCCGGTAGCGTAATATATACTGTTAATTTTGCTAGTTTGAGCAGGGCTTGGTGCACAGGGCAAGGTCATATCTATATAACAACCTGTCTCTTTTAACACTTTAAGCTCGTTATTTACGCCACAATGTTTACCATCAGGTAGGGAATTGTCTAATGACCAATTACCATGAATAAAGGCATATTGAATCTGCCCTGTTGTAGGGTTTAGCGGTAATGCGCCATGTTGTTCATGTAATATTTTGGCAAAGCCAGTGAGTGTTTTGCTAAGATTTTCTGCAGTGTCATTGTCATGGTGCAGATGGATCTCGATCTCTCCAAAACCTCTAGCACAAAGATCGGATAGTTTTGCTAGGTGCTCATGCCGATATTCTTCTTCAGGGTAAAAGAAAACATGCTTTGGATAATGGCCATCGGCATCACGATGTTTTTCTGCCATTTTGGGGTAATCGTTATACCAGCGATCAACTCTGGCTCGTTCTAGTTCGATATCGTTTTTGTTTTTCCATTGCGGCTCAAAGTGGTCAACAAAGCAGAACATTATGTGAACAGGGCCTTCAACTTTTGGTTTCGGTTTTAAACATTGCCAAAGATAAGGGCCAATCCAGTTGTGCATATGTTTGCGTTTCAGCACAAGATAAACCGCTGATAGCGCCAGTGTAATTAAAAGTATAAACAGCAAAACCACTGTCATTTTATTTCTCCTTGTCTTGCTGTTCTTTTCCAGCCACCGCGTTCGTTGTTGCGAATAAAACGAACAAACCCAAAGGCTAATGCTAAATTCATTGATGAAAAGAAGCTAATAATTTGAATTAATTTGCTCACCTTAGCACCTTTGTTGATTTGATAGGTTCCTATTACTGCGATTGCATAGAAAGTGATTTGCCCAACAAATAGCGTTAGATACAAAGGTGAGTTGATAAGCAACATATTGCAGATCAAGGCGAGTAACATTAAATGAGGTGCAAACCAGCGTAAAACCTTGTGTGACCAATAACACAAGCTGAAGAGACCTTGTGTCGGTGATAGTGCCCATAAGGTACTACTAAAGGCGCGGTAATTGCCAAGGCCAATTCTTACTCTACGTCCAAATTCATCTTGTAAGGAAGGTGCTACTTCTTCGTAAGCAACCGCTTTCTCGTTATAAACAATGTTGTAATGTTGTTTTTTGATATTCATCACAATACAAAAATCATCCACAACAGTGTTAGCGGCTAGCGGTTGGTATAGTTTGCGTTTAATAGCATAGATGGCACCATTAGCGCCGAGTAGGGCGCCGAGTGTTGATTCTTGCCGCTTTAAAAATTGTTCATAGCGCCAATATAAACCATCACTATTTTGATTACCGCCTTCGGTAACCAGGTGCAGCTCACCGCAAACGGCGCCAATATCAGGTGTAAAACTTAAAATCAGTTGCCGAATAGCATCAGGAACAAATTCGGTATTCGCATCTGTTAGTACTAAGTAATCTGCCTTAGCATTTGCTACTAAGTCGTTTAACACGGCAATTTTGCCGCGATTTTCCTCAAAACAGTAAGGTGTTATACGTTCATCGTTGAAAGCTTTGATCAATACTGCAGTGTTATCACTACTGCCGTCTGATGCGACTAAGATATGCAGGTTTCCCGGGTAATCTTGCGCTAACAGATTCTCTAACCGCTGAGTGATACAGAGCTCTTCATTAAAGGCAGACAAGATCACATCAACGTCTGGCCAATGTTTTAGCGTTTGAGGTTGCGGCTTAGTGGGTTTTGCCAGATATTTTAATAATATTGGGTATAACACATAGGTATAGAGTAATAAGCTTATGCTTAGCCAAAATAAAAAAACATTCATTATTAAGCTCGCTTACTGACTATTCTGGCTGGGATGCCAACTACGGTTACATTATCGGGTACATCCTTAACTACTACGGCATTTGCGCCAATTTTTACGTTGTCACCAATTTTCACATCACCAATAATTTTTGCACCTGCGCCAATGAAGATATTGCGCCCAAGCACCGGTGCTTTGCCTCTTTCATCGCCGATCACTACACCACTTTGGATAATAATGTTGTCGCCACCCGTTACCTTGGAGTTAATTATAATCCCTACAGGATGCATTAATATTAAGCCGGGGCCAAAGCGGCAACCCGCGCCCAACATGCAACTGTTTAGTATTTTATTAAGCCATAAAACGATTAAGGCGAGCGGCTGAAGGTGGTGCCACTGCAGCCAACTTGTTAATCGATATAAAAAATTAGCAGAGCTACCATCACTTAGAAAGGCCCGAAGAAGTGAGGTGTTATAGCCTTGCTGTTGAAAATACTGCTGTTTATAGCGGATATCTTGTAAAAAATTACGCATCTAAATTCATCCGGCTAATAAAGGTACCAATATTTTTTGGCCAACTAAACTGCTTAGCATGCTCTAATAAGGCAGTTTTTGACCAAGGGTGCTGCAGAGCTTTGTCTATTGCAGCGCTCAATGCCGTGCTATCTTTTACGGGGACTAAGATGCCTGTTTCTTCGCTAACCACTTCGGGGATCCCCCCTACATTAGTGGCAATGGCGGGTACGCCACTGGCTAATGCCTCTAACACCACATTAGGTACACCTTCACGATAACTTGGAAGTATTAATAATTTAGCTGTACGTAACCGTTCAGCGACTTCTTTTAAGGGTAAAACACCATGTAAAAATACCTGCTTCTCTAACCCAAGTGCTTGGATTCGCTCAGCTATTTTTTGTTTTTCAGGGCCTTGGCCAATGTAGTGTAACGCCGGAAAGTGTTCATTTAAGCTGTTAGCTTGGCTTTGCTTATAAGCATCCAATAACTCATAAACGCCTTTTGTGGTTAATAAATTACCAATAAATATTATATCTGCTGTTTGCTGTTCTGTTGTTGCAGGGAAAAAAATGTTTGGGTTAACCCCATTATAATTCACGCATATCTTAGCCGGGTCAATGCCAGTGGCAATCAGTTTATCGGCTAACGCTTTGCTAGCACAAAAAACGGTCTGTGCTTGGTTGAGCCAATGTGCCATCTGCTTTCGGCGAGCTGGAAATTCAGTATTTTCGTTAACATCAGTACCATGCGCTTTCACCAGCACCTTGGCATTAAATTTATCGGCTAACATTAAACAAGCAATGGCATCAGGGTAGGCCCAAGAGGCAATAATATGGCTCGGTTTGCTTTGCTTAATCCACTTGCGTTTAAACCAAAGCGAAATAGTTTGAAAATAAGGGGTTAATCGACGTCCGAAACGTGGTAAATAAAAATAGGGCACGTAGCAGCGCTCTGTGTTTTTGACACAATCTTTTCTATGTTTAAGCCATTCTAACCAAGGAACAAGGATTAGTACTCGCAGCGGAAATTGTTCAGCAAGTAAAGCAAACTGTTGTTGGTTAAAGCTGGCTCGGTGTGGTGCCCAAGGCACTGGAAATAAATTAGTTATGACCAGTAAAGAGACTGATTTTTTCATCATCTTCTCGTTTTTACCTTAAGCGCAATTTATTTTGTCAGAATAAAACATTAATATCTGAACCAAGTTATTAGGCTCCATGAATTTTTTTATATTCATTATGTTTAATACCAAATAGGCCTGCGATTGTGCCACCAGCAGAAGCAAATCTGAATAATCCTTCTATCCAGACTTTTTTATTTAACGTTAGTGCACCTTGTAAGCATTTTATAAAACCGAAACCGAGCCTAACTAAAAACATTAGTAAACAACGGCCTAAAGCTATTATTGTACTTTCTTCAAACCGATGACTTCGACTATAACCAATGCCTGAGCGGAAACCCCTGCGTAAAAACCAACTTAGGGTGGCTCTAGATTTTGGAAATTCTTCAATTACGGGCGCTTCAGTAAAGTAGGCTTTGTAACCGGCCTGGGTGCAACGCAGTGCAAAATGATAGTCGCTTGCACCAGTCATGGCAAAACGGCTATCAAAGGTGGGTTGAAACTTTTCCAGAACAGTTCTGCTGAGTAAAAGATTATTAGTATAAAAAATCTTAACTTGCTGACCTTCTATTAAATGATTTTCACCATATAAAAGTTGCGTTGCCCAGTTTGGTGTGCCAGATTCACCAACAGAAATTACATTACTAGTAACAATATCACATTGGTATTTAAGTTGAGCTTCTACTAATTTTTCTAACCAATCTTCTGCCGCAGGCCACTCATCATCATCAATAAATATTAATGCATCATAATCGCCGGTTAAAAACCAACGAGTACAGTTGTTTCGCGCAGCAACAATACCTGGTTCTGCCTCCTGTTGATAATGTATTTTAAATGGCGCTTCTTCAGATATTTTATTGATTAAACTTGCGATTTCAGTTTGGCATGCATTATCAACGACTAAAATTTCTGCTGTCGAATGGCTCAATCTTTGTTTTAACAAAGCGTTGACTAATCTAGTAAGGCCTTGGGGTCTGCGGCAAGTAATAATAGCTACAAGCAATTTAGTTTGCATTTTACAATTCCATAAAATTGCTTGTCTTAAATACCATTAAATTGGTTCACAGTATTAAGCCTAAAAGTTAAATACAACTTAGCAAGCACAACAAATGTCTATATTGTTATCTGCCCTTACCCAAAACTACAATCTCTACAGTTCTAATCAGAATCGTCAGGTCAAGTAACAAACTGCGGTGCTTGATATAGTAAAGATCGAATTTTAATTTTTCTAAGGCATCTTCTGCTGTCGCACCATAAGGGTATTTCAACTGTGCCCAGCCAGTTAAGCCGGGGCGAACGTTATGGCGCTGGGCGTAGTAGGGAATATCTTTAACCAGTTGGTCTACGAACTCAGGCCGTTCTGGGCGCGGGCCTACAAAGCCCATTTCGCCTTTAAGCACATTAATTAACTGCGGTAACTCATCAACACGATATTTACGGATAAAACGGCCAACGCGAGTGACGCGCACGTCATCAGTGGTAGCCCATTGCGCGCCGTTTTTTTCGGCATCAATACCCATGCTGCGAAATTTAATGATATGAAACGGTTGGCCATCAAAACCCACACGAATCTGGCGGTAAAGCACAGGGGCTCCGGTTTTTCTGCCATCTTCTAAATAAATTAAAAGGGCAGTGAACAGCATGATGGGCCATGTTAGTAGCAGTGTGAATATGGCTAAGATGGCATTTAAGCGATAATCTAAATTCGTTCTAAACTTTTTGCTGCGTGCTAAACCATTAGAGTAAATCACCCAACTTGGGTATATAAGGTTTACAGCAATTTGCCCTGTTTCACTTTCAATAAAGTCGAGGATGTCGGTAACATCAATGCCGCGTGTTTTGCATTTAAACAACAAATCTACAGGTAACATATTGCGCCGCTCATCGCAGGCGATCACTAATTGTTCAATTTTGTGTTTTTCAGCATAGGTAAATAAGTCGTTTAAATAGTCTATGTCGATAAGTTTATCTTCAGGAATATAGCCTTCTTTATCCCCTTCAATGCGCACAAAACCTACTAAGTCGAAATAACGTCGGTCTACATCGCGACGCATTCTGTTTTCAATAATAGCTGCGCGTTCGCCAGAGCCCAGCACTAAGATTCTGCGGCGACTAAGCTTGACTAAGTCGTGATATTGAAAAAACGTACGGAAGCTGCTGATAAGCACTACCGTAATCAAGGAAGAAATTAATAAAGGTATAAAACCCACATCAATGTGATCGGCGATGTTAAAAATAATAAATTCTAGAAATAAAACGTTGAAGCATTGGGTGAGAAATACGCGTTTAACAATACCTGAACTCGTTTCACGCAGTTTGTGATCATAAAGCCCTAAGGAAAGTGTGCAAAGCATGGTAGAAAAGGTGAAAACAGCGATGTACACCATTTCCCATTCCAGGGTTAGCGATACCATAGGTTCTGTTAAAACGAAGTCAGCCAGGATAAAACCAAGATGGGCTGATAGTAAAATTAAGCTAATTTCGCCCAACATCAGTATTTTATCTGATACTTTAGAGCGATTAATCCTTGTGCTGAACATAACACATCCTTGGTACTTGCTGGTATTTTGACTCGTTTTTCGCAGCGATAAACATCACGAATGGCGGTTTAGGTAATATAAATAGACATTGCATTGATAGTACCTTTAAACTAGTTAGATGTCGATCAGTAATCTAGCTGAATTAAAGCTGAATTCCTAGTTGCGTTTTTGAAATTAACCTTCAAAAAAAGCAGCTAAATGACGAACTTTTAGTTATATTGATGATGCATTAGACACAAGGACACGTTTTATGAATAACAAGTTAAACGTCAAAACTACTCTTTCCGCGCTTTTTGCGGCAACCTTGCTACTTAGCGGTTGCGCCCAAAATAGTACTCTGCCTCGTGCATCAGTGCAGAATTCAGTCACGACCTCTGTTGATAACTATCAGTATTTGATTGGTCCTGATGATTCTTTAACTATTTTCGTTTGGCGTAACCCAGAGCTTTCTGGCAATTTTATTGTTCGACCCGACGGTAAAATTTCTACCTCTTTAATTGAGGATGTAGAGGTTAGCGGTAAAACTCCTACGCAACTTGCGCGTGACATGGAGCTTATTTTAGCTAAGTACATTCGTGATCCAGTTGTTACAGTGTCAGTGAATAATTTTGTTGGGCCTTACAGCGAGCAAGTTCGCGTTATTGGCCAAGCACTCAATCCGCAAGCCGTTAACTATCGCCAGTACATGACATTGCTCGATGTAATGATTACGGTAGGTGGCTTAACAGAATTTGCAGATGGCAATAATGCTAAATTAGTGCGTACCACCAATGGTTCACAACGTACTTATAACATCCGCTTAGATGACTTAGTTCGTGAAGGTGAAATCTCCGCTAACGTAGATATCTTACCTGGTGACATCATTATTGTTCCTGAAGCATGGTTTTAATCGACAGCGCTGGGCTTTTACCCTTATCGCATCACGGAGTTTGTAGTACATGAAGGAGTTAAACCAGGCTATTGAGCAATTGTTAATTCAATTGCATGGTATTTGGATCCGTCGTAGATATGTCATTATTACAGCTTGGTTAATATGCCCTGCTGCATGGTTTGCCATTTATAAGATGCCACCGGTTTACCAAGCCGATGCGCGGGTCTATTTTGATACGCAATCTATTTTAGAACCGTTACTTCGTGGCCTCACGGTTAATCGTAATGCCGAGATGGAAGTGCAGGCCTTAGCTCGGTTAGTGCTAACACGGCCTAATCTTGAAAACGTTGCGCGTAAAACCGATTTAGGTAAAGTCGCTTTAAGCAGCAAAGACTTTGAAAAAGTTGTTGATGATTTGGAAAAAAGCATCAAGCTTACCGTGCAAGGCGGTCGGCGTGAAGTAAACATTTACACCGTTTCTTATGAAAATAGTGACCCGCAATTAGCGTTAAAAGTTGTTCAAGAAATGTTAAGTGTATTTATTGAAACACGTTTAGGCACTAACCGCTCTGATCAACTTTCTGCTGAGCGATTTATTACCGCACAAATCGAAGAATACGAGCGCCGCTTGATAGAGGCAGAACGAAAACGCTCCGAGTTTCGTCGTAATCAGATGACTATTCTGGAAGGGGGCGAGGCTAATTATTACAATAGAATTAGTCAAGCCGAAGCAGAGAAATCAAGTGCGGAACTTGAGATTCAGCAGTTACAGCAACGGATAATAAGCGCTAAGCGCGACATAAATGAATTAACCAGCCTAGGTGGTGAGGGGCGAGCGCCATCCACACAGTTTGATGCTCGAATTGCTGAAGTACGAAGTACGTTATCTACTTTGAAATTACGCTTCACTGAAAACCATCCCGATGTTGTTGAATTTACTCGTTTACTTGAGCAGTTAGAACAACAACGCAAAGATGAAATTGCTTTGTTAAAAGAAACCGGTGGTATGTCAGAAACTAACGCCGCTTTACTCATGCAAAGCCCGCTTTACCAAAGCTTGGTAACCAGCATTTCTAGTTTTGAGTCTGAAATTGTTTCTAAAAAAATCTTGATTAACAAGCTAGAGGAAACAATTCAAACGCTTAGAAATAGTCTGCACTTAATCCCACAAGTAGAAGCTGAATTTGCTGCGTTAAACCGAGATTATGATACTAACCGAGCGCAATATGAAACCTTACTGTCTCGTCGTGAGTCGGCAGAAATGGCACGTAAGGTAGACTCAACAGAGTCAGAAGGCCAGTTCCGTGTTATAGACCCCCCACGAGTGCCAATGCTACCTTCTGGTCCTAAACGCTTAGTATTTTATACTTTAGCTCTTTTTGCGGGCATAGGTGCTGGTGTGGGCATGGCATTTTTAAGAAACTTATTGTCACCTGTGTTAACCAGTGCTGCGCAATTAAGAAGCATTTCTGCCTTTCCGGTGTTTGGTGTGGTATCGCATACCAATAAAAAGCAAATTCAAAAAGTGAGCAGAACGCATTTGTTTTATTTTATTATGCTAAGCGGTATGTTGTTGATGGTATATATGGGCTTGATGGTGAACGAGTTACTATTTGGTAAGCCTGCAGCAATGTTGTTGAGGGTTATCCAATGAGTTTAATTGAAAAAGCAATACAGCAACAGCAAGCCAATCAACAAAACCAACCACAGGCAGCCTCTGTAGCAGATACTGTTACTGACGCTGCAACAACCGAAAAGGTACATAAAGAAAAGTCTGCTAAGCCACTAATAACTTTAGATCTTGACGGGCTGCGCCAAAAGAACTTTGTCAGTTTATCCGCAGAGCGGCGCTTAATTAATGAAGAATACCGCGTGATCAAGCGAAAAATTCTTAATAATGCGTTTGGGCAATTAAGTACTACATTGCATCATCCCAATCTAGTGTTAATTTCGAGTTCGCGGCCAGGCGAAGGTAAAACCTTTACTTCTATAAATTTGGCATTGAGTATGGCGTTAGAGCAAGATAAAACTATTTTGCTGGTTGATACCGATGTGCTGCGCCCGTCAGTTTCCAAAACGTTGAATTTAACTTTAGAGCATGGGCTTACTGATTATTTATTGTCGGATAGTTTAAGTGTGGAAGATATTATTTATTCGACTAATGTTGAACGTTTAAAAATTATTGGCGCAGGCCGACCGCATCATTTATCTACAGAGTTACTCGCCAGTGAAAAAATGCTGAAATTATCGAGAGAGTTTGCCGAGCGTTATCCTGATCGTCTGGTTATTTTTGATGCACCACCATTACTTGGTGTGAATGAAACTGCGGTCTTAGCGGCAATGTGTGGTCAAGCAATTATTGTAGTAGAAGAGAATCGGTCTAAAGTCTCTGAGATTGATCAAGCAGCCTCATTACTGCCAGAAAGTCTTGCTGTGGGTTTTGTTATCAACAAAGCCCACCGAAATCAGGGCAAAGGATATGGTTATGGCTATTATTACGGCGCTGAATAACAAGCAACAGTTTCCCGTTAAAGCGAGTTTGCACTCGCTGTTGTTGTTATTGCCGGCTGCATTACTGCCAACAGCGTTAAGTGCTGCTGAGACCAAGATAACGCCGTTATTTAAAACGGCGTTATATAGTTATCAGATTGAAACTACCGAGCCGGATCAGACGGATGATGGTACGGCTTGGGAGTTATCTCCAGGCTTAGTTTTTAACCGTCAGTCAGCCAATATGCAAACACAATTGGTTTGGCAGCATGAATCCGTTGCTTATGATGATGCCCAACGTGATGGTCGCAGTTATAACGAATTTCAATTTGCGAACCAAATTACCGCTTTAAACAAACGTTTATCTTGGCAGCTTAACGCGCAACAAAACTATTTAGTGAGAAATAGCCGTTTGGGTATTTTTTCTGACAAAATTACTGGTGCAGAGAATCTTAGTAAAGCGAATAGTTATGGCACTGAAGTTCGTTATAGTAATTCGCCCTCAGCTGTCTATCTCACTGATATTGCAGTGCAATATCGTAAATCTGAAGCAGCAACAAGTATTGTTGATGATAGTTTTACTAACTTTGATACCGATACCTATAATGCCAATTTAAGGTTAGGTACCAATAATCGCGGGCTAAATTTCTTTTGGTTATTTGAAGCAAGTTTACAAGAAACAGAGCGTGATTTAGGTAATAACATTTCAGGTAGTTTGTATAACATTGCTGTTGGTGTGCCTTTTGCTCCAAATTTTTCGTTTTTTGGTCGTATAGGGGCTGAAAGAGCGGATAATGGCTCAATTTACGATAATAGTTTTGACTATTTCGGCGGCGGCGTGGAATACCGTTTTGGCGCGAAGTCACGTATAAATTTAACGATGAACCGTAGCGACTCCAATGCTTTTGACCAAAAAACAGAAACAGACACCTATGTCGCGTCAGATTTCTTATTAGCGTTAAGCCGCAGAACCAGCTTAGAGGGTTCATTTGACCGCCGCTATTTTGGTCGAACTATGCGCTTAAGTGGTAAGTATGATTTGCGTTTCTTGTCGGTGAGATTAAGTGTTTCTGAAAATGTACGAACGCAAAATCTGTTCGATAATGAATTAGAAGATCTTGGTGTATTTGTTTGTCCTGATGGTGCATCAGACTTTAATGCCTGCTTTAAGCCTCCAACAAATCAATATGTGCCTGTTTTTGGTGAGTCGTTACAGCAGGTCAGTATTAACAACGCTGAATTGCGTCAAGAGCTGGTAAAAGTAAGAAGCGAAAGTATCAACATCGCTTACAGCAAAAATCGTTTGGCGTTGAATCTGCTTTTTTCAGACAGTGAAACTGAATATGTAGAAACGGGTGCGGCCAATACTAATCAAAGTGCCAGTGTGCAGGCATCTTGGTTACTTAACGAGCATAACAAACTGCTGTTTGATGTAACGCATTACAACACTAAGTACATAACTGAATTAAGAACAGATAAAAACTTGTCTGCCTCGTTAAGTTATTTACGTACTATCAATACACATTCTACTGCAAGGCTAGCTTTTCGTAGGTTAGATCGTGATTCAAATCAATCGGAATTTGATAATGCTGAGAATCGCGTTTGGTTAGAATATCAATATCGTTTCTAAGGTTAAACGTGTTGTATTTAAAATAAAAACGGCGCATTAAGCGCCGTTTTTATGTGTGTCGGTAGCTGTAGCTTATTTTGCTTGTTGCTGACGTTGCAGAATCAGTTCATCAAGCTCTTTTATTAACTTAAGTTTCTGCTCTAAAGACTCATCTAATAACTGCTGCACTGAAGCACTGCCAAGCGCGGCAGGCGAGGGTGATGTCGCTGTTGGCGCTTCGCTTTCACTTTTAATATTTTGTGGGCTGGCAGGTGCTTGGTGAGCAATTTCCTCGGAGATCTCATTAATCACGCTTTGTACATGCTCTGCACTAATCGTTTTATGTTGCTCCAGATAACCAAGCAATAACACGCGGTCCATCAGTAGGTTAATGCGCCTGGGAATACCGCGGCTGAACGTTTGCACAAGTGAGAAGCAGTCATCTTCTAACAGCGGGTGATTTAGGCCAGCCATATGTAAACGAAACTGTATGTATTCCTTGGTCTCTACCTCGATTAATGGCACCAAATTGCTTGAGGCAATGATTCTTTGCCGAAACTGTTCCATATTGGGTGCTTGAATAATGGGGTTAAGCTCGTTTTGCCCCAGTAAAAAGCTTTGCAAAAGTGGCTTACCGTCTATTTGAAAGTTCGATAGCATGCGCAGCTCTTCAATCGACTCTAAAGGTAAGTTCTGCGCCTCATCGACTAAAAGCAATGCGCGGCGATGTTGTGAATGCAGGCGTTTTAAGAATATGTAGATAGCATCGAGATAGCTGGCTTTGTTGTTTTCTTCAACTTTAAGATTAAACGAGCTGGCGATCATCCGAATAAGATCGTCAGGCTGTAGTTTTGAAGTTACGATTTGTCTGGCAACAATTTCATCTTGATTGAGCATAGATAGTAACTGACTGGCCAGCGTGGTTTTGCCGGTACCAACATCACCCGTGATAACAATAAAGCCTTCGCCTTGGGTTAAACCATACTGTAAATAAGCAAGCGCTTTTTTATGCAAACGGCTAGCAAAAAACCAATTGCTGTTATGCGTGAGTTGAAAAGGCCGCTCTGTAAATCCATAGTATGACTCGTACATCGTTAATCCTTCCAGAAGCTCTTCATCGGTAAACAAAGCGTAGTGTATACAAAATTCAATGCTAACACTAAACAAAAGCGTGTTAATGGTTTAAACATGATTAAGGCTGGTGATAGTTTAAAATTTACTCGAACAATCGGGCTGTTATAAAAAACTGTTGACACTTTTGAGGCACCACCCTAGAATGCGCCCCGTGTTCGACGATAAGCTTAGTTTAGAGTTGGCACAGAAAAGTGTGGGGCTATAGCTCAGCTGGGAGAGCGCTTGCATGGCATGCAAGAGGTCAGCGGTTCGATCCCGCTTAGCTCCACCAAAATTTTATTGCGTCCCCTTCGTCTAGAGGCCTAGGACACCGCCCTTTCACGGCGGTAACAGGGGTTCGAATCCCCTAGGGGACGCCACTAAATTTTACACTTTTCAGACTGTTACAGCGTCCCCTTCGTCTAGAGGCCTAGGACACCGCCCTTTCACGGCGGTAACAGGGGTTCGAATCCCCTAGGGGACGCCAATTCAGTCACGCTTTTCACTGTTATGTCCCCTTCGTCTAGAGGCCTAGGACACCGCCCTTTCACGGCGGTAACAGGGGTTCGAATCCCCTAGGGGACGCCATTAATTCATTATTTTTAATGGTTACCATCCCAGACTCGATTCTATTATATTCGGGGCTATAGCTCAGCTGGGAGAGCGCTTGCATGGCATGCAAGAGGTCAGCGGTTCGATCCCGCTTAGCTCCACCAATTTCCAGTGCGTCCCCTTCGTCTAGAGGCCTAGGACACCGCCCTTTCACGGCGGTAACAGGGGTTCGAATCCCCTAGGGGACGCCAATTTCAAACTAATTCCTACGCATTTTAATTGTTTCCACGCCGTGATGGCGGTGTGGACACCGCGCTATTGTCTTGGCTCGGCGGAAGCCGGGGTTCGAATCCCCTAGGGGAAGGCATCTTTATTCATCCTTCAAAACTCAAAACTCAAAACTCAAAACTCAAAACTCAAAACTCAAAACTCGCAACTTATATTCGCCGTGATGGCGGTGCGGACACCGCGCTGTTGTCTTGGCACGGCGGAAGCCGGGGAGCGAATCCCCTAGGGGAAGTCATCTATATTCATCCTTCAAAACTCACAACTCACAACTCAAAAATCCGGTTGTTAAAGATTAATATATTGTTCCTTTTTTCTATCGTGAACATTTCGCATTTATTGCTGAAAATATGCTAATCTGCAGCGCAATTTACGTATCTGATTCTTAGTGTTAGCGGCTTTAGAGGTTATAAAATGCGAGTGGTTAAAAAGCTGGTTAGGGCTTTAATCAAAACCATAGCAATTGTGGCATTGTTGCTAATACTGTTGTTTTGGTTGTTTACTTTGCCGGGGCAAGTTGAGCAACGCAACCTAGCCAGTAACGATGTGGTGTCTTCGCAAAACTTGCTCTCTTCAAGCATTCGTCAATTAAAAAGCGATTCGGCTGATTTAACGATAACACTGACCCAAGCCAATTTAGATGCCATGTTTAATGTCGCGAGTCACACGCTAAAACCCTTCGTTTTTCACGGCTCTATTTTTGACTCCGGTGTAGTGGTGCATTTGGTGTATGCCTTGCCAGGTATCTTTAGTGAAAGATTAATTCCGCTGACCTGTTTTTTTAATGAGACAACGCAGGGTTTTAGAGTTGAAGATTGTAAATTAGGACGCGTTACCATTCCTAGTCGGTTTGCTCATTTCTTATTTGAATCCAGTATTCACGCTCTGCTTGATTCCCCCTCAGATCAACAAATTTTGCAATTAATCAGCATGGGGCAAGTAACAAACCAGCAAGTTTCTTTTAGCCGTAAGCCATCGCAACCCATTAACGTTGAGTTAAATCCTAAGCTTTATGCTGAACAAGGCCTGCAATCTTCTTTATTCAGTGCCAACAAAAATCCGGCGCCAGATATTCAGGTGTATCTCGACGAGCTATCTCGGCTTTACCAGAGTAATCAGAATGAGCGTCGCTTAGCATTTTATATGCAGCACCTTTTTAAGTTTGCCTTGCATCGTGCCGACAACGCTGACTTAGAGCAGCAATATATCAGTGCGCTTTGGGCTTTAGCGGTGGGGTTGGGTAACAAACGCTTTGCACGTTATGCCAATACCAGCTTGACGCCAGATCAGGTACCTCAACTGCCGAGAGTGACGTTATCTGGTCGTGGAGATTTGCCCCTGCACTTTTTGTATTCAGCCGTATTTAAAAACTTGGGAAATGCCTTTTTAGCCGAACAAATTGGCTCTTTAAAAGAAATCAACGATGCAGGACGAGGTGGTAGTGGTTTTAGCTTTATTGATATGGCCGCAAATAAAGCGGGTATCAACTTAGTGCAACAGTTGGTTAATATTGATCCGCAGCAGGTTCGACAACTTTCTACTGAACAGTTTGAACAGGCATTTTTTCCATCGATTAGTGAGTTACCAGAAGGGCTTAGTGAAGAGGCCTTTATAAATCAATTCGGTAGTTTAACCGATAGCCGATATATTGAATTAGAGAACATCATTGAACAGCGTTTGGCAAAGTTAACGCTGTTCAAAATGTCTGAAAACTAAGGCTTAGTTTTGTAGTAAACCGTTTAAGGCGTGGGTGTTAACTCGATTGTACTTTCTAGTTCTGCCAGCAGGGGCAGCATAATATCTCTTATCAACGGCTGTGCTTCAGCCGTCGGGTGAATACCATCCTGCATCATCAGTTCAGGTTTAATCGCAATCTCATCCATAAAGAACGGCCATAGCGGGATCTGATGTTGCTCGGCGAGTGTCGGGTAGATCGCGGTGAAGCGCTCAACGTAACGTGGTCCGTAGTTGGGTGGAATGCGTATTTGCATAAGTATCGGTTGGGCATTATGCTGCTTGGCTGTGATAATAATTTGTTGCAATTGATCTTCGATAAGCTGTGGCGTAAAACCCCGTAAGCCATCGTTACCGCCAAGTTCAACTAACACCCAAGTGGGTTGATGTTCTTTCAGAAGTGCAGGCAAACGGGCGAGGGCGCCACCGGTGGTTTCGCCACTGATGCTGGCGTTAATTAGCGTGAGCTCGGTTTTTTCGGCAAGTAAGGCAGGCCAGCCTTGCGATTCTTGTAAGCCATAAGCCGCACTTAAGCTATCGCCAAGGATCATGAACTTTTGGGCCAGAGCGTTCTGGCTAATAATAAACAATACAAAACATAAGATGATGCGCATGACTAAACTACCTGAAATTCATATTAAAGCGGTTAACCTTGCTAAACGGGTGAATGTTAGCGAAGGATCACTGACTATCCTGCATGATATTAGTTTGACAATCAATCAAGGCGAGACTGTCGCCATTGTTGGTGCGTCTGGTTCAGGCAAATCGACCTTATTGAGTTTATTGGCCGGCTTAGATGTGCCCAGTGCCGGTGAAGTTTTTTTAACCGGGCAGCCGCTGCATAACTTATCTGAGGATGACCGTGCCGGGATCCGCGCGGCGCATGTGGGGTTTGTGTTTCAATCGTTCTTATTGCTACCCAGTTTAACCGCTATTGAAAATATTACTTTACCCGCCGAGCTAGCCGGGGATAAGCAGGCAAGGCAACGCGCGTTAACCCTGTTAAAGCAAGTTGGCTTACAAGATCGTGCAGATTTTTATCCAGCGCAGCTATCGGGTGGTGAACAGCAACGCGTGGCGATTGCCCGCGCCTTTATTACGCAGCCGGCTATTTTATTTGCCGATGAACCTTCCGCCAATTTAGATGCCACGACCGGCCAGCGTATTGAAGATTTATTGTTTGAATTAAACCAGCAGCAAGGCACTACCTTGGTGCTAGTTACGCACAATGCAGAACTTGCAGCACGTTGTCAGCGCCAGTTAAAAATGCAAGCCGGGCGTTTTGTCGAAACAGAGGAGCCTGCTCATGTGGGCTAGTATTGCCTGGCGCTTATTTTGGCGTGAATTAAAACGTGGTGAGTTATGGGTTATTGCTTTTGCATTGTTTTTAGCCGTTTTCTCCGTAGTAAGCCTCAGTGGTATTACCCAAACGGTGCGGGTGGCGCTGGAGCAGCGCAGTGCGCAATTTATTGCTGCGGATCGCGTTTTGGGCTCGAGTCAGCCATTTAATCCAGAAATTATTAGCCTAGCTAAACAGCAAACGCTGCAAGTGGCGCAGCAAATGCAGTTCGATTCCATGCTGTTTAGTGAACAACAAATGCAATTGGCGACAATCAAAGCTGTCGACACTGCTTACCCGCTAAGGGGCGAGTTGATACTGCATAAATCAAATAACGTGCTCAGTGGTGAACTAGGCAGTTTAACGCCCGGGCAAATTTGGGTTGAACCGCGTTTACTGGGATTACTTGAGGTGTCTGTTGGTGATGACATTGAATTAGGCAGCAGCCGCTTACAAATTGCTGGGGTTATTGTTAATGAACCGGATGCGCCTTTAAGTGTGTTTGGCGGCTCGCCGCGCGTCATTATGCATATTGACGATGTGGCGGCGACCGGTATTGTGCAGCCGGGCAGTCGTATTAGTTACCGTTATTTATTTGCCGGTGGTAATGCTGAATTAGACCGTTTTGCTACTGAGGTAACGCCCTTAATGTCGGTGCACGAGCGTTGGCGCAATCGTGATCGGCAAACCGCCGTGGGTGGCGCCCTAGAGCGGGCTGAGCGCTTTTTATTACTCGCAGGCTTGCTGGGTATTGTTTTGGCGGCTTGTGCCGCAGCCGTAGCCGCTAGCCGCTATAGTCAGCGGCATGCTCAAGCCGTGGCTATTATCAAAGCCCTCGGCGCAACCACCGCACAGGTGCGGCAAATTTATTGTAGTCATTTACTGCTAGTGGTCCTATTTAGCCTTGGCTTAGGTTTATTGCTGGGGCAGTTAACTTTGCTTGGGGTCGAGTCGGCCATTGTGTTGTATGTTGGCGATTTTCGACCTGAATTTAGTTTGCGGCCAATATGGCTGGGTAGCCTAACCTGTATTTTATGTGCCTTACTGTTTGCCGCTCGGCCTTTATGGCAACTCACCATCACCCCAGCTATCCAAGTACTAAAACAACCAGTGCAGCAGCTGGTGTTTGATCGTTGGCAATTTATCACCGGCGCCGTCGCGGTATTCGGTTTAATGTGGCTATTTTCAGGTGAATGGTTAATTAGCATCGGCTTGTTTTTAGTTTGTGGGGTGTTCGTCGGTACGCTATTAGGAATCGCAGCCTTAATGGTGAAAGCCGCTAAACCGGTAGCCGCGGGCCAAAGCAGTGCTGGCAAGCTGGCACTGGCCAATTTACGCCGCAGGTTATGGGCGAATAGCTTTCAGTTAATTACTTTTTCTTTAGCCTTGTTCTTGGCGTTGTTGCTGTATTTTGTGCGCGCCGAATTAATTGGACAGTGGCAACAGCAGATCCCAGAAGGTGCTCCCAATCACTTTCTGGTGAATGTCAGCGAAGCGCAGCGTAGCCAATTAGCAGACTTTGCCAAAGCGCATCAACTGCAATCTGAGCCGTTTTATCCGGTGGTGCGGGGGCGTTTAGTGCAAGTGAACCAAGAGCAAATGCGCGATGAAGCCACAAAAGAAGATCGCACTGAACAACGCACGGGGGTTGGGCGAGAGTTAAACCTAACGTGGCTATCCACCCTACCTACAGCCAATAAAATCTTAAGTGGTAACTGGTTTTCAACTGAAAGTCGCGGTGAGGTGTCGGTAGAGCAGGAACTCGCTGAGCGCTTAGGTTTGAAATTAGATGACCAGGTGCAGTTTTCTATTGGCGGGCAAATGGTCTCGGCAAAGATCAGCAGCATTCGGCAGGTAGATTGGAACAGCTTGCAGCCAAATTTCTACATGATTTTAAGCCCGGATTTGTTAGCAGGTTTTCCGGCTAGCTATATCACGGCGTTTTATATCGAGCCGGATCGCTATCAGCTCGTTAATCAGTTAGCGCGTTTGATGCCCACGGTCACCGTATTAAGTGTCGAGGCGATAATCAAACAGGTGCAAGACATTATTGCGCAAGTCACCGTCGCACTTAGCTTTATATTACTGATAATTATCTTGGCTTCGGCGTTGGTACTGGTAGCACAAGTGCAAGCAACCCTAGAGCAACGCGAGCAAGAGTTAGCCATATTGCGTACCCTTGGCGCGCGTTATGCTTTTTTACGCAATGCGCTAATCTTAGAGTTTACTTTTTTGGGGGCGTTAGCGGGCTTGTTTGCCACAGTGCTGGCAGAAGTGTTGTTATTAACCCTGCAACAGCGCTTGTTTGAATTACCCTTTAGTTTTCATTATGCCTTATGGTGGATGGGGCCGCTCAGTGGTGCGCTGCTAGTGTCTGCTTTGGGCTGGTGGCAGTTACGTCGCTTATTGCAAGTGCCAGGTGCGGTATTGATCCGCCGAGTGCTACAAGGATAATGGCTGGGTAAGCCAACAAAAACTGCTAAAACTAAAAACCCCTAATCATATGTTAGGGGTTTTTGTTTTTTGGCTTTTTGCTTTGACGTCACAATGTTAATGCGGCTAATGCCTGCGATAGCTGCGGATAGCGGAACGTAAAACCGGCTTTTAGCAGTTTTTGCGGCACCACGCGTTGCCCGTATAGCAAAATGTCGGCCATTTCACCAAACAACAAGCTGGCCATAAACGCCGGCATCGGTAATACCGCAGGGCGTTTTATACGTTTAGCTAATTCAGCGGTAAACACTTTATTGGTTACTGGGCGCGGTGCTACGGCATTCACCGGGCCGCTTATATCGTCGTGTTGCATAATAAAGTTGATAAGATTAACCATATCGTCTAAATGGATCCACGACATATACTGTGTGCCGTCGCCCATGACCCCGCCTAATGCCATTTTAAAAGGTGGTAACATTTTGGCTAGTGCGCCGCCGTCTTCGGCTAACACCATGCCTGTACGTAACAACGCTACGCGGGTTTTATCACTACTGGCTTGCATCGCCAAGTTTTCCCATTTCGCGCAAATATCGTGGGTAAATTCAGGGAAAAAAGCATCGTATTCTTCGGTGATCTCAGTGTTGCCCTGCCGGCCATAATAACCCGTAGCAGAGCCACTGATCAGCAATTTTGGAGGCGTTGAAGCTTGACTGATCAGTTTGCTAAGTGCTTCAGTAAGCTGCCAACGGCTTTGGCAAATAAGGTTTTTTTGTTTTTCGCTCCAGCGGCGCTTCGCAATGGGCTCACCCGCTAAGTTCACCACCACATCAATGGTATTAAAATCCACTTCTGAAAGGGCATTAATATAGTGAATGTTACTGTTAGCACTTTTACGGCCGGTACGGCTGAGGATAAGCAGTTTATGCTCAGCTTGCCAAAGCCTTACTAAAGCACTGCCGATTAAGCCGGTGCCGCCCGTAATGAGGATCTGCATATCAGGTATCCTTACTTACGTTGTTGTTACAAACAGTTGTAACACATCAACCTTTATTGAAGTATAGCGGGTTATTTGTTAACCGATAAGGTTAGCGAAACAGAATCGGCAAAACGCAGGGCGTGCGGTTTGTCGATTTCCACTTCAGCGTAGCTAACAGAGGCATGCGCACTGGCTAAAGCAAGGACGTCAGAGGTGAGTTTTTCTAATAAACCAAAGCGATTGTTTTCAACCAGGGCAATAATTTGTTTAGTGATGGTGCGATAATTTAGCGCGTTAGCCATATCATCGGTTTGTGCGGCTGTTTCAGCGCGATAAACAATTTTAGCGTTTATGACCACGTCTTGTTTGTTCGCAATCTCATCTTCGTTAATGCCGATGTAAGTGCGTAAGCGCAGGTTTTTGATTCTAATTGTTGCCGGATTAAGATCCATAATAATACCCTTAATTAATTTTAACTGCTTACGCTACGCTAACGCGCTGCGATCAATCAGTACAGTAATTTGTTTAGGTATTTAGGCATCGTCATTAAATACAAGAGTAAAACAGGCACCGCCTAACTCACTGTCGCTGATGGTAATGTTGCCTGAGTATGAGTTTACCAGCTCAGAGACGATAGATAGGCCGACGCCATGGCCTTCGACATAGGTGTCGAGTCGTGTGCCACGTTGAAACAGCTCTTGGCGATTTTTTTTCGCAATGCCAGGGCCATCATCTTCGACGATAATTGAAAAGGGTTGTTGGCCGATAGTTACCCGAACTTGATGACGGCTGGCTTTACAGGCGTTATCCAGTAAGTTACCCAATACTTCCATTAAATCGGTTTCATCACCACGGAAAAAGGCCTCTTCGCTGCACACTAGCTCAATTTCACAGTCTTTATCACGGTAGATTTTTTGTAGGGCGTTAATTAGCTTTTCCAGTAGTGGTAAGATCAGCGTTTCTTTTTTCCAAATATCCTGACCTGAGCTGCTGGCTTTTTTTAGCTGATGCTCGATCATCGCAGTAATGCGGTCAATTTGTTCTTTTAGTTCAGGCTGCTGAGCTAAAGGGGAGGTTCTTAGCACGGCTACCGGGGTTTTTAAGGCATGTGCTAAGTCACTTAAATGATTACGATAGCGCAGCTTTTGGCGGTTTTGACTGGCTAACAATAAATTAAGATCTTCTTTAATAACATTTAGCTCAGACGGATAATTGCCCATTAAGTGATCTTGTTTACCGCGTTCAAGTTGTCTGATTTCATGGTCTAAGCGGGTTAATGGTTTAGTCGTCCAGTAATAAGCCAGAATACTAAGCAGTAATAAACCTAGTGCAATACCAATAAACCAACGTAATAGCGTTGAGCGGAAACTTTTGTGTGGTGCAAGTAACAATTCTGCGGTTTGCACCACATGAATGGCGAGCGGGCGAGCGCTTTCACCGGAATCAAACAAAAAAGCGATACTGAGAATTTGAAATTGGCTGTCTTGCTGTTGTTCAGCATAAAAAATATGCTGCCCTGGCACTAAGGTAATGTCTGGCACACGAAAGCTTTGATTAAGCGAAGAGTCGGATTGCCATAAAAGCTGTTTGCCGTCGGTAACATAAGCACTTAAACCCGAGTCTGGCCGATAGAAGTCTGGGGCCAGCGAGTTGTTGGTTAATTCTATTTTGTTATTAACCAAGTTAAGCTCAGACAAAATGGCGTACATATGTACTTCCATTTTTTGTTCCGCATTGGTTAATAGCTGCGTGTGAAAGGCTTGCTCAATAGCCAAAAAAGAGCTGGGCAGCAGCAATACTAATAAAACTGCGCTTACCAGCCCTTGACGGAGCTTAAGAGGGATAACTCTCATTTACTCACTTGTAAATTAAAGCGATAACCCCGACCACGCAGTGTTTCGATCGGTTTTAACTCAGCATCGGGGTCGAGTTTTTTACGTAACCGCAGTACAAAAACTTCAATAACATTACTGTCTAAATCAAAGTCTTGATCGTAGATGTGCTCGGTTAGTTCAGTTTTAGAGATCACCTTACCTGGGTTGAGCATAAAGTACTCTAGCACTTTATATTCATAGGCGGTTAAACTCACTTCGTTTTCACCCAGCCACACCTGTTGTGTGCGGCTATTTAAAGAAATTGGGCCCGAGCTCAGAGTTGGATCCGGTTGACCGGCTGCGCGGCGGATCAGTGCGTTACAACGGGCTAATAACTCTTCATTGTGAAAGGGTTTCGTTAAATAATCATCAGCACCAGCATCTAAACCTTCCACTTTTTCTTGCCAGCTGCCGCGCGCTGTTAAAATGATGATGGGGGTTTTTAATTCTTGTTTACGCGCTTTGCGGATCACCGATAAGCCGTCTAACTTGGGTAAACCCAAATCAATAATGGCCAGATCATAAGGATATTCGGATAATTTAAACCAACCTTCGGCACCATCTACCGCCAGATCAACACTAAATTGTTGTTGTAGCAGGTCGTTCTTAATTTGCTTGGCTAATAATTTTTCATCTTCGATGACTAAAACTCGCATGCTTAATCTTCCCTTTTAACACGGCCGCTGCGGCCATCGACAATAACATTAACAACTCGACCATCATCTTGCATTACTCGTACACGATATTGTCGAGATTCTGCTCTAACTTTGAGGATACGGCCAGGAAAACGTTGTTTTGCGAGTTGCGCTGCAGTTTCTTTCGTAATGTCTTTTGTGGGTAATAAAGTGGGTTGTTTTGCAGGTTCTTTGTTATCACTCAACAACATAGCGCTATCGTTTGCTTGCAAGGGCGCAACAAGCACCAGCAGCAAACTGCAACTAAGTAAAATCGTGAGTATTTTTGTCATATTATTCAACCCCCTAGACAGTGTGGAACACCGCTACGACTGGTAAGGTGTGTTAACTACAGGCCTTGTTTAAACTGTAGAAGCCACAAAGTAATACGCTGTGATTGGCATAAGCTAACCGCTGATTTATGTCTAACTTCATAATCTGTTTGTGTATTCTTGCTAATGTACTGAAATATTCTAGTGGCGGCAATCAGCAATGTGCGAAGAATAGGCGTTGATGGCTTAATTCAACCTGAATGTGAATGTAGCTATTTAATTAAATTTTTTAAAATAAAGTTGCAAAATATTTTTCTGCGTCTAGATTTAATGCGGTCGGTAATTTTGCTTGCGATGTCCGCTTTGCGAATGTTGTAGCTACCAGCGGCTACCGACTCTGGTAGGTAAGTAAGGTTATGTCAGTGTTTACTGCTGCGGCATCCAGCCATTTCGGGAGGAAAGCTGTTATGAAAAATGTTATTGTTGCCACATTGCTAGCTACTGCCGTATTGGTAGCTAACCACAGTTTAGCCAATAGTAATGTTCAAGAAGTGACTAAAGCGACCGCTAGCCAAGCGACCACTAAATTACGCTTGAATCAAGCCAGTGTAGAGCAATTGGTTGCCGTGCCAGGTTTAGGCAAAGTGAAAGCAGAAGCGATAGTGGCGCACATTAATGAAAATGGTGCTATTAGCAATGAAGCGGATCTGACCAAAGTAAAAGGCATTGGCCCAAAACTGGCGGCACGCGTGGCGCAATATGTCAGTTTTGACTAAGGGTTAAAGCAAAGCCTTAGGCGATTTCGCCTAAGGCTTTCATTTGTTCGTTAGCCCATTGCACAGCCTGATGATACGCATCCGGTACTTTCTCAACCGGTAAATTCAGGTGTTTGATAGTGCTCGTCGCTTCCGTCCAGTGCGCCGTTTCGTAATACTCAATTAAGCGAATATAATCGGCAAGCACGCCTTCTTTATTCACTAATGCGTCTTTGATATCAGCTGACAGCGGTAATTTTTCCATCACGCTTTCAATTGACTCATCTAAAATCGCATCCATTAACGACATCATCCCGGTTAAGAAAGCTTTTTCTAACGGTACTGTGCCCGATAATGCCGCTAAGCCTTCAGCAAAGTTTGCCCGAGTCATGGCCATTCGCATCAGTTCAGCCGGTTTGTCGGTACTGATTTGCGCGGTAAATAATAAGGATAAAAATTTCTTTAACTCAACTTGACCAAGCACTACGATGGCATGCTTGATGGTATCAATTTCAGTGCGGCGGCGGAAAATGGCCGAGTTACTATAACGTAATAGCTTATATGAAAGCGTCACATCGCGTTTAAACACTTCGGCAATTTGCACTAAATCCATATCGGCCTTTGATGTTTCATATAACAGCTCAGCTAAAGCCAATTGTGAAGGAGAAAGCGCTTTGGCTTGCATCATTTCCGGTTTAGAGAAAAAGTAACCTTGGAAGTAGGCAAAACCTTGATCCATAGCTTGTTGAAACTCTTCAATAGTTTCTACTTTTTCGGCTAATAACTTGATGTTCGGAAAGTCGGCAATCGCCGTTTTTATCTCTTCAATTTGTTCGCTATTGGTGCTGCGAAAATCGATTTTGATAATATCAATATAAGGGTAAAAATGCCGCCAAACATGTTTATGCTCGTAATCGTCGAGTGCCAAAACATAGCCTTGCTCTTTAAGTTGCTGGCATTCTGCTAGCAGGCGTTTGCCCGGTTGCACCGTTTCGAGTACTTCAATGACTACCTGTTCTTTTGGCAGCATACTGGGGTATTTTTTTAGCAGTGTTTCTAGTGTGAAGTTGATAAAGCCCGGCTTATCGCCCAGAAAGTCGTCTAAACCAAAAGCAAATTGACTGCCTTCAATCATTTTTGACGTGGCTTCATCACCATCAATGTCTGGAAATGCGTTATCGACGCCATCCCGAAATAGCAATTCGTAGCCGAAGAGCGCTTTATTACGGTCCAAGATGGGTTGGCGAGCGGCATAAAAAAACATTCGTGAGGTTTCTCCGACAAGTAAACTTTGCTTAATGTAACAAAACGCTGGCTATGAAAGCCAGCGTATCTTCAGCACAATCAGTAAAAACAGCCTGTTTTGTCACTGGCTGTTTCGATTAAAGCGCATTAAGTGTTTGCTTTTAGGGTGGTGAGCATCTTAGTGAACATCTGCTGTACACTTTCTGATGGCATTCTACCCATTAAACTGACAACAATAATGGCTAAAGTACTGAGGATCACCCCTGGTACAATTTCGTACATGGTCGCACTTAGCGTTTGACCATTAATGCTGATAGGTAAGTAGATCCACAATAATACGGTGCCCGCACCAACAATAATTCCGCTAAGCGCACCGGCAAACGTCATGCGTGGCCAATACAAGCTCATGATAATCAGAGGGCCAAAGGCCGCACCAAAACCGGCCCAAGCATTGCTTACTAATTGCAGTACTGAACTATCGCGATCGTAGGCTAGCGCGATAGCCACTAAGGCCACTAATAATACCGATAAACGACCCACCACCACTAATTCTGTTTGGGTGGCGCTGCGATTCACAAAGGTTTTATAAAAGTCTTCGGTTAACGAGCTCGACGTTACCAACAGCTGTGATGAGATGGTACTCATAATGGCCGCTAAAATAGCCGCTAGTAAAAAACCACTGATCAGCGGATGGAATAAAAACTGTGAGAAGACAATAAAGATGGTTTCAGGATCGGCGATGTCCATTTTGGTTTTCGCCACATAAGCAATACCCACAAAACCGGTAGTAATGGCACCGACGATGGTCACAAACATCCAGCTCATGCCTATACGACGAGCCATTTTGATATCTTTAACCGAACGGATAGCCATAAAGCGTACGATGATATGCGGCTGGCCAAAATAGCCCAAGCCCCAACTGAGCGCTGAGATGATTCCCAGAACTTGAACTGCCGGCTACCCAATTCATTAAATCAGGGTTGATGTTAGTGACAATTTGGTTAACTTCACTGATCCCGCCAAGGTGATCGATCGCCACGATAGGCACTAATACCAGAGCGATAAACATTAAGCAGCCTTGCACAAAGTCGGTAATGCTAACCGCCATAAAGCCGCCAATCAGGGTGTAAATAACCACTACGCCCGCGGTAATATACAGGCCCAGTTCGTAGTTAAGATTAAACGAGCTTTCGAATAATTTACCGCCGCCCACGACACCTGAAGAGGTGTACAGCGTAAAGAAAATAACGATAACTAAAGAAGAGACAATACGCAGCATGCGCGTTTTGTCTTCAAAACGTTTTTCAAAGTAATCCGGAATGGTAATCGCATCATTGGCTATTTCGGTATACACCCGCAGCCTTGGCGCAACAATCAGGTAGTTCAGTAGAGCACCAATTAATAAACCGACCGCTATCCAGGTGCTACTAAGGCCAGAAACATACATGGCGCCGGGTAAGCCCATTAACATCCAACCACTCATATCAGAGGCACCGGCAGAGAGCGCTGTCACGCCAGGACCGAGTTTACGACCACCGAGCATATAGCCTGAAACATCATTATCTGTGGCATTGTAGGAATATAAACCGATGCCGATCATGGCAAGAAAATAAATACCCAAAGATATTAGGGTGGCAGTTTCCACTACGCGAGCTCCTTTTTTAGTTTTATTTGGCATTACAGCGAGGTTAACTGACCAGGTGATTAACCTTGAGAGTATCTCGCGATAATGATGATTGAGCTGACGTTTGCTGACGCGACAACCGTTTCGATCCCCATCAGCAAAAGTCAAATCACTTTAAATGTTAACAACTAGGCTGCTTAGATACCAGTCATTTTCAGTAACGCGGTCTCAGCTCTTGGTCATTCTAACGTAAAGCCCCGGTAGCTAATACAGGGGCTTTGGGTTTTCAGTACGTTATTATGGGGTTAACCGCAATTTATCAAGGATAAAGTGACGCCAGCCCTTGCGGCGTATGCTGTTTTGCTGGCGCTTGCCATTGCCGCCATTGCTGATAAAGGCTGTTGCCCTGCCACGGGCTGTCGGTGTTACTGTACAGTTGTTGTTCCAGCTGCTTTAACTCGGCTAATAACGCCTCATCTTGTAGGTGGCCCATTAACTGCCCTAAAGAGCGGATCGAAGTGCCAAATTGCTGTTGCCCCCAAAGGAGTAATTGCTGTGCCGCTGTTGCTGCATCACCTACGGCACAGGCTTGTTGTAGCAAGCGATTATCCGCCATCACTTTGGCGCTGCGTACTGTGTTTAAAGCTGCTGGTTGCGCAGACCGTGATTTTAAAAAGTAAAGCGCGATCAGCATTGATGCAAGCCAGAGCAGGCTGATTAAGCTTGAGGTGTAATTCCATTGCCAAGGGTTGCTAGCCACTGACGGTGTGGTAGCCATTGGCGCAGGCAGCGTGTTGGCAGTAGGTGTAGCACCTGCTGCTGCAATAACCTTGAATGTACGTGCAGGTAACACTGTAGTTTGTAATTGATCCGTTTGGCTATTCCACCAAGCCAAACTAATTTCTGGCAGTGTGACTTCCCCCTCAGCATTAGCAATTAAAGCCGTGGTAAAGACTTTTTGCGCGACCAAACGGCCATTCCGTTCAGCGCCGACACTTTGCGGCTGTTCATCATATGAGCGTAATTGCGCGGGCAGTTGCTGAGATAACTCGGGTAATTGACTGGGCGACACATCGACTGCCGATAAGGTAATGATCCGCGTAACTGGCTCGCCGACCACTAATTCGGTGTTATTGGGTTGCCACTCTTCTGTCAGTGTGACTAAACCGGCGACAAGCCAATTTCCAGGGAAATTATCTGGTTGAGGTAATACCTGCAGGGTAATGGGGTTGGCTTCCTGCATCACGGTTTTACTGCGGGCAAAATAATTGTAGTTGCTGTTATCGCGATCAATCACTTCACCGGTAAATACCGGCGGGTTAATCACCATATCTCCGCTGCGCTGCGGGATAACACTATAACGACGGGTAATAGTGCGATAACGCACACCATTAACGATAGCGCTGCCTTCGGCATCTTGACCCACTCGTTTAATCTCAGCACCTTCGAGTTGCGGTTCAGTTAAGGTGCCGCGCTGTAAATCACCGCTAAAATAAATCACCACATCGTAATACAACATTTGTTGCACATAGACGTTATTGGTGGCAATTAAATTGGCTTCAACAAACAGCTCGCGTGAGGCATCTTTTTTTATGGGTTGGTCTAATACTTCGACGGTGAGGGGTAAAGAACGAATACCGTTAATTTCAAAGGCCGGAATAGTGAACACGCCGCTGTTAAGCGGAAATAAGGTTAGTGACCAGCGGGTACTTTGGCTGCTTTGGCCGTTAATAATTTGCCTGCTTTGGCTAACCGACGGTGCCATTACGCGGAAGTTTTGCTCTAACTGCCGATAATTTAAGGCGTCAGCCGATAAACGGCTATCTGCCGTGACAACCAAGGTGATGGCTTCACCGGCCAGTGCCGGGTTTTTATCCACTTCACTGGTCAGTGAACTAAAGGCCGCTAGCGGCATGCTCATAACCAGTAACAGAAAAATAAAGCTATTAAATACCGATGTCACCATTCCTGACGAGCTCCTGGAGGGGGTTGAGTACGACGTTTCTGATGTTCTAATAACATTCTATTGCGCAGTAAAATACCCGGATCGTCTTGTACTTTGCGCAGCAGATTTTCTAGCTCTTGTTGTTGTTCTGGCGTGGCATTGGGCCAGTTTTCAGTAACAACTTGCTGTTTATTGCTTGGCGGTTCGTCGCCGGGTTGCTGTTCTGTTGCTTGCTGCGCGGCTTGTTGCTCTCGTTGTGCGGCGTCTTCTTGCTGTTCAGCATTTTGCTCGGCTTGTGCGCTGCTATCACCGGCACTGCCATCTTCTGCTGAGTTTTGCTCGGACTCAGCCGACTCTTCAGCGTCTTGCTTTTCAGATGACGCGTCGTCGGCAGCATCGCCGTCTTGCTGACCTTGTTGTTTATCTTGCTGTTGCTGATCCTGTTGTTGTTGTTGTTCTTGCTCTTGTTGTTGTAACAACTTGCGCATTAGCTCAGCATTGGCCGCCGGTGATGGCGCCTCGCCGTCAAGCGCCAGTGCTTGCTCGTAAGCCGCTAAAGCAGCTTCATATTGCTGTTGCATCGCTAAGGCATTACCTAAATTGTGCCAGCTATCAACGGAGGGGGCGTCGTTGCTGGCTCGCTGATAGGCTTCTGCTGCTGCGGCATAATCTTCGGCGCGGTAAGCGGCGTTACCTTGCCATAAAGGATCACGAAACTTCTGTTGAGCTTGTTGATAGTCTTGCTGTTGATAATCCTCTACGGCTTGCTGTTGTCTTGTTTGCCATAAATCACGCCAACTTACGGCATCTGCTGGTGGCAGATATAACAAGGGCAAAATCACTAAAATGGGTGCTTTACGCGCTAGCCATAGTGCTAAGGGTAAGAGTAACCATACCAAATAAACAGCATTGTCTTGCCATTGATCGCCTGTCATCAGGGGCTGTGGCTGTCTGTCATCATATTGCTGTTGGTTTTGTTTAAGTAGTTGTTGTAAATCCGCATTATCGGCACCGGCTTGCACTAAGCTTCCGCCGGCTTGGCGAGCGAGAACGCGCAGTTGTTCAAGAGGGACACGAGGCATCACAACACCGCCTTGAGCATTTTTTAGCAGTTCGCCATTTTCTAAACGCACCACTGCACCTTCGGCTTGACCAAAAGCCATGATGGCTAATTGATGTGGCCAATTGTTAAGTAATTGCTGAATAGACTGATAACTGTCAGCATCAAAGCCGTCGGTAAACAGTACAATTTCACCGCTGGGATAACCGGCTTGTTCTAATAACTCGGCGGCTTGCTCTAGCGCGCGTAGCACATTAGAGCCCTGAGCGGGCATTAATTCTGGCCGTAGGGTAGGAATTTGCAGGCGGATATTATTATGATCCGGCGTCAGTGGTGAAATGACAAAGGCATCGGCGGCGTAACTGATTAAACCCAAATCACCTTCTTGCAGCAAATCAATGAAATCTAAAGCTTTAAAGCGTTGCTGTGTCAGGCGATCGGGCGTGAGATCTGTTGCCCGCATTGATAACGACATATCCATGACTAAAACTGTGGCTTTTTTCACTGTTAATGCCGGTTGCGGCAGTTTCTGCCAGCTGGGGCCACTTAACGCTAATACGGTCAGCAACCAACAGCTGGCTAACAGTGGTAGCGCCCAAGGTTGACGTTGCTGAATATGTTGGCCCAACAACATCACATGCTGCAAATGCGGGGCAATCAGTTGTTGCCACGGGCTAGTGTCTTGTCGCCGCTTTTGCAGTAACCAGCAAAGAAGTGCCAGTGGCAGCAGCGCCAGTAACCAATAAGGTCGTAAAAAATGAAAGTCAGCGAACATCTTTCGTTACTCCAGACCAATTGATACGCCGAACCGCTAAAAAGCATGAACAAAGCAAGGCGAGGGCCAGCGGATAATGCAACAGGCTGCGCTGTGGCCGAAAGGTCAGCTCTTCACGCTCAATCGGTTCGAGTTCATCTAATAACTGATAAATTTCTCGTAATTCTTGCGGGCTACGAGCACGAAAGTAACGTCCGCCGGTGCTTTCAGCTAATTCTATCAACAAGGGCTCATCTAAATCTTGCGACGGATTGATATTGCGCTGTCCGAACAGGCTTTGCTGGATCATTTGTTCTGCACCTAGCCCCACCGTGTAAATTTTTACGCCCGCCGCTTTAGCCAGTTGCAATGCTTCTCGGGGTTGAATATCGCCAGCATTGTTTGCACCATCACTGAGTAAAATCAGCACTTTATTGCTGGTCTCAAAATTATTAAAGCGTTTTACCGTTAAGCCAATGGCCTCACCAATGGCAGTGCGTTGCCCAACCAGCCCGATAACGGCATCATCAAGAAATTGCTGCACTGTGGCTAGGTCAAACGTCAGCGGGGTTTGCTGAAAAGCGGCATCGGCAAATAGCACTAAACCAATACGATCTCCTTGACGCGCTTGAATAAATTCACCCAACACCACTTTCATGGCTTTTAATCGGGTGGTATTTCCCATCTCCAATCGCATATCGGGGATATCCATTGAGCCGGATAAATCAATCGCTAACATGAGTTCGCGCCCAGGCTGTGGCAAGCTTACCGGTTCATCCAACCAGCGTGGCTGCGTGGCACTGATCACTAATAACAGCCAAATCACCGCCAATAAAAAATGACTGACGTTCCGCTGCTCGGCTTTGGCTTGATTGGCACTGCCTAGTTTAGCTAAAGCCGGTAAATTAAGGGCACTGCCATTGCGCTGCGGTTTTTTCTTAAGCAGCAGCGGTAACGGCAAGGCTAATAATAACCAAGGGTAAGCGAGATCAAGCATGGGTGCCGCCTTGCTTAAATGAAGTAAACCCTTGTACAGGATCTAATTGTTTAATGATGTGCTGGGTTGCCAGCCAAAATTGCTGTTGCTGTGCCGTTTTATCTGGCCCAGGTGCTTGATAAAGCAGCGTGGCCAAAGGCGGAAGCGGCAACTGCGCCGGTAATTGCTGTTGTAAAAAAGCTTGCCATTGCTCGGTGCTGGCGCTTAACAGCGGGTGGCTAGGTTGATAGTGCTTTAACAGCCGTTTTAACAGCACATTTAATTCGGTGGCGGCTTGCGGCGATTGCCAATCAATTTGTGCCAATTCGGCCAGTGCTGCGCGTTTCACCCGCGATTGCTGCTTTGCCCGATAGCGCCAAAATAATAAAGCGGCTAATAACGTTAATGCCAGCAAGGCGAGCAACCAATAACCCAGTGGTGGCAACATACTGCTGGCTAGTTCAGGCTCATAAATATCTGCTAATTGCGGCAGTAAATCGTGTTTATCGGCCATGATAACCCCTCGACAATTGGGTTAATAATGGTTCAGCACTGCTGATACTAAGCCATTTACAGCCGAGTTGTTGGAGTTGCTGTTGCATTTTTTGCATGGTTTGTTGTTGCTGTTGTTGATAGCGTTGCTGCAGCTTGCGATCGCCAAGTGCTACTAACAGTGGCTCTGCATTGGCTTGCACCAAGGCAGAGCCTTGCGCTTTGGCAGGCAGTTGTTGTTCTAGCGGGTCGACCAATTGACAGCAATGCACTTCATTATGCTGTCGGATCAGCTGTAAATGGCGCATCGCTTCATCATCTAAAGCGTTATAGTCAGACAGCACATACAACAAACTGCCCGGGCGTAACAAGCGGCGTACCTCGGCCAGCGCTTGCGCTAAGGATAACCCTTGGTCAGGGGTGACGGCTTGGTGCACATCGACTAAGGCTTGCAGGTAGCGCAGTACGCCACGGGTGCGACTGGCCGGCTTGAGTAAACGATGTTGCTGCTGACTAAAGACAATGCCGCCAAGTTTATCGCCATGTGCTTTGCTGTGCCAACTGATCACCGAAGCGAGATGCGCAGCTTGAATAGATTTTAATAACAAGGTGGAACCAAAGCGCATACTGCTGCTCAGATCGGTAAGAATAAACACCGGCCGCTCTTTTTCTTCACGAAATAGCTTGGTGTGCACCTTGCCGGTCCGTGCGGTAACACGCCAGTCAATCGCTCGCACGTCATCACCAGGCTGATAATGCCTCACTTCGTCAAACTCCATGCCGCGACCTTTGCTTTTGGCCAAATAACTGCCGGCCAATTTGCTTTGAATGGCAATCGTTGGGCGCAGATCCAAAAGTTGCGTATGGCGTTGATACCACAACAGCTCAGCTAAACCAAGTTGGTAACCGCTGGCTTGTAGGGTTGCTAACCATTGTGAAGGCGTGGTTTCTGGGATGTTCATTTATGGCACAGCGACCTGCTGTAAAATTTCATCGAGCACATGATCGGTGCTGATGCCCTCTGCTTCAGCGGCATAGGTCAGAATTAAGCGGTGGCGCATCACATTATGAAACACCGCTTGAATATCTTCAGGCGTCACAAAATCACGCTCTTGCAACCAAGCACGGGCACGGGCACAGCGATCTAATGCGATGGTAGCGCGTGGGCTGGCGCCATAGCCAATCCAACTGGCCAGTTTACTGCTGTAAGCGGCAGGTTGGCGACTCGCCATAATTAACTGCACCATATAATGTTCAAGGCTTTCGGAAAGGTGTAACTTTAAAATTGCTTGGCGGGCGGCAAAGATTTCTGCTTGGCTTATCGGCTTTGCTGCAGCAGCCGCTTCGTGCCGAGCTTCGGCGCGGGTTAGGCGCAAAATGGCTAATTCGGTTTGGCTATCAGGATAATCCACTTTTAAATGCAGTAAGAAGCGGTCGAGTTGTGCTTCTGGTAAGGGGTATGTGCCTTCTTGCTCAAGTGGGTTTTGTGTGGCCATCACTAAAAACAATTCCGGTAAAGGGTAGGTATTACGCCCAACGGTAACTTGTTTTTCGGCCATCGCTTCCAATAAGGCAGATTGCACCTTGGCGGGCGCACGGTTAATTTCATCCGCCAAAATAATATTGTGAAACAATGGGCCTGATTGAAAAGCAAACTGACCGGTCTCTGGTCGATAAATATCGGTACCGGTTAAATCAGCGGGCAGTAAATCTGGGGTAAATTGGATCCGATGAAATTCGGCTTCTACACCCTGTGCCAGCGCGTTTACGGCGCGCGTTTTCGCTAACCCCGGTGGCCCTTCTACTAATAAATGACCATTGGCCAGTAAGGCCAACAAGATCCCTTCGGTCAGTGCTGGTTGCCCCAGTACTTGACTGTCTAAATAGCTTTTTAGTGATGCAAATGCCTGAACCATAATAATGTTAGTCTTTTAGTCAATAAGTGAATGATTTTTGCACAATTAATGGCAAAGCTAGCTAAGCTAAGATGTTCTAACCTTTATAAGGTTCCCGTTAAAAGAAAACAAGGGCAAGGGGCATGTTGACCTTTGATTATTGATAATCTAAATGGCAACGATTAAACCGCTCTTAAAACAACTGTTTTAATTTTTGCTGAGTGTGGTTACAATCGAGCTACACTCAGAGGTCAGACCTGTAATTAAACAGAATTGCAAAAAGAGGATCACTATGGCTGCGCCAATTAATCTCACTACTCGGCAGGGCGAACGTATCGCCATTGTGGCTGGGTTACGTACCCCCTTTGCTAAACAGGCAACGGAGTTTCACGGTGTGTCCGCCTTGGACTTGGGCAAGTTAGTGGTCAATGAATTATTGATCCGCACTGAATTAGATCCTGCTTTAATTGAGCAGGTGGTGTATGGCCAAGTTATCCAAATGCCAGAAGCGCCCAATATTGCTCGTGAAATTGTGTTAGGCACCGGTATGCCAGTGCAAACCGACGCTTACAGCGTAACACGGGCTTGTGCTACTAGTTTTCAATCGGTGGTAAGTGTTGCCGAGTCGATGATGGCGGGTATTACCCAAGTTGGTATTGCTGGCGGGGCCGATTCGAGTTCAGTATTACCTATTGGTGTCAGTAAAAAACTGGCACGCGCCTTAGTAGATTTGAACAAAGCCAAAACGCTTGGCCAAAAATTAGCCATCGTGGGCAATTTAGGTTTAAAAGATTTAATGCCAGTGCCACCGGCCATTGCAGAATACAGCACGGGCTTATCGATGGGCGACACGGCAGAGCAAATGGCCAAAAGCCATGGTATTAGCCGTGCAGCACAAGATGAAATGGCGCACCGTTCACACAGCTTAGCCGCAGCGGCTTGGCAGTCAGGCAAGATGGCTGGCGAAGTGATGACTGCGCATGTTGAGCCTTACAGCCGCTTTTTAGACATGGATAACAATATCCGAATGGACTCTAAACTTGAGTCTTATGCCAAATTAAAGCCGGTGTTTGATCGAGCGCATGGCACGGTAACTGCGGCTACCAGCACCCCTTTAACTGACGGGGCATCGGCAGTATTGATGATGACTGAAGGTCGAGCTAAAGCGCTCGGCTATAAACCGCTGGGCTACATTCGTAGTTATGCTTTTGCGGCCATTGACGTATGGCAAGATATGTTAATGGGGCCGTCTTACGCTACGCCAATTGCGTTGGCTCGGGCAGGCATGAACTTAGCCGATCTCACCTTAATTGAAATGCACGAAGCTTTTGCTGCGCAAGCGCTAGCGAATATGCAGATGTTTGCTAGCCGCAAATTTGCAAAAGAACAGCTGGGCTTAGATCAAGCGATTGGTGAGATTGATATGGCGAAATTTAACGTCAATGGCGGCTCTCTGGCATATGGACACCCATTTGCGGCAACGGGCACGCGCTTAATCGTGCAAACGCTGAATGAATTAAACCGTCGCGGTGGCGGCGTTGGCCTTACTACGGCTTGTGCAGCCGGTGGCTTGGGTGCAGCAATGATTGTGGAGACAGAATAATGAGTGACAGCAACAGCTTCAGTTTAGCCGTACGCGACGATCAGGTGGCCATTTTGACCATGGATATCGTTGGCGAAAGCATGAATGTGTTAAAAGCCTCTTTCGCTAGTGAAATTGAACAGCTACTACAAAAAATTACCAACGACAGCAAAATTAAAGGCGTGGTGTTTATCAGTGGCAAAGCAGACTCGTTTATTGCCGGTGCCGACATCAGCATGTTAGACAGCTGCAAAAGTGCAGACGAAGCGGAAAAGATTGCGCAAATGGGCCAACAAATGTTTGACCGTTTGTCTCAGATGCGTGTGCCTGTGGTTGCCGCCATTCACGGCCCTTGTTTAGGCGGTGGCTTAGAGTTGGCCATGGCATGTCATGCGCGTATTGCCACTGATAGCCCGAAAACGGTGTTAGGTTTACCCGAAGTGCAACTGGGCTTATTACCGGGTAGTGGGGGAACGCAACGTTTACCTAAACTGGTAGGCGTACAAAAAGCCTTAGACATGATTTTAACCGGTAAACAGCTGCGTGCTGCGCAAGCAAAAAAAGCCGGTTTGGTCGATGACGTGGTGCCGCAGAGTATTTTGTTAGAAGCGGCGGTTAAAAAAGTTTTGGCGGGTAAACCACCGGTAGTGGTTAAAAAGCAAAGCTTATTAAACAAGCTTTTAGAGCAAACCTCGCCTGGGCGTAAGCTGGTGTTCTCGCAAGCGTTAAAACAAACGTTAGCCAAAACGCAGGGTAACTACCCAGCCGCATTAAAAATTATCCGAGTTATTCAAACGGGTGTAGAGCAGGGCTACAGCCAAGGTTTGGCCGCCGAAGCCAAAGCCTTTGGTCAGCTTTGTATGACTCCCGAGTCGGCAGCACTGCGCAGTATTTTCTTTGCTACCACGCAAATGAAAAAAGAAACCGGCGCGGGCGCCGTGATCCCTCAAAAAATTCATAAAGCCGCTGTGCTTGGTGGTGGCTTGATGGGCGGCGGTATCGCCAACGTCACAGCGACCAAAGCCGGTTTACCGGTGCGCATCAAAGATATTAGCGAGAAGGGTATTAGTGCAGCGCTGAAATACACCTATGATCAGCTGAATAAAAAAGTGAAAAAGCGCTTTATGCGCAAAACCGACATGCAAAAGCAGCTACTGCGGATCACCGGCACCACCGACTTTAGCGGCTTTCATGATGTTGATATCGTGGTAGAAGCGGTATTTGAAGATTTGGCGTTAAAGCAGCAAATGGTTGCCGACATTGAGCAACACTGCCCTGAACACACCATTTTTGCCAGTAACACCAGCTCTTTGCCTATTCATCAAATTGCAGAAAAGGCAGCCAGACCTGAGCAAGTAATTGGTTTACATTATTTTTCACCCGTGGATAAGATGCCATTGGTTGAAGTGATTGCCCATGAAAAAACCTCAGCGCAGACCATCGCGACGACCGTTGCTTTTGCCCGCAAACAAGGCAAAACGCCGATTGTGGTGAAAGATGCAGCTGGTTTTTATGTTAATCGCATCTTAGCGTTGTACATGAATGAAGCCGCCAATATTTTATTAGCAGGTGAATCCATTGAGAAAATCGACAAAGCTTTAGTGAAGTTTGGTTTTCCGGTCGGGCCTATTACCTTATTAGATGAGGTGGGTATCGATGTTGGCGCGAAAATTTCGCCGATCTTAAGCGCTGAACTGGGTGAGCGTTTTACTGCCCCCGCTGCTTTTGAGAAGTTACTGGCAGACGGTCGTAAAGGTAAGAAAACAGAAAAAGGTTTTTACCAATACGGTAAGTCAGTGAAAAAAGGCAAAAAGCTGGTGGACGAATCGGTTTACAATGTACTGGGTGTTACGGTGGCTCCTGCGCTGAATGCGGATGAAATTGCCAGCCGTTGTACGGCTCAAATGTTAAATGAAGCAGTACGTTGTTTAGATGAAGGTATTATCGCTTCAGCGCGGGATGGCGATATCGGGGCTATCTTCGGTATTGGTTTCCCACCGTTTTTAGGCGGGCCGTTCCGGTACATTGACAGCTTAGGCGTCAATAACTTAATTGCGACCTTACGTCAGTTAGAAAACCGCTTTGGCAGTCGTTTTACGCCGTGTCCACGTTTGTTAAAAATGGCCGAGCAGGGCGAGCGGTTTTATCCAAACTAAGTTAGAGCAATCGCCCTTCTTATGGGCGGTTATACTATGTAAGCAGGGCCTTAGGGCCCTTTTTACGTTTATGCGACTAAAGATTAACAGGAAGGCCTGCAGATTGCTGTTATAATCAACAGCACAGTGAGGGCTGACCCATATCAACAGTAAAGCAACAAAGGGGGCAATTGTGGTTGTAGTGCCAGTAGTATGGTTAATGGTTGTTATAGGCGTATACATTGCGGCCTTACGCAGTGGCATGCGAGCATTGCAATGGGCCATAGCGGCGCTATTCACTGGGCCTTTATTACTTCCGCTGTTTAACAGTTACAAACGTTTAGCCATTCATCGCGCCCGCACCAAAAACGCACGTATCTTCAGGCCTTAATTCGTCAATCGGTATTAGGTTTGCCATTGTTGGAGCAAGCGTATCACTGCTTGCAGTTGTGGTTGATATTCTTTATCAGTTAAATAGGCCGCATATAAGTCGAGCGTTAAGCTGGGCATTGCCTCAAGCGGTTTTAAGGTACCTTCAGCCAACTCGGCACTGACAAATTGCGCGGGTAAATAGGCACAACCGCCTTGTTGTAACAACCAGGCTTTAGCCAAACTGGCGCTGCTGGTTTTTAACTGCACCACTTGCTGCTCGGCAAAATGACGCTGGTGTTTAACGTCAAAGTTGCTCCCCCAATCGACATAGCAATAACGTTCATCGGGTTTGCCCGCAGCGTGTTGCTCTTTGCAGCTACTGACTGGCAGTAAGTGGATCTCGGTTAATTTAACCAGCGTGATCTCATCGGTTTTTGGTGGATCAAATAAGATGGCAATATCTAATTGATGTTCCAATAATTGGCGGGTACTGGCTTCACGGTTTAAACTGTCAGTACGCCAGGTAACATCGGGTTTCGCGGCGGCTAAAGGTAAAAACACCGGCAGTAACACGCTTTCCCACAAGTTGGCTGTTGCGCCAAGTGATAATTGCTGTAACTGTTGTATGCTTTGTGCTACATCCTGACGGGCGCGTTGTAATGCACTTAACATGGTTTGGGCATGAGGCAGTAAACGTGCACCTGCCGCCGTTAATTGAATATTATTGCGATGGCGCACAAACAGATGAACACCGAGTTGTTGTTCCAGTTGTCGAATGCGAAAGCTCACCGCCGATTGGGTTAAATAGAGGTTTTCAGCAGCCTTCCCAAAATGTCGAGTATGCTGTACTTCTAAAAAGGTTTTTAATAACTCAGTATCCAAAATGATTCCTTTGTGATATTTATCGTAAGCATAAAAAATTTTTGTTTTACGACAGGAAATTTGTTAACCATACTCCGCACAGTTTAAACAGGCTGGCTTGATATTCAACGAGATGAGAGGAAAAAAGTGATGCAGCAAAGTTTTGTCGCTAATCGTCGCTTTTTCGATGACCGGAATTTCCCACGTGGTTTTACCCGGTCAGGGCGCTTTACTCTGGCAGAGGGTAATCTGTTAGAGAAACATGGTTTGGCAATGCAGCAACTGGATCAAGGTGCTAGAGCGCCAGTCAACGAAGAGGAAGAGAGGTTTCTGCTCGTCTGTCGCGGCGAAGCTGAAGCAACGACACCTTATGAGAAGACCTGGCTAAAGTACAAACAACGCTTAGCAGAAAAGCGTAAGTTCCACACCGTATTTGGTAAAAAACGTATTGCGGATGGAGCAGATGATTTCTCTTACGTTGAAACAGATACTGATTAAAAAAAGCCCTTAGGGGCTTTTTTTATGTCTGCTGTTTGGCTGCTACCAATTATTACCGTTTGCTGTCAGGCTTAAACGGGGCTTTTTTTGTTCATGTAAAAAAGCTGCAAAATCGTCTGCTGACAGTGGCTTACTGTAGTAAAACCCTTGAATAATTTCGCAGCGCAGTTTTCTTAGCTGCTCTAATTGTTCAAGGGTTTCAACGCCTTCAGCCACCACCGATAAACTTAAGTTATGCGCGATAGTCACAATGGTATCCACCATGTTGCGGCCACGGGCGCTGTTCATATCATCGATAAAGGCTTTATCAATTTTCAGCGTATTCAATGGGAATTGCTTTAAATAGGCTAGTGATGAATAGCCGGTGCCAAAATCATCCATGGCGAGGTGAATACCGCGAGCGCGCAGTTTTTTCATCGTATCGATGGCCAGTTTTGGCGATTCCATTACTGTGCCTTCAGTGATCTCTAATTCTAAGTGATAAGATGCCAATTGGGTTTGCTGTAAAATATCGTCGATTTGATCACACAAAAACGGCAGCATAAATTGTTTGGCCGATAAGTTTACCGCTACCCGCCCATGAAACAACCCTTGGTCAATCCAGCGGCGCACATCTGAACAGGCTTTGCGCAAGACTACAGTACCAATATCAACAATTTGTCCGGTTTCTTCTGCAACTGGAATAAAACTCGCTGGGCTGACTAAGCCGCCTTTGGGCGTAATAAAGCGCACCAGCGCTTCCATACCGACCACTTTACCGCTGAGTAAGTCCATTTTCGGTTGATAGAACACCGCAAACAGATCTTCTTTTAAACCATGGCGAATTAAATTTTCGACTTGCAAGCGTTTAACCGCTTGTTTGTTCATGGTGTCATTAAAAAATAGATAGCGATTCGCGCCAGCGCTTTTGGCGTGATACATCGCGGTATCGGCGTTGCGTAACAGCGCTTGCGGATCTTTGCCATCCTCTGGGAACAACACGATACCGATACTGCTGGTGACGACCAGTTCATGTTGTTCGATAGCAAAAGGCGCATTAATTTGCTGCAGCATGGCTTTGGCAAGACTGGTAATGGCATGAATATCATTGGTATTGCTCAGTAAAATGGCAAATTCATCGCCACCTAACCGATATAGCCTTTGCCGGAACAGTTTGTTGTTATGTAGTCGTTCTGACAATTTACATAACAGCGCATCGCCTAGTTCATGACCAAGTGAGTCGTTAATTTTCTTAAAGTTGTCTAAGTCGAACACTAAAAGTGCATGCTGGGTGTTATCTTTGACTAGACTGGCCAGTTTATTCATAAACACCGCCCGATTGGGCAGTCCGGTCAGCGTATCGCTGTTGGCCAATCGATTGAGTTCGGCATCACGTCGTTTACGCTCTGAAATATCAGAGAATACGGCGACATATTGAGTGATAAAGCCTTGTTCGTCTTTAATCACGTCAAAGGTTAATTCGGCTTGATAGTAATCACCGTTGGTTTTTAGTTCACGGATCTCATCACTCCAGCGGCCTTTTTTGTACCAAGGTTTTTTCAATTTCTTGTAAGAAGCGCGGCGGATACAAGCTAAGTTTAAAGCGGGTTTGTAGCACGCTTTCCCGAGTATTGCCGGTAATGTTGCTAAAAGCGGGGTTCACTTCGAGAATATTAAACTTGGTATCGCAAATCACCACGGCATCTGAAATGTTTTCTAGACAGCGTGCAAATAATTGCATTCTGGCTTCAGCTTGTTTTAACTGGCTAATGTTTTTCAGCGTGCCGGTCATTCGCTGTGCTTTGCCTTCGTTGTTATAGGCAACAATTTTTCCGCGATCTAATACCCAGATGTAATTATCATCTGCCGTGCGTAAGCGATAACTTGATTCAAAAAATGGGCTATTTCCGGCCAGATGCTGCGAGAGTGCGCTACTGACGCGTTCTAGATCTTGTGGATGAATAAAATTTTTGTTCGGAGGAAAGTTTTTTCCTTCAGGCGGCACAGAGAGGGGGTCAAGCCATGCACTGGAGCGATACAGCTCGCCACTTTCGATATTCCAATCCCATAACTCATCACCGCTACCCCAAATGGATAAACGTAAACGCTCTTCGCTTTTTGCTAAAGCTTGATGGTAAGTGCGCATGCGGCGCTGATTAAATTGGGCAAGTAAAAAACCTGCGACGGCAATAGCCATCACAGTGTAAAGCAGATAAGGTTCAATGATGGTCCAGTCGATTACTGTTGCTGCTAGATAAGGCGAAAAAAAAGCCAATAAAATCAAACTGCCAAGCGTAAATTTTTTATAAGACATTTATTATTGTTTTTGTGAATATTCAAGCTAAGTTAACGAAGATCAGCAAGGCTGTCAAAGCAAATTCAGCCCCGCTAACAATTCAGTTTTCAAGAGAGTTTTTACATGGCTATTGCTGGGTGCCGGATCGGTTGCTAAAAACAGCACATCGTAGTCGGGTGCGAGAAGTTGTTGTAAAAACGCAATAAAGGCTTGCCGGCTTAGCGTTGCTAAGGCCTGTTGAATATCTGCGGTAAGACTAAACTGATAATCTTGCTGGCCAAGAGCTAGCCACAATCGCTTGGCACGTGCGCCTAAACTGGTATCACGCTCGGCCAATTGCGATAGCATACTCTGTTTTAATGCGGCGAACTCGTCAGACGTTAACTGCTGAATTTGCTCTAAAAACTGTTGAAAAAACGCTACCGTCGCGGCATACAGTTTATCTGCTGTTGAGTCGGGCGATTGTACGTAAAACGCTAAACCTGGCAGGGTATTAATCGGTACATAACCGGTGCCGACTAAATAGCCTAATTGTTGCTCTGTGCGTAATTGATGAAAATAGCGTGGCGACATCACGTGGTTTGCCAACATAAAGCAGGCCATTTGGTCGGCCGTTTTTTGCTGCGCTGCGATATAAATAACAATAGCATGATCGGTTTGACCACTGGCGACACTCTGTAACCAAACCGGGCCAAGATCTTTAATACCGTTTTGCCGCGCAGGCAACGCAGGGCCACTAGAGTGCTGTGCCGCTAACCAGGTTACTAATAGCTGCTGTAAGTCAGCCGCTGCCGCGGTAGGCCAGTTGCCTACCAATAAAGCTTCCAAATGGATCTGTTGTAAAAGCTGCTGCTGAAATTGCTGAAACTGCTCAAAGCTTAATGCCGCCAGGGTGCGTTGTAATAAATCTAACTCAGGGTTTTGCGGCTGCAAAATGGCTGATAACTGACTAAATAACTGCGCGACCGGCTTATTTTTACTACTGTTTTCCCAGTGTCGGCACAGTTGATGTTTGAGTTCATTGAAACGTTGCTCACTAAATTCAGGCTCGGGTAATTGGCTTAAAATATCGCTAAGTAAACGAATTTGGTTCGTAGTCAGGCCAGAGGTTTGTAAACTGACACCTTGACGATGTACGTGAAGATAATAATTTAATCCCGCAGTAGTCGCGGCATACAATTGCTGATTAAAGCGATCCAGTACAAGTTCTACCCACAAGCGAGAGGCAGCTAACTGCGTTAAGGTTTGACAGCTATTAGGCAGGGTTAGCTGCACAAAAATATGGCCTTTGGGGGTGTTAAAATCTGTGTCTGCTTTATACCAAATATGTAGGTCATCACGCTGACATACTGCTTGTGGTAAAGGCATATGCGCACTGTTTGGCAATAACGATAATTCGGTTTGTAAATACGGATTCGGTGCTGGCAATTGCATGGCGCGTTTAAGGGGTTGTTGGCTTAATTGCTCAAGCCACTGCTTATCTAAACGGACAATACTGTAGGGGGTATGATACCAGCGCGCTTCACAATTAACTGGCACCTCATCAGCCACCAACATAATGCGCATATTGTCACTACAAAAATACCCCAGCAGTTCTTGATATAGCGCCTCGGGCGGTAATTCCATGCGATAATCGCCGAAAATAATATCCTCAGGCGGGTAATGCTGCATATTTAGCGATAAATCGCCCGCGGTTTGTAAAGCACTACTGGGCTCATAAAACTGAAATGACCATTGCAATAAACGTTGCCGCTCGACAAACAGTGCCTGATTGAACCCGGATTGTTTTAGCAGCTTAATTTGACTAAACAGTGCCGCCACAATATCGCGATAATGCGCGCGGCCACTGGCCGTCAGTTCAAAGGCAACGGTGAAATCTTTGTAATTACTGCCATCAATACCGCCACCGGCACTTAATTGATTAACCAGTTCGCGTTCTTTTAAATAGGCCAGTAAAGAATGTTGCCCTTCATCGCCCAGCAGATGTGCGATAAAACTCACCAGTTTAAAGCGGTACCATAGCTGAATATCAGGCATGGCAAAGCTGACCACCAAACGGCTACTGCTTTTATGGGGGCGGATATTTAATTGAATCCCTTGCTGTTCAGGCAAATACAATGGCACCTGTACCGCAGGTTTTTTCGGAAGATGCGTTGGCAGTGCCGCAAAATGTTGCTCAGCCAGCGCGGCTAATTCAGCAAGTGATTGAGGACCAACTAAACACAAACTCATGCGGCTAGTGCTGTATTGCTGCTGATAAAACTCGCTGACGGCTTGTTGCAGGCTGTTGTTTGGTAAATCGGCGAGTGTTTGGGCATTCCCTACTGAAAATTTAGCAAAAGGATGCGCAGGGTTAATGCTTTCTTTGTGTGCTTGATAAATGCGGCGGCTATCATCTTTGAGTTTCATGGAAAACTCAGCTTCGATAGATTGCCGCTCTTTATCAACGTAGCTGGCACTAAACAAGGGCGCACTAAACATATCACCAAAACGGGCAAGGCCTTGCGCAAAAGCGGCGTGTTCAATATCAAAATAAAAATGACTATGTTCAGTGCCGGTCCAGGCATTATGACTACCGGCATGCTCACTGATAAAATGTTGAAACTCACCGGCGTTCGGATAGTGTGCCGAGCCTAAAAACAGCATATGTTCTAAAAAGTGCGCGAGACCTTCTCGTTCTTGTGGATCGTCAAAATGTCCGACATTAATGGTTAAGGCGGCGGCACTTTTTTCACTGTCAGCTTGGTGAACCAAAAGCACACGTAAACCGTTAGCTAACTGCAAATATCGGTATTGCTTTGGGTCATTTGGACTTTTTATCAGTTCATTATGTTGCAAAGCGGTTCCTTTATTTAGCATGAGGGCTTGTTGACGTTTGCGGGTTATCCGACCAAAGTTTCATAGCGATAAGTAATAACTAAACGCTATGTTATGCACAAATGATAGTTACGCTGACAACAGACTTTCTTTATCATAGCGCACTATTTTCACCTGACGCATGCTAATTTGCTCAATAGTCGAATCAATGGGACAAAACAGCATTATGGTAACAATTTCATGGTAAATCTCGTGATCATGCGACATGGCGAAGCACAGCCCTATGCGGCGGATGATAGCTTACGACAATTAACACCAGACGGTCAGAACGATGTGCGGCAAATGGCGTTGTGGTTAAAAACGGTCTATGCCAATCTCGATTATGTGTGGAGTAGCCCATACTTGCGTGCTCAGCAAACAGCCGAATTAATGTTAGAGCAGCAGCCCGCAGAATGCCAATTTAAACTCATACCCGAGTTAGTGCCTGATGCGCCAGCGGAAGCAGTGAAAGCGCAAATTGATGCATTATTGTTAGCCCAGCCCAACGCCAAGCTGCTGTTGGTATCACATATGCCGTTGGTGAGTTTTTTAGTCGAAAGTTTTACTGAACCCGGCCAAACCCCGATTTTTAGCACCGCCTCGTTAACTTGTATCAGTTACCAGCCAGGACAAGGGGGGTGGTGCAAGAGCGAAATAGACCACTGGCGTTGTCGGTATTACCCGAAATCTAAAAGGCGAATGGCTTTAGCGGCCAGGCAAATCCCGAAACTGTTGCTCGGTGCTTTGGTTAATTTTCAAAAGTAGTAATAAAGCGCCTTGTTTGCCCCAAGCTTTGGGCGCAGTATGAAAGGCGCGCACATTGGGATGCTGCACTAACCAATTAGGCACTTTTCGCGCTAAAATCCCTAAGCCTTTGCCATGTACCACGCAGGCACAGTTAAATTGCTGCTGCTGGCAATAAGCTAATAACCCGGCTAATTCTGTTTTCGCTTGTTGGCCGGTCATGCCATGTAAATCCAAAACGACTTGGGGCTCGATTTCTGCGCGGCGCAGGCGCCCAGCTAAATGCGGATCATCACCGCTTTGCACATAAGACAGGCTGCCTTGGGTATCGCTAAAAACTTCGTATTCATCAGAGAAAAAGAACAGCTTTTCAGCAGTTGCGCTATTCGAGGCCGCGCTGGGGCGTTTTTGCTTGCTGCGTTTGGCAACTGGCGCTATCTTGTCTTGCTCAAGCGGGCGGGTGCCAGCAACAAACTCCCGGAACAGTTCCAGCTCGTCTGGATCAAGGGTTTTGCTAGCTGAGTTTTTTTTCTGCATGCGCGCGGGTCTAATCAATATTTTGTTAAAATCTGGAGTGCAGCATACCATGACTGAGCAACCGCTATCACCTTTTCATCCTGAACAGTTGCAGGGGACCTTATCAGAACTGTGCACGGTACATGATTGGTTACGTTGGGCAGTAAGTCGTTTTCATCAGGCTGGAGTGTATTTTGGTCATGGTACCGACAATGCTTGGGATGAAGCGGCAGTGCTGTTAGCCCATGTGCTATTTTTACCGCCACTGACCGATGACAAACTGTTGCCCGTACGTTTAACCCTGCATGAGCGCCAAGCGTTTATCGATTTACTGCAGCAACGCATTGAACAGCGTATTCCAGCCGCTTACCTGACTCAGCAAGCCTACTTTTGCGAGCTGCCGTTTTATGTGGATGAGCGGGTGTTGATCCCACGCTCGCCGATTGCCGAATTAATTAAAAACAAATTTGCTAACTTACTTGAACCGGGTTTTACTCCTACGGCTATTTTAGATTTATGTACCGGCTCTGCCTGTATTGCTATTGCTTGTGCTTATGCGTTCCCTGATGCACAAGTGGATGCCGTGGATATTAGTCCTGATGCGTTAAATGTTGCGCAAATTAATATTGCGGAGCATCAATTAGAAGATCGGGTATTTCCCGTGTTATCTGATGGCTTTGCCGCCTTACAAGGCCAGCATTACGATTTAATAGTGACCAACCCGCCTTATGTTGACGCCGAAGATATGGATGACTTACCCGAAGAGTATCGGCATGAGCCCGAATTAGGCTTAGCCTCGGGTGTGGACGGGCTGGCATTAACGCGGCAAATCCTTCGCGATGCGGCAGCTCATCTTACCGAACAGGGCATTTTAGTTTGTGAAGTTGGCAATAGTATGGTTGAATTGCAGTATAGATATCCAGACGTCCCATTTAATTGGCTGGAATTTAACAGCGGTGGTCTGGGCGTTTTCGCGTTGACAAAGCAGCAGCTTATCAACAGTCAACATTTGTTTGAGGAAGCATAAATGGCAGGTAACAGTATTGGGCAGTTATTTAAAGTCACCACCTTTGGCGAAAGTCATGGTCCGGCCATTGGCGGAGTGGTTGATGGCTGTCCACCTGGTATGGCATTGACCGCTGAAGATCTGCAGTTAGATCTGGATCGGCGCAAGCCAGGCACGTCGCGTTACACCACTGCGCGCCGTGAAGAAGATACGGTGAAGCTATTATCAGGGGTGTTTAACGATACCACTACCGGCTGCTCTATCGGTTTATTGATTGAAAACACCGATCAGCGTTCACAAGATTATTCGAATATTGCCGCTTTATTTCGTCCTGGGCATGCCGATTACACCTACTGGCACAAATTTGGGATCCGCGATTATCGTGGCGGTGGCCGCTCATCTGCACGGGAAACGGCCATTCGAGTGGCTGCCGGTGCTATCGCTAAAAAGTATCTAAAAGAGCATTGTGGTATTGAAATTCGCGGTTATTTAGCCCAGCTTGGCCCGGTAAAAGCGGAACAATTACAATGGCATGAAGTTGAAAACAACCCATTTTTCTTCCCCGATCCAGATAAGCTCAGTGCTTTAGATGAGTACATGCGGCAACTGAAAAAGGACGGTGATTCGGTCGGTGCTCGCGTTAATGTGGTGGCGAGCGGCATGCCCGTTGGCTTAGGTGAGCCGGTGTTTGATCGCTTAGATGCCGATGTTGCGCATGCCATGATGAGCATTAATGCCGTAAAAGCGGTGGAAATTGGCGATGGCTTTGCGGTGGTCGAGCAGCGCGGTTCAACGGGTCGTGATGAATTAACGCCAACGGGTTTTAGTGCCAATCACGCTGGTGGCACCTTAGGCGGCATTTCCAGCGGCCAAGATTTATTAGTCAGTATTGCACTAAAGCCCACTTCGAGTATCAGTGTGCCGGGTAAAAGCATTAATACCGACGGTGAAGTCGTCGATATCGTGACCAAAGGGCGGCATGATCCCTGTGTTGGTATTCGAGCTGTACCCGTAGCCGAAGCGATGCTGGCGATTGTGCTGTTAGATCACCTGTTAAGACAGCGCGCGCAAAATGCCATGGTGCAGGTAACCACGCCGGATATTGCTGCTATTGCTCGTCAACAAGCTCCCAGCGAATAAGCGATTATTGTGTTCAGATTAACTGCCAAGCCAGCGTTATCGCTGGCTTATTTTGCTTACTTTGGTGTACTGGGCATCTTTGTGCCGTATTTTGGCTTGTTTTTAGATGGCCGCGGTTATCAATCGCCACAAATTGGTTTGTTACTGGCATTGGTTACCGCCACTCGTATTGTAGGCCCAGCGCTTTGGGGCACCTTAGCTGATCGTACGGCTAATCCTTTAGGGATCATGCGCTTTGGCGCCGGTATTGCTATTGTCGCTTGGCTTAGCAGCTTAGTCGATTTTGGCTTTTGGCCATTATTACTGGGTTTTGCGGTATTCAGCTTTTTCTGGACGGCGATTTTACCGCAGCTGGAAATCTGTACTTTTCATAGTTTAAATGATGATACCGGCAGCTACAGTAAAATTCGTACCTTTGGCAGTATCGGTTATATCGTATTAGTCATGCTGGGCGGCTGGCTTTATCAGCGCTTTGGCAGTGAGTTTATGCCGGGCACCGCATTGTTGTTTCTGTTTTTGTTGTTACTCAGTTTGGTTAATTTACCGCCGATGCCACCGCCACCAAGTAAAGATCAGCCCAAATTATCTTTTGCTGAGTTGTTTTCTAGTAAGGTGCTGTGGCAGTTTATGGCTGCGGCATTCTTATTACAGATGAGCTTTGCGCCGTTTTATGGCTTTTTTACGCTGTATAGCCGGGATCTGGGTTACAGCGGAACCCTTACCGGTTTGTTTATTGGTTTAGCCGTGCTGGCTGAAATCATCGCCTTTTATTATGCCGGACGTATTTTGCAGCGTTTTTCTTTTCGTCGGTTGTTGGCCTGCTGTTATGGTTTGACGGTGATCCGCTGGCTTATGTTAGCTTTTGTTGCTGATTCGCCGTGGCTGTTAGCGCTGAGTATGTTGTTTCATGCAGGGAGTTTTGCCATTGCCCATAGTTGCGCTATGCAGTTTATTCAGCAGTTTTTCCCCAAGGCACAGCGAGGGCGAGGCCAAGCTTTTTATGCCGGTATTATATACGGTGGCGGTGGTGCGCTAGGTGCTTATATCAGCGGTATTAGTTGGCAAAACGGCTTAGGCGCTGAACAAACCTATGTGCTGGCAGCGATAGCGGCATGTTTTGCCGCCATCTTAGCTTGGTGCTTACCTAAACAGATGCCTAAAGCGGCTTTGGTTTAACGCCTTAACGGGTGAGCCAGCGTAATAAAGCTTGAAATAGCGGCCGATCAAACGGTGGATAAATAAATTGGCTGCTACTAAAGCGGCCTTTTTCATGGATGGCTTTAAGGTGCGACAACCGTAAAAAGCCTTCTGGACCATGATAATAGCCGAGGCCTGATGGCCCGACACCGCCAAAGGGTAAATCATCTTGCGCGACTTGCAGCAAGGTATCATTAATGGCTACGCCACCCGCATGCACTTGCTCGAGCACTTGGCTAATTAACGCTGAGTTTTCGCTCATCAAGTATAAGGCTAAGGGCTTAGGCCGTTCTCGAATAAAGGCAATGGCCTCGTTAATATCATCATAAGGCAGCAGCGGTAAAACCGGCCCGAAAATCTCTTCTTGCCATAACTGACAAGCTAACGGGGCATCCACTACCAAAGTCAGCGGCAATAAGCGCTGCTGCGCGTTGCCGCCTTCGCTACAGGAAATTAAGGTTGCGCCGGCATCTTTCGCTTCTTGCAAAAGATGGCTGAGCCGTTGATATTGTCGCTGATTGACGATCGCACTGAATGAGCTGCCATTTGGGAAATCGGGGTAAAAACGTTTAAACCCCTTCTTGAGCAGACTGATTAACTCGGGCAGCTGGGCACGAGGCACTAATACATAATCTGGTGCGACACAGGTTTGACCGGCATTAGCCGTTTTACCAAATAGCAAGCGGTCGCTGATGCGTGCTAAGTTGGCGTCAGGAGCAATCAGTACTGGGCTTTTCCCGCCAAGCTCTAAGGTTACCGGCGTTAAGTTGGCGGCGGCGGCTTGCATCACTTTACGCCCAACCTGGGTTGAGCCGGTAAATAGCAAATGATCAAAGGGTAGGGCAGAAAAGTCGGCGGCGACCTTCGCATCGCCTTCAATAATACTGACGCTATCCGCACAGGCTTGCTGGCATAATTGGCGCAGTACCTGATTGGTTGCTGGGGTAAATTCAGATAATTTAACCAAGGCATGATTGCCTGCTGCCAGTGCCGTCATTAAAGGGCTCAATGCCAGAAATATCGGATAATTCCACGGCACAATAATACCTACTACGCCCAGCGGCTGTGGCATCACCCGGTTAGTGGCTGGCGCAAAAGTGTAATGAACATGCCGCTTTTTCGGGCGCATCCACGTTTTTAAATGGCGCAATTGATATTTTAAGCCTTGGCGGCAAGGCGCGATTTCCAGTAATCGGGTTTCATCATGACTGCGCTGGCCAAAATCGCTGGCAACGGCTTCGCATAGCGCGTGCTCAAATTGCTGCAAAGCACGCATTAAGGCAGTTAAACGCTGACGGCGGCGGGCAAGGCTTGGGTAAGGATCTGCATGAAAAGCCTGCTGGTGATGCGTAAACTGCTGTTCGAGCGAGGTCATAAAAACTCCTGATAAGAAACGATATTCAAGGATAAGTAGCAAAATCGGCATAAAACAGTTGGTGTAGCGCATAAAATCAAACTGCTGGGCGCAAATGCCGACTTACTGTAGAGCACTGACGGACTTGCCGCAAGTCTGCTGAAATAGCCTTCGAATGCTATCCGGCCGTTACCGGGGTTCGATGCGCCGGTCTGGCGGCTGATCGCTGGGAAATAGCCAGATTAGCAGGTACAATGCGCGGCAATTGCAATACGCCTGCTTTTAAGAGGCAGCGAGCTATAGGTAGCAGTAGTTATGGCGAAACGATTTCGATTAGGCTTAATTATTAACCCATTAGCCGGCTTGGGCGGTAGCGTGGGGTTAAAAGGCAGCGATCAACTGGCCGAGCAAGCCTTGGCGCTTGGCGCTACGCCGATGGCGGGTGCGCGGGCTCGTGTGTGTTTAGAGCAGTTATTACCACTGCAGCAGCAAGTTGAAATTCTCACGGTTGCCGCCGACATGGGCGAGGCTTTGGCAGCCGAGTTAGGTTTTCAGTATCAGGTGTGTTACACCCCAACACAACATCCTACACAAGCGCTGGATACGGAACACGCTGCCGAGCTGATTGCAGCGGCGGGCGTTGATTTACTGTTATTCGCAGGTGGCGATGGCACCGCGCGCAATGTTTGCAGTGTGGTAGCGGATCGCACCACGGTGCTGGGCATTCCTGCTGGTTGTAAAATTCACTCTGGCGTGTATGCCATATCACCGCTGGCCGCAGGGAAGTTACTGAGCAAGTTAGTCGCGGGTGAATTAGTTAGCCAGCAAGAAGCGGCGGTGATGGATATTGATGAAGTGGCTTTTCGCCAAGGCGTGGTAAAAGCACGGCGTTATGGCGAAATGCGTATTCCGGCTGAATTACGTTATGTCCAAAGCGTGAAAATGGCGGGCAAAGAATCTGCTGAGCTGGTGTTGGATGATTTAGCTGCTTATGTAGCCAGCCAATTAGAAGATAACGTGCGTTATGTGATGGGCTCTGGTTCAACCGTGGCCGCGGTGATGGCGGAGCTAGGCTTAGAGAACACGCTGCTAGGGGTAGATGTAGTTGAAAATGGCCAACTATTAGCGCAAGACGTGACCGCCAGTGAACTGCTTGATTGGGTAAAAGATTATCCCAGTAAGTTAGTTATCACTTTGATAGGCGGACAAGGCCATGTGTTTGGTCGAGGTAATCAGCAGCTATCCCCAGCGGTGATCCGTGCCGTGGGCCGTGACAACATTCTCTTACTAGCCACCAAAACGAAGTTACAACAATTAGATGGGCGGCCGTTGTTAGCCGATACCGGCGATGTCGCATTGGATCGTGAGCTGCAAGGCTTGATCAGTGTGTTAACCGGTTACAACGATTATGTTATTTACCGTCTAGGATATGAGGATGAGCATTAAGATGCAGCAACAAGAACATACCGAGCAGTTTATTGAGCAGGCCGCAGCCTATTTTGATCAGTTAGTGCCCATTGCGACCGATGATGAATTATTTGCTGCTGGTTACTTACGCGGCCATGTTGATTTAGTGGTGGGAACCTTGCAGGTTACTGAGCAACCTTTTCACGTCAGCGATATTGTGGCGCAAGTGGAGCAGAGTTTGGCGCAAGCCATTGCAGGCGGTGAACTGACTGAGCAAGATCAGCAGCAAGTTCGCGCGGTATGGCAACAGTTACAATCGTCTTGCGAGACAAGTTCTTCTAATTAGCGTAAGATAAGCGCAATTTTAACTCTGATGGTGCTTAGCGCCATCCGTCAAGGATAAGTGGAACGCATGTCAAAATTTACCACCTTAGAGCAACACGCAAGTTACGGTATTGGTTTACAGATGGGTCAGCAGCTTGCTGATCGTCCATTTGATGGCTTAGATATTACTGCCGTGGCCGCAGGTTTAGCCGCAGCATACAATGAAGAAGCGCCAGAAGTGACCGAAGATCAAATTCGTGCTGCTTTTACGGTTATCAGTGAGCGTATGCAAACGGTTGAACAAGAAAAAGCAGCGGCTTTAGCCGAAGCGGGCGAAGTATTTTTAACCGAAAACGCTAAGCGTGCAGAAGTCACTACCACCGCTTCAGGTCTACAATATGAAGTGTTAGTTGCCGCCGAAGGTGAAAAACCGACTGCTGCTTCTACCGTGCGTACGCACTATCATGGTACTTTAATTGACGGCACGGTTTTTGACAGCTCTTATCAGCGTGGCGAGCCTGCTGAGTTCCCTGTATCCGGCGTGATTGCTGGCTGGACTGAAGCGTTACAAATGATGGCGGTAGGTTCAAAGTTACGTTTATATGTGCCACATAACCTCGCTTACGGCGAACGTGGTGCCGGTAATGCTATCGCTCCATTTAGCACGCTAATTTTTGATGTTGAGCTGTTAGCTATCGTTTAAACATGCGCTGTGTTGATGGTTGAAAAGCGCCGACTTTGTTCGGCGCTTTTTTTATGCTGAGTCATAACGCGTTAAGCGTTAATCTCACGTTTTTCATGCCTTTATTTCAGCAGTATGGCAAAACTAGGTTTATACTGAGTGTTGAATTTAGTCGTTAACATGGAGTAACTGATGGCCAACCTTACCATCCAAACCCGAATTTTATTGTTAGCTCTGATCCCCAGTACCTTGCTTGCGGTGTTGTTAGTAAGCTTTAGTTTGTTGCAGGCTAAATCCTTGGGGCAGCAAGGAGTTGATAGTTTTGAAGAGATGTTTCAGCAAAGTCAGCAAACCTTAATTAAAAACTATATGCAATTAGCGAAAAGCTCAATTGCTCACTTATACAACGCGCCTGATGCGGCCACTAACCCAGCTGTAAAAGCAGAAGCTATCGAAATTTTAAGGCAATTGCGTTTTGATGATAGCGGCAGTATGGGCTATTTCTTTATTTATGATCAGCAAGGCGTCAATGTGATGCATGCGGCTAATGAAGCCTTACAAGGCCGTAACCTGATGGATCTCAAGGACCCAAATGGTGTAGAGGTGATCCGCGGCTTATGGAATGCGGCACGAAGTGGTGACGGCTATTTATACTATCATTGGAATAATACCCAGACTAACCTAACTGAGCCCAAATTGGGATACGCTGAAGAGTTAAGTAAATGGGGTTTGATGCTTGGAACGGGTTTTTGGATTGACAGTTTAGATAAGCAAGTGGCGTTAATGCAGCAAAAAGTGGATCAGTCACTTAGTACCAGCTTTTGGAGCTCTCTGGGTACCGCCATCGCCTCGTTAATCGTGATTATGTTGTTGGCGCTGGTAGTTGTGCGCAGCATTATAACGCCATTAAAATCAGTTGTTTCGGCAATGACCGCAATAGCTCAAGGTGGTGGTGATTTACGCCATCGTTTAACCGTGAGTGGTAATGATGAATTAGCACAGTTGTCAGAAGCCTTTAACCGCTTTGCTAGTCAGGTACGAGATTTGGTTGCAAGGGTTGCCGGTTCAACTTCAACTTTAAACAGCAGTGCTGGTGAATTAAACGCCATTATGCGCCAAGCTACTCAGGGCGTGAGTCGTCAGCAATCCGAAAGCGATCAAGTGGCTACCGCGATGAATGAAATGGCGGCATCTTCACAAGAGGTGGCCGACAGTGCGATGCAAGCATCATCTGCCGCAGCGAATGCAGAAGATCTGGTCAGTAACTCTAAACACACACTGGAGAAAACCGTACAAGTAATTGATGGTTTAGCCTTGCAAGTAAATGATGGCGTATCGGTGATTGCAGATTTAAGTAAAGAGTCTGATCGGATTGGCGGAGTGTTAGATGTGATCCGCAGTATTGCTGAGCAAACGAATTTGTTAGCGTTAAATGCCGCGATTGAAGCGGCCCGTGCCGGTGAAGCAGGGCGGGGTTTTGCCGTAGTCGCAGATGAAGTGCGCACGCTGGCCAGCCGTACGCAAAAAAGTACTCAAGAAATTCAGCAAATGATTTCACGCTTACACTCGGGTATCAAAGGCGCGATTGAACTGATTAGTCAGTTAAAGCAAAGCAGTCAGAGCAGCGTGGAAGAGATCCGCCAAGTAGAATTGGCATTAAATCAAATTAGTACCGCGGTTAATACCATTAATAATATGAACGCACAAATTGCCACTGCAGCAGAAGAACAAACCCATGTTTCTGGGGCGATAAACGAAAATGTGCATCAAATTGTTATCGTTATCGAAGAAACGGCTGACGGTACAAAACGTGCCACACACACCAGCGAACAACTGACGGAACTTGCGACAGAGCTAGATCGATTAGTTAGCAATTATCGAGTGTAAACAGATTTAGTGGGTTAATCACGGTAAGGGTTTTTGTTGAGCCGGCTAAATTGGCTGGCCAACACCACTACTGAAACCACACTGTAACTGAACATGATGAACCGGCTCCATTGCGCCATGCTCAGCGAAGCAAACTGCCAACTTACCCCACCACAAGTACCGGTGACTTCAAAAACCGCGGGAAACCAACGATCTAAAGCTAACCAACTGGGAAAATCGGCAAACAGGGCGCAAGTGGTAAAACCGCCGCTGGCTAATGTTTGCTCTATCGCTACCAATTCTTGCGCTTGCCAGAAACCATAAAGCGCAGCGCCAAGCCAAGCTAAGTTAGCCACGAAACGGCCTAAGGGATGTCTAGGCGCAATAGCACCTATTAAACCGGCTACCAGAATACCGAGAAAGGCTGCGCGAATATAAATACACTTAATACAAGGTTGAAAATTAAGCACATACTGAAAATATAAGCCGGAAGCTTCAAATAATAACGCAGTGAAAGCCAGTAAAAGCCAAGGCCAACGTTTGAGAGAAAGGGATTTAAGCGCTTGAAACATGCTGCTGCCTGCAAAATTAAGCAAATATAGTTTAACAATCTAAGGTATTTCAACAGAATACACAATGAAGTCTGTCTTACTGCAGCGAATTTTGCCGTGTGTCTTGTTAACTGCCATCGCTCTGGTACAATCAGTCGATAATTTTAAGACTAATGAGACGGATTAATCCGCATGACCAACCTAATTAAAGCACAAAGTCCTGCTGGCTTTGCTGAAGAGTATATTGTTGATTCAATCTGGAATGGCAAATTTGCCCCAGGTTCTATTTTACCCGCTGAACGTGAGCTATCAGAATTAATTGGTGTAACCCGCACCACCTTGCGTGAAGTGTTACAACGTTTAGCGCGCGATGGTTGGTTAACCATTCAACATGGCAAACCCACTAAAGTGAATAACTTTTGGGAAACCTCAGGTTTAAATATTTTAGAAACGCTGGCGCGGCTTGATGAAGAGCATATGCCAGACTTAGTAGATGAACTGCTTTCTGCCCGGACTAATATCAGCGCTATCTATATTCGTGGCGCTATTAAGACACATCAGCAGCAGGTGATTGATTATTTAAGTCATGCTGAAACCTTAGACGATACCGCGGAAGCCTTTGCTGAGTTTGATTACAACCTCAACCATGAATTAGCGCTGCATTCTTCTAACCGTATATATGTGTTGATCTTAAATGGTTTTCGCGGCTTGTATAACAAAATTGCCCGTTTTTATTTTTCACAACCGGCAGCCCGTGCGCTCGCCCGCAGCTATTATGAACAGTTAAAGCAGATGGCTCAGGCCGGTAAGCATAACGACGTGATCATGGTTGTGCGTAAATACGGTATTGAAAGTGGCAAAATTTGGTTAGAGATGCGCCCCCAGATCCCAAATGATCTGATCTAATATGCTGTAGTGTATTGAAAAAGCCGCTATTGTTATCAATAGCGGCTTTTTTTATTTAATGCTGTGCCAAGAAAATCAAATGATATAACATATAACCTTTAGTTATAAGTTGGTTTTCGCCACGTTTTTGGAGTTTCTTCGATGTCAGCACCCTCTCACCGTTGTCGCACTTTGGCCGAAGTGTATTTAGATAATAATGCGACTACACCGGTGTTGCCGGCAGTTGCCGCTGCCGTGATGCAAACAATGCAGCAAGACTTTGGCAATCCAAGCAGCAGTCATAGTACCGGTATTAAAGCGAAGGTTGCCTTGGAGCATACCCGCAGTTTGGCGCGGCAATTATTGGGTGCTGCCACAGGCGAGATTATTTTCACTTCGGGGGCAACAGAGGGCATTCAAACGTCGGTGATTTCCGCGTTGCAAGCGCTACGTGCTCGCGGCTTATGTGGGCCTGAAACCTTATTATTATATGGCGCGACCGAGCATAAAGCCGTTCCGGAAAGTTTAAAATACTGGAACAAGCTTTTACAGATTAATGCGACGGTACAGGCTATTCCTGTACTAAACAGTGGGCTAATTGACACTGATGCGTTACGTCAATTATTACCCCGTGCTGCTATGGTTTGCACTATGGCGGCTAATAACGAAACGGGGGTAAAACAAGATTTAGTGGCGTTAGAAAAACTGATCCGTGAAGTCAAACCGGATGCGTATTGGTTGGTTGACTGCGTACAGGCTCTGGGCAAAATGTCTTTAGATTTTGCGAAGATCAGTATCGATTATGCGCCGTTCAGTGGCCATAAGTTGTATGGTCCTAAGGGTATTGGTTTTCTGTATGTTCGCCCAGGTGCGCCTTATCAGCCATTAATTGCTGGTGGTGGTCAAGAGGGCGGTTTACGCTCGGGTACAGAAAACTTACCGGGTATTGCCGCTTTAAGTACTATCTTTAGTCAATTACTGAACCCTGAATCAAGTGTATTCTGCGCGGATGCGGTGCTATGGCATTATAGACAGCAACTGCTAGCTGCGCTTCGTCAGGTTTTCCCGGCCTTGGTGTTAAATAGCGCTGAGCCACACATTCTTGCTACAACCTTAAATTTTGCTGTGCCAGGTTTCTTTGCCAAAGATATTTTGGATCTGTTTGATGCGGCAGGTATTCGCGTAAGTTCTGGGTCTGCCTGCAGTTCGAAAGTAACCGGTAGCTTTGTATTAGATGCCATGGGGCTGGAACGCTGGCGCAGTGAAGGCGCTATTCGTTTATCTTTTGGCCCCGCGATGACAGCAGAAGAATGTGACGAAGCGTGCAAGCGTATTGTCAGTTTAGCACCAGTAGTGCGTCAACACTGTTTAGTGTTAACGGATGCGGATCCGCTGAATATGAGCGTGGCGGCCGGTTTATCACAATTTAAATATGATGCTAATTGCAGTTATTTACTGAGTTGTGAGCATAGTCGCCAAGCTATTATTATTGATCCTGTTATGCCGTTAGCTGAGCGTTTCGTGAATATTATTCAAGGGCAGGGTTTAACATTAGTTGCCGTGTTGGATACGCATTTGCATCAACAAGCCAACCCTGCGTCAAAATTATTACGACAATTATTGGTCGATGCAAAGGACCAGGATGTAACAGGTTGGCCACTGGCACATGATACGCTGCAAGTGGGTGTGTATCAATTAAGCCGTATTGCCACCCCAGGCCATAGTCCGCAGGCTTATAGTGTGTTGTTAAAACAAGCTGATAGCATCACTGCTGCCTTTATTGGCGATATTTTACTGCCAGCTGGTATTGGTCGCACCGATCTCGACGGTGGTAGTGCCATGGCTTTACAGCAGAGTTTGCAGCTTTTGCAAGCAACAGTTTCTGAACAAACGCTATTATTTTCAAGCCATGATTACGCACAGCGCTTTGTTACCACTTTTGCTTTAGCCAAACAAGAAACCCCTTTATTACAACACATTTTAGCTGGTGCTGAGCAGGAGCAATGGCAACAACGATTGAACGAGCAAAGTGCGATTTTGCAACAAGCCAGCACGCATTTGTGTGGTTTGGTTGAAGTATCTCATCAGGACGCGATTGCGTTAGTACAGCCCAATGATTTAGAGCAGTTATTAAGCACGCAACAGATCACTGTGCTGGATGTGCGTGAGCCCTATGAACAGAGCGCAGGGGCGGTAGATACTTACTTACCGGTGACGGCTGAAGTGTTGCAGATCCCTTTGTCGCGGCTTTGCAATGCCATGCTGCAGCAGCAATTAAAGCTAGACCAGCCTTTGTTGTTGATTTGTCGAACCGGCAATCGAAGTTTATTGGCTGCGCGAGTGCTTCGGCGTTTAGGCTTTAAGCAACTGTGGAATTTACAGGGTGGTGTGGCTTTATTAAGCTAAAAAAAGCGCCGGCAAAGCCGGCGCAAGAGTGCTACATCAGAAGTACATGTTTAAACGAGTTCAGTAAAAAAATTGTTGTAACGGGTTCAATAAACGCACTAGGCCCTTGTTGAACTTTAATGGCGCGCTTAGTACCGACAAACATAAGCAATCTTCGTCAGCCCGAGTGTGTGGAGTGTGCGTATCATCAGGGGAATTAATTAATAAGTCACCCGCGCCGTATTCACCACTTTCGTCATAAATACGCCCACTTAATACCAATGTCATTTCCATACCTAAATGGCTATGATTTGGCACTTCAGTACCTTTATCAATGTATAGCAAAGATACATGGGTTTTTTCACCAGCAGGCAACTTGGCAGTGGCAATACCACCTAATTGTAACCATTTGCTTTGTTGCGACACTAAACGGCTTAATGCACGCGGTATACGAAACTCGCGACCATTAACATTTACTGTTACTGACTCTTGCTGCTTTGGCGCATGTGAACCAGTGTTAGGTTGCTGCGACGTTATGAAATCAAGCATCTGTGCGAAATCATCAGCATTGTTATTCATTTCTGGGGATAACTTGGCTAATTGACTGCCGTGATCGTTGTGTAAATCTTGGCACAGGTGCTGACAGTGCGGACACAAATCAATATGTGTGGCAACTGCCAAGGCAACTTCGGCAGAAAGCGTACCTTCTACATACTGTTCCATCAGCATCATTCCAGGATGAAATTTAACTGCGTGTGTCATCTAATGCCTCTCTCAAACGATCTAGCGCCAACCTGATCCGTGACTTTACTGTGCCAAGCGGAATACCTAACTCATCGGATACTTCTTGATGAGACTTCTCTTCTAAATAAACTTTTTGCATTACCATTCGCTGTGCTGGGGGTAAAGCATCGAAATGAGGAGCAAGCTTTTCACTCATTAGCATGGTTTCCCATTGCTCAGATGTGCTGCCCTCTTGCTCTGGATAATCTCCGTCAGCCCATAAGTCATCTGCGCTGATGTCATCTTTGCGGCTTTGCTTTTTACGCAACATATCAAAACGAACGTTACGCGCGATGGTAAAAATCCAAGTAGATGCGCAACCACGACTTGCGTCGAACAAATTGGCTTTTTTCCAAACATTAAGCATGGTGTCTTGAACCATCTCTAAAGCTTGCTGTTCGTTACCGAACATCTTCATACCAAAAGCTTTTAAGCGTGGTGCAAAGTAACTAAATAGCTCAGCGTAAGCTGCTTTGTCAGCATTCACAGCGACAAAAGTTAAAGCGTCTTCCCATTGCCCAGTGCGGATATTGGGTTCTGCACTAATAGTCATACGGTCGGGCATCCTCGTTTTAGCTCTCGAGTTGTCATGATGCCCTGATAGCACGGTAGATTCCAACATATTCGTTATTTCCCGGCGATTAAGTGCGTTTTTATGAAACGTGCCATTTATACGCAGCGTAATAGGAACTGGTTTTAAATATAATTAAAATAAAAAATAGAACGTTAAATCCGAAATTATCCGTTTTTAATTCTAAAAAGTTGCATGTAACATCAGTTGAATCTTTTTAAACGGAGAATGTTGATGAAAAATATTTTAGTGATAAACAGCTCGATCAGTGGCTCTGCCGGTAAATCTGTAGAATTAGTGCAACACTTTTTAGCACAGTTGCCGCAAGCGCAGCACAAAGTAACAGAAATTGATTTAAATGCGACGCCACTTACGCATCTGACCATGCCTGAGATGGGAAGTTGGATGACGGCTGCAGCAGAGCGTAATGCCGAGCAGCAACAACTCGCAGCAATTTCTGATGATTTAGTGGCTAAGGTTAAAGCGGCTGACGTTTTAGTATTGGGTGTGCCCATGTACAACTTTGCGATACCCAGCCAATTAAAAGCGCTGTTAGATCGTTTAGCGCGCGTAGGGTTGACCTTCAAATACACTGAGCAAGGCCCAGTCGGTTTGTTAAACGACAAGCCCGTGGTTTTCGCACTGACTCGAGGTGGAGTATATGCAAATGGTCCAGCTGACAGTCAGGTACCTTTCTTAAAAACCTTTTTTAATTTCTTAGGGCTAACGCAATTGCACTTTGTTTACGCCGAGGGCTTAAATATGGGGCCTGACAGTGCGGAACAGGCCATGAGTAAGGCAAAAACGCAACTTAGCGCAATCGGCAAGCAGTTATTCGCTTAATGTTTATTTGTTAGCTGCAACACAAACCGGCCTGAGGCCGGTTTTTTGCTTTTTAGCGTATTGGCTTTGCATTCAGGCGCAATCGGTTGCGTTCTGTTTACAAGCTTTGTATAACAGCAAGGTCTTAGGCAGAAATGAAGAATAACTCTATGAAAAAATTTCACTGCGCCATACTGGCTTTAAGTGTCAGCTCGTTATTGTGTTTTAGTTCGGTTGTGGCTGCAAAAGGTGAGCCTCGTACTTGGTCAACCGACACCATCAGCGTTGTGCAACAAAATCAAGTTGATCCGTCCATTCGATTGACGATGGAACAAATTATGGCGGATCCGGATTGGTTGGGTCGTCAACCAGAAAGCGCCTTTTGGGCACCAGATAGTAGCTCGGTGTTTTATCAACGCAAACGCGAGCAAAGCGAATTGCGCGATTGGTTTCGTCGTCCGGTGCAAGGAGTTGGCAATGGTGAGCAAGTTAAACTCGCTGATTGGCATCAAATGGGCGCAGAGCAATTAGTTTTTAACGCTGATCGCAGCAAAATGGCTTACATCTTTGAAGGCAACCTATTTGTTATTGTTGACGGGAAATTGCAGCAACTGACCCGCAGTAATAGCAGTCAGAGCAGACCACAATTTTTGCTAGATGGTCGTTTAGCCTATCAACAAGGCTGGGATTTTTTTGCTTATGACTTTAATAACGGTAGCCACAGCGAAATTGCCAGTTTAAAAACAGAAGATGCTCCCACCGCACCTGCACCGGCAAAGGGCTATTTGGGTCAAGAGCAATCGAAGCTGATCCGATATATTGCGCTACAACAACAAAATCAAACCGAGCGTTATCAAGCAGCACAGCAGTTACGCACTGAAAATAATAGCATGGCTCCTGCCGCGATTTATTTGGGTAAAGGGCAACAAATTGTAGATGCCAGCTTATCGCCCAAGGGTGATTATTTGATGCTTGCAACGCGTAAATCGAGTGCGCGCAATGACAAAGATATTATGCCGAATTATATTACGGCTAACGGTGATATTGCCGCGCAGCAGGTGCGTGCACGTGTGAATGATTTTTCTCCAGAGCCGCAAAAATTGCTGTTAGTTGATTTACAACAAAACAGCATGCAGGAGCTTAGTTATAGCAGTTTGCCAGGTTATAACGAAGATGTGCTGGCAGAAGTGAAAACAGAAAATGCCAAGGCTCAGGGTAAAAAGTATCAATCAGAAAAAGTGATCCGTGATATTGGCTTAATGACCGATTGGTATTGGAGCCAAAGTGCTATGCGTTGGCACAATAACGGTCAGCAAGTGGCGGTCATGTTAAAAGCCTTTGACAATAAAGACCGTTGGATTGCCACTGTCGACCTGGCTAAAAAGCAGTTAGTACCTCAGCATCGTTTGCATGATAAAGCTTGGGTTAATTACGCTTTTAATGATTTTGGTTGGTTAAACAACAGTGAAACCTTGTTCTTCTTATCGGAAGAAAGTGGTTATGCCCACCTATACAGCAAAGCATTAACTGCGAAAAAAGCGATAAAATTAACCTCAGGCACATTTGAAGTGACCGGCCCGGTGTTAACGCATGACGATCAGTACATCTATTTCACCGCCAACAAGAGCCATCCCGGGATCTACAATGTGTATCGCCAAGTGCTGGGCACTAACCAGACTGAACAGGTGACCAATTTACTGGGCAGTACCGAGTTTACTTTATCGCCAGATGAACAGCAGTTGTTGCTACGCCACTCAACCAACCTAATGCCACCTGAGCTGTTTGTAGCAGAGGCGAAGGCAGGTACAACGGTTCGTCAGTTAACGGATACGGTTTCTACAGCGTTTAGAAAATTGCCTCTTGTTGCACCTCAGGTTGTGGCTGTGCCTTCAAGCCATGGCTCACACCCGGTATTTAGCAAATTGTATTTACCGGCTGATTATCAGCAAGGTGAGGCCCGTCGTGCTGTCGTGTTTAACCATGGCGCCGGTTATCTGCAGAACAGTGATCTAGGTTGGTCTGGCTATTTCCGTGAATTCTTGTTTCATAACTTGTTAGTTCAGCAAGGTTATGTAGTGCTTGATATGGATTACCGAGCATCAAAAGGTTACGGCCGTGATTGGCGCACTGCGATATATCGCCAGATGGGAACTCCTGAAATTGAAGATTTAGTTGATGGTGTGGACTATTTAGTTAAAAACGCCAATGTCGACCGCAAGCGTGTGGGTACTTATGGCGGTTCATACGGTGGTTTTATGACTTTTATGGCGTTGTTTAAAGAGCCTGAGTTATTTCAAGCAGGGGCAGCGCTGCGTCCAGTAAGTGATTGGGCTTATTACAACCATCCTTATACCTCTAATATTTTAAATACGCCGGCAATCGATCCTATTGCCTATGAGCGCAGTTCGCCCATTTATTTCACCGACGGTTTGAAAAAGCCACTGCTGATCAATGCCCCCATGGTTGACGACAACGTGTTTTTTCAAGATGTGGTGCGTTTGGTGCAGCGCTTAATTGAGCACGAAATTGTCGATTTCGAAACAGCGATTTACCCCGTTGAAGCGCATGGCTTTCGTCAACCAAGCAGTTGGTTAGACGAATACCGTCGTATCCACAAACTGTTCGAAGAAAATCTCTAAACCGCTCATTCCACACAATAAGGGCCTCATTCAGGCCCGACCACACTTTGACACTGGTACGACCGCACTCCGGTACAGGTCGTACCACACTCTGACACTGGTACGACCGCACTCCGGTACTGGTTGTACCACACTCTGACACTGGTATGACCGCACTCCGGTACTGGTTGTACCATACTCTGAGTCTGGTATGACCATACTCAGAGACATTTTGAGGGGATGTGGTGACGGAAAGCGCTTAGCGCAGGCGTTGGCCGTTGGCAGTGACGAAATCGCTATCGGCATTAAAGGTAAGTGTTTGTTGGCTGTAGGGTTGTTGCAGTGTTAGTGTGGCGGCATGGAGCAGTAAGCGCGGTGCAGCTTGTTGCCACTCGATAGGGGCATAAAAAGCATCGCCTAAGATCGGATGCCCTAATGCTGCCATATGAACGCGTAATTGATGTGAACGGCCGGTAACGGGCCTTAATTCAACTAAAGCCGAGTTAGCGTATTGCTCTAAAACGTTAAAATGCGTTTCTGCTACTTTGCCTGCGGTATCAACTTGTTGTTTGGGTGGGTTAGCAGGATCGGCCGCTAAAGGCAGAGTAATGCAACCTGCCGTTTCGGTCAGTTGCCCGGCAACTATGGCAAGATAGCGTTTTTTTACCAAACGTTCGGCAAATTGCCGTTTTAATTCTCGCTCGGCTTTGCGCCTTAAAGCAAAAGCCACCACACCGGATGTACTGAGATCTAATCGATGAACTAATTGCGCTAATGGGTAGAGCGCACAAACTCGGCTAAGCAAACAATCTGCTAAGTCAGGTCCTTTGCCGGGGTTGGTTAGTAGGCCACTGGGTTTATTAACCACTAACAAATCTTTATCTTCGTATATGATTTCTAGTGCAGTTTGCGGAGGGTTATACCGCAGCGGAGCAATCATCATGCTGTTCCTGTGTCAGTGTTTTTGCGCAGCTTAACGGATTTATGGCTGCTGGCTAGGTTTTTTTGCGGCATAATGCCTGAGTTTTTTAGTATTTGAGCGCAACTATGTCTGTTGAACCGCAATCGTTAGCCATATTACCGGCAACCCAAGACACTTACCGCATTATTTATCAAGATGATGTGCTGTTGGTAGTGGATAAACCGAGCCATCTCCTCACTGTGCCTGGTCGACATCCGGCGAATCATGACTGTTTAATTAGTCGGGTACAGCAGGATTTTCCAACTGCGCAGGTGGTGCATCGTTTGGATTATGATACCTCAGGATTGGTTATTTTACCTTTGAACAAAGTGACATTGTCGGCCATTAGTAAGCAATTTCAGGCTCGAACCATAGAAAAGGATTATTTGGCTGTGGTTGCAGGGGACTTACCAGAGAGTGGCGAGATTAACTTGCCGATAGCAGCGGATGCTGACAATCGCCCGCTATATAAAATTTGTGCGCAAAGCGGTAAACCAGCTTTGACACATTTCACGCGCTTGGCTGATCCTGCTTTAATCGACAGCTCCCGGGTTTTGTTAAAGCCAGTGACCGGTCGCTCGCACCAATTGCGTTTGCATTTGCTCAGTATTGGCCATGCCATTTTAGGAGATACCTTATATGGCACAAAAGCGATTGCAAAAAGAGCGCCGCGTTTGCTGTTACATGCTTACCAAATTCGTTTTCAACATCCGATTAATGGTGAGTCGGTGCAACTGACAGCGGCCCCGCCTTTTTAGGTAGGGTTGAACGTAGCTGGATAAGTACGCTAACACCATGGCTGGCAGGATAAATACTGATTAAACTTGGCTCGGTGTGTGAGAGCAGGGTGAACCACAGCTGATTATTTTGTTTTTCAGCAAAGGCCCGTTGGATCGCACTGATCAGTGGGCTGAAATCGACTTCTGATTGATAGAATACTTCAGTCATGTGTTTACCCGGTGATAAGGCTCTATTACCGGCTATCCATTCCAGAGCTTGCTGGTTGATATAGCTAAAGTGAAAATGAGCATCCAGCATAAATAAACCATCGGTTACATTTTCTAAAATTTGATAAAGCGAGCGTTTAAGCTCATCAGTTTGTAGCCACAGCGCTTTTTGTTTACTGATATCCATGGCTGAACCAAACCAGTAACTTAACTGCCCCGGAGCCTGATAAATGGGCACGGCATGCATTAAGTGCCAGCTATAGTTCCCATCCGCATCTAACAACCTAAATTCAATTTTGTATGATGTTTCATGCTGTAAAGCCTGTTGCCAGGCTGACATGGTTGCTGCTTGGTCTTCTGGATGGATGATGTTAAGCCAGTCGGCGACAATACGCTCGGCGCTCCAACCACAAAATACTGCAAAGCTTTGTGAAATAAAGTTGATCAATCCATCCGCATCGGCGATCCATACCTTAACGGGTAAGGTGTCGGCTAGATATTTAAACTGTTGAATTTGCTCACCGAGCGTATCGTCTGGCGATAATAATGGCTGAAGGTTTTGTAATAATCCGCGCACAATATCGCGATTATCTGGATCCGGATAAGCAACCAATTTGATCCGTTGCAGTGGTAGGCTTTGGCTGGCTAATTGCATTTCAAGCTTAATCATTTTACCTTCAAATAAACAGGCTTGAACGCGGTTTGTTAATTCAGTTTGTGAGGCATCATCAAAACAGGCATAAAACTGCTCAATGGTTAGTTCAAGCTTGTTAAGTTTTAATAACTGGCTACTGGCTTTATCTAACACCACCATTTTAAGGTAGTCATTTAAGTGCCAATGACTTAAACCGGCCACTTCTTGAGCTAAATTTAACTCTAGTCGGGCTCGTTTTTCTTGTTGCAGTTGAGTTTGCTGTAATTTTAGCTGGGTAATGATTTTAAAACTTAGCCACCAGAGGATGGCAATAACCAAGCAGGCTAAACCGCGATTGGCCAACACATAGGCTTCAGAGAAGTTATCTGGCGCTGGCGGAGCAATGAAATAACCTAGCCAGATAGCCATGATACTTAAACTGGCGGTCAGGTTCAGTAAGCGATAACGGTAGGTGAAACCCGCCAGTAAGATTAACGGCGAATACAGCATGCCGTGAGCAAAACCAAGTTGGGTTATACTATCGGCTAATAAAATGACAAAAATAGTTAAAATGAAGCAGGGGAGCACAAAGCGAGAAGACTGAAAAAAAGCCAAGGTTTTGTGCATGAGGTTCCTTTTCTATGCTTAATGGTGTTTTCGCAACTTTGCCAGATTAAAGGTGTGACCTATTAAATCACTGTATTAATAAGGCTACCGCTTTTTTCGCTAGAGGAGCCATTGACTAAATTATTGATCTCGATTGTTAAGGCATTAGCTTTGTTATCAGGCTCTGCCGTAGAGTTTTGGGTAAATTGTCGGTTGATGCTTTGCTGAAAACGCTCACCGTTTTGCTGGTTGCTTTGACTCAGTTGTTCTGCTGCATTTAAATTTTGCTGTAGGGTGTTCGCTTCATTTTCGGCAACGTTAGCCTCGGCATCTAAACGTTTTGCGGCTGCCTCGGCTTGTCGGGCTTCACGCCTTTTCGCCGCAGCCTGGGTTTCTAAAGCACGCGCTTGTTGCTCAGCGAGTTCGGCTTGTCGAACCGTCTGTTGGCGTAATAGTGTGTTAACTGGAAAATTACCCGTGCTTAATGAACTCATTGTCGCTGCTCCATCTGTTTGGCCCAGCTTTGACTATGCTTAGCTAAACTATAGTGCATTTTCTGTAAGATGCAAATAGCATTAAAACAGTGCATGTTAAAAAAGATCAAATAAAACAAGTTATTGCGGTGCTTTTCTATTTTTTCTTTTTCTCGTTTTTCTCTATGGGTTTAGTCTATCTGCCCATTTAGCTTTAATGGCTAACAGCTTCGGTAAATTGTCGATCAATAAAGGCACCAGTTGGGGATCAAAATGCTTTCCTGATTGGCTGGTTATAAACGCTAAAGCCGCGTCTACTGTCCATGCTTGCTTGTAAGGACGTTCACTGGTAAGCGCATCAAAAACGTCAGCAAGCGCAACGATCCTTGCGGCGATAGGGATCTCAGCGCCTGCTAAGCCATCGGGATAACCACTACCATCCCATTTTTCATGGTGCCAACGTGCCACCTGAGACGCTGTTGCCATCAGGCTTGAATCACACTCGCCGAGAATATCAGCACCAATACAGGTATGTTGGCGCATAATGACCATTTCGTCTTCAGTCAGCTTACCCGGTTTCAATAAAATATGATCGGGCGTACCAATCTTACCGATGTCATGCATTGGCGCGGCATGTAACAGCTCTTCTGCCCATTCAGTCGAGTAACCGGCCGCTAATGCCAAAATTTGCGCATAATGACTCATGCGTTTTACATGCAGACCGGTTTCATTATCTTTATATTCAGCGGCGCGGCCTAGTCGCTCAACAACTTGTAAGCGAGTACGTTTTAATTCGTCTACTTTAACCAATGACAAGTGGGTTTTAACCCTCGCGCGCACAATAGCCGGGCTAACAGGTTTAGTTATGTAATCAACGGCGCCTAATTCAAGGCCATTGCTCTCGTCTATTTCATCCTTTAATGCGGTAACAAAGATCACCGGAATGTCGGCGAGATCCGATCTTGCTTTTAAGTTAGCACACAACTCAAAACCGGTAATATCAGGCATCATCACATCTAACAAAATAAGATCGGGTTTAGCGTGTTGTAATAACTTAAAGGCTTGCTGAGCACTGGTGGCAAACATCAGTTTATAGCTATCTTGCAAAATCTGCTTTAACACCCGTAAGTTCAGCGGTTCGTCATCGACAATCAAAATACGGCTGAGGGCGTGGGCGGAATGTTCGTTAAGCATGTTGCTGTTCCAAAGCACTTAGCAGTGCAGTCAAGGTTGTTTTAGCCTGATCAAATTTAAAATTTTCTACCAGCAAAAGCAGTTCATTTATTTCATCTGTGTAGGATGTGTCTTGATAGGCTTTAATTTTGGATAATAAACGGTCGTTATAATCGTGCTGCTGTAACTGTTCCGCCAGTTCGTTCAACAAAAGGGGTAACTCGCTAAGGTCAAGCTTTGTTCCTGGGGTATTAGCTTTGTTACTATACTGCTCGATCGCCAGCATAGTTTGCTTGGCCACTTCAAAAATGTGCTGCATAACGTTGGTTAATTCACTAAGCTGCTGCTGTCTTAGCGTTTGTTCCAGAGTTGAAAATACGTTAGCTAAAGGTTTTAATGACAAATTCCCAGCTAATCCTTTGCCATTGTGGGCTTGCTGCTGCAATAGCGGATAATTGCCCGTTTGCATCGCTTGTTGTAACTGATCCAGTAAATCCGTCAGTGGCTTTGTTGCAAAACGTTTAAGCTCACTACAATAACGTTCTTTACTTCCCCATAAGGCAATGCCGTGATGCGGATCGAATAGCTGATCTTCATCTGTGGCTGGCAAAGGTGGAATAACGGAATCTTGGGGCTCAAGCTTTAACACACGGGCTATTTCAGCAAATAGTTGATCTGGTTCAATCGGTTTTGAACTGAAACCATCCATGCCGGCTTGCTGTGCAGCGAGTTTATCTTCGGTTAAGGCGCTGGCCGTTAGGGCAATAATGGGTACCCGTGGTAACTGTTGCTTTTGTTCGCGTTGTCGTTGCTGTTGTGCCGCGGTAAGTCCATCCATCACGGGCATTTGTATATCCATTAACACAACATCAGGCCTTTGTTCGGCTAATAGCGTTAACGCTTCAGCACCATTGCATGCGGTAAATACCCTATGATGCTGGCGTGCTAACAGTGTGCTGAGTAAATCTAAATTTTGCGTAATGTCATCGACAACTAAAATAGACAATGGCGGTAATACCAACGCGTTGCTTGTTTGCGCTATAGGTTTGCCTGGTTGCAACGGAATACTGATGTTAAACGTTGAGCCTTGGCCAACTTGGCTTTGAACGTGGATCTGCCCCCCCATTAATTCGACCAGTTGTTTACTGATGGTGGTTCCAAGGCCTGTTCCCCCAAAACGACGACTCATGCTGGCATCGGCTTGAGTAAAGGGTTCGAAAATAGCCTGTAGCCGTGTCGAGTCCATGCCAATCCCCGTATCGATGACCTGAAATAGCAGGCCATTTGTCGAGGTGTGGATTTTTAAATGTACAGAGCCTTGCTCGGTAAATTTAATCGCGTTGCCCACAATATTAAGTAAAACCTGACGGATGCGATCGGCCGCGCCATGGTAAAAGGTGGCCACATTGGGATCGATTTGCAGCAGTAACTGCACGTTTTTTTGTTTAGCACTCATCCAAAGCGTAGAGATAACCTGATCAGCTAACTGGGTTAAGTTAAAATCCAGCTGCTCTAACTCCATTTTTCCACGCTCTAGTTTCGCACTGTCCAATATATCGTTTAGTAAACTGAGTAATGCTTTAGCCGATTGATGTGTGGTTGTCAGATAACGCTGCGCATCGGGGGTGTCTGGTGTTTCCAATAGTAAACCGCTAAAGCCAATAATGGCATTTAAGGGGGTCCGAATTTCATGGCTCATATTGGCTAAAAAGGTGCTTTTTACTTCTGCAGCCTGCTCGGCTTGTAATTTAGCAAAGCGAAGCTGCTCTTCCATTTGCCGCCGCTCGGTAATATCCATGATAAAACCGTCACGGATTAAGCCTTGATGTTGCGGTAAGCTATCGGCATGCTCTAGCATCCAGCGTATGCTGCCATCGGCGTGCACAATGCGATATTCTAAAACAAAATCCTGACTAAAATCGGTGGCCTTAACCCTAGCTTTATCCTCTGCTGCGATGATCGAAAACCAAGAACGTTTGGCTTGTGGTGGCATAAAGTCTTCAGCAGGATAGCCGCTAATCAGCTCGACCCGTTCGCTGATATACTCTATTTGCCAGCTCTGCTGCCGAGTTGCCCGATAGGCTGCGCCCGGGATATTTTGAATTAACGAGCGCAATTTTTGTTCGCTTTGTTGCAGTGATTCCTCAAATGCTAATTTGGCAGAAATATCACTTAAACAAGCTACATACAGCAACTCATTTTCAAGTTGGGTTATGCTTAAGGCGAGTCTAGCGGTAATTTTGCTGCCATCTGCTCTAATGATGGGGATAGCTCGCTCTGTTCCCTGCAAGTTAAACGCTTGTGTTAATTCATTTGTGTTTAATTTTTGCTGGTACATCTCAGCATCTTTTGGCGTAAGAAACATCTTAAAATGTTTGCCTAATAAGGCTGTGGTGCCAAACAAAACGGGCGCTGCTTGATTGTACTCGACAATGACGCCGCGACTGTCGAGGGTGACGATGGCATCTAATACGGTATTCATAATGGCGCCAAGCCGTTTTGCATAATTATCGCTCGAGCTTTTAGCGGCGTAAAAGTTGAGTAGTACTTGTAGCAATAACACCAATAAGGTAACAACCAAGGTGACTGAGGTCACGATCAACGCCATAGAACCACTATTGGCGGTATTCTCAGCGGCAGTAAAGCCTGGCGGTGCCACAAAACGGGCTGCTAACATGCCCATGTAATGCATTGCGCTAATCGCTAAGCCCATCACGGTGCCGCTTAACAAATTCAGCTGCCAACGTGGTAACTTTAGTTGTAATCGGTTGATACCAAAGCGGATCCACAAGGCTAAAAAAGCCATAAATACGGCAATTAAAATAGAAAGGCTAAATAGCAGAGGATCGTAACGTAATTGCGGCGCCATACTCATCGCAGCCATGCCGGTATAATGCATGGCGCCAATACCGGCACCCACCAGCACACCACCGATTAACAGTTTTGCTAAGGTCAACCGTTCTTGGATCAATAAATTCAGGGCAGTATACGAGGCTAACAAACTGGGCAATAAAGAGAAGAGGGTGAGATTGGTGGTGTAATCGACTGGGGTACATAAGCTAAAAGCCAACATGCCAATAAAATGCATGGACCAAATGCCAATGCCAAGACTGATGGTGCCGGCTAATATGGCCAATTGGCGTTGCCATAGTAAGAAATGTTGTCGACTAATATCTACCGAAAATAATGCCGCCCAAGAGGACAATATAGCCACCAGAATAGACAGCAAAACGAGCTCAAGCTGATAAGTACCCTCCAACAACACTGGCTGTGCAGGCAACTGGAACAACTCAAACAACATCGCAGTATTTCCTTCACGATAGACGTCAATATGTCTGGCATAATATACCAAGGCGCGAATTGCAACTAGCTTTTACTTTAGGTTGCTTGATGAGCAGTATGCATGTTGCTTGCTCAACAAGAAGATAAACGAGTTAGTAATAGCGTTTTTTTCTAAGCCAAAAACTTGGTAAAACCTAGCCACATTACTGCAAAAGCAAACCATTCGATTTAGTTGATTACAGTGGTTAGCGCTACTCATGAGACAATTTTAGTTTAAAGAAATTGCTTGGTACGTGGCTATCCGAAGCGATAGCAATGCGTTCAGCGTCGCAAGTGGCCGCTAAAATATTATCGACATGAACAAAGCTATTTTGACTGTACTAAGCCTTTGCAACTTCTTGAAAGCGATTCACTGACCACTTTGGCGATAATATTCATTATGAGATCGCCAGGCTTAGCGGCGCGGATCCCTGAACTTACTTTGCTTAGTTTCATGACTACCCTTGGATTTTGTTTTTTATATGGCGATATATATCGCACAACTCATATTGCTAGCTATTATACGTGAATGGAATCCAACCAATGAGTGAAAATTTGTCAATTACTTGGCATTACCAATCTCGACTTTTATGGCTTTATGTTATTACCAGTTTTAGCGTAACATGCTATGCTTAAAATATAGCTTGGCCCGTAATAGTAAAACCGCGATTTTGTTTTTGCTTAGGGCTTTTGAAGTCGCTAATATGCACGTTAATTAGTGCACAGAATATTGGTTAGAAAAATATGAGAGAGCCTTTATGAAAAGCAGACGAATGTTTTGGGGCATCGTAGATAAAATTGAAGCGTTAATTGATAGCGGTGAATTTGCGCCGGGTAGTCGTTTACCTGCTGAGCGCGAACTGGCAGAAAAATTTAATGTCAGTCGGCCGACTATTCGCGAAGCGATCATTGCTTTAGAAGTGCGAGAGAAGGTTGAAGTGAAAACCGGCTCGGGGGTTTATGTACTTGAAGGTGCGATTAAAAATAATAAAGAAGCGGTAGTGAATGCTTTTGAATTAACCCAAGCTCGGGCACTGGTTGAAGGCGAGGTGGCAGCATTAGCGGCGGTGAGCATTACTGATGAAGAGCTGGCCCGTTTACATGATACGCTTGTTATGATGAAAGAACGTGGTGAAACTGAAGAGGCCGATCGCCTATTTCACAGTATTATTGCTGGCGCGACCCGAAATGGCGCGATGATTTTATTGGTCAATAAGTTATGGTCTTTGCGTGAATCTACCGCCGCCATCATTGATGATTATGCTAGCGTTTGTAGTAAGGATAGCCATTTAACGTTGCAGGAGCACACGGCCATTTATAATGCGCTTAAAGCGAAAGATCCGTCAAAAGCAAGGGTGGCCATGCATAATCACTTCAACCGTTTGATCAATACCTTGTTTGATGCCACGGAAGCCAGTGCCTTAGAAGAAGTACGCCGTAAGAACAACGAGAAACGCGGTTTATATTCCATTTCGAATTTGGTTAAACATAAAGTGGTTTAGCTCTTAATGCTTTGCACCACGGTGTGTTTCGGCTGCTACACACGGCTTAACGAAAAATAGCTGTCGCCAATATCAAAAAACCTATTAAGAAAATGCAGCGATCATCGCTGCATTTTTATGTCTGCTAAATATAAGAGGCGCTTGATAAGAAGGGACTCTTGCTGTGTGTAGGGTAAGCGTTTTTAAAGCGTTGAGCCTTTAGAGCATTGTTTATTTATGTTTATTATGTCAGCTTGACCGGGTGTCGCCCGTTGAGGTTTCAGGTTTATGTCTGTTGTAGCTAACCGCTCTTCAAATTTTTAGGCTTGTGTAGCTAAAGCAGTTTATTGGCAAACTTAACAAAGGACTAAACAGCAAGGCATCATAGGGTGAGATATAGGGTAGCCGCTAGTTGCCCCCTATTAACCAATTCATTTTAATTGGCATGACACTTTTAGTGGTTCGGAAACGGTTTTATCTATAAAAAGCGAGGCTATGATCCAACTTATCGATGTGATGTTTTAAGATGATGGTTTTGCTACTGGCTAGGCAGGATTTTGGTCACATCAGTTGGTTAAGCGAGGTTTTTTATTGTTATACTCTGGTGTCGTCTTGGTATTTCTGCCTTTTGCTGCGTTTGTTTTATCGTTAGATGTATTTTGGTTCAATCATCTGCTAAACCTTACTAGGCATTTGTTTTTTCAAATACAATCGTCAATACTAATTAAGTTACCTTGCGGCTATAAGCTTGAGTATTGCTTAATAAAAGCATGAGGCTTTCAGTACCTCTAGCGATATCGCAAATCCATAAAATCAGGTAATGTGCTACACAACGTAAGACAACGCTATGCGTTGTTATCCGCAGTACCCACGTCTTGATTGCTTTTGAGGCTATAAAATATGTCTATTCAACGAAAGTTTGTATTATCGGTGAGCGTATTAATCGTCTGTTTAATGCTGATCGCGGTCGGATTAACCTATGTTCGTACTAACTTAGCTGTAAATAAGCAAGTGACACAAAGCGCGCAGCAGCTCAATTCTAGTGTGGTTAAACTTCTTTCTGTAACCGATAAGCTGATGCAAGACCGCGTCGCTAGCACCATGAAGTTGTTATTGCAACGGATTGAACAGGCGGGGCCAGTTGCTTTAAGTCAACCGGTACAAGTAAAAGATGTTATGGTGCCTGATCTACTGATTAACGATGTACCACAAGCTAATAATTTTAAACTCGTTGATGAGCTAACCGATATCGCCGGTGGTACGGCTACACTTTTCAGCCGAGATGGTGATAATTTTGTGCGGGTGGCTACCAATGTGCTGGTGAATGGACAGCGAGCCATTGGTACACAGTTAAATCCTACCGGCACTGTGATTCAATTAATAAAACAAGGTAAGGCTTTTTTTGGGCAAGTTGATATTTTAGGCACGCCTTACCTCACTGGCTATACCCCGTTATTCAACTCGGCACAGCAAGTCGTAGGCATTGCCTATGTCGGTTACAAAGCCGACTTAACTGAACTTGAAGCGAGTATTAAAGACAGTAAATTGTTATCTCAAGGCTTTGTGGCCGTGGTTGATGACAAAAACCGTGTGCGGATGCATTCAGATAACCAAACCACTGCTGCAATTGAGAGTGTCTTAGCCGGTTCAGACAGCGATTGGACCGTTATTAGTAATGATTACCCTGCATGGCAATATCGAGTCATTGTGGCAATTAATCATGATGACGTCGCTGCGCTGGTAAGAGCAGAGGCCATTAAAATGGGTTTTGCTGTGATTTTTATTGGTTTGCTGATTATCGTGTTGATAGCAGTGTTAGTGAATCGCTTTATTGCAGCACCTTTAACACAAACTATTAGTCGATTAACACAAATTACTCAAGGCGGCGGCGATTTAACACAGCGCCTATCTATTACCACAAAAGATGAAATTGGCACTATGGCGCAAGAGTTTAATCAGTTACTGGAGCATGTTCGCCAGACGATTGCTAAGTTTGCCCATACCAGTGAAGCATTACAGCACTCTGCTAAGGATCTCAGCAGTTTGGCCGATCGCGCAACAGCAGCGAGTGCTTCACAACGACAACAAACCGATCATGCAGCGGCATCAATCCACGAAATGGCAGTAACCGCACAAACGGTGGCGCAAAGTACGGTGGATGCAGAGCATGTGGCGGGTTCCGTATTTGAGTTAACTGATAAAGCTAACCTACAAACACAACAATTACTGAAAAGTATCGAGCAGCAACAGGAAAAAGCCTCGGCGTCTTCAAAAGTGGTGAAAGAGTTAAACTCGGCCAGTGAAGATATTGCTACTGTATTGAATGTGATTAAATCGATTGCTGAACAAACCAATTTACTGGCGCTGAATGCCGCTATTGAAGCGGCTAGAGCGGGTGAGCAAGGTCGAGGTTTTGCGGTGGTCGCCTCAGAAGTACGAAACTTAGCCGGCAAAACGCAATCTTCAACCGATGAAATTCAAACCATGATTGTGCGTTTGCAAGGTAATGTGAATGATGTGTCGAGTTTTTCAGCCGCGCAGCAACAGATGTCCGAAAACAACACCCAGTCGGCACAGCTAGCCGTCGATGCATTACAACAGGTGTTAGAAGCCTCAAAACATATTAATGCGATCAATGCCGATATTGCCAGCGCCGCTGAACAGCAAAGTGTCGTCGCTGAGGACGTCAGTCGAAATGTTGAGACAATTAAGCAAGGCGCTGAACAAAATTCTTCTTACGCTCAAGAAACGCAAAATGCGGCTAACGCATTGCAACAAGCCGCCAACGAAGCTAAGCAATTGCTGGCACGTTATCAAGTGTAAATTCAGCTGGGCAATAGATACCTACAAGGTATCTATTGCCCAGTCCTCTGCAAATTTGGGTTGATAATAAACCCGCCTGCCATTTTGAGCCCATATAATCAGTTAAACACGGTCTGAGTGATACGTTAGTAGTCGGTTATTTGTGATAGTGTTAAGCTAAGTTAAAGATAGTGCATTGAAAGCAGGAGACTTCATGGAAGCTAGCCATATAGAAATTCGCCATTTAACCAAAGAAGACATGACTGAGCTACGTCATGCCTCTGAGCAGGTATATAAATCAGGCCCATTGCTCAGTTGGAGTGAAGAGGTCATTGATACCTTGTTAGCCAAGTTTCCCGAGGGGCAAATTTGTGCCTGTGTGGACGGTAAAGTTGTTGGCTGTGCCTTTTCTCTAATTATTGATTACAGCAAATTCAGCGACGAACACACTTACGAGCAAATAGTTACTGGTTTTTCGTTTAATAATCATGACCCACACGGTGATATTTTATACGGTATCGAAGTATTTATTCACCCAGATTACCGTGGTTTACGTTTAGCTCGTCGTTTATATGATGTTCGCAAAGAGCTTTGCGAAAACCTTAATCTGCGCGCCATAATGGCGGGCGGTCGTATGCCTAACTTTAATGAACATGCAGATAAACTGAGCGCCAAACAATATATTGAAAAGGTAAAAAGCAAACAGATCTATGATCCGGTACTAAGCTTTCAGTTAGCTAATGGCTTTCATGTACGCAAATTACTCAAAGGGTATCTGCGTGGTGATACCGAGTCGCAAGAATATGCCACCTTATTAGAATGGGCCAATATTTATTACACCAAATCGGTGAAGCTAATCAATGCTCCTAAAGCCGAAGTACGTTTAGGTTTAGTGCAGTGGCAAATGCGTAATATGAAAGATATCAATCAGCTTTTTGAGCAGATGGAGTTTTTTGTTGATGCCGTGTCAGATTATAAAAGCGATTTTATCTTATTCCCTGAATTGTTCGCAGCACCGCTGATGGAGCATTACAATCATTTAAGTGTTACGCAAAGCATTCGCGAGTTGTCAAAGTACACGGAAACGATCCGTGATAAATTTATTGAATTCGCTATTTCTTACAACATCAATATCATTACCGGCAGCATGCCTTATATGTATGATGGCAAACTGCACAATAGTGGCTTTTTATGCCGTCGTGATGGCACTTGGGAGCAATATGACAAGGTGCATGTTACGCCAGCTGAAAAACGTAACTGGGCGATGCATGGCGGCAATAAAATCAAGGTGTTCGATACCGACTGTGGCAAAATTGGCATTATGATTTGTTACGATGTCGAGTTTCCTGAATACGCGCGCTTATTATCCGATCAAGGTATGAATATTCTATTTGTGCCATTTTTAACCGATACGCAAAATGGTTACACCCGTGTGCGGCACTGTGCCATGGCCCGAGCTATTGAAAACGAATGTTATGTGGCGATTGCCGGTGCAGTGGGTAATTTAGCCCGTGTTAATAACATGGATATTCAATATGCGCAGTCAGCCCTTTTCACGCCATCAGACTTTTCGTTTCCAACCACTGGTATCAAAGCTGAAGCAACACCTAATTCTGAGATGCTATTGATTGTTGATGTTAATTTGGATCTGTTAAAAGAGTTACATACCCACGGCAGTGTGCATACCATGAAAGATCGACGGCACGATGTGTATCAATTATCTTTGGTACAGCAGCCAGAAAAGTAAACTGCGTTAAGCTCATTATAAAAAACCGCCACCTTTATCGTGGCGGTTTTTTTATGTCTAAAACCGCTTTTTTTGGATCCACTGCCCAAATAATACGCATGCAAATAAAAATAGTTATCATTTAGGTTTACAGGTTGGGCGAAACCTTTTATGCTTGCTGCCCTGATTGGTTTACCTCTTTAAGGGAATGATAATGACAAAAATAACCTCTAAACACCCGTCGAACCATTTTGGTTCCAAAGCACTTTTTACCACTTTAGCCCTAACACTCGGGCAGGTTTCTGCCGAAGAAATCGTGATTGAGTGCGATAGTGCCGAGCCCAATTGCCAAGAGCAGGCAATCGAATTAATTAAGATCCACGGTGTACGTTTTTCTAAATATCAGGTGGAGCAATCAGGTGATTTACGTCGCACAGCACCGCTGCTCGATACACCTCAAACCATTACGGTTTTAACCAAAGATCAAATTGAAGAGTCGGGTAAGTCGGATCTCAAAGAAATTTTAGCAGCACAAGCAGGCGTTACCCTGGGCACAGGCGAAAACGGTAATGCCTTTGGTGATCGTTATATTATTCGCGGGCATGAAGCGCGCTCAGATGTATTTGTTGACGGCTTACGCGATCCGGGCATGACCACCCGCGAAAGTTTTGCCACAGAACAAATTGAAATTACCAAAGGCCCCAGCTCGACTTTTGCCGGGCGCGGTTCTTCGGGTGGGGCCGTAAACAGTATCAGTAAAAAAGCCTCAACGTCTTACGATTTTGGCCGTATTGATGCCAGCCTCGGCACGGATGAACATCATCGTCTTGTGTTGGATTACAATGCACCGATTGCCAACGACTTTGCTACCCGTATCAATTTACTGAGCACGGCAGAGGATGCCCCTGGGCGTGAAGGGATCAGTCGTAGCCGTGAAGGCGCTTTGCTATCGGGAGTGTATGATAATGCCCGCTCGGTAAAAACCTTTGCTGATCTGTATTATTTAAAAGCCGAAGATACTCCGGATCTAGGCAGTTATTATCAACAAGATAGCCGCAAGCCTTTAAATGATATTCCGGTATACGCACAGCAAGAAGACTTTTTACATTCCGAAGTGGCCGCCGCGACCTTTAGAGTTGAATGGCAGTTAGCGGATAATCTGCGTTTTCATAATGCCACCCGCTATGGGGAAACCCGCAACGGTTATTTAGCGACCGGTGCCCGTGGCACTGAACGCGATGCCTCTGATTTGACGGCGCCTAATGCTAAGACCATAGTGCTAAGTACGCATCAAGGTTGGCAAGATGTTGAGTATTTTGCCAGCCAATTTAATTTGTTTTGGAATACCCAAACGGGCTCGGTAGCACATCAATTCTTGTTGGGTGTGGAAATCAGTGACGAGCAGGTAGACAACGGTGTCTATGATATTAGTTACCAAAACAGCACTAATTGCCGTGTGGCAGGGCGCTCATCAGTCAGTAACAGTTATTGCTTACTGGATGGTACGGGTGAGGTTTACGCGAATGCTGATAATATTATTGGTCGTAATATCGAGATGGGCAGTTCAGACGCCTTGTTTAAAGCCAAAACGTTAGCTGCGTATGTCATGGATACCGCCAAACTGAATGATAAATGGCAAGTGTTCGCGGGGCTGCGGGTAGATCAAATCGATTACAGTAATGATGTACTGTCCTCTGGCCAGCCGGTGCAATATGCTTATAAAGACAGTTTTTACAATGGTCATTTGGGGCTGGTATACAGCTTGAGCGAACATGGTAACTTGTATCTGAGTTACGCTACCGCGACCAACATTAATGGTGGTGAGTCTGATCTGGGCGCAAACTGTGGCTATGGCGGTCTTTGTGGCGATCCAGAACAAGCCGCATTAGCCGATCCAGAAACAGTACAAAATATTGAATTAGGCACTAAATGGTCGCTGTTAGATGAACGCTTATTTTTAGCGGCAGCATGGTTTACCACAACGAAGTCTGATGTGATGGAAAGTGTTGGCGATGCCTATTCAACCTTAGGGACTTTAAACACTGGTAAAAACCGTATTCAGGGTGTCGAGTTTGCCATCAATGGTAATCTAACCGATAAACTCAGTGTGCAAGCCAGCGCGGCCATTATGCAATCAGAGGTACTGGATTCAATTGAGCCTAGCAATATTGGTTTGGCGCTAAGTAACTTTGCTGATGAAAGTGTCTATGTGCAGTTACGTTATCAACTAACGCCAGATTTAGTACTGGGCGGAGATTACAGCTATAAAAGCGAAATCTATGGCGGTCAGCCCGATACGGCAGCCGTTTTCAACAGCACGATTAACGATTACAGCATAGTAGTACCGAGTTATGCCGTGTTGGGCTTATTTGCCAACTATAACATCAATGAAGCGACCACCTTGCGTATGAATATCGGTAATGTCACCAATAAAGAGTACTGGACTGCGGCTTATCGTTCTGGTGCCTTTATGTACTTGGGTGATGCCCGTTCTGTTCGTGCAACCTTAACCTATGAATTTTAAACCTTGTTATTAACCTTTAGGAGCTAAAACATGCACGTGTTAAAGCAATTACTGACTAAAACTGAAGTGGCAGAATTTCGTCAAGCGCTGCAACACGTGCCTTGGTTAGATGGTAAGGGCAGTGCAATGGGGATGGCGGCGGCGGTTAAACACAATGCGCAAGCAGACCGGGATCATCACCAGGTACAGCTACTGGCTAATCGTTTACTGGCGAAGTTTGGACATAATCCCAGTTTAATGGCTGCAGCCTTACCACATCGTATTTATCCACCGTGTTTTAATAGTTATGCAGCAGGTGGGCATTATGGCTGGCATGTCGATGCCGCCATTATGCGTTTACCCGATCAACAGATATTGCGTTCAGATCTCTCCATCACGGTATTTTTATCAGAGCCAGAAGACTACCAAGGTGGCGAGTTAGTCATTCAAACCGATTTTGGTGAGCAAAGCGTTAAGCTCGCGGCCGGTGATGCGGTGTTGTATTCCTCGGCAACCTTGCATCAGGTGATGCCAGTGACTGCCGGGCAGCGTGTGGCGGCCATCAGTTGGTTACAAAGCATGATCCCCGGCACGGCACTGCGCGAAACCTTGTATCAACTAGATTTAAGTATTCAAGCCTTGGCAGGTCACTCGGGGATAGAGCGCGCTGAATTAGACCGCTTACATCATATTTATCATAACTTGATCCGTCAGCATGCACAGGTATAGCCGCTTTGTGAAAGCGGATGACTGACATATTTGAACAGTTGCTCATAAACAACTTGAACGACTGTTCATTTTTGGTTATAGTGACCTCATCAGCACGGCAATGACTGTCGGCAGATACTTTTTCGCTATTAACTAAGGATCATGATGATGAGTCACTTCACTTTGCACACCGTCGATACCGCGCCAGATAACAGCAAACCCTTGCTGCAAAACTCATTAAGCGCATTTGGTTTTATTCCTAATTTACATGCGGTGATGGCTGAAGCACCGGGTTTATTAGACGGCTATCAAGTACTGCATAAGCTGTTTAGCGAATCGTCGTTTAATGCTGAAGAGTTAACCGTAGTATGGCAAACCATTAATGTTGAACATGAATGTGGTTATTGTGTCCCTGCGCATACGGGTATTGCGCATATGATGAAAGTGGATGCCGGTATTACCGACGCATTACGTAACCGTGCGCCTTTACCGACAGAAAAGCTGCAAGTACTACATGACACCACGCTTGCCATGACCCGCAGTCGCGGTAAACCCTCAGCAGAGCAGCTTGAGCGCTTTTTTGCAGCGGGCTACACCCAGCGTCAATTATTAGAAATTGTTTTAGGTTTAGCGCAGAAGGTGATGAGTAATTATACCAATCATTTAGCGGCAACACCGGTTGATGCGCCATTTCAAAAATTTAGCTGGTCCGCAAAATAAGCTTCGTTTGTTAGTTTAACGGCCGACAGCACAGTGACTTTATAAAGTCGCTTTGCTGTTTCAATTCGATGAAAAACTGAGGAATAAACGACTAATGCCTTATATCCAGCGTCGCCAATCGTTAGTGTTGGCTTTTGTGCTACTGTTTTTATTAGGAACCGGAATGATAAGTCATGCTGCTACTCAACCTAAAGTCATTGTTTTTGATGTTAATGAAACGCTGTTAGATCTTGAAACGATGCGCAGTTCAATTGGCCAAGCATTAAATGGCCGAGACGATTTAACCGCATTATGGTTTTCAACTATGCTACACCATTCTCTCGTCACCACAGTGAGTGGTGACTATCAAGATTTTGGCAAGATTGGTGTTGCAGCACTGCTGATGGTGGCACAAAGCAATAATATTGCTTTAACCGAAGATCAAGCCCTAACGGCCATCAAAGGGCCTTTGTTGTCTTTGCCAGCCCATCCCGACGTAAAAGCCGGTTTAGCCGCATTAAAGGCCAAAGGTTACACGCTGGTCAGTTTAACCAACTCATCGAATAATGGAGTTACCACGCAGTTTGCGCATGCGGGCTTAACGGACTATTTCGAGCAACGGTTAAGTATTGAAGACATTAAAGTGTACAAACCCGATTTGCGCGCTTATGCGTGGGCGTTAGCTAAATTAGGCGTGAAGCCAGAAGAGGCATTAATGGTAGCGGCACATGGTTGGGATATTGCTGGTGCGAAAGCCGCTGGAATGCAAACCGCCTTTGTTGCCAGACCAGGTAAAACCCTGTATCCGCTAGCGCCTGCACCGGATTATGTGGTGAAAGACTTATCAGAGTTAGTGCAAAAGCTTAACTAAGCTTAAATCTAACACGCTAATCTGTTTAATGACGTCATACCTCAATATGACACCTCGCCTGAGCAATTGCCTATTGCTGCTCAGGCGTCTCAATGCTGACTGTCACTATCATTAAATCCAGTTGTCCTTAAATTCGAACGTGTGCATTACGATATAAGGTTACGTTTTGGCCGCTACCTATATCGAAATGCAATGTTAGGCCAAACGTCGACGGCATATAACGGGCTTCTTTGTAGCAACCGGGCTGCTCTTTTTTTTGAGAACTGGGCTAACGATAAACTTTTGTAGTATAAACTGCAGACAATTAATTGCTGGTTTGATGAACCGTTGATAAAAGTATATTTAGCCGTAGCTGTAACTTTTTTCAACTAATCCAACAATAGATAGATAATACGCACCGAGTGGTGCGTTTTTTTACATTATAGTTAAGTCAGTAGGGTTGTAGGCATTTTACGTTTCAGCACTGACATCTCACTTATTATTATAAAAAGAAGGTATTTATTTTGCGATTCCATTATCACCCCCTAGCGGCAGCCATTATGTTGACTTTGGCGGTAGCACCTTTACAGACCTTGGCACAAAGTATTTCCTCAACTGAACCCGCTGAGCAGGCTGAGCCGGTTGAAGTGATCAAAGTCACAGGTGTGCAGACTACGGAAGACACTATTTCGCCGAAGTTTGCCCGAGTCAGTGGCAGTTTTGGCGATGATAAGGCGCTGGTGAATATTGCCCGTTCCGTTACGGTGATTACTGAAGAGATGATGCAGCAATATGCCATTACCTCATTGCAAGATATTCTAGCCTTAACCCCTAATAGCTATGCAGCATCTGGCTTTGGGGCACCGAGCTTACCCACGTTACGTGGTCAGTTAGGAGAGCTGTTTGAAAACGGCATCCGTCGCCAAGCGGGTAATAATGGTTTTGGTGTACCGTTATCTTTCAATGCTATAGAGCAACTCGATATTGTCAAAGGGCCACCACCGGTAATTCTGGGTAGTACGCAGCGTAATGGCGGCTATGTCAATCTCGTCAGTAAAAAAGCGTCAGTAGAGCAAGCCAGTCAGCAATTGACGGTCAGTACGGGTACTTGGCAGCAATATCGGGCGCAACTAGATATCAATCAGCCGCTATTGGAAAACGAAGCCGGTGTGCGTTTGAGCTTAGAGCATATCGATGAAGACAGTTTTTATGATTTTAGCCATCATCGCAGCACCAGCGCCTATGCCAGTGGCCGTTGGCAGTTAGACGCCGATACGCGCTGGGATCTGAGCGCCGAATATTACAAAGCCAATTATACTGACATCGCTGGCATTAACCGGCCCACGCAAGCGCTGATCGATGCGGGTTTGTATATCACCGGCCAAGGTATTCAACCCAATGGCAGCAGTGTAGCGGGTGCTTTTGCGCTCGTGTCGCCAACAGGGCAGGTGGTTATACCGCGCAATCAAGTACTGACCGATCCAGACGATACCAACCAAGCACAAACCTTTTTACTGCACAGTGAGTACCGGCAGCAGCTGAGTGGCCAGTGGTTATTGCGAAATATCAGCTATTTTCAGCATTTAAGCCGTGAAGAGATTGCTGGCAACAGTTTTGTTGAGATTATTGATGGCGCTGATACCTTTGAAAACCGCACTGAATTGCAATATCAGTGGCAGGCAGAGCAGCAAACCACCTTTGGGCTAAATGTCCGTTATAACGATGTGCTGGGCTACAGCCAATTTACCACCGAAGCGGATCTTCCCATTGATTTAACGGGGCCGCTGTCTAATCGACGCATCCCGTTAACGCCAGCACAGCAAGCGCGATTAGTTGAGCTTCGCCCCGGTATTTATGTGTCACCCGGTGCGCAATACGATGTGAATAACGATGGCGCAGGCGATTTCTCGTTGTCTGACACTACGGATTCAACCAGCTGGCAAACTGGTGTTTTTGTGCAACATGACAGCCAGTGGAGTGATAAATGGAGCAGCATTATTGGTCTGCGTGCCGATCAGTATGACGTGACCGCCCGTGATGCGTTGCCGCCGGCGGGGCAAATGGCGGCGCAAGATAGCCATGCTGAATTACTGTCTAGCGGTATGCTGAGTGTCAGTTATAAACTGCAGCCCGATTTAGTGCTGTATGCCAGCGCTAATTACAACGAAGCAACCTCTAACAGTATGGCTGGCGGCACGGTTTTGGGGGCGAACAATCAAATTAACCCGCTTAACTTTGCCACCGAAAACACTTTAGTTGAAACCGGTATTAAATACGATCCGGCTAACAGCAGCTGGTATGCTGATGCCGCATTGTTTCAACAGCGGCGCAGCTTACGAAATCGTGATGGCAGCAACAGCGGTATTCGGACTTCTGGCGTTGAAGCGCAGGTGTTTTACCGCGCCGAGCAGTATTGGTTTAATCTCGCCTATAGCTATTTAGATGCGCGTTATGATGATTCAGCAAGCTTTCAAGATAGCCAGCAAGTTGCCGATGCTTTTGATAATTCACGCCCCGATATTATTGTTGGTACTGGCATTGGCGCGCCCAACTTTGCCGGTTTTGCACCGTCATCTGCGCGAGTGCAGGGGATCCCCTCAACAATCTTATCTTTGAATGCCGGTTATCAATTAACGGAGCTGTGGCAAGTGGGCCTAGCCACGGTGTATACCAAAAGCTATCCGTTAGACTTTTTGGCTACGGTGCAAATTCGCGATCAATATCATATTAACCTCAACAGCAGTTATCAGCTGAGCCCACAATTGTTAATGCGTTTGGATGTGCTTAATGTAACGCAGCAGCAAAATTGGCGGCCAGTATTTGAAGGCGGTTACTTTGGCTCAACCTTGGTGTTTCCTGAATTACCCCGTAATGTTAAAGCCTCGGTGACCTACCGTTTTTAATGCTGCGCTCTTAAATTAATAAGTGGATTTTATGTTTAAAAAAATCGTGGTTTTACTGTTATTGCTGTTGCTTGCGAGCAGTTTTTTTTACTTCGACCTGCATCAGCTTTTAACCTTTGCCGGTTTAAAGCAAGGGCTAACAGAGTTTAGCCAGTGGTATCAGGCGTCGCCTTGGCTGGTCGCGGGTGGTTTTTTTCTGTTTTATGTACTGGTTACGGCGCTATCTTTACCGGGTGCATTAATTCTTACTGTGGCATCAGGGGCCTTATTCGGTTTATGGCAGGGCTTGTTATTGGTGTCATTTGCCTCAAGTATCGGTGCCACCTTGGCTTTTTTAGTGGCGCGCTACATGCTGCGCAGCACCTTGCAACAAAAGTTCTCTACTCGGCTAAAAGCCATTGATCAAGGCATTGAACGCGATGGTGCTTTTTATCTGTTTACCTTGCGGTTAGTGCCCATTTTCCCGTTTTTCCTCATTAATATATTGATGGGTTTAACCGCGCTGCGGGCAGGGACTTTTTATTGGGTGAGCCAAGTAGGCATGTTAGCCGGTACCTTTGTTTATGTGAATGCGGGCACACAGTTGGCACAGCTGGATAGCTTAGCCGGTATTTTATCCATCAATATGCTGTTGTCTTTTGCACTATTAGGCTTGTTCCCTTGGTTGGCGAAAGGCTTAATTAAACTGATTAATCAGCGCCGCTTGTATGCGAAATGGCAAAAACCGAAGCAGTTTGATCGTAATCTGATCGTGATTGGTGCGGGTGCAGCGGGTTTAGTGAGCAGTTATATTGCGGCAGCGGTAAAAGCCAAAGTGACGTTAATTGAAGCGCATAAGATGGGGGGCGACTGCTTAAATTTTGGCTGTGTACCCAGTAAAGCGTTAATTAAAAGCGCCAAGGTCGCACACACGCTGCGGCATGCCGAGCATTATGGTCTAGCGGCGGCCGAGCCGTTGAGTCATCAGCAGGGCATGCTTGCGCCGTTTTCGTTTAAAAAAGTGATGGCGCGCATTGACCAAGTGATTGCTGATATTGCGCCACATGATAGCGTAGAGCGTTATACCAATTTAGGGGTTGAGGTGTTGCAGGGTTATGGCAAATTGCTCGATCCTTGGACGGTGCAAATCACGCTGACGGATGGCCGTGTGCAGCAACTTACCGCGCGCAGCATTATTATTGCCGCCGGTGCTCAGCCGTTTGTACCGCCTTTACCCGGTTTAAAAGAGCTGGGGTATTTAACCAGTGATACCTTATGGCAGGCTTTAGCCGAACGTGAGCAGCCACCGGCTAAATTAGTCATCTTAGGGGGGGGCCCATTGGCTGTGAGTTGGCGCAAAGTTTTGCCAGACTTGGCAGTGAAGTGACGCAAGTCGAAATGGCCGAGCGCGTGATGATCAAAGAAGATCGAGAGATCAGTGATTTTGCCCACAACGCCCTGACCAGCAGTGGTGTAACGCTATTAACGTCGCACAAAGCATTACGCTGCGAAATACAAGATGCGAAAAAATGTTTAATCGTCGAGCATCAAGGCCAAGAAATGGCCTTGCCTTATGACGAATTAATTTGTGCTGTAGGCCGTACCGCACGCTTAGAGGGTTTTGGTTTGCAAGAGCTCGGGATTGAAACCGCGCGTACAGTACAAACCAACGACTATTTAGAAACCTTATTACCGAATATTTTTGCCGCAGGCGATATTGTTGGGCCTTATCAATTTACCCATGTTGCGGCCCATCAAGCATGGTATGCGGCAGTCAATGCGCTGTTTGGTCAGTTTAAAAAATTCAAAGTTGATTATCGTGTGATCCCTTGGACGACCTTTATCGATCCGGAAGTGGCGAGAGTAGGCATTAACGAGCAAGAAGCCAAAGAGCAGGGCATCGCTTATGAAGTGACACGCTTTGATATTGGTGAGTTAGATCGCGCCATTACCGATGGGGCAGCACATGGCTTAGTGAAAGTGCTGACCAAGCCGGGTAAAGATCAGATCTTAGGCGTCACCATTATTGCCGAGCATGCCGGTGATTTAATGGCCGAATTTGTACTGGCCATGAAACACGGCTTAGGTTTAAACAAAATTCTGGGGACTATTCACAGTTATCCAACCTGGGCCGAAGCCAATAAATACGCTGCCGGCGAGTGGAAACGCGCGCATGCGCCTGCAACGATTTTAGCGCTGCTGCAAAAATACCATCACTGGCGCTTAAAAGGATAAGCGTATGCGTTTTGTAATACTTTTTTGGCTTCTGTGTTTTAGTTTACAAGTGCAAGCGCGCACCTTTGAGCATCAACCGCTGACTGAGTTGTTGCAGCAAACGGTGCATGCTTTGCCCGGTGGCCATGCCACCGCGGTAAATTACCGCTTGTTGCAACAACAGCAAGCGCAACTTGAGGCTTATTTAACCTCGTTAAGCGCCGTAGATGCGGACATATTTAAACAATGGCCTGCAGCGGAGCGGTTAGCGTTTTTGCTCAATGCTTACAATGCGTGGACGCTGCAGTTGATTTTAACGGCGTATCCTAATGTCGACTCCATCAAAGACTTGGGCACGTTGTTTCAGTCACCGTGGCAGAAACGGTTTATTCCTTTATTAGGTCAACACCGTTCTTTAGATGAAATCGAACATGACATGATCCGCGGCAGCGGTGACTTTAACGAGCCGCGCATTCATTTTGCCGTAAATTGTGCCAGTATCGGTTGTCCGGCGCTGCGTGAAGAAGCCTATAACGCGGCCACTTTAGAACAACAATTAGAGCAGCAAACGCTGCGTTTTCTGTCCGACCGCTCGCGCAATTTAGTCACTGACGAACGCTTGCAGCTGTCGGCAATTTTTAAATGGTACAAAGAAGATTTCCAAAAACCTTGGCGCGATAGCCGCAGTTTGGCGAGTTTTTTGTTACGCTATGCACAGGCGTTACAGCTGGATGAACGCCAACAGCAGCAGTTAGCGGCAGGCAAGCTGCCGATTTCTTTTCTGGATTATGATTGGCGGTTGAATGCAGTGGCGCAGTAATTTGGCTTGGTTTTGCCAAAGCTTGTGGCAAAGTAGTGTGTTGTTATGCGCCAGTCTGTCTTTGGCCCACGCTAGCGTAACAGTAACGGCAAATACAGACGTGGCTAGTAAAAATAGCACCTCAGCGCACGCTAGCATGTCAGCTACTGCTGTTGCAGACAGTGCCGCCTGGCAGCAGATCATCACACAAGGCCAAAATCAACCTGTGTACTGGCATGCTTGGGGCGGCGATCCGCAGGTCAATCAGTATATTCAGTGGGTCGGCCAAGAAGTGGCAGCGCGTTATGGTATTCGTCTTACTCACGTCAAGCTGGCAGATACAGGCGAAGCGGTTAGCCGCATCTTAGCCGAAAAGGCCGCCAACAATCATCGCAATGGCAGTGTTGATCTGATTTGGATTAACGGGGAAAATTTTGCCAGTTTACAACAACGGCAGCTGTTAGAAGCTGATTGGGCTGAGCAATTGCCCAACTTCATTTATGTGAATGCTGACGAAAACCCGCAAATGAGTATAGATTTTGGTTTGCCAACCTTAGGCATGGAAGCCCCTTGGGGCCAAGCGCAGCTGGTTTTTTATTACCATAGTCAGCATCTTGCTTCAGCGCCCCGCACGATGGCAGCACTGCTTGAGTTCAGTCAGCAACAGCCAGGCCGTTTTACTTACCCTAGACCGCCTGATTTTTTGGGTGTGAGCTTTTTAAAGCAATTATTATTGGTGCTGAATCAGCAAGACCCGTTATTGTATCAGCCTGTCACCGCCGCCAGCTTTGAACAAATGACTACAGTGCTGTGGCCATATTTAGCCAAATTACATCCCAACTTATGGCGCCAAGGTCGGCATTTTCCGAGTAGCGGCAATGAATTAATGCGTTTGGTCAGTGATGAAGAATTACAACTGGCGTTTAGCTTTGCGCCCTCCAGCATTCCTGCTGCGGTGCGCCGTTACGATCTGCCAAGTAGCACCCGCAGCTATGCTATGCAGGATGGCAGTTTAGCCAATGTGCATTTTGTGGCGATCCCGTTTAATGCCGCGCACAGCTCCGCTGCCAAGCTGGTGGCGAACTTTTTATTGTCGCCAGAAGCACAGTGGCATAAGCAGCAATTAGCAGTATGGGGGGATCGCACCGTCCTAGACAGCCGGTTGTTAAATTGGCCTAGTACAACACAAACCGAGCCGGCTGCTTTGCCGTTAGAAAGTACGACTACAGCCTTAGCAGAGCCGCATCCGAGTTGGAGTAGGGCGCTTACCGCCGCTTGGTTAGCACGTTATGGGGTGCAACCATGAAACTGGGCCAGTCACTTTATGACTGGGGTATCAGGGTCGCGCCTTGGCTGCTATTGGCCATATTGATCCTGCCTGTGTTAGGCGGTTTAATGGGGGTGTTGTTACCGGCCTTTGGTTGGTTGCCTACACTGGGCTCTCAGCAAGTTAATTTACTGGCGTGGCAGCAATTGTGGCAACAGCCGGGTTTATCACAGATGGTCACATTAAGTGTCACAAGCGGCGTGTTAAGCAGCCTGTTAGCGTTGCTGGTATGCTTGTTATTACTAGGCTGTTTTTATGGTAGCCGAGGTATGATGCTGCTACAGCGGATCTTTAGTCCGTTGTTAGCAATACCGCATGCCACGGCCGCGATTGCCATCGCTTTTTTGCTCACCCCATCGGGGTTTTTTAGCCGGTTATTTGCTTTGCTCACCGGCTGGCAAACACCGCCAGATTGGTTACTCCCCAATGATGCTGAAGGCGTCAGTATTATGTTGGCGCTCTTTTTAAAAGAATTACCGTTTTTAATGATTATGTCACTGGCTGCTTTAGCAAATAGCACAGTGTTAACGCAGTTTCAGCTGGCGCAAAGCATGGGCTATCAGCGATTAACGGCCTTTTGCAAAGTGGTGTTACCGCAGCTTTATCCTAAATTACGCTTACCTATTTATGCGGTGTTAGCCTATGGATGTGCCAATGTCGAAATCGCGCAAATTGTTGGGCCATCAGGGCCACCGACGCTCGCCGTAGCGATTGTGCAGTGGTTTAATGACGTCGATTTACATCGCCGTTTCATGGCTTCGGCCGGTGCCGTATTGCAATTAGCTGTAGTGTTAAGTGTACTGCTCGCTTGGTGGTGTGCCGAGCGTTTATTGGCTTGGGGCTTAGGCCGCCTGTTAAGTAATGGCCGCAGAAGTTATGCCGATGCTTTTTGGCAACGTTTAAGCCGGCTAATTTTAGGCCTCGTTGGCCTGACGTTAGTATTGGCCATGGGGGGCTTAATACTCTGGTCGCTGGCGGGTTATTGGTCTTATCCCGATTTAGTCCCGGACACCTTGCAACTCAGCCATTGGCTCACGGCACTGCCATTTATTCGTTTACCGTTGTTCAATGCCGTAGTCGTCGCATTTGCTGCCAGTGGTTTGGCCTTGCTGTTAACACTGGCCACGTTGGAAGCTGAGCAAGTGCGGCAAAAACCGCTCTCTTGGTTGAGCCAAAGTATTATTTATTTACCGTTGTTAGTGCCGGCAATCGCCTTTTTATTTGGGGTTGTTTGGTTACAAGAGCAACTGGGCATTGCCCCAGGTATGGGCACAGTGATCGCCAGTCACAGCTTATTTGTATTACCTTATGTATTTCTGGCGTTAGCGGGCAATTATCGTTTGCTGGATCCGCGCTGGGCAAGTGTCGCAGCAAGTTTGGGTTTATCGCCTGGCGCCGTGTTTATTCGCGTTAAATTGCCCTTATTGTTTAAACCGATTTTATTGGCCTTGGCTTTGGGCTTAGCGGTCAGTTTTGGTCAATATTTACCCACACTGTTAACCGGTGCGGGCAGGGTTGCAACGCTAACCACCGAAGCCGTTGCTTTGGCCAATGGCGGTAGTCGCCGTTTGGTTGCGGTATATGCCTTATTACAAATGCTGTTACCTGCTTTGGCCTTCTTGCTAGCCTATTGGTGTAGCAAACAGTTTTTTCAGCCTGGCACCAACACGCAAAGCAACGCCTCTGTTGCAGTAAAATGAGATAGGATTTATGGATAGCGGCACGCTTCAGATCAACGCTTTACAGTTAAGTCGTCAGCAGCAGCCTTTGCTGACGCTCAGTACCGAGATCCCTGCTGGAGAAGTACTGACGGTTATGGGTCCGTCGGGCAGTGGTAAATCGAGTTTACTGAATTGGCTGAGCGGTTTATTGGCGCCGCAGTTTAGCGCGTCTGGTCAAATAGTGTTAGATGGTAAAGACATCACTCACTTGCCGCCGCATCAACGGCATATGGGGTTGTTATTGCAAGATCCGTTATTGTTTCCTCATCTGACTGTAGCAGAGAACATCGCTTTCGCCATGCCTCAAGCCATTAAAGGCGCACAGCGCCAAGCACAGATCTTAGCGGCGTTAGATTCGGTAGGTTTAGCGGATATGGCATCGCGCAATCCGGCGAGCCTTTCGGGTGGGCAACAAGCAAGGGTGGCTTTGCTTCGTGTAATGCTAACGCAGCCTAAAGCGTTATTATTAGATGAGCCTTTTAGCAAACTCGACAGCCGTTTGCGCCAAGAAGTACGTGAGTTAGTGTTTAACTTTATTCTGCAAGCAGGGATCCCCGCGTTGTTAGTCACCCATGATCAAGCTGATGTACCAGCCGCAGGCCGGGTGATTAACTTAGCAGAAGCTGAGGTTACAACATGTTAGATGCGAGAATTAGCCCGTTATTAAAACCCTTACTAAAGCCAATGGTAAAGCAGTTAGATTATTGGAAGATTAGCCCTAATCAGCTAACCGTGATCGGTTTTTTGTTTGGGATCTTGGCTTTACCCTTATTGGCTTATCAGCACTATATTGCAGCGTTACTGTTTATACTAATTAACAGAGTTTTTGATGGTTTAGATGGCGCCTTGGCACGCTGGCAAAACAGTAGTACCGCTTCCGGCGGCTTTTTAGATATTAGTTTAGACTTTTTGTTTTATGCAGCCATTCCATTGGGCTTTGCATTGGCTGATCCAACCGCCAATGCCTTAGCTGCTGCGGTGTTACTGGCCAGCTTTATTGGTACAGGTTCTAGTTTTTTAGCCTTTGCTATCCCAGCAGAGCGTTATCAATTAGAGCGGCCACAATTTGCGAATAAAAGTTTTTACTATCTGCACGGTCTAACCGAAGGTACCGAAACCATTTTATTGTTTGTCGCTTTTTGTGTATGGCCGCAGCATTTTAGCTTACTGGCTTATTGCTTTGCTTTTGCCGCCGGTATCACCATCGTCACAAGAGTCATAGGCGGTTTTAAGACGCTAAGGCATTACGAGAAAGCGGAGTAAACAGCATGGCGCATGAAAATTATTATCGGCTAGGGGTATTTTTAGGCATGTTGTTGCTGATGATGCTGTGGGAAGCATTAGCGCCGGCCCGGCGCGATCCGGTAGGTCGTTCTTGGCGTTGGCGTACTAATTTGCTGCTAATGGTCTCTGGCACGCTGTTAATGCGTTTATTAGCGCCAATTAGCTTAGTGGCACTGGCGCAGGTCAATCAGCAGCAAAGTTTTGGCCTGTTGTATCTGTTCGCCATGCCGTATTGGCTGATGGTACTGCTGAGTGTGTTATTTTTAGATATGGCGATTTACTGGCAACACCGTTTATTTCACCGTATACCCCTGCTTTGGCGTTTACACCAAGTGCATCATGCCGATCCGCACATTGATAGCACCAGTGGCTTGCGCTTTCATCCACTAGAAATTCTGCTCAGTTACTTTATTAAGTTGCTCTTGGTATTTTTACTGGGCGTACCTGCGCTTGCGGTGCTGCTATTTGAAATTATTTTAAATGCCAGCGCGATTTTTAATCACAGCAATATTCGTTTACCGGCGATGATTGAGCGGCCATTACGTTGGTTTATCGTGACGCAACAAATGCATCGTATTCATCACAGTCAGCGTGTTGTTGAAACCAACAGTAATTACGGCTTTAATTTATCCGTTTGGGATCGTGTGTTTGGCAGTTATTGTGAAAAAGCACGGAAAAGCGATGCGCAATTAGATATTGGTTTGGTGCAATATCTGAAACCTGAGCAAAATACCGGTTTAGCTTTCCTACTCAGCTTACCGTTTCGCCTTGTTAAAGACACAACTCGAAACGATAAACCGGTTAAAAGATAATTTATTTACCCAGGGTAAATTTAGTGTCGGCATCTCGAAGCAGATACAAGGCTAAACAAGCGGCTAACATGGGCCACGCTGCAAAGAATAGCAGGTTATTAAAGCCGTCTAAGTATTGTGCATAACTTGAGAAAGTTGAACCACTGTGCATCAGTAAAATAATGCCGTAGGTAATACGCTTCTTAAAACCGACCACAAATGCTAATACTAAGATCAGCTGTAATACGCCAAGAACGGTAAAAATATCGGCCGTTAAACCGGGCAAAGCATAAAATTTGCCAAACACGGCAGCGCTGTGTGCCGGGTTAACAAATTTGTCTAGCGTCCACATGAACATGACAATAAATACGCCTAAGCGCAGTGACAATAAAGACCATTGTAATCTTGGTTGCAAGGATCTGAGGTTTTGTTCTGACATCTTGGCTCCTAGTTTGATATCGTAAGTCGGCGAGAGAGTAAATGTTAATTTACTTGGTAACGCAGGCGAGGTACTATAAAGCAAGTTGAGCAAGTGTTCAAAATTATTTTTTACCTGTTTAAGACGAGGGCAAGATGGCCAATTCGATAAAATTTGACCGCGCCGAGGTGATCAGCAAAGCGCAACAATTGTTTTGGCAGCGCGGCTTTAATGGAACCTCGATGCGAGATCTGTTGGATGCGGTAAATTTACGACCAGGCAGCTTGTATGCCAGTTTTGGTGATAAAGAAAGCTTGTATCACGAAGCATTATTACATTATGCAGAAAAAGGGCAGCAGGCCTTTGCATCAGCACAAGCGCAACATCAGCCTGCGTTGGAAACGTTAAAACGGTTTGTCCGTTCGCAAGTGCTCGGTTCGCAGCATGAACCAAGCCAAGTGTGTATGTTAGTAAAAACAGTGGCCGAATTAAGCGCAGAAGGCTCGGCCTTAGCCGAATTGGCTAAAACGCTATTGCAAAATATTGAATTCGCTTTTAAAACATTACTTGAGCAGGCGGTTGCAGAGGGCGCTGCGCTTTCTGCGCCACCTGAACGTTTAAGCCGCACTTTACAGGCGCAAATTATTGGTCTTAAAACCTATGCTCAGCTCAAACCCGAGCCTGCTGTGTTAGAGGCAATGGTAGACGACATCTTAGCGGGTATTGAAAAACCACCAGCTGTAAATTGAACCGCTGCGTGTTGCTATTTGCCCGAGTCTCCTGCCACAATTTGTTCGCATGAAGATTATTTAGGCTATAGTTACGTTTGGCATGGTGTCAGTTTAGGGGCACAATTTTTTTAGCTCGCTTACGGGCTTTAGCACTTAATACGAGTTATCCATTTGCTTAATATTAGTAACTCAGCCAAAAACTGCCTGCAACGCCTTTGCCGATATGGTGTGCGGATTTAAATACTTACGCTGCAAAACAGCCGCTTTCGACAACAGCAATAACGATGGCCGTGCAACGATGTTTTTCACAGATCATTAATTGGTTAAGTGTATTAACTGTTGCTAGTGACATAGCCGCTGAATAAGGGGTTTATCAATCACTACCGTGAAGTATTAGGGCGGCATAGGCAAATTTATACTATAAAAAAGTTTGCATGAACTTGGGCAGTGGCGGTTAACTTTTTAGCATTTTATTTAAAAAGGACAAGCATAAGCTTAATCACATGGATAAAAAACGCGCGATGACATCTCCTGATACAACTTCAGATAATGCCGTGGCTGCAGTAACAGCATCGACAGCATCGACAGCATTGGCAACAGACTCCTTACGTTTTGTTTTAGTGGATGATGAAGTGCAATTCATTGAAACCTTCGCCAAGTTACTGCATCATCAAGGTCACGTAGTTCATGTTTTTCACAGTGGTTCTGCTGCTTTGCAGTTTCTAGCCAAGCAGTCGCATATAATAGATGTATTGGTTACCGACTTTGCGATGCCTTGTATGGATGGGCTCAGTTTAACTCAGCGCATCCGTTCCCTTGGAGTAAAGGCGTTGATAGCCGTTATGACGGCTTTTGCGCAAGAGGATGATGAAGCCAAGTTCTTGCAAGCAGGCGCTGATGTTGTTCTGATTAAACCCATTAAAGTCGCGCAATTTTTAGCCAAGGTAGCAGAGCGCAGGCAATTGGGTAATTAAAGCCTCAATTTGCTGATGCAGCGTTTCTTCTTGTTTTAACTGAATAGGCTGTATATGGACAAGCTTGAAACAGTAACCTTATCAAATTGCGAACAAGAACCTATTCATATTCCAGGGGCTATTCAACCCTTCGCTTGGTTATTTATTGTCGATGAGGATCAAATAATCCAAGGCGTATCTGATAATTTTTTGCAACAGATGCAGCTGAACACAGAGCAGGTGCTAGCACAAAAATTTACCGACGTAGCGTGTTTTCAGCAGGTCAACTTAGACACGCTAAAGTCGTTAAATCAAATATTACATGTTAATCAACAGTCATATCATTTTCGCAGTCAGGCTCTAATTGATAAACCCAACTGGCAATCGATTGAAATTGAAACTCCTATCCAAACGTCGGCAAATAGCCAAGATGCCCAAAGCCATGCACAACATATTATTGCTAAACTATTACCTTGCAAAAGCAGTTCTGATTTATTTAATACTTTGTTGGTGATGCTGCGTGATTATATTGGTTTTGATCGCTGCATGGTTTATCAGTTTGATGAACAATGGAATGGCTCTGTTGTTGCCGAAGCCAAAAGCCCGGAGCTGGACTCTTTTTTAGGCTTACATTTCCCCGCATCAGATATTCCAATTCAAGCGCGAGTCCTTTATCAAAAAAAGTTAACGCGGTTAATTGCCGATGTAAACTATACCCCAGTACCCCTGTTGCTGGCGCCAACTGTTGATTTTGCCATTGATATGACAGACATTGATGCTCGGGCGATCTCAGCGAGGCATATCCAATATTTACAAAATATGGGTGTACAAGCCACTTTAGTGATCTCACTCATTGTAAATGGCAAGCTTTGGGGCTTAGTGGCGTGTCATCATTATAGTGGTGCGCATTATTTGAACCATGAGACACGGTTGTCCTGCGAAACCATTGCCTTAATGAGTGCGTTGTTTATTGAACGCTTAGAAGCCAAAGTGCTGTTTAATAAAAACCGCACCTTGCGCCGAGCGTTAACCATCGGGGATATTCAAAAATTTATCGATAACCCTAAGGCCCATCAGCACATTTCCAGCAAGATTTTAGCGTTAACACGGGCGGATGGGGGAGCTTGGTTTGATGGCACTCAGCTAAGAGGTTTTGGCAGCAGTTTAACCACAGAGGCGTTTTTAGCATTACAAGCCACATTACAATCTAACCCTGATACTGTGATCTTTATTGATTCACTGAACCCTCTATTGTCGCCAGAGCAGCGGCAAACCGATGTCGCTGGGGTGTGTGTTATCCGATTAATCGCTGAAGATCCCCGTGTTGAACAAGCACCTTGTTTGCTGTTATGTCGTAAAGAAGCCATCACGCAGATTAATTGGGCGGGTAATCCCTACGAGAAAACCCTCACCGATGCGCAGCAACAGCCCTATTTATCGCCCAGACGTTCTTTCTCTGTTTGGACAGAAGAGATGAAAGATCGCTGTGAAGATTGGTCTTGGCTTGATAAGTCGTTGATTGAAGAGCTGCAAGTATTGCTGCTAGAAGCGCACTTATTACAAATTAAATTGCAACGTCATCATGAGTTAAAAGTAATTGCCGATGGCAGTGATATTGGCGTTTGGAGCTTAGATACCGAGTCTGGTACCTTGTATTGGAGCGATCGGATGTTCGAGATTTATGGTGTCGATGCCGAGCATTTTGATGGTCAATACCAGAGTTGGAGTGCCTGTATTGTTGAAAGCGACATAGAAAATACGCGACTCGCGTTTGAGCGTGCGATACACCAGCAACAGACCTTTCAACACTCCTTTCGGATCAATCATCCGAAAAAAGGCATTCGTACTATTCGGGCGCATGCTGATATGTTGTTAGCAGAGAATGGTTTAGTGAGAAAAGTGATTGGTACCAATGTGGATATCACTGAAGAAATTGCTAAAAATAAGGCTATTCAGCTGTCATTAGATGCTTCAACCAAACAAGCCCGCTTGGTGTCGTTAGGGGAGCTTGCCGCAACTATCGGCCATGAAATTAATAACCCGTTAGCGATTATTTTATCCAGTTTAGAATTACAACAAATTGCATTCGAAGAGACCCCCCCTGCCATAGCGGATGCTATGGAAACCAATAAACGAGCCATGACCGCTGCCGAACGTATCATGAAAATCGTCTCAGGATTAAATAGCTTATCGCGAAACTCGCCGCCAGAAAATAAACAGGCGCAATGCGATTTACCTGCGGTGGTGCAAGAGGTGGCAGAAATGATGGATCAATTACTACATAAAAACGGCGTGGTGATCCAAGCCACGATTACGGCGACGGAGCATTGCGCCGCCATCGATACCACAGCCATCCAACAAGTGCTGATTAACCTGATTAACAATGCCAAAGATGCGATGGCGGGATATGCCGAAAAACTCATCCGTTTAACGCATTGGCATGATGAGCATTATGCCTACGTTGCGGTGCAGGATCATGGTACCGGTATTACTGATGAAACGAAGGCCCGTTTGTTCACGCCATTTTTCACTACGAAAAAACGCGGTGAAGGCACCGGTTTAGGGCTTTCAATTGTACGCTCATTATTAGTTGAAGTGAAAGGCGACATTTTGCTTGAGACAAGCTTAGGGCAGGGTACCACCTTTACGGTAAAAATTCCGCTGTGTGGTCAATAACGGCTGCGGTTATCGGGTACCGCTCGTTATATCGCATGTATTAGGGTTAAATGTATCCAGCGCTTTGACCGATCAAGCGAGTTTTCATGTCTGTTTAATGTGTTAAGCTTTGAGCATTAATCAGGGGTTAATAAGCGATTAGCTTTACTCTCAGAGTTAATATGCATCATAACATCGGCTTTGTGATACAGCTGCTGTAAAGTCATGGGTTTTGCAGCATTTGAGATAGCCGAGCCATAAGAAAATGCAATGGCAGGTAATTTAGCCGAGTTATGTTTTTTAAAACCAATGGTATCGCGTAGCCTTTGAATAAGCTGTTCTACATCGATGTCATGATTACTGATCATGACCACGATAAACTCGTCCAAGCCTAAACGGGCAATTAAATCTGACTCACGAAAAGTCGATTTTAAATCGTTAGCGAACTCTTGCAGTACTTCTTCACCCGTGAGGCGACCGTATTGCTGATTAATGTCGTTAAAGCCATTTAAATCAAAATACAGCATTAAATAAGTTAAGCCTTCTTTACGGCACAACTCGTTTAGCAGCATCGCCCGTTTCTCAAAAGATTTGCGATCCATCAACCCAGTGATCGGATCCGCATGCGAGTTTGCTGATTCTTGCAACTCAATAGTGACTAATTCAGCTAAGCTTTTTAGCAGTGCGCTGTCTTTTGCGGAGAATTCTCTCGGTTTATTGTCGATAATGCAAAGTGTGCCTAAGGATTCTCCTTCAGATACCGTAACCGGGTAACCGGCGTAGAAACGAATATTGGGTGAGCCTGTGACTAAGATATTGCCCTTAAAGCGTTCGTCTTGTTGCGCATCTGGCACAATAAAAGTATGTTGCTCACGGATGGTATGATCACAAAAGGCCACTGAGCGAGGCGTTTCTTTTAAATCAGTACCTTTGCGAGATTTAAACCATTGTCTGTTTGTATCGATCAACGAAAATACACTGACCGGCACGTTAAATAAACGGGCTGCGAGACGGGTGATCCGATCGAAGCGCTCTTCTTCGGGCGAATCCAGTAATTCATAAGCTTTTAAAATGGCGATCCGCTTCTCTTCCGAGGCCTGAGTATTGTGTTCAATCCATGCTGTCACTTGGTCTGCCGCCATGGGCCTGGCAATAAAATAGCCTTGGGCATTATCGGCATTCATTCTTTTTAGCAATGCCAGTGTAGCCTCATCTTCAATGCCTTCGGCGGTAACTTTTAAACCTAAGCGGTGCGCTAGTTCAATGGTGGCATTGATGACTATTTTTGATTCTTCCGCATCTAAAGCGGTCATGGTAAAAGATCGGTCAATTTTTAATTCGGAAAAGGGCAAACGCACTAATTGCAGCATTGACGAAAACCCGGTACCAAAGTCATCAATAGATAACCTGAACCCTTTTAAACGTAGCCGAGTGAGAAGATCCATCGATAATATAGGATCTTCCATTGCCGCTGTTTCAGTCAGTTCTAAGATCACATGGCTCGGGCTAATATTGAGTTCCGCGCACAGGTTGGCTAATTCCGACACCATGTGGTTTTGTTGTAATGAGCAAGCAGAGATATTTAGAGACAGCGTGAGTTTGTTTTTGTGTTCTTTGCTTAGCAACGTGCAATGCTGCATCAGTTCGCTGAACCAGGTAAGCGCTTGTTTAAAGATGAGTAAGGTTAAAGCGTCAATTAAGTGGTGGTTTTCTGCTATCTTGATAAATACATCAGGGCTAATAAACCCCAGTTCATCATCTTGCCAACGCGCCAATACCTCAAAGCCTTTAATTTGATGGGTTCGGCATTTGATAATGGGCTGCACAGCAAAGGTGATAATGTTGTGCTCAATGGCATGCATTAATTTATTTTTTATAGCGTTAACATCGTAGGCCTGTTGCTGCTGCAATACGTTTTTTAACGTATGCTTATTATCGTTGTGCAGCGGCTCGTGCAGCACATCGCGTATTTGTTTAACATAAAAAGGCTTGGGTAAAATACCGATAATATTTAACCCTCGCGCCTTGGCTGAACGAGCTGCCGCTTCGATTATGCGTTCACTGACACCACTACAGATAACAATTTTACTTTGATTGCCCTTATCGGCTAACGCATTCAGAATTTGTACGCCATCCATCGTCGGCATATTCAAATCTATTATAATGTTATTAGGAGGCCAGTTATCTAACAGGTTTTGGAAAGTCAGGTAATCCGTGGTATATCGAACAGTAAAACCGTCTTTTTTAGCCACATCGGCTATGGTTTTGCAGATTAATTCGTCATCGTCGAGAATCAATAATCTTTTTTCAATCCGCATAACAGCCTTTTATTTTAATCAGATTTAAAGAATGCAATGAGAGTATGTATTCAGAAGTGATTGAAAACCATCCAATATTTAGCATAATGCCGAAAATAGCCAGTAATTCTTTGACAGTATAGCCTGTATTCGCGCTAAATGTCGGTATTAGTTTTGCTGTTAAAGTTATTGTTAAAAACAACGATCGCGAATGTGCGTGCCTAAGTAAATCGTGACATCAATCAATTTTTTATGAGCTTTTGCAGCACGAAGCAGTGAAAAAGTAAGCGGCCACCGAAGCTCAGCGACAGGTGGCCATAAAGTGGCTATTTCTAAGCTAAACTATGCACTACAATCGTGCTGTGGGTTAAATTGTCATGCAATGGGCAACGTTGACAGATTTCATCTAAAAACTGTTGTTTTTGTTCATCGGTTAAATCGGCATCGATCACGGCACTGATGCGGATCTCCGTAAAACCCACTCGAACATCAGTGGTTTTGCCAAGCAAGCCGGCAGGATTGTAATCACCATCCACTTTTACTTGCATGCTGCGCAAGGTGATTTTTTGTTGAAAGGCCGCGATCCGACCAATGGTGCCGATACAGGCTCCCACAGTAAATAACAACATTTGCAACGGCGTAGGGCCCAAGCCAGTACCTTTAGCGGCAACCGGTTGGTCGATAACAACCGTGTGCCCATCCATGACACCGCTAATGGCAAAGCCCGCATCCATGTTGGCATTAACAGAAACCGTTCTAAGTTCACTCATTGGTATTGCCCTTAAATTAGTATTTTATTAGATTAAGCTAATCTTAGCAGCAAACTGGCTAGGCCACCTGTTCTAGATCAACTTTTATGCGGGTTTAAGCTAAGTATCACCGCGTCTATTCGTTCTGTTGCCAAGCTTGGCGTACAACATCTGATACGGGGCGAACACAGCCTTGTTTAAGCCATTGCGCTACAGCGGGCAGGGGATCAGGGAAAGCATAAGGTTGAGCAGCTTCTTGTTGTAACCAAGTAACTAAGACGTTGGCCGTAAAGTCAGAGAACACACTTGCTTTGGCCATATTTGCTAAGGTATAGGCATTATAGGCTTGTTCGATTTGCCCCTTTAATGGCTTGATCAGCAGTTTTTTACCAGCTCGCAGAGCTTCGCTGCATAGGCCAAAACCACTGTTACAAATAACACCGCTAGCGTGGTGTAAATCAAGCGGAAAAGCTTGTCGAGAGAATGGCAGTAGTTTGACATTTTCATCTTGGTAAGGCGCCTTAATGTCGGTGTAGAGCTTAAATTGCCAAACTGGGTGTTGCTTTAGCCAAGCTAAAACTTGTGCAAGTTGTTCAAAAGGTAAATACACCAGGATAAAGGGTTCAAAGCTAGAAAAGTTAGCAGGCTGATTAAAAACGGCCGGTGCAGACAATAATGGCGGCAGCAGATCCGAATAATCAGGTTGCCAATGCACACCTAGATAGTGTTGAGCAGGTGCAAAAACACTGACAGCGGCTTTTAACCAGCTTACCGACTGCTTGCCCGCCAGCGGATGACGCAAAGCATACTGCCGAGCTAAACCCACTGATAAAATACCTTGGCGCTTGGCTGCCCAGGCGCTCACCGGCTCAAAGTCCGTTAGCACCAGATCGTAAGCGCTAACATCGAGCTGACGTACATCTTTTATAAACTGCAGAGGCTTTAATTGGCCTAACGTGCTTAACGGCTGTACCTTGCCATTACGGCTACTAAAGGTAAAGCCGTTAGCCCAGGCATAGTCTTTAAACATCGCCATATCAAACAGTTGTGCTTCAGAGCGGCCACTGAATAAAAAGTCTACCTCGATGCCTTGTTGCTGTAATGCCGGTAACAAGGCACGCGCACGGGTGATATGTCCATTTCCGGTTGCCTGCACTCCATAGAGTATTTTCATCGGGTTTAGTGTCTTATGCTATAACAAGCTGGCTGCCCAGCAGCAGTAGGGCAATAGCCGAGCCTAACGCTGCACCGGCAAGTATGTCTGTTAGGTAATGCACACCTAAAAGCACTCTGGATAGGCCAATGCCACTTGCCAGCAATAAATAATAGGGTGTAAACGCTGGATAAAAGGCGGCCAGCAACCAAGCAAACAGAAAGGCTGCAGCAGTGTGGCCAGAGGGAAAGCTAAAACGATCAGAGGGACGAATGGCCGGTGTCCAACCATGCTGGGCGGCACCGCGAGGGCGTTCGCGCTGAATGACATTTTTTAGTAACAAGTACAGGGGTAACTCGATGGCAAAAGCCAGTAAGCAGCTTTGAAAAAACAGCTGACCTTGGTGTTGCTCAAACTGCCAAATTAATAACGCACAAATTAAATACAAGGGGCCATCGCCACAGCGAGATAAGGCTAAGCTGAGCTTCTTTATCGATGGCATTTGGCCAACCAAGTTAACGCGAAAGAACAGTTGATTATCTAATAAACTTAATTTTTGTCGTGTATTCATCTGTTTTATCTCTGGCGAAATCTGCAGCTATTACAGGTGCTGCAGATGACACTAAGGTGAAAACCAAATGAAGCCTTTATGACAGCTTGAACGCAAAGGCGTGCTGGTGACTGTTTTGCCCGACATATTTTAACGGCGAAGCTGCATTTACAGTGTGATTGCTTTATAGTTTGATGGTATTAGGATCTTCGACAAGCCCTGAATTTTAAGGATAAATCATGCTTTCTTTGCAGTGGACACCCGAGTTGGTTGTTGTTTTGAGCACAAGTGCGTTTGTGTTAGTGTTAATCAGTTTTTTAGTAGCAAAAACTCTTTTTGCTCGAAAAAATGCGGAATTAGCCACGCAATTAATGAATCAGCGCACTGCACAGGAGCAACTTCATGCTCAGCATCAGCAGCTGCAAAGCCTGCTTAAACAACAAGAATTAGCTGCCCACCAACAGGAATTAACGCAAAGCCGGTTACACGCGCAATTACAGCATGCCGAACAGAACGAAAAACGGATAACTAGCGAGGCGAGTGAGCAAAAACAACAGCTTAGCTTATTGCGTGCAGATCTTGATAAGCTAAGACAAGTTTTACATAACAGCGAAAAACAGCTTGAAGCGGCACAGGCAGAGGGCCGGGCACAGCGTGAAATGGCCACAGAGTTACGTCAGCGGTTAATGCACACTCAGCAAGAATTACAAGAGGAGCGAGAGCGAGTCAGTGTGTTAAAAGCCGAGTTATCACTAGAAGGCAAAAAAGCCAAAGCGGCAGAAGTGGCCGAGCAAGAAACGCGTTTGCAGTTACAAGACATGAAAGCCAGCTTGAGCCAAGCCGCCGACAAGCATGACGTACTGCAACAGCAATTAAACCAATTAAATCGGGCTTATACGCAATTGCAAACCGAGCAAGCTGAACGCGAAGCCAGCCATGCGCGTGAGGTTGCCAATTTTACGGCACAAAAACATAGCCTTGCAGAGCAATTTAAAGTGTTGTCGAACGATATTTTAGAAGCGAAAACCAAATCTTTGCAGGAGAGCAGTAAGCTGTCATTAAGTGCGGTGATGAGTCCGTTTCAACAATCGATTGATAGCTTTAAAAAAGAAGTGCAAGAAATTCATCATCGTGAAACCACACAGCAAGGTGAATTACGCAAAGAGCTCGCCTCATTAAAAGAGCTAAATCAGAAAATTACCACCGAAGCCCATGAGCTTTCGACCGCGTTACGTGGTCAGAAAAAACTGCAAGGTAATTGGGGGGAGTTGGTATTAGAGAATGTGTTGGATCGCTCTGGCTTGCAGCTAGGTACCGATTACAAACGAGAAGTGAGTTTCAGCACCAGTGAAGGGCGGCAGCGACCTGATGCGGTGGTCTATTTACCGCAGGGTAAACACCTTATTATTGATGCCAAAGTATCACTGAATGCTTATACCCGCTATGTGAACAGTGTGGATGATATTGAGCGGGCACAAGCCTTAAAAGAGCACGTTAGCGCAGTTGCTAGCCGCATTAAAGAACTGGCTGATCGCGATTACTACAAGTTACCGGGTCTGAATTCACCCGAAATGGTGTTTATGTTTATTCCGATAGAGTCAGCTTTTGTTGAGGCGTTAAAAGCAGACGAAAGCTTATTTCAGCAGGCTATCGAAAACAATGTGCTGGTCGCGACACCGACCACCTTATTAACCAGCTTGAACATTGTGCGTCAGCTGTGGCGCTATGAAGATCAAAACAAACATACGGCGGCGCTGGCGAGTAAAGCTGAGGCCGTATTTAAAAAGCTGAATACTTTTTTAAGCAGTTTTGAAAAGATTAAAAAAGGCTTAGATACCGCAACTGAGGCCTACAGCACCGCTGAAAATCAACTGGTCAGTGGCAAAGGTAACTTGGTGAAACAGGTGGGTGAGTTTAAAAATCTTGCTCCGGCGATAAAAGCTGAACTGCCCAGTTATTTTGTTGAAAAAGCCGCGTTAGAAATTGATTTTATCACCCCCGACACCGCGGGCGAGGCACCTCAAGCCACGCTATTATGTGATGAAACGGTAGTTGAGTTTTCAAACTCATAAACCGGCGCTATTGCCGGCGATAATCGGGTGTAGCGCTATAAGGCTAAACCCGCCCTAACGTGTTAACAGGCATGCAGAGTAAAGCAGTTGCGACATGATTATTCTGTTTGCCTAGCAGCCCTACAACTGGGCTAAGCCAACAAAGCAAAACCACTTCGCTAAACCAACTGGGCTTGTAAAGCCGGCTGACTCAGGCTATAACCAGCCAATAATGTTATGAGCTGTGTGGAGTATCAACATGAGCAAATTTTTAAGCCTGATTTTTATCTGTTTAACGTTTCAAAGCATCGCTTCTGAGGCGCAACCCGCAAAACAGCAGAATGATGAACGCATCCAAATGATGATCGTCGCCAAAGCGACGGGGATGTGTGATGCCCTTAGCCAAATTATTACGTTTCAACAAACCCATAAAATGCCGGGTTCTGATCAATTCGTGATCCGCTTTCTGAATGACGAAGCCGCACGGTTAAACAAAAGCTTAGATGATTATATGGCGCAATGTGCTGCGGTATCTGAGCAATACCATCGCTACATGAATGAACTGGGATTTCGTTAGTCGATAACCAGGCCCTTAGCACGGTTGGCTGAGGGCTTAATTAATCTGATTGCAGCAGATAAACCGTTTTCGCTGCTAAGCGTTGTTGGTTAGCTTCTGCTAGGGCTATTAAGCCTTGGTAGATCACTCTTTAAGAGGGAACGTTAACGTCACGTTAAAGTTATCCGCCGCAAGCTGATAGCTAATATTGGCGTGATGTAACTCGACAATCCGCATCACAATAGATAAACCTAGCCCACTGCCGTTGATAGATTGATGTTTCGGATCGCGATAAAAACGCTCACCCATGCGGTTAACATCGGGTTTAATTTGCGATGGGTTGATGATAGAAATAACCAATGCATTGTCGTCATTTTTAGCGGCCGTTACGCTAACTTGCTGCTCCGGCTCTGCATATTTAGCTGCATTTTCGAGTAAATTTTTAAATACAATACTCAGTAAAAACGGTTCGCCGTAAATATTCAATGCGGGGTCCACAGTAAGCTGCCATTCTGTGCTTTCTAAAAGCGTTAGCGGTAATGCGGATAAGCTGTTGTTCAACAGTTGCGTCAGCGGCATGTTACTACACGCGGTATCGGCAATCCGCTCTACGCGGCTAAGCTGTAATAATTGATTCACCAGATGAGTCATTTTCTTACTGCCAAGTAAGATCGACTCTGCCGCTTGTTTGATTTCTTCGGGTGTTTTCGCATCTAATAAGTTGGTACAGTGCAACTGCAAAATGCTGAGTGGGGTTCTCAATTCGTGCGCGGCGTCAGCGGTAAAACGCTTTTCTTGATGTAAAAAATGGGCAACGCGATGGATCAACTGATTAATCGCCAGCTTAATCGGTTGTAACTCGGCCGGTTGTGCCAAGGTAATTTCGGTTAATTGTTCAGGCGATTTGGCCGCCACTAGCCGTGCGAGTTGTTTTAATGGTAATAACACCCATTTAATGACAATGTAAATTAGAATACTTAAAGGCAGTAGCAACACTAAAATGGGTCTAATTTGCGCTAAGGCAAGATGACCACTGATTTCTTCGCGCACATCTTCTCGCTGCGCCGTCACTACCCAGGTATCTTGCTCCGGTAAATACAACACAAAGCTGATCCATAATTCATCTTGATAAAACAATTCATGGAAACCTTCGTTTTTAACCAAAGGCGGAAAGCTTAAGGTATTTTCCGATTCCATCAGCAATTTGTCATGTTGCCAAACCTGAAAGGCTAGCTTGCGTTCATATTTATGGGCGGAATATTGCCGTTGTTGCGCGGCGGTTTGGTTTTCGCCGCTGTCGATAATGTTGGGTACGGCGATGATGATAGGTAACGCGGTGTCTTCAAACGAAATGTTATGCAACAAGGCACTTACCAAGCGAGCATTTCGCGCTAATTGGGCATCATAAATCTCATCTAACTCATGCAGCGCATTATTGTAAGAAATATAAGCGGTGATACTTAAACTGACAAAAATAATGCTGTTGATCACCAACAACAACCAAAATTTAATACTGTTAAACTGCATAACGACGCTTCAACATAGAGCCTACACCATTGATAGTGATAAATAAGAAGGCAGGTTTTTACTGCACAAAAGTAGTTGCTGTAATTGCTTTGGTTAGATGCGTTTTGGGCTAATTAAGCATGGCTGTTTCAGCCTGATAACGCAATGTTTTCGTTCAATCTTTCCACGTTTTGTTAAGGCCAACCGCAGCATGTTAACCTCAGGGTGTTAAGTTAGCTTGTATGAGCAACCCATGAGGTTTCGGTTTTAAAAAAGAGCATAAAGCAAAATCGAGAACAGCCCAGACAAAGTAGTAGAGTGGTTAAATCATGCGACAAAAAGTGAGCCCCACGTAATTGCTGCGCCATACCCAAAACACTGCCCGCCACTAGCCCTAGGGCTAAGCCAGAATAACGCCACGTTGGTGCGGTTTTTTCAAAGAAAAAATACAATGCCACCCAGGCAAAACCGACACTGGCATGGCCCGCAGGAAAACAACGGTGGTAGGGTAAAAAAGACGGTTTTATTTGCAAGTAATGTATATAAGGCTCGCTGCCACCAAAGGCCAATAAATCCCAAGGACAGGCTACGTTGGTGATGGTTTTAAGGTAGGCGACAATAAAAAAAGAGGTCGCCAAAGATAGGCTCAACGCAGCGTAAGCCCGCGCTTTGGTTGGATAACGTGTTGCTTGTAAACCGTAATATAAGGTGGTGAGTAGCACAGCCAAAACCAGAATATAATTCAGGCTTCTGGCACCCTCATGCAAAACGGTTTGGGTGAGCCAGTGTTCGCGTAATAGCCATTGCTGCCCTTCCAGCGAATACAAAAAACGGGCAAACCATAAATCACCACCGGCATAATCCAATACCGCCATGATGACGGCATAAGCTACGAGTAGCCCAAGCATAGTGCGATTTAAGAAAAACTGACGAACCAACATACTATCTCTCACCCTATATAGTCGAACAAAGGCTATTTACGTAGCGCTAAACCGAAGTGACATGCTTTGGCAATTAAACCCATCGCCGCGTTAAACCAAATTAGCATGCCACTGCGTTAATAAGCGCAAATACAAACTGAGCATTAACGGCAAAAGTGCTACTTAGCAGACATTATCGTGATGTTTTCTTAAGTAAGGCTTAATTTAAGCCCAGCGCTGATGACTTGAATGCGACTGTTTAAAGGGCGTTAAGGGGCATTTTTTTAATAACTGAATTGGCAAATGGCAAAACATGTAACAAGCTGGCTGCGATTACCAAAGACGAGGTCACACCTGTGCCACTGGCCACTCGAGCAAAGCCTCTATTGAAATTGTTGGCGGCGGTAAAGCAGGCTAATACTTATGTCATGTGGCAGGCTGAAGGCCAAGCTTGTTAAATTCTCTAGTCGTGGGCTTTAATCTTTATTTACAACCGATTTAAAATTTATTTTTATTTTTTTATAGAATATGCTTTGACAGCCCATTTAAAAGCTATACACTACGCAGGCTTTATCAGCTTGTTCATTTTTTATGCAAACCTTGAATGTTACTACCGTTAGTATCCCTTCCTGTATTCATAAGCTTAAACATCTCTTGCAGCATTATCGCCTTAACTAAGGCACATTTAATTTAATTAATACAGGTAACTCTTATGTCTACTCCAACTACCGGCATCGTAAAATGGTTTAACGAAGCGAAAGGCTTTGGTTTTATTGAACAGGCTTCAGGCCCAGATGTGTTTGCACACTTCAGCGAAATCTTAAACACAGGCTTTAAAACCTTGCAAGAAGGTCAGCGCGTGCAGTTCACTGTAACAGCCGGCCAAAAAGGCCCACAAGCTTCAAAAATCGCTGTAATGTAATGGCTTAACGCCGTACCTAAGCCAACAAGCTTTGGTTGTAGCGAGGGTTACAATACTAAAAGGTCACTGCCATGCAGCGGCCTTTTTTGCTTTTAGGGCTTTAGCTATCGGTCGGTAGATTGTACAGGGCCGCAGGCTTTGCTTCGATGAGCAACACTAAAGTGTTATGGTGAATATTTCAGCAACTGTTTAGCTTGATGGTGAAAACAACCAGGAGTTAAACATGTATAACAAAAAAACACTGATGGCTTTGTTACTGTTGATGTTCAGCCAAGCGGTAAATGCGGCTTGTGTTGATGCCGTTGTGCTTGTGCACGGCAATACGGCGACCCCCGCCAGTTGGGATAACACTTATACCTACTTACTCAGTAAAGGCTACACCAGCAGTGATATTTACCGACCTAATTGGGGATCGAAAACCTGTGCGGCTTGTAATGACCATAATGGCACCGAGGAAACACCGGTTAGAAATGCTTTGGTGACGGCGTTAAATCAGTCTTGCACCGGTAAAATTGATGTGATTGGCCATTCTATGGGCGCGACCTTGGCCGCTCAGCAAATTGATAAATTGGCCATCGCCTCGCAAGTAAACAGTTTTGTGGGTATAGCGGGGGCTTTTCGGGGCTTATTAAGCTGTGGTGTGTATCCTTACAATGTATGGAATAGTACCTGCGGCAGCAAGGGGTTATCGGTTTCCAGCCCGTTTTTAGATAGCATTTATGGTACGCGCTTTGGTAATAAGGTGTATTCCATTAAAAGCTATATTGATCAGGTGGTTTGCTCTACCGGCAGTTGCTTAGTGTATGGCATACATAGCAGCAGTATCTGGGGTGAAAACGCCACTTACAACTATAATTTGGGGCATTTTGGCTTACAAACGGACACTGCCGCTCAGCAATATATATTGATTAAATAACAACCATTCTAACTTTAATCAAAGCGCCTATTACGGTGCCGCCCATCGGCGTTGCTTAAAAACGCGTTACCATAGAGAAAGCCGGCCTGGTTGCAGCCATAGCCGGCAAGCTTAAGTGTCCCGTAGCAAGTAATTGAAACGATGCCAGTTGCCATAACTAAAATACTTTGATGACAATAAAACGTGCTGGTGCGGTAACTAAGTAGTCATTCTTTTAATCCAATACAGCAATCAAATATCAATTTGCATTTTGCTAATCAATGATTTGCAAAATGCGAAAAAATCCAGTCACCCTATATTTCTTAAAAATAAAAATAAAAATAAAAATAAAAATATAAAAATCAATAGCATGCTGTTTTTTTGTGTTGGCGCAATACCTGCATAATAACATCTTAGAATAACGTAACTGATTTACAAAACGATGAGGTGGCTTATGAAAACGAACAAATTAGTTTTAATTTCTAGTGCTATTGTTGCAGTTATGACTTCTGCAGCCTCTGCAAGTGAACTACGTGGCGATGTAGATGTGTTACTGGAAATCGGTCAAGGTTGTGCAATAAACGGTATTGCAGCTGCAGGTGTGAATAAATTCGGTACTGTTGATTTTGGTGAGCAAAGCAATTTGGCGCTGTTTATTGATGCTGAATCGACAAGATCTGGCAGCGCAGGTGGTCTGGAGCTTACTTGCAATACTAGTTTGGCTTATGCCGTTTCATTAGATGATGGCTTGAATGCCCTAGCTGGTCAGCGTCGTGTTTCTCGAGGTGGTTTAGACTATGTCCAATACGAGCTTTACCAGGACGCGGCTCGGTCTGTGCGCTGGGGGCAAGGCCCAGAGGCTAGAGCATTAACGGGCACCGGCGCTGCGCAAGCGTTAACCATATATGGTCGTGTGTTAGCCGGGCAGGCCACGCCAGCAGCTGGCAATTATGTCGATACTGTTCGAATGACCATCGCATGGTGATCTCACATATTCTATGCTAAGGCACTGACTAGGTACCTCTCTTCATTGCTCTGAGGAGAAATATCATGAACGGGAAAAGATTTGTCGTTTTCTTAAGCATGTTTACCGGCTTTCTTTATGGAGAGCAGGCCCAAGATGTAAGTGAGATCAGTATTCAAATAGCACAGGGCTGTGTGTTGGATAACGGTAGTGGAGGTCATGCTTTTGGTACGATTAACTTTGGCGAGCATAGCAACCTGTTAAACGGAGTTAACGCCATATCTTCTATTGGTAATGGTTCTATAGGGTTTCGATGCTCTCCCAATCTTAGTTTTAGAGTGGAGCTGGGTAATGGCCAAAATGCTACGGGCAGTAATCGACAACTCTTAAACTCAACAACCAACCAATTAATACCTTACCAGCTGTTTCAGGATGCAGCCAGAAGCCTAGTATGGGATAGCAATAATGCCGTTACGGGTACCGCCAACGGAAAGCAACAATGGCTGACTATTTATGGCGCAATATCTCCTCAGGCATCGACCCCATCTGCGGGTCAATACCGAGATAGCGTTGAAGTACTCTTAGTTTTTTGAGGAGAAGCATCATGAAAATTATGCCTATTGTAATCATCTGCCTGATGACGTTAATGACCCGCGTTGGCCATGCTGCAGAGCTTTTGATCTCTCCTGTTAATATTGATATTCCACCTGGTGAAAAATCAGCACTACTGACGCTACAAAACAACAGTAATAAAACCATAAAAATTCAAGTGAGAGTTAGGCCCTGGGATTGGGATAATGAAATCAATCAACCCAGAAATGTAGTGGTAAGTCCGTCATCGTTAAATATTCAGCCTGGAAAGCAGCAGGTAGTGAGAGTTGTCAACGTTGGGCCGGAAAGTACTCTTGACAGAGAGCAGCTTTATCGGGTGATTTTAGACGAGATCCCAGATTTAGAGCAGCCCGCAGAAAAGGGTTTGGTGTTAAGGGTAAGATACGCACTGCCACTGTTTATTGGCGGGCCTGATTTATCGACCAGTCGCATTAACGATTTTGAAAAATTGAAAAGCCTTTGGCAACAGTTCATAAGTTACAGATACGACGCAGAAACGAGACAATTAGTGTTTAACAATCGTGCAACCGGGCATGCAAGAATATCAAAAGTAAAACTGATCGATGCCGAAGGCAGAGAGAGTGCAATATTCGCTGGTCTACTTGGTTACGTATTAGCAAACAGTGAATCTGCTTTTGCAGTGGCAGCTTTACCGCTAACTGAAGAAATGAAATTGTATGCTGAAGTTAATGGTATCACGCTAGAGATCCCTGCTGACGGGAGATAAAAATGCGAAAGCTGATATCTGTAACATCGCTTCTAGGCTTGATATTTTGTTCGACACTTCGTGCTGAAACCTTATTCTTAGACGTCTTTTTAAATGGCGTTAAAGTTAAAGAACTAGTGCAATTCGAGCATGATCAAACGCATTTTTGGAGCGATGACAATATCCTGCAAACGACAAGTTTGGCTGAATATGCTACGGGGCTGAGTGGTCGAATCGATTATTGTGCGCTTAATGCAATTCAGTGTGAATATGACGTTTATACCCAGCGGTTATACTTAACCGCTGAATTAGGGTTGTTTCCAGCACAGCGTATTTCCTCCATTACCAAGAACAATCTATTACCCACTAAATCATCCGGTGCATTGCTGAACTATGACGCCTATCTTCGCGATTTTAGTGGTGGCGTACAAACGTTAGACTTGCTTCAGCAATGGCGTGGTTTTGGCAATTATGGCATTGTTGAGACGACAGCGAACTATCGGCATTACTTCGGTAATGACGCCCAGAGTGGCACTAATCAGGGGTTGGTTCGTTACGATAGCTTTTGGCAATACAATGATGAAACCAATATGCGTTTTTGGCGTGTGGGTGACTTGGTAAGTGGTTCAAGTGGCTGGGCCCGTCAAGTTAGAATGGGGGGAGTGAAGTTTTCACGTCGTTTCGAGTTAGACCCCCAATTTGTGCGCTATCCCTATCCTGAATTTGTAGGCAGTGCCGTATTGCCCTCTGATGTAGAGATTTTTATTAACAGCTCAAAGCTCTATGCCGGACAGGTTGCACCCGGGCCTTTCATCCTAGATAGTGAACCCACCATAACGGGTTTGGCAACGGCCACGATTGTGACTACCGATATAACAGGACAAGCTGTAAGCCGTGAAGTGGAGTTTTACATAGCACCCGATTTACTGCGAAAAGGCGTGCTTGACTATGACTTCAACCTTGGCGTTTTACGTCAAAACTTTGGTCTGCGTTCTTTTGACTATGGTAGTAGTGCCATTGGAATAGCAGATTTAAGATACGGTTTGTCGGATACCATAACCCTAGGAGGGCATGCAGAGGTTGGTGCTGGTATTTACAATCTAGGTGGTGGCACAGACTTTAACCTAGCAAATCTTGGCGTAATTTCACTTGCGACAGCTTATGGTAAAAATGAGCAACATGGCGGTTGGTTAGGCTTATTCGGTTATCGTTTTCAAGCGCGAAACTGGGGTGTTGCCTTTAAATATAAACAGCAGCAACAAACCTATCAAGATATTGGTAGCACGCAACTGGTGCTGCAGAATAAACGAGAAATCCAGCTGAACGCGGCTTACTCGTTCAATAATGGCGTTTCGATGGGCGCGGGATACTTTGCCTTAAAGCCTTTTGACGGGCAGAGCCGTCGTCTGCTCTCAATATTTTATAACCAGTCGTTTGAAACGGCTTCGCTGTCTGCCTCATTAAACTGGGATGCTGAGCTATCATCAAAAAGTTTCGGTATAAATTTATCATTTCCATTAGGGAATCGATACCGAGCTAACACTAATGTGCAAAATGATACCAAGGGTAAGATGAACGCACTCGTTTCTGTCAATCAAGCGCGAGTGGGTAATCAAGGATTGCGCTGGGCCGCAAGCGCGGTGGTTGGATCGGGTGACTACTCCGTTAGTGGTGGCTGGAAAGGCAGAGCAGCAGAGTATTCAGGTGGTATCTACGATCGAGGCGATAGCAAAGGTTATTTTGCTCAAGCCTCTGGTGCGGTTGTTTGGACTGAAAACACCATACTTTTAGGCAATCGAATTGCAGATTCGTTTGCTATCGTTTCAACCGGCGGTTTAGCGAATGTGCCAGTGGTAGTAGAAAACCAGTTGGTCGGTGAATCAGATAGTAACGGGTTATTACTGGTAACAGGCCTGGCCTCATATAATCCCGTCAATATAAGTATTAATACAAAACCGTTACCGCTCGATACTAATGTCGTCAATGATCGTGTCACGATTATGACCGCCTCAGGTCATGGCGCTAAGGTTAATTTCGAGCTTTATCAAACATATGCCGCGTTAGTGATTGTGCATGATAAAAAGGGTAAACCTATACCGGTAGGCAGCATTGCAACAATAAATAATGAAGATTCACCTTACTTTGTGGGCTGGGATGGCGAGTTGTATTTAGAGAGATTGCAAAGTACCAATACAGTAACCCTAAAAAACGGAACATTTAGTTGCGTTATTTCGTTCAACTATAAGGTTATCCAAAATGATATTCCGGTATTAGGGCCTTATGTCTGCGATGCAAAGGAGAATTAACATGTCTACCAAATACGCGTTAATAGGATTAGTTTTCTTCGTGTTGGCCAGCTTTAAACTTCACGCCGGTTGTACAGTGGGTGGTAATTCATCCCAAAACTTGGGTAGCTTCTCATCATCACAAATAGCAACAGCCACTCTATCAACACGTTTTAGCTCGAACTTTAGTTGCAGTGGTTTTGTTAACTTACTCGACTTCAGCCGTATCGATGCCACATTAGTGGCAGCCAGCTTTGAGTTAACAAGTGCCAATGTTGATGCTATTCCTTATGTATTGTATACGGATGCAGCCAGAACCACGCCTTTTGTACTCAACAGCACGGTGAATTTTGGGTCATTTAATCTCTTAGATTTATTAGGTTTGTTTGGTGACGATGGCACAATCCCAATCTATTTTGATACTGCTGTGGCTAATGTTTCGGTAGGCACTTACACCGATAGCATTGCTATATTGTGGGAATGGGATTATTGCTCTGGTATTGGCTTATTGGGTATTTGTATCGGCCGTGATACCGGCAGTACAACGATAATTATCAATGTGCAACTGACTGTTACGGGTAGCTGCAGTATTCAAACAACCGATGTGTCGCTTGGTAGCCTCTCTTATCTAGGCAATGTGAGCAGTGCCATTTTGCCTTTAGATATTAACTGCACAAAGCAATTAAGTTATCAGTATTACGTCGATGGCGGAGATAACTTCGCAAACGGTCAACGCAATATGGTGTTCAATGCCGAGGCCATTCCTTACGTTATAAAGACTACAGATGGAAATACTGTTGTTGGGCCGGGTATTGCTCAGAGTATTGCCGGACTTGGTAGTGGTCAGGTACAAGGTTTTCAGTTGCTAGTGTCAACCATTGCTGATGACAGATTCCCGCTGCCCGGTTTGTATCGTGATCAGGTCAGAGTGATTGTTGAATTCTAATAGTGCCGAGTTACATAGAATATGATGGTGGGTTGATAGAATGAAAAACAACCTATATCGAATGACAAAAGCTTTAAATAGTTGAAAGCACTAATTATCAGTTTGTTCCCAGGATTTTATTTTGCGATAAATTGTCGAAGCACTTACACCAAGATAAGCAGCAGCAAGCGGTATGTTGCCATCACAACACGCTATGGCCGATAGAATAGTATTTTTTTCGACAATCCATAATGGCACAATATCATGGTGCGAAGACGCGGCATATGACGGGCTTTTTTTGATATTATTTATCGGCGCATTGTTTAAAGGGGCGTGTTGAACGTGCCCAAAATCGCTTGGTAGCATTGAAGGCGAGACAACAATACTATCATGCATAACCACGATATTTTCAATGGTATTTTGTAACTCGCGGATATTGCCAGGCCAGTCATAATTTAAGAAAAACTGCTCAACCTCTGGTGATAATTGTTGAAACGCTTTACTGTTCTCCGCTGATTTACTCTGTAAAAAATGTTTTGCTAATAACAGAATGTCATTAGTACGCTCACGCAGCGGTGGTAGTTTTATCGGTATCACATTGAGTCGGTAGTATAGATCCTCTCTAAACCTGCCTTCTCCTACCTCAGCTGACGGATTGCGATTTGTGGCACAGACAATTCGTACATCGCTTTGTTGTAATTCATTGCTACCCACTTTACAAAACGTACCGGTTTGCAAAAAACGTAATAATTTAGCTTGTAAAGCAAACTCCATTTCACAGATTTCATCTAAAAAGAGTGTTCCGCCATTTGCCACTTCTACGGCACCCTTTCGTTCGGTAAGGGCACCACTAAAAGCCCCTCTAACATGACCAAAAAATTCTGACTCAAACAGTTCTGCAGGTATTGCTGCGCAGTTTATGGCAATAAAAGGCTCTTGTCTGCGGGCTCCGGCGTTGTGTAACGTTTGTGCGCACACTTCTTTGCCTGTGCCACTTTCACCGGTAATAAATACGCTAGCTTTGCTGCGTGAAGCACTGATTAATAATCTAAACACCGTTTGCATAGCTAATGATTCGCCGATGAAATCTTGTTTAGGCAAAGATGCCATTTCAGTTTTATGGCACGTTGTTACTAGGTCTTTTATTGTTTGTTTATTTGCATTGATTACAGCTGCGACCAAGCGCGCGGCGGAAAACGGTTTTTCGATAAAATCAAACCCACCTAAACGCATTGCTTCAACAGCGATATCAATAGAGCTGTTTGACGTAATAATTACGACCTGTGCGGATTTACTTTGTTTTTTTACAAACTGCAAAACCTCCAGCCCGCTAATATCGGGTAGATTTACATCCTGAACAATAACGTCAGGCATGGACTTTTTAATTGCAGCTAAGGCTGAATAACCATCAAAAAAATGTTGAGTCGTAAAACCCGCTTTTTCTAACTGTCTGCAGTAAAGGGCTCCACTAGAATGACTGTCTTCAACCACATAGACAAGAGTGTTGTTGTTAACGTTAGTCATCAAAACCTTTCCTTTTATTTTCATCTTTGAAGTGAGCTTGATAACGGAACAATGTTTGCTGAGCAATGTTGACTAAGTCGTCTGAGCGTTGCACAAGTTCTGTTGTTGTATTCGATGTGTCTTCATGTATTTCACTAGCGATCCATGCCAGCCTAGCGGCACCGTATAAAGCAGCTGAATTTTTCAAAATATGTACGGCGTCAATAACGTCTGATACCTGCTGCTGTTCAATGGCTAAGCTGATTTTTTGCAGCAACTGTTCAAGCTCATGGATAAACAGTAAAGAAAGCTGCTGGCAGGTATCCGCTCCAACATCATTCGACATTGTTTGAATAACACTTTCGTCAAGCAGGGGAAGGATTAATAGCTGGTCACTGGTCATAAGCTAGCCTGTAATGTTTATCGTCGGGTCTGAACAGCTAAAAAACACTTAAAACAACTGTGAATGGTGAACTTTCACTTTAGTTTGCACATTGCATCGCAAATTGCAAATAAGCCACGGTATTAAAGTGCCCACTGCTCCAAGTTGTAACTAAGTGTATTAGGCTTGCCCAGTAAATATCCTTGTACGACATCACAGCCAAGTTGGCTGAGTATTTGCAGTTGGTTTTCTGTCTCGACACCCTCTGCAATGATAAACAAGCCTAGTCGCTGTGCCATAGCAATCACAGCACTGCACAACGTGAAGTCATCATTATTATTGTCGATCCCATCTACAAAACTGCGGTCGATTTTCAGGCCGTCAATATTAAATTGACGTAACAAGCTTAACGACGCAAATCCCGTTCCAAAATCGTCTAGCCATATTTGAACGCCTTCACGTTTAAATGCATCAAAAATATTGGCAATTTTTTGTGGGTTATTTATCAGAGCAGTTTCTGTAAGTTCAAGCTTAATGGCAGACGGCGGTATCGAAAATGTGTGCAACAGTGACATAATCTGTTCAAATATATCGCTATTTAATAATTGTACCGGCGAGACATTTAATGACAAACAAATATCACTTAAACCATGATTTAACATGCATTTTAGATCTAACAAGGCTTTTTGAAAAATCCAGTTGCCCAGTTCCAGTATTTGCCCAGATTGCTCGGCACACGGAATGAAATCGGCAGGTGAAATAACACCAAATTTTGGTGATTGACAGCGTACCAATGATTCAAAGCCTATGATTTTACCAGTATTAACTGAGATCAAAGGTTGATACACCATACTAAAATGTTGATTTTTTAATGCGTGGCTTATTATTTTTCTGATGTTATTCCAGTCTGATTTTTCACCGTCTTGAAAAAATACGATTTGCTGAACTGGCATGGTTGTGAGCTCCGGGATAGTTTAAAACGGCTTTTCTTGTAATTAGCATTTAACAGGCCAATATTTATAAACTAGTCTTTAAATATTGATATACCTTCGCGGCTCAGTGTAATGAGCAATCGTTTTCAGTAATTGGCGTTTATCTACCGGATTTGCGAGATATTCATCTATGCTAGGTATAGCAATGCGATTTACTACACTTGCGATGGAATTATCTGTTATGGCATACCATTGGTATGCGCTAGTGCATTGTTGTTGACTGCGAATCGCTTTTTAGCGCTAATTTAGTCCACTTTGGGCATGTAAATAACGTCATAAATTACGGTGCTGGCAGCTTGGATAGTCTTATAAGGCTCAAAGTTATTAATATTTATTCACTGCGGCCAGTAATTTATCCTTATGTAAAGAACGAGGCAATTTTAAGCGTATTTTGTTTTACCCGTGGCGCTAAATTTTTATTTAACTGCGATGTAACAGCGTTATTCATGATGCTCTAAACTATAGTTCAGCTTAAGTTTGCCAAGAAAATAGCCGTTTCAGCATGCTTTATTGGTGCAGTAATGGCTTAATTGGTGGTTTCTGTACTGTGCCCTCAATATCTATGTTTTGCCTTGGTAATGAAAAGCAGGAAATTTGATGACAACAATAATTGGATTAATGAGCCTGTTTTCCGTTTTGATGCTTTTTTTAGGGTTTGCTATTGGGCGGCAAAGGCACACATCAACTCTTCACGTGGCTGATAACTGTTCTAAATCTATAACAGCTATTCAGAATGCGTTACTGCAATCGAATCTTTCCGCCATTGTGGTAATTGACGAAGATGACAAAATTCTTGAGTTTAACCCTAGCGCTGAAATGTTGTTTAAGCGACAACGGCAAAAGGTATTGGGGTTGACTATGGCTGAACTTATTATGCCAGAGCGTTACCGGCAGCAGCATTGTGCCGGTATGAAACATTACCTTGAAACTGGCATGGGGCCGGTTCTTAAAAAACGAATTGAAGTGCGGGCGTTAAATGCACAGGGTGATGAATTTTCAATAGAGATGGAAATCACGCCGATTGACAGTGCCAACGGTACTATTTTTGTTGCGGTAATAAATGACATTACCGAGCGTGAGCATAGCAGAAAAAAAATTGTTGATGCCTTAGCACAAGCAGAGGAAGCAAATAAGGCTAAATCTCTTTTTTTAACCTCTGTTAGCCATGAAATTCGCACACCGCTTCATGCCGTACTTAGCCTTATTGAGTGCTTGCAGTACACCGCACTTAGTGATCTACAGCTGGAATATGTTTCTACGGCACAGCAGGCTGGAGACAGATTACTGAATATGGTGAATGACATACTTGAACTTGGCCAGATTGAATCAGGCAAACGCGAAGTTCATTTTTCATGGTGTCGTCCCAAAGCATTACTTGAGCAGCAGCTCGACGTTTACCGACAAAGCCTGGCTGAAAAAGGCTTAGAGCTTTATTTAATTGAAGCTCAAAACGGCCCGAAGCTGATTAGTACAGACGTTTCTATGCTGCAGCAAATTTTGAGTAACTTACTAAGTAACGCGTGCAAATACACGGAATCCGGTGGTGTAACCGTGCACAGTTGGTGTCAGGAAGAAACTCTTTACGGCAAGCCGGAACGATGGTGGTGTTGTGACGTGATTGATACCAGCATAAGTTTAACCGAGGAGCAAATGAAATCTCTATTTCAAGAGTTTACTCGGTTCCATCAGGATGGTTCGTCATCTGGCTCTGGCGTCGGGTTAATGATAAGTCGTTTGCTGGCAGAGCAGTTGGGTGGATCCTTAAGCGTGCATAGCAACAAAGAGACTGGCACAACGTTTAGATTATCATTACCGATAGCGCATGTTCGACCAAAACGGCAGTTTAAACAGTTACAGCAATTGATCGTTTTTCTCTACTCAGACAACCCAAGGTGGTTAAATTGTATAATGCAGCAATTGGTCAATTTGGGGGTGACGCAACAAGAAATTGTTACTGCAGATACATTTGGCCTTCTGCCAGATGACGCAATTGTTATTGTTGATACCCAAAAAGGCGCTACGCCACTGCCATTTAATCCGTTAGATTTAAGTGCAGAACAGCAGCTTCTCAGAATTATCAGTGCCGGAGATGACTACTCAGCGGCCTTGGCTGCATGCCCAAGACATTTTGCATTTATAAATCAACCTTACCGGCGCCAGGATATCATTGTGGCACTCAGAGCCGCGCAATGGCAGCGCAGCTTGACATTTAATTCTGTGCGAATGAATTCACCTCAAATTATGTTGTCACCGCCACAAACTCGTCAGGCGTTTCATATTCTGTTGGTTGACGATAGTGAAGTAAATCGTATGACTATCAAGACTTTTCTTGGATTAGAGGGGATGCGGGTAACTGAAGCGTCAAATGGTCGGGAGGCAATAAATGCAGTTCGGGACACAACATTCGACCTGATCCTGATGGATATGCGGATGCCAGTTATGGATGGTATTGAAGCGGCGCAGCTTATCCGTAGTGAGCAACTTGCAACGGGGACCCCGATAATAGCATTAACTGCTCATGTGCAAGAAACAGAAAAACAACGTTGTTTGGAAGCGGGGATGCAAGATTTTCTGACCAAGCCTATTGGAAAATCTATGTTGATTAAGCGGTTACTGAACTGGTTGCCCAAGCATCTTAACGCCAGCGACAGTCAAGTAATTACAGACAGTGTGGATGATACGTCCACAAAATTGTTTGACGAAAAGCTACTTATGAAATTAAAACAAGATTTACCGCCGGCAAAGTTTAAGCATTTACTAGAAGTGTTTTTGTCAGAGATGGAGAAAAGCGTTTCTCAGATAAACAGCCTCCTCAATCAGCAAAATTTTAGCCAGATTGAGATCTTGGTTCATGCAATTAAAAGCAGTGCGAATATGTTTGGCGCTATACAAATGTCAAACTTGGCGCTAAGCATTGAAACGGCTTGTCAGGAACAACAGCTAGCAAGGGTAGCGGAATACTGTGCTCTAATGGACGATATTCGTCAACAAACAGAAATAGAGTTTAAACGCTTTGGGTTTGTTCGCTGAGCATAACACTTTTCAGCCTCGTCAAAACTTGGTTTGTCGCGTCTAGATCGTTAGGTGGCGTCTCAGGTATTTCAAGCGTGCACAGACGCGAGCGCTGTAGCGGGTGAAAAGTCATGCTGCAACTACTCATGTTTGCATTATGTTTGCGGGCACTTGATTTTTAAAAGCTGAAAACAAAAACGCCACCCGTAAGGTGGCGTTTTCATTAGAATTTTTGGTGCGTCCTAGTGGACTCGAACCACCGACCCCTGCCATGTCAAGACATGTAAACTAGTTATAGCTAAGCTCATCTAACTGCCTTGAATGTAGTTTATTCTAATAAAAACAAATGTTTAAATTTTAATGGTGGGAAAGTTAAACACGGTTTACATGTATTTTTTAGTTTTTAGCGATGATTTTGGTCACTAAAACTTTAAAAACTTATCGTGTCCAAAATGAGGTTTTTTTGCGGTTAGGTTTCTAACTGTAACTTTTGATGAGTTAACAATTGCCGTTTAAGGTCGGTGAAGTGGTTATGATGATCTGTACCTGAGCCCATTAATAAAAAACAATATCGCAAAAGTGCCTTTTAAGGCGTTTAAGCTTTTAATATTGCCAACACTGAATCTAAATTAGGTACTTTAAATTGATTAAGTGAAGCGAGTTAAAAGGAAATCGTTAAGAACAAAAGTGCTGCTTCGAGTATATTGCTATGCTTAAATCGCACTTAACTTCTTATTTATGGTGTTTCATTATGAGCTGCATTTACCTTTTTTGGCCATGCCGAGTTTAGCTATGTCCTTTTACCCTCTTGCTTCATCAACCATCTTAAGACCGGCACCACCAACAAACATACCCGGTCTGATAAACTGTAGAACATAATAGTTTTTGCCACTTTCTGTTTTCAAAGTAAGCGTATTAGGAGAAAACTCTGACTCAGTAGCGATTTGGTGCTCGCGATCCGCGTCAACTTCTTTATAGAAAAATATATCCGGAGCAGTTTCACCAATACATTCACCGTTTATCCAAACATCCTTTTTCAGTGCCCCACCAAGGCTGCCTTTTCTATGAACATACAATCCTGCTCCTGGCTATCTTAGCCCAGAGTGTTTTGAATTGAAGAACAGTGCTTAGTGAAGTGTTCACTGTTGCTGTTACGGATCAGTTTGCATCAGCCTTTCAACTTGCACCAAAACAGGTTAGCTTATCAGCCACTGTATTAATTTGATGTGGCGGCTATGTTTGAAACACTCACTCAGATAGGTTTATCCATTGCGCTAATTATGATTATGACTGGTGTGGGCATGAGCCTGAGACTGGAAAATTTTAAACAAGTAGCGCACCAGCCTAAAGCATTTTTTATCGGCGCAATGGCACAACTGTTATTATTGCCATTGCTTGCTGTTGGCATTATTAGCCTGTTTCAATTACAAGGTGAGCTGGCCGTTGGCCTGTTTATTTTGGCTCTTTGCCCCGGCGGTACTACGTCTAATTTGTATAGCTATTTATCAAAAGCCGACGTTGGCTTATCCGTGTCGTTAACCGCGTTGGTGGGCTTTATTACGCCTTTTATCCTACCCTTTCTTGCTGCCTGGGCAATGCAACACTACCTGAGAGCCGACAGTGTATTGCAATTACCGCTATTAAAAACTTGGCTAACACTGCTAATTGTTGGCGTGATGCCGGTAGTAATAGGTATGCTGATCAAAGCGCGCTTTACGCATTTTGCTGAGTGGGCACAGCCGCAGATCAGCCGTTTTTCCGTGTTGGTACTGCTGTTATTAATTATCAGTATTGCCATAGATTTAGGTGACACCCTTTTGCATTACCTGTGGTTAAGTGGCCCGGCAGCATTGGCGCTAAATGTATTGTCTATGGCAATGGGTTACGCGCTGGGTCGTTGGCTATTGCATAGCGAACAACAGGCACGAACCATTTGCTTGGAAGTAGGATTACAAAACGGCACTTTGGCACTACTGATTACCACTGGCATCCTGCAAAGTTCTGCCATGTCGATTGCCCCCAGCATATACAGTTTATTGATGTTTGCCAGTGCTAGTTTATTTACCTGGTGGGCATTAAAACGGGCGGCTTAATTAACAGTTCGCCCATGATCACTTGAATTGGCTTTATCAATACCTAGCTGTAATACCGCATGGGATAACGCACCAAAATGGGCATCAACTAACTGACCATCGGCACTAAAAAACAGGGTTGCAGGTACCCCCTGCGCACCATAACGGCTTGCAACATCGCCAAGAGGGTCTAATAAGACATGGGAAAAAGTAAGCTGATGCTGTCGTAAATACTGTTGAACTGTGTCGCGGTTTTCTTGCAGGTTTACCAACATAAAACGCACAGCCGGATTTTGATGCTCTGCTTTTAATAACAATGGCATTTCACGGTGACAAGGTGGGCACCAGCTGGCCCAAAGATTAATCACTACCGGTTTACCCTGAGCCAGCTCTGGTAATGCCACGGTATATCCGAGTACAGTTTCGAGTCGAATATCGGCCAGCACCTGATGTTGCTGCTGAACATGTATCCAGGCAGAGCCAACAGCAAAACTGCCTGCGCTGGCAATAACACCGGCCAGCATGGCCTTTTTTAGTGACGGTGATCGTTTTATCTGCAATAGCGTTAGCACCGCCGTGGCTAACAAAACTGCACTAACATCTACACCACGGTCACGAAAATCTAGCATCTGCCAAATGCTGCTATAACTGTCAGCAAAACGAAGAATAAAGATTACACGGCCAAATACTAAGGCGCCAAATAACACCAGTAATAACGGGTCAGTTGCACTACGGTTATTTGCTTTGCTAAGCCAACGGGCCACCAGTAAACCGGCAGAAACACTTAACAGCAACAACAGTACCGGCACTGGTAAAGATATTGGCCCAATTGAGATGCTTAACATTAACAGGTTTGTTTTCCGATTGAATTAAAACTAACGTTGAGTATATCGTTTATTGAACTGAAATAACGCTAAGCCGCGTAATTGTGCTGAACTTAAACAGCCAAGGTTTAAGCAGCGGTTTGGTGGTCTCGTGATACAGTCGCGTTAATGTGCTTATGCTTTTGTTGAATGTTCAGTTTATAACCTCACAGAACTTACCATTGCTTTTCTGAATTCCAGTCATGATGGTTGATCTTATCTCCTCCCTCGCGCATAAAAATCAATAACGATGAGTCGCTCCAGTAAACAAGTGTGTAATTGCATCCGCGATATCGCGTTTATAAGCTGCAAAAGGGGTCTCGTGATTGAAGCAAGGCAAAAAGAGTTAGCGTTTAGTAATGGTAACTCGGGATCATCCAAAATGCGGATAATCTAAACTTGGGAAGTTATTCATTGGGCAAAATTGTAAACATGGGTGAAGTGGGTATGGAAAAAGTCTCGATATTGCGTTTACCTAGGCATATTCGGTCCGAGCTGCGCGCCAGTCACGCTGGCGAGTTTGGGGCAGTCTGGATTTATCGCGGTATTCTGTGCGCGAATTTAATTCGTCAAGACGCGCAGATAAAATCATTTGCTTTGCAGCACTTGGCCACTGAAAAGTCCCATCTGGCAGGTTTTGAAGCTAATATCCAAATGTATCGCGGTAGTTTGTTGCTGTTTCTCTGGGGGATAGCGGGCTTTGTTACCGGTGCTCTGCCAACGCTCTTGGGAAGAAACTGGATGTTCTATACTATTTTTTGCGTTGAGTCTTTTGTAGATGAACATTATCGCGAACAGCTTAAATTATTTGAGCATGAATGCAATCCATTCGTCAGGGAATTTTCTCAGCAGATGGCGGCGTTTCATGCGGATGAAACAGAGCATCGAGATGAAGCTCTGCGCGCAATGACAAAACAAGCGGGTAAAGCAATGCGTGGTTGGGGCCGTTTGATTGCCTACGGTTCTCAATGCGCGGTGAAAGCCGCCAGACTTATTTAGGCCGAAACATGGGTAAAGTGTCTCGTGAAAGAGCATCAAAGGCCTGCGGTATCTGTGAGTCAATGGCTCATAGCGTGTTATACCGAGTGCAGGCTATGCAAAGTCAGATTTGGGTCTTGATCTGTAAACAGTGTCAAGAGCGGCTGAAGCAAACCAGTGAAGGTTATCACTATGGCGGTACGTGGAAGCAAAAGAAGCGAAATTGATACCCATGCTAAAAAACAAAACCATCAATCACACTCGCGAGCAATGGGTAGATCAGTACCGCTATTTAACTCAGTTTATTATGCCCAAAGAAGCGCTTGATAAACGACACGATTGGCCGATTAAGCACGACCATTGTTTTCAACGCGTTGTGCTTGATAATGTCTGCAACGGCGCTTGGTATGACTACATTAAGCAACCTGCATATCGGCATTTAAGTGCTGCGCAGGCGCAGGCTGCCGTCAAGCTATGTGAAGACATTCTTGCAGGTGAAGTGGATTTACATTGCTTAAATAAACGGTCTTTGAGATGGAGACAAAAGCAAAGCAGCTTTGCCTTTTAGTGATGAGAACGACGAGAATATGAGTAAAAGAACCTCCCCTAGAGATGCTAAGCACGTGATCACGGCCGACGATGTGGATGACATTGTGTCTGACAAACGCAGCAACTGGCGAGCAAGCGCTGCAAAAGCACGACGCCGGCAGAGACGTTACAAGCGTATGCTTACGCAAGAGTTATTACTAGATGCACAAGCCGACTTATCCAAAACCTAAGCAAGTTGTAATGTCATACAATGATGCATCTTTGCACAATCGTTTTGAGGCGTCGCGCTAGCATCGCAGACAAGGAGGAAGGGCGGCAGAATTGATACTTCTTGTGCTGAACAAAAATCGAATTGGCTATGTGTAATGCAAACTCAGCACACCACACATCACCTGCGCCAGCGGTGACAATCTCTTTATCCAAATTAACTATTTCACAATGAAAAACGGAATGACTTGGCACAGTACCAACATTTCTGGATACCATAGCTTATAAGGGGAATAATAAAAAATGATCTGTACGGTCTGCTACTCTGTGCTCTGTTGCCAATTGCTGCTGTGGAGATTAGCTTGAACATTACCACTTATGTCAATTACGAAAAGTATCAGCAGGCTAACCAGCAATTTATAGCGAATTACCCGCAGGGCGCACTGGTGGTATTTATGGGCGACTCCATCACTGAGTTCTGGCCATACCAACGCCCGACGTTTTTTGCGCAAAATAACTTTATCGGTCGAGGCATAGGCGGCCAAGTTAGCCATCAGATGTTGCTGCGTTTTCGAGAAGATGTGCTTAATCTGAAACCGCAGGTAGTAGTGATCCTCGCTGGCACCAATGATATTGCGCAAAACAGCGGCGCTATTGTTTTACCCCGCGTAGCCGACAACATTTTCAGTATGGCCGAACTGGCACGCGCTCACGGTGTCAGTGTCATTCTGTGCTCGGTATTACCAGCCAGTGATTTTCCGTGGCGCAGCGGTTTGCAGCCGGTGCACCGTATTGTTGAGCTTAATCAGCTGATTAAACAGTACGCAGTGCAACACCAAATTCCTTATGTAGACTATTACGCAGCGATGAATGATGGCAAAGGTGGCTTGCGGGTGCCTGATTTCACCAATGCAAAAGATCAACGCCGCAGGTTATGCGTTGATGGAGTCGTTAATTGCGCCAGTGATTGCAAGTGTACTTGAAGCCCGCAGTAACGAGTTAATCTAGGAGCCTTAATGATCAGTTATTATTGCAATATTAAAAAAGACTGTCAGTTTATTTTACAATAAAAAACTCTTTTCTTTTTAGTATCCATATAAGCAATTGAAAAGTAAGAGTAAAAAAATATGGTGCAAATATTGCTGATAGATTCTGCGGAAAAAGTGTTTTAAATGCACTAACTGCTCTAATCAATTCACCAGTCTAGATAGCATGCCTAGTATTAATGGCGCTCATACCATTTGATGTTACAGGTTGAAACTAGCGTTTTTAGTATGAGGGTTTCTTTATGTTTAAACGAAGTAAAATAGCTTGTGCAATAGGTTTTGCTCTCTGTGTAGTTGGTCCGAATGCCAACGCAGGCATCATCAGTGTTGCGTTAGACGCAGATGTTAAAGTAGAAGTGCCATTAGGTACATCACCACAATCAGATTCCGATACGGGCGAAGTTGAAGTTGATACATTTATAAGTCGAGAAAGTGGCTCTTCTTATGCGCAGTCAACCGCTCGTGCATTGAGTACGGGATGGTTTTATGCAACCTCTCGAGCTATACAAAATGCTTCGAGTAGCGCGACTATTCTTCAAAAATACGTTTTTCAGAATGACGGGGATGATGGCTTTTTCGATTTTAACTTTACCGTCGAGAATGGTGGGCTAGATATTTATTGCCAAGGCGATGGTTATGGGGAGGGCTACGGTGACGGATATGGCGTTGGCACCAATAGTTGCGATGCGACCCTTGCTAGCACAGCGGGCTACAATGCCAATATCACTGTTGGATTGACTAGTCTTTGGAGCAGCGCTGCAACCCTTATCTGGGATGTGAATGGGTACACTTTAAATACTTCCGGCACCTTATTAAATGATGCCTTCTTGCCCGGTGACTCTTACTTGGATTCCTGACACAGGTGAAGCTCACTTGCACTTGCTAGCTCTGCAAAGAGAAACAAAAGCAGCAAAATGTACGCTTTAATCATAATTAAATAATAATTAATTTTTTCATCTATATTAGCATCAGTTTACAGTGATATGTGCTACTACATTTCCCTTTCTGAAATAGCCTGTTTAGCCAGGATTTTAAGCGCTCACTCATCATCATAGCTATAAAGTTAAATAATGGCCCTGTTCGACAAATGTGAACTGAAAAAGGCTGCTAAAGAACTAACACTGGTAAGTGTTGCCAGAAGTTATTCAAACATTCAATAACATACTTGCTGAGCGTCAAACATAAGTAGAACTTGTCATGCAGATTGAGCAGTAAGCAAAGTCGCAAGGTTTTAAAGCGCAGGCCCTAAATTTAGATAGACAAGGTATCAGGGATGACTATAGCAATATACAGAGTACTTATTGCGATAAAAAATATTTATATTAGATTGTGCTAATCCATATTTCAGATACAATCGTCCTAGTCGATTTATGCTTAGTAAAGCTAACAAGGGTTCATCGGAGAAAGTCATGCCTGGTTTGCCGTTTCAACGTCGTACAATCGGATTACTTGCCGTTGCTGTGCCGTTGCTGGTGCTGTTTGTGTTTGTGGTGTTACGCTCTGGTCCGCTTGCTCCGGTAAAGGTCACCATAACCCGGGTGCAGCAGCAAAGCATTACGCCGGACATCTTTGGCATAGGCACCATACAGGCGCGCTCCAGCTATAAAATTGGCCCGGTTATGGCGGGCAAACTGCAGCAACTTACGGTTGATGTAGGTGATGTGGTAAACAAAGGCCAGGTTATCGGCCAAATGGACCCGGTCGATTTAGATGAGCGCTTAAAGGCGCAACATGCTGCCATCGAAGCGGCCGCTGCGGCTTTAACTCAGGCAGAGGCGAGTTTGCACTATGCGCAATCGCAAGCCAGTCGCTATGAGCAATTACTGCAGTTGCGCGGCACCAGCGAGGAAGTTATTGCGGCAAAGCGGCAGGAACTGGTAGTCGCCAACGCGGCTTTACTGGTGGCGCAGCAGAATTTTCGCCGGCTGCAGGCAGAGCAAAACGCCCTGGTGGCACAAAAAAATTACCTGCAATTGGTGGCGCCGCATAATGGCATAGTCACCAAACGCGAACTTGAACCAGGCTCGGTTGTGGTGGCAGGCCAAAGCATCATAGAAATCATCGACCCCGATAGCTTGTGGGTTGATACCCGTTTTGACCAGATTTCGGCGCAGGGCTTAGCTGCAGGCTTGTCTGCCAGAGTGACACTGCGCTCCAGAGCGACAGAGGTTATGCCCGGTATCGTCATCCGGGTAGAGCCGGTGGCCGACAGCATTACCGAAGAAACCATTGCCAAAATTACATTTTTGGCGTTGCCATCGCCATTGCCGCCTTTGGGTGAGCTGGCGGAGGTGACAGTAACCTTGCCCGCTTTACAGGCCGAGCCAACCATACCCAATGCTGCGCTGCGGCTGGTTAATGGGCATAGGGGCGTCTGGTTACTGCAAAACGGCCGCCAACGGTTTGTGCTATTAACACTTGGCCGCAGTGATTTGGCCGGGAATATTCAGGTACTCGACGGGCTGCAAAGTGGCGATGAGATTGTGCTGTACAGTGAGAAAAGCCTGACTGAAAACAGCCGGTTAACGATTGTCAGCCAGTTAGCCGGAGCACAGCAATGATCAGCCTTGCCGGGCGTGACATCCTGCATGCCTGGGGCAAGTTTGTCTTTACCGGTTTTGGCCTTGGTCTGTTAATTGGTGTGACCCTGGTTATGGCCGGTGTATATCGCGGTATGGTAAATGACGGTAGAGTGCTAATGGACAACAGCGGTGCAGATTTGTGGGTCGTGCAAAAAGATACGCTGGGGCCTTATGCGGAATCCTCCAGTGTGGCTGACGATCTGTGGCGCAGTATCCGCAGTATGCCCGGCGTGGCGGCTGTCGCCAATGTTACTTACCTGACCATGCAGGTGCGCCAGGACACCAGAGATGTCAGGGCCATGGTGGTTGGCATCGCTGCCGGCGGCGCCGGGCAGCCGGGCTGGCCGCCGCAACTGATTGCCGGGCGACATATTAGCCGTAGCCATTATGAAGCCGTTGCCGATATTGCCAGCGGTTTTAAACTGGGCCAACAGATTACTATTCGCCGCAACCAATATACCGTAGTGGGGCTCACACGGCGTATGGTGTCATCCGGTGGTGACCCAATGATTTTCATTCCGTTAAAAGATGCCCAGGCGGCCCAATTTATTAAAGACAATGCTGCCTTACTGGACCAACGACAGCGAAGCAGGGAAAACCCGGCCTTTAACCGGCCCGGCATGCCCGGTGTGCTTGATGCGGTTATTGCCAGCCAAACCAGTAATAACGCGGTTAATGCCATTTTAGTGCGTATCTTGCCGGGCTACATAGCAGATGACGTTGCCGCACCCATCCGGCGCTGGCAAAGGCTGACCGTGTACGACAGAGCACAGATGGAAGCCATACTGATCGGTAAGTTAATTGTCACCTCGGCCAGACAGATAGGCATGTTTTTAGTGATCCTGGCGTTGGTCAGTGCCGCCATTGTGGCCTTTATTATTTATACCCTGACCATGGATAAAATTCGTGAAATCGCCGTGCTAAAGCTTATTGGCACAAAAAACAGCACTATTGCCGCGATGATTATCCAGCAGGCGCTGGTGCTTGGCGGCATTGGCTTTGTGGTTGGTAAAATCAGCGCTACTTTTGCGGCACCACTGTTTCCCAAATACGTGTTACTGATGCCGGTTGATGCCTTAATTGGCTTTGTGGCAATAATGCTGATTTGCCTGTTATCAAGTCTGGTGTCTATTCGCATGGCGCTGCGGGTTGACCCGGCCGAAGCGATAGGAGGTTAGTATGGCGCAGCAGGGAATACGTATTGACGGTTTGTCAAAACAATATGGTTCTGGCGACAACGCGGTGATGGCATTAAAAGACGTTAATATGTATGTCGCGCCCGGCGAAGTAGTCGGGCTGATAGGCCCGTCAGGTTCAGGTAAAAGCACCTTGTTAAAATGTCTGGGGGCGGTAATAGACCCCACTAAAGGGCGCATGAGCTTAGGTGATAAGCTCATCTTTGACGGCGGCTGGAAGGTAAAAGACCTGCGGGCCCTGCGCCGGGACAATATTGGCTTTGTGTTTCAGGCGCCTTACCTTATTCCGTTTCTTGATGTCACCGATAATGTTGCTTTATTGCCGATGCTGGCAGGGGTTGCCAATGCCCAGGCGCGCAGCCGGGCGGTTGAGCTGCTAACCGCGCTGGATGTGCAGCACCGTGCCACTGCTATGCCTTCGCAATTATCAGGTGGCGAGCAGCAGCGTGTTGCTATTGCCCGTGGCTTAGTGAACCGGCCGCCGGTTATTTTGGCTGATGAACCCACAGCGCCGTTAGATTCTGTGCGGGCGCTGGCCGTCATCCGCATTCTTAACGACATGGCACAGCGTTTTCAAACCGCCGTTATAGTGGTAACGCATGATGAAAAGATTATCCCTACCTTTAAGCGTATTTATCACATCCGTGATGGTGTAACACACGAAGAGCAAGGCGAAGGCCGGGTTATTGGTTAGCGCTAAATTAATTAATAATGACTTTACTGCTTTAAAATTTAAATTAAATTAGAGTATTAAGATAGTTTCATTACTTGAATATCCCTCAGGGTCAGAACAAAAATTAAATTGATCGCTATGGCTCAATCCATAAATTGGTAATATTTATAGCCAGATTTGGATCCTTAGCGAATCGGTCAAAAAGCCCCCAGCAACGCTTCAAAAGCGCTACCATCTTGTCTGGTGATGTTTGGTATAAATCGACTGTAACGCTCAAACAGCATTTTGGTTGAGCTGTGGCCAAGTTGTCTGGCAATCCACTCCGGGTTCTCACCCGCAGCAAGCGTAAGCGTAACAACAACCACACCTTGCGGTGTGGCTGCTGATCAATAAGGCAGGAGTTCTTGCAGTTGCTCGTGGGTATTGGCTTTGGGCAGCTCTGTCAGCAAGCGGCATAAGTAATCATACGGTTCCAGACCATTGATTTTGGCCGTTTCGACTAGGCTATACATTGCAGCACTGGCTTCTGCGCCCGTTTCAGTATTGGCAAACAACCACGCCTTGCGTCCAATCACGAACGGTTTGACGGCGCGCTCAGCACGGTTGTTGTCGATATTTAATCGGCCATCGTCCAGATAGCGGATGAGTTTGGGCCACTGATTCAGGCTATACGTGATAGCGACTCCCAGTAAACTTTCTTTCGTGACACTCTCGCTTGATTTATCCAGCCAGCTTTTAAATTGTTCTAGCAGTGGTTTAGCTAGGGTTTGTCTGGCGTCATACTTCTTGTCAGGCGGCGCGGTTTTTAATTTACTCTCCAGTGCATAGAGTTTCTGGATGTGGTTAAGCGCCACATCCGCTTTACCCGTTTTGCCTTTACCCTGCGCCTTTTGGGCTTCGACGAACTTGCGTCTGGCATGCGCCCAGCAACCGACTAAGGTTGCGTGAGTTTTCTCATATCCGGCATAACCATCGACCTGCAGATAACCGTTAAAGCCGGATAAGAAGTCACAGGGATGTTTGCTGCTGCGGCTATCCTGATAATCAAACAGCACCAGCTTAGGGCCGGTACTTTTCTCTAAGCCACAGCCATATACCCACATGTAACAGGTGCTTTTCTCAACATCCAGCACATTGACGGTGGTTTCATCTGCCCACAGCACCGGCTGTTTCAGAAGCTCGGCTTTCATTAACGCCAGTAGCGGTTTAAGTTTATCTGCACAGGTTATCAGCCAACGACTCATCGTTTGACGACTAAGCTCAATGCCGGCTTCATTAAACAGTTTTTCTTGTCGGTAAAGTGGCATCCCATAGTGCATTTTGCTGCTGATGATTTGCGCCAGTAAACTTGGCGTGGCCATGCTCTTAGGGATAACCGCAGCTGGCACATCAGCAATCTTAATGTCGACCTTAGTGCCATTGGTTTCACACTGCCGGCAGCTGTATTTCAACCGGACGTTTCTAAGAACACGGATTTGCGCGGGCACGAACTCAATTTGCTCACTAACCTCTTCACCCATTTGATGCAGGGCATGGCCACAGCAGACACAGGTTTTATCGTCAATGTCATGGATAACGTCAACGCGGGGCAATTCAGGAATAATACGCGGTCGGCGTGGCTTGGCGGCTTTCTCAGCGCTCTCGGTCGTCTGAGTGTCTGGCTCTGTCGCTACGAACTCGTCTTCAATAAGCTGTTCGGCCTCATTCAACACTTCGCCTTCACCTTCGTAGGTCTCGCTGCTGGGGCTAAATTTCTGGTACTTCGCTAAGTTATAGCGCTCCAGTAATTGCTGTAACTTATCCGAGAGCTGCTGGTTAACCCGCTCTAGTTTAGCGATGCGTTTGTCTTTTTGCGCCAGTTTGCGCTCAAGCTTTTGTGTCTGCTCAAGCAGCATTTTCTTGAGCAGTTCAACATCATCAGGTAAGGATTGAGGTATCTTTTTCATGGCCATTATTGTAACGGCCAATTTGGCTAAGTGCTTGGTAAGATTTAGATTGTTTTGGATGCGATCTACAGGATTTATAGCCGATCGGCATATCAACCCACACTCTGGTAATGCAGCGGCTGGTGCGCGGTGATTTTTTGAATATCGACACCTTGCAACAGCCAATGCCATTGCTGTTCGCTAATAGACAACACTTTACCTGGCATCTGCCTTGGCCAGCGGAACGTGTCTTTTTCAAGTCGCTTGTACCAGAGGCAAAACCCGGTGCTATCCCAGTACAACACTTTTAACCGGGTACGCTGCCGATTGCAGAACACAAACAGTGCGCCGCTAAATGGCGAGAGCTGCATCTCTTGCTCGACCAGCAACGATAAACCATTAATGGATTTGCGAAAATCGACCGGCTGTTTATGCAAATAGACCTTAAGCACATCGAGGAACATTTTCATGGTCAAAGTGCCCTGAGCAAGGCGGCTAACCAGAGTGCATCCGTCCCTGCTGGAAGTTGCAATTCCATATCACGCTTGCGTAGCAGGATATGCCGGGCCAGTGGCGAGCTTTGTGGTGCTAATTCAATGAAACCGGTGTCATCATTCTGATGAGCCAACAACTGGCGTTTACGGAGATTGAAATAGGTCGGGATAATCCCTTGTCGTTTAGCAAATGCCGTTTGAGTAAGGCCACTTTGGGCTTGCTCGGCGAATAAGGCCAGCCATTGTTCTTTAGTGCGTTTCATGATGATTACCCTGATAATTTAAAGAGGCAGACAGGGTAATGTTGATCAGTTAGGATAGGAATGTGTGGTTGGCGTTACGCTTACCAGCAAGCCATAGTGTTGCTGCTGTGTGACGGGTTTCATAAGCCCGACGGTGGGCCAAGCCCAATAATTTTAATGTTGGCGTCCAAATTCTTTTCGTTACGTTTCGATGATCGAGCGGGTTACCCGCGGCATTACAAAACACATATTCTTTGTCAGCTGTTGTTCGTTTTTGTGTCATCAGTGCATCGAATACCGGCTGTGACATATGCACATGGCGGTAGGAATAATTATTCTTCGGTGTTGCTTCAAGGTTATTGACGAGGGTTTCCTGCACCACAATTTGGCGGCGCTCAAAGTCGACAAATTTCCATTTAAGTCCATCGACTTCTGCAGTGCGTAATCCGGAGAAAAACCTAACCGTGTAATATGGCCTGAAATCAGCGCGTACGCCGGCCAAAAAAATACGAACCTCTTGCAATGTAAGAGGGTTGATAAGCGGTTTATCAATTTTTAATGGCTCGATATCAACAAAGGGGTTGTTAAAGTTGTAGCGCTTTGATGCTTCTACCAGGAGTTTGCGTAGTTGCGCCATGATATGATTAATTCAGTCATTTGAGATGCGTTTTTTGCCGTTACCTGTTTTGGTTAAGCGCGATCGAAACTTCAAAATGTCAGCACGAGTTATTGCATCCAGCCTTTGCGAGCCGAAAGCGGGTAGTAAGCAGTGTTCAAAAATAGCGTTAACGTTTGCACAGTGGCTTGCCTTCCAAATGCTCTCATTTTCATCTAACCACTCAGCTGTAAATGCGCTAAACAATGGGCAGTCGTGCACAAGAGAGATTGATTGAGGTAACGCTGCAATGCTTTGTTTTACCGATGCATCAAGCTCTGCAAAATACTTAGATCTTGGACTGCCCGGGAAAAAATCGGCGTAGACAAACCGACCCAAACGAATGGCTGCCTCAATATCATCGATGAGTTTTAAAAGCTTCGCACGGTTAGTTTTACTGTCAGTCAGTGCTGTTTGTTCGCGGCAGCGCACACCGTTATAGCGAAAATCCAGTACCAGTTTATTACTACGTACAGCGATACTAGCCACTACATACTCTCCCTGACGCCATTGGGATGAGATTTCTCGGCCTAACGGTATGGGAGTAAAGCTCCTGCTCAACAGCTTCCCAAATGTAGAAAATCTTCCTGCCACCAAAAGGTCTGATATAGTGTATGCCTTCGATGAACACAGCATCTTTAAGAACTCTATTGATGTAGCCGGCACTGAAATGTATTCTCATTGCCAAATCTTTAGTGGTGATAAGTGTTTTAGACATCTTAATTACCTGTTAACTGTTCTTTGAGAGAACATTATTGCAGCTTATTAGTGTTCTTTCAAAGAACACTTTGTGTTTTTTGGGGGAGCCTATGATCCTTTTTAGGATTAAAGAATTGATTACAGAAAAAGAGCGGCGGGAAAATCGCAAGATTAGTGTTAGTGAGGTAGCGCGTCACACTGGCGTTAACCGAACGTCTTTGTCGAAAATGCAGAATCCGGCAATACAACACTCAACCACCACGAATGCGATAGAGGCGCTTTGCCGTTATTTCGACTGCAAGGTAGAAGACGTAATGGTGTATCAGCCTGATGACAAGTGATTATGAATATGGTTGTCAGAATGATTTTGTTTGGACCAGTCTATGTGAGACTAATTAATTTTTGATTTGGGATTGGTGTTTAGTGACTGAGGGATCCCCACAAAATTTAGATACATACTATTAGCTCTTTGCCAATTTGATTACCGCCCAGTCCCACTGTGCAACCCAGAGCAAGATTTGTTTAAGTCCTTGCTGATAATTGTGCCTGCGTATAGGCATTTTAGGTTCCTTACAAAGCAGTATCCCGAGGAAGTTCAGTGCAAGCACTCGCCGATTTTTTACCGTATTAGCCTGATATCGCAAATGTAAGCCAGCCTTTTCACCCGCCGAACCCATCAGGTAGTGGAACCAATTTGCCAGTGCCGCCAGTAACAGCAATATACCCAAACGTGATTTGATTTTAGTGCCGTGCAGGTCACTTCCTAAGCCATAACGTGAGCTTTTCTGGTCTCGGAAGCTTTCTTCAATTTGCATCCGGCTACTGTAGCACTTGGCGATTTTATCTGCGTAGCCATGGCACTCAGGCAAAGATGACACCAATAACCAAGGTTCTTTGTAAGACTTATGTTTGTCTCGCTTCAATAGCTTATAGCCTTTACCAACTAGAATCGCGCGGGTTTCATAATGTTGCGTCTGAGTCAGCACGATTGCGCCTAAGTGTTTAGGGGTGGCGCGAGCTTTTTTATAAAGCGCATTTACGGTCATAAACTCTGTTTGCTCTGCCAGTTTAAGCTTCACATTACCTCTGACTCTGGCGGCATAATACCAGCCTAATTTGCGCACCTGCTTAAGCCAAGGCACTTTAAAGCCAGCATCGGTGACGATAACAGGCTTACAGTCGCTAGGTAACATGGCCTTGAGTTGCTTTAAAAACGCCCAGTGCAAATGTGGGCAAGTGTAATCTTCTGCCGCCGCCACTTTTTGTAATAGCGTGAGTGCTCTGCCATCAACAGCGATGCTGGCTCGCAAAATAAAATGGCGCTTCGCGGTATCAGCGTTGCTCCAGTCAATCAAAATGAGCTGCTGCGTTTTGCTACTGACAATCAAATGAGTCATTGCCGCATAGATCAGAGGCAGTTCCCGTTGTAGATTGGCATTGCTGAGCAATCTATCCGCGCGCTTAATGCTGACTTTGTCAGATGTGCCTGGCATAGCGCGACCAATCGCTGTGACAGTGCACCGCGCATCTTTGGTCAAAGCTGTTACAGCATCTAAAAACACCGAAAATCGGGTTTTATGCATCGTTTTGTGGGTGACAAATGTGAGGAAATCAGCGAGCATAGTTTTTACATTCATGGTGACCATCCGCGTTTTGTGAGTTTTGGCGAATGATCAGATCGGGAACCACCATGAATGTTCCCTAATCGCCTAACTTTTTATTTTAACTACAGAATTTCTGGGGATACCTCAGGTTTAGTGACATTCATTTATAACAGCGTCTACAAGAGCTAGCAAGTGAGAGACTTTGAAGTCTTGTAGACTGCTGTAAGTTGATCAGAGAGTATTATTGGCAACTACCACAACAACTCTGGCCGTCGCTTCCGTGCGCCGGTTTTGTCTGCTGTTGCACAAACAAAATTTCATTTTCCAGCAAAATATGCTGCATTAAATCTTCTTTTAACTCTTGCAAGCCTAAATACAGCGCGGTCCAGGTGTTGCAGGCATCCTCTGGCAGCGTAATGTTGTTAGTGAGCTTATCTAAAGTTTCCAGTGCGTCACCGTGCTGCAGGTGTTCTTCTTCCATTACGCTGATCGGCCCGCTGGGGTAAATGCCACCGGCTAACATAGGAAACAAAATTTGCTCTTCCTTCATCATATGACTTTCCAGCTCCTGATACATCTCTTCCAGATGCTGTGCCAGACCGGTTGGGCAGTTGGCATCCAGTGCATGCACATGCTCTACCCGTCGAGCTAAGCGGCTAAGCTCGGGCAACTGCCGGCGATGGCGCTGGTGAAAACGCTCTAAAATAAACTCAATCAGTTGTCTTACCGATTTACTGCGCCAGTCAGTTAACTCGCCGTCTTGTTGCTGCAGCTGTTGCAGCGCGCTTAATACCGGCGCTTCGGCCAGCTGCTTTTTCGCCAGTGCATCTCTCAGGCTGTGCTTACCACCACAGCAAAAATCTAATTTGTATTGATGAAACACTGCGGTGGCGCCGGCAATGCTGGTAGCCAGCTGGCCTAAAGATTGATCTAATAAAGTTGAAGTGGTAATGGCTGACATAGAAACTCCTGCTAATGCAATTTAATGTAGCGCCAGTGCGACGCAGCTAAACTTACAGGGCAAGAGTCAGGCCAAAACTACCACCTTTGATTTATATAGCTTTATTTTATGCTGTGGTAAATTAAACCCAGAAAATGCAGGGTGATAACTACCCAAGGGTAAAAAATACCATGCTGCAAGAAAGTTTAGTTGCCGACTTAGTTACCGAATTGCCCGCTGCAGTGCGCCTGCAGCGTTTGGTAAGTACGCTGCGCAGCCACTTTAGTTGCGGTGCGGTGGGTCTACTTAGGCTGGAGCATGATGTGCTAAAACCGGTGGCACTGCATGGTTTAGTGCGCGAAGCTCAGGGCAGGCGTTTTGTAGTGGCGCAGCATCCTCGATTGGCAGCTATTCTGGCCAGCCGTAACCCAGTGCGGTTTGAACCTGAGTCTGAACTACCCGATCCTTATGATGGCCTGCTGGCTGAACAGCCCGGCCAGGCCTTGCCGGTGCACGATTGCATGGGCATAGCACTGTACATCGAAGGTCGCTGTTGGGGCGCACTAACACTGGATGCGTTAACCGCAGGCAGTTTTTCAGCTGCAGCAGTATATGAGTTGCAGCGTTATAGTCTGCTGGTAGAAGCCGCCGTGCGGATGACGGAGCTGGAGCAAGCCAACCGTGCGCTTAGGCTTAATCATCAAGCCGACGAGCAGCAATTTGAACCTGCCGCCAAACAGCGTTACGAGCTGATTGGCCAAAGCAGTGCGTTAAAGCAAATATTGCAGGAGCTGACGGTGGTGGCAAACTCGGATTTACCCGTGCTGTTATTGGGTGAAACCGGGGTAGGTAAAGAGCTGTTTGCACGCCATTTGCACCGTAGCTCAGCGCGTGCTGCTAAACCTATGATCTATATTAACTGTGCCGCCTTGCCGGAAAGCCTGGCTGAAAGTGAGCTGTTTGGCCATAATAAAGGTGCCTTTTCCGGTGCCCACAGTGAACGCGCCGGCCGCTTCGAGGCCGCCGATGGCGGCACCTTGTTTTTAGATGAAGTGGGTGAGCTGCCACTGGCGGTGCAGGCCAAGTTATTGCGGGTACTGCAAAACGGCGAGATTCAGCGCCTTGGCTCCGATAAAAGCCGTACCGTGAATGTGCGCTTGGTTGCTGCCACTAACCGTGATTTAAAACAACAGGTTAAAAGCGGTGAATTTCGCGCCGACTTGTATCACCGCTTATCAGTATATCCTTTGCCGATACCGCCACTTCGTGAGCGGCCGGATGACATTCCATTACTGGCTGGCCATTTTCTCGAGTTAAACCGCAGTCGCTTGGGCTTGCGTGCGCTGCGTTTATCCGGCGATGCAGAACTGGCCTTGCTTAGCTATAGCTGGCCGGGCAATGTGCGCGAGCTGGAGCATGTGATTAGCCGCGCAGCGATTAAAGCGCTTAGTCAGGGCGCGTCGCGCAGCGATATTGTAACCTTAGGAGCCGCTTTGCTGGATATTGACACCGTGCCTGCTGCAATAGTGCATACCGAAGTGCATGGCAATACGATAGCCAACGGCATAGCGCTAAAGCAGGCAGTAAGCCAGTTACAAAGGCAGATGATACAACAGGCGCTGGCACAACACTGTGGCAGTTGGTCACAGGCGGCCAGACAGTTAGAGCTAGACCCGAGCAACCTACATAAATTGGCGCAGCGTTTAGGGCTTAAATAGGCGCAGATAACTCTGCCCCCATTTTAACGGAGGGGATTTGACGTTAATAAAGCTGGCGTTTTGGCGCATGCTGGCAATATGCAGCTTAGTGCTGGGTTTAATAGGTATACCTCTGCCGGTTTTACCAACTGTGCCGTTTATTTTGCTTAGCGCCTGGTCAGCTGGAAAAGGCTGGCCAGCGCTGGAGTTATGCTTATTGGCGCACCCCAAGCTCGGGCGGCCGGTGTTGGCTTGGCGCCAATCTGGTATCGTACCGCGGCGCGCTAAATACCTGGCCAGCGCCATGATGCTGCTAAGTTCACTACTGCTGCAGTTATCCACTGTCGCATTGCCGTTAAAACTGCTGTTACCGTGCTTCTTGTTATTGGTGGCCATATGGCTCTGGCGGCGGCCAGAACAGATTAATCAGGATATCCAAGATGACAACACTCATCAAGCCAACTGAGCTGACAACACAACAGGCAATGCGCTACAGCCGCCAAATAATGCTGCCGGCCATGGATTTTCGTGGCCAGGAGGCGTTACTGGCAAGCTCGGTACTGCTAATTGGTATGGGCGGCTTGGGCTGTGCGGCGGCGCCTTATTTAGTGGCCGGTGGCGTAGGGCATATTACGCTGGTCGATGACGATACCATTGACCGCAGTAATTTACAGCGGCAAATACTGTACCGCGAAGCGGATATTGGCCAGAGCAAAGCACAGCAGGCCGCTTTAAGCTTGCGCCAGCTTAATGCCGACATCACGATTGAAGCACTATGCCAACGCTTAAATGCCGAAGATTTAGCTACTTTGGTGCCACAGTATGCATTGGTGCTGGATTGCACTGATAATTTAGTTACCCGCAATGCGATTAACGCTGCTTGCGTTAGCGCTAAAGTACCGCTGGTTTCCGGCGCGGCTATCCGCTTTGAAGGCCAGGTCGCCAGCTTCAGTATGCAGGGCGACGGCGCTTGTTATCACTGTTTAAGCAAATTGTTTGGCGAGCAGCAGTTAACCTGTATGGAAGCCGGTATTTTAAGCCCGGTAGTTGGGGTTATCGGCAGCATGCAGGCGCTGGAAGCGGTAAAAATTCTTGCAGGCATAGGCACGCCACTGTACGGCAAGTTACAGCTTTTTGATGGCCTAAGTAGCCAGTGGAGCTCATTTAACCTAAATAAAGATCCGCTTTGTAATATATGTGGATAGTATGGGCATTCGTTTGAATGCTCAGCGAAGTATATCGCTGTGCACCATTTGCAATAATTTATAGGCATCGCCTAAGTCACAGTTTTCATGGTCGCGCTTTTTATAGCCAAGTGTGGTGAGTTCTATATGCCAGGTGGGTACTACGTCTACTGTGGCCAGGGTTTGTTTTACGCAGTTAAGCGGGCAGCCGTCTACCGCCAGTATTGGCCGGCCGGATTGGGCTACTTTTACCAGTTGCTTTACTTTGCCGCCAACGCCGGCAATACAGGACATTTGCGCAGAACCTTCGCGATCGAGCACTACGGCCAAATCGTTGGCCAGCTGGGCGACGTTTGAGCAGCCGGAGCAGGCATACACCAGCGGCTTGTCTTGGTAGTCGGTGTTCATACTGGGCTCCGTTGTGGTGGAAATATTTACCCAGTGTAAAAGCTGTTGAAGCTGGCGGCTTGATATAAATCAAAGCCGCCGCAGCCTTACCCCTTCAGAGGTAAGGTGGTTTAACCCGGTCTGCCATCTGGCCTGGGGGTAGTTAGCACCGGAAAATACACCAGCACGTAAAGCGTATAGGCCAACACCCAGCCGCCGACACCCAACCACAACCATTGCATGGTTTGCACCGGCCACAGCCAAATTAATAGCGTGCGGCTGATGGCCGCTGCCAGTACCAGCAAAAACGCCAGTGACATCAGCGCATGTGGCTTTAACATGCGGCCGCTGTGGCCTAATGATACCCGCGCCATCATGCTTAAAATCATGCTGCCCATGGCGCCGGCGGTTAACGCATGCAGCGCTATGCTGTTACTGATATTCACGCCGGCGTAACGCGCACTGTAAAGTGCCAGCCCTAGCGGTATGCACCAGTAGGCGATATGCAGTGACCACAATAGCGGAACCTTTAGCGTGATCCAGATTTTCCAGCGCAGGCAGCGCAGGCTAAGCAGCAGAGCACTTAAGCCAAATAAACTGCTTATTGCCAGGGCTGGCAGGTGTTTAGTCAGGGCAAAAAAGTGTAAGACAAAAATTAGCCACAGTGAGCCAAGCGCTGCGCGATCCAGCCAGACAATAGCATCGACCTTTTTGGTTTGGGTGCCATTGGCGGTAAACATCGGTAATACGCGGCCGCCGACAATCGCCATTAGCAGGGTGATGAGCCACACCGCATTCTGGCTGCCCAGTTGCACCAATTCATAGCGTGACGTTGCTACCCCGATATACATCAGCAAGTTACAGGCGGTCAGTAACAGTAGTACCGGAATAAAAAACAGGTTGCGCTGCTGGCCGGTTTTAATAAGCGGTATTGCCAGCAGAAAAGCGCATACTGGTAAAAAGCTTAAATCAACAGCAGCTACCAGATACAGCGGTAAACCCTGACCAAACAGTAGTAATAACCGGCCAGCCAGCCACAGCAGGCTGATAAACAATAAGCTTTTGCCATGCGGCGCACGGAGCCCGGTCCAGTTTTGTACTGCGGTAAGCAAAAAGCCAATCACAATGGCGCTAACAAAACCAAACAGCATTTCATGGCTGTGCCAAAACAGCACATTGGCGAAGGGTTTTAGCTGAAGCTGGCCGGCCAATGTCAGGCCCCATAGCAGCATGGCAATGGCGCTAAAAGCGGCACCAAATAAAAACATTGGCCGAAATGCCTGGCGTAGCAGGGGTAACAGCTTTTGCTCAGTAGCCAGATCGGTTATCTGCATATGTTGTCCTCGTGGTCAGAAGTGTCATCATCAAGTAAGAAATTATTACTGCGCGCCTGTGCCAGTTTTTGCTGATATTGTGCGGCCTGATTGGCAAAAAACATGGTGATCATACAAAGCGCCAGAACGCCATATAAGATCATAAAACAGCCGGTGACTATGCCCAGCACATCTTGTGCTACGCCAAATAAAATGGGCAGGGTGCAACCGCCTAAGGCGCCAATGGCGGCAACAAAGCCGCCAGCACTGCCCATATGCTGTGGGTAGTAATCGTGAATAACCTTATACACACTAGCACGGCCAAAGCCCTGTGCTACGCCGATGATAAAAATCAGTAAGGTAAACCACCACACATTCAGACCAATTTCCAGCTGTACGTCTTTTTCCAGACCATGAATAATTAACGTGGTGGGTGGGTAACTTAAAAAAAACAAACAAACGATACAGACCCAGAATACGCTCCAGTTTACTGCCCGGCCGCCATAGCGATCGGCAAACCAGCCACCCAGCGCCCGCACCATACTGGAGGTAGCAACAAAGAACAGCGTAAAGGCCATCGCCTGCTGCGCATCCATAGCATAGGCCTGCATATAGTATTGTGGTAGCCACAATAACAGAGCTAAAAAGCTGCCAAATACAAAGTAGTAATACAGGGAAAATCGCCAGATGCGGGCGTCACTGCAAAGCTGGCGCAGGCTAAGTGCTTGGTGTTTGGCTGGGCTGAACTGCAGCGGTTCTTTTGGCGCTAGCAAGATAAATATCAGGCTAATTAGCAGCATGCCGGCGGCATATAAAGGCCCCACCCACTGCCAGCCTGCATAATTAATAGCTAGTGGTACCAGCACAAAGGTAATAGCCACACCGGCATTGCCAACACCAAATAAGCCCAGTGCCCGGCCCTGACGGCTGGAGGCAAACCACTGGCTGACATAGCGTACGCCAAAAGTGAAAGACACACCGCTAATACCAAACCACAACCCCAGCCATAAGTAACCGCTATAGCTGTCCACCAGCGGCAGCAGCAACAAGGCCGGTATTACCGCCAGCATTTGGTATAGCCACAACAGCCGGGCGCTGATACGGTCAGCAAGGATCCCCAGCGGGATACGTAATAGCGCACCGGTTAAAATAGGCGCTGCTAATAAAAAGCCGTATTCGGTCGCGCTAAGTTCAAGTTGTTGCTGTAGCTGCAGCCCCATTACCGCATACAGTGTCCAGACTGAAAAACAGGCAGCAAAAGCCAGTGTGGCCAGCAATAATGCCCGGTTAGCACCGTTTAGCGTGGCCTGGCTCAGGCTGGTGGCAGCAGGTGGCGGCATAACAAAACATCCGGCAAACAGTATTACTGCTTAGTGTAACGCCAAAGGCCGACGCTGCTGCAGCAAAGAGGGTGTACCTCTGACGCGCCGGGTGCGCTTGGTTGCGGTTATGGCTCTAGCCAAAGTGGGTAAGAGTAGCTGTCAGGCCTAGCGCTGGCTGCAATAACGCCGCTACCCACAAAGTGGTATCTTCTTGTTTTTACGATGAAAGCTGCCTGTTCAACTTTGTTTTATATCAATGATTTTGCCCGGCAGCCTCTCTACACTGGCCAAAGTGAATCGATTAATCCTGTGGAGGATGTTATGGCTGGTCCTGCTTTAGCACAACAAAGCGGCAGTGGGTTAAACCTGCTGAATTTTGCTGAACAAAAAATAAAAATGCTGCACCTGACCTGGTTTGCCTTCTTTTTGACCTTTGTGATGTGGTTTGCTCACGCGCCATTGCTAATACACATTAAAGAGGCTTTAGCACTAACCGATGCTCAGATTAAAGCTTTACTCATTCTAAACGTTGCCATTACGATACCGGCACGCATCGTAGTGGGTATGTTAGTTGACCGCTATGGTCCGCGTATAATGTATTCGCTGCTACTGTTTATTTCTGCTTTGCTGTGTATCGGCTTTGCCTTCGCCGATACCTATTCTGCGCTGGCATTATTCCGCTTTTTACTCGGCTTTGTCGGCGCAGGCTTTGTGGTGGGTATTCGTCTGGTGGGCGAGTGGTTTCCGCATCATCAGGTGGGTACGGCCGAAGGTATTTATGGGGGCTGGGGTAACTTTGGTTCGGCTGCTGCCGCGATGACCTTACCGTTACTGGCACTGGCCTACGGTGGTGACGATGGCTGGCGCTACGCCATTGGTACTGTAGGGGTGATTAGTGCAGTTTACTCGCTGGTGTTTTATAAATTTGCCCGCAATACGCCCAAAGGCTCAGTGTATTTTAAGCCAAAAAAAACCGGTGCCATGGTGGTTACCAGCTGGAGCGCGTTGTGGGGCCTTATTCTGATGAATATCCCTATGCATCTGGCGCTTGGCATGTTGGCCTGGCGCTTATCTCCGGCCGGCGTCAATCTGTTCAGCACTGACATGATGTATGCGTTGTGGGGCGTGCTTTTGCTGCTGTTTATTGTGCAAACCCAGCAAACCTGGCGAATTAACGCGGAGCATTTACGTGCTGGTGTACCCGAAGCCGATAAATACAGCTTTAAACAGGTCGGCATTTTAAATATTGCTTATTTTGCTACCTTTGGCTCTGAGCTGGCGGTTGTGTCAATGCTGCCGCTGTACTTCCTGGAAACCTTTGAGGGACTAAGTGCGGTAAAAGCCGGTTTGCTGGCGTCGGGTTTTGCTTTTATGAATCTGGTATCACGCCCTATGGGCGGCTGGTTTTCGGATAAGTTTGGCCGGCGCAAAAGTATGCTGCTCTTAATTGGTGGCCTGGCCGCGGGCTACTTTTTAATGGGGCTGATGGACAGCCACTGGTGGATCCCGTTGGCCGTGCTGGCAACCATGGCCTGTAGTTTCTTTGTGCAGGCCGGCGAGGGCGCGGTGTTCGCCATAGTACCGCTGATTAAACGCAGCATGACCGGGCAAATTGCCGGCATGGCAGGGGCTTATGGTAATGTCGGTGCTGTGGTGTATTTAACGGTATTAAGTTACGTTAGCTATAGTATGTTCTTCTACGTGATTGCCGCTTCAGCGCTGGTGGGGCTGGTAGCGGTAATGTTTTTAGATGACCCTAAAGGCCATATCACTGAAGTGGGTGAAGATGGTACTGTGCACCGCATCAACGTTGGTTAAACAAGGATCAGTAAAAAAGGAGCAACAGGTGAGCGCATCTGATCTGAAACTACACTACAGCAGTCTTTGTGAGGCCGGTATCAAGCCGGCCAACGAAGATGCGGTAGTGCAGCATATCCCCTCAGATCCTCATCTGTTAACTTATAAAGGCGCCTGTTTTGCATTAGCTGATGGCGTCAGTACCGCCGAAGCCGGTCAGCAGGCCAGCCAGCGCGCGGTTAGCCGCTTTTGCCGCGAATACAGCCAGACACCAGATAGCTGGTCGGTGGCTTACAGCGCCGAGCAGTTGCTCGCGACCATCAACAACGAGCTGTACGAGCTGAGCCATCAGTTTGCGCACGATCAAAAAGGCTATCTGACTACCTTTACCGCGCTAGTGCTGAAATCGCAAACTGCACATTTTTTTCATATAGGCGACAGTAGGTTGTACCACTGGCGCGATGGCGTGTTGGTGCAGCTGAGCCAGGATCATACGACAGTGTTATCTGAGCAGCGCCAGTTTCTTGGCCGGGCGCTGGGTATGGATGCCCGGGTTGAGCTGCAACAGGGCAGTTTAACTGTCAAATGCGGCGACCGTTTTTTACTCTGCTCTGATGGCCTGTCGGACTTTGTCAGCCCGGAAGCACTGCAGCAGGCAGTATCGGCAGCGGATGATCTTGAGCAAGCCGCTTTGCAGCTAAAACAACAGGCATTAGCCCAGGGCAGTAATGACAATATCAGTTTGATCTTGCTTGAGATAACAGCGCTGCCCGAGCAAAGCCTGGATGATTTAAACCAGCATTTAACCCGGCTGCCATTTCCGCCGGCGTTAAGCCCCGGCATGAAACTGGATGGTTATAAGGTGCTGCAGGAGCTGTTTGCCAGCAGCCGCAGCCATTTGTATCTGGTAGAGGACGAAGCCAGTGGTGCACAGCTGGTGCTGAAATGCCCGTCACTGAATTACGATGATGATGCACTGTATATTGACCGCTTTATCCGCGAAGAGTGGATAGGCCTGCGCATTGAATCTGATTATGTCGTAAAAGTGGTGCGGCAAACCCGGCCGCGCACCTTTCTGTATTATTTGATGGAGCATTTAGACGGCCAAAGTTTAGAGCAATGGTTTGAACGCCAGCCCAAGCCACTAAAACCGGCGCTGGCGATTAAGCTGGTAAAACAGATAGCCAAAGGCTTAACCGCGTTTCACCACATGGGCGCCATTCATCAGGATTTAAAACCCGGCAATATTATTTACCTGCAGGATGGCCGGTTAAAAATTGTCGACTTTGGCTCAGTGTATGTGGCAGGCCTGGCCGAAATATTCAGCCCGCTGCAGCATGAGGCTGCACTTGGCACCGCGGCCTATTCCGATCCGCACTATTTATTGGGGCACAACTCCGGTGTGCAGGGCGATATCTACGCCCTTGCGACCATTGCCTATGAGCTGTTCAGCAGTGGTCACTTACCTTACGGCGCTGCCGTAGAGGAATGCCGCACCGCGGCCGATTACGACAAGCTGCGTTATCGCAGTGCCAGCCAGTTTAACCCGGTGATCCCAACCTGGTTTGACCGCGCACTGCAAAAAGGTGTTAGTCTGGATTTATCACAACGCTATCAAAGCATTAATCAGCTACTGACTGACCTGCAGCAACCGAATCCGGCGTTTTTACACGAAGAAGTTAAACAGCAGCATAAAACCAACCCGCTACTGTTTTGGCAATTGTTGTCCGGCTTTTGGTTTATTACCTTATTGCTGGTGGTGTGGTTATTTTTGCTGCGGCGTTAACTTTTTGGCCGGAACGCTTTAATTACCGCTTCATTGCACTGCAGATAAGGCCCGTCCATTAAATCGATGCAGTAGGGCACCGCCGGAAATACCGCATCTAAACACTGGCGAATGGCTTTGGGTTTACCCGGCAGGTTAATAATTAAACTGCTGCCACGCAGGCCAGCAGTTTGGCGCGACAATATTGCCGTGGGCACATATTTTAACGATTCAGTGCGCATCAGCTCGCCGAAACCCGGCATCATGCGGTCACACACCGCTTCGGTGGCTTCTGGCGTAACGTCGCGTTTTGCCGGGCCGGTGCCGCCGGTGGTAACCACTAAACAGCAGCCTTGCTCATCACATAGTTCCCGCAGCGTTTGCTCAATTAACGGCTGTTCATCCGGGATCAGCCGGTATTCCGCCTGCCAGTCACTGGTTAAGTAGTCTTTTAGCGTATCGATGATCGCTTTACCGGATAAGTCTTCGTAAATGCCGGCACTGGCGCGGTCGCTTACGGTAACGATGCCGATTTTGGCCACTTGTTTGCTCATGATTGTTCCTGTTTTTCAGCGAGGTTGCTACCACATTGCGCACAGACGCAGAGTGTCTGAGCCCTGGGGCGACAAATTCGTCAGGAACGAATTTGAACAGCTTTAGCTGGCCTCAGGGGCTGGACAGGAAAGTCCAGCATAGTTGCTGCGGCGAGCACAAGGTGTGTCGCAACCGTTGTGTTATCTGGGTTTATCAACCTACTGCCATACCGGCCAGGTTCAGCCAGTAGCCGTTACTGTCGGTTTTCGGCAGTGGCTGCGGAGCTGCGCCGTTAATATTGGCCTTAAATTTCGCCAGCCAGTCAAAGGTGCCACTTAGCTGTGGGCTTAACCGTACTATATCTACCAGGCCCTGCATAGTGTTTAGCTGGTTCAGCAGGTTATAGCGCTGGCCAGACTGGGTTTGTATGCCGTTTAACACAAATACCTGAGTGCCGTCCTGGCTTTTAACTTCGCGCCCCTGCGGGTAGTTAATGCAGCAAAGCTCACACTGATCTTTACTGCGGTTTTCTGAGCGGGCGGTAAAGCAGCGGCCGCTCCAGGCCAGTGGTAGGTGGCCAAAACCGAACACTTCGGTGCTAAAACAGTCGCGGATATCGGCAATTAGGCTCTGCTGTAATACCTCGCTAAGCCAGTGGCCGGATAATTCTACCGGCATGACCCAGCGCGTTAAACCCATGCTGATAAGGCGTCGCAGCGTATGCTGGTTGTAGCAATTAATCGCCGCGCCGGCGACAAAAGGCAAGCCTTGCTGCTGCAACATACTAATGGCGCCCACGTCATTGGCTTCCACTAAAAACTCACCGTTATCAACGTATTTACGCAGTTCGCGCAGCTCGCCGGGGGCTTCGTATAAGGTCATCGACGATAAACACACCTGCTTACCGGCCTCGCGCAGCATCTGCGCTAGTGCAAAGTAATCATCAAATTTAAGTTCGCGCCTTTTGCTACACACGGTTTCGCCCAGATAGACGATATCAATGTCGCTGTCGGCTACCTGACGGTAAAATTCAAGCATCTGCGCCTTGGGCCAAAAATACAGCACCGGGCCTAGTGAAAATTGCATGTGATTACTTCCATTTGCGATGATAAGCGCCAAGCGTGGTTTGGCTGCCTTCAGACAGGCCGGCAAGCACCTGCTGCCATTGTGGTTGCACATTAAAACGCTCTGGCGTTGCGATTACCGCATCGATGGCAGCGCGCCAGACTTTAGTAATTTGCGCCACATAAGCAGGGCTGCGCTGACGGCCTTCTATTTTTAATGACTTAATACCTTCGGCATACAGCTCGGGCAGTAAATCCAGCGTGTTTAAACTGGTAGGCTCTTCCAGCGCATGGTAGGTTTCGTTGCCTATGCTAAAGCGGCCTTTACACAGGGTGGGGTAGCCAGCGGTTTCATTGGGTGCAAAGCGATCAATTAAAATGCCGTTTAAACGTGACTCCAGCGTGCCCTTGTTATCCTGCCACTGTACAAAAGCTGCCGGCGAGCAGGCACCGGCGGTGTTGGGCGATTGCCCGGTCATATAAGAGCTTAAATAGCAGCGGCCCTCGGCCATAATGCACAAGCTTCCAAAGGCAAACACTTCGAGATCGATTTCGCAGCTTCTGGCCAGTGCCCGCACCTGCTGCATCGATAATACCCGCGGCAGTACTACCCGGCTGATGCCAAACTGGCGGTAAAAATCTATTGCTGGGGCATTGGTGGCGGAGGCCTGCACGGATAAATGCCGCTCTATTTTAGGGTAACGCGCCGCGGCATAAGCCAGCACGGCAATATCGGCCAGAATAAGCACATCCGCGCCGGCGTCGGCGGCCATATCGACTGCTTGTTGCCAGCGCTGGTAGTTATTCGGGTGAGCAAAAGTATTAATCGCCACATGCAGCTTTTTTCCGTGCTGATGCACATAACGGGCCGCGTCTTTCAGCTTAGCTTGGTCAAAGTTCAAGCCGGCAAAATGACGGGCGTTAGTATCATCTTTTAAACCGATATAAACGGCATCAGCGCCATGCTCGATGGCAGCCTTTAGAGCCGGCATACTGCCAGCGGGACAAAGCAGCTCCATAAGGGTGGCTCCGCGTTAATTTGGCTTTATTACTACCACCGACAGGGCATAGCCCTCAGCAGCGTACTGTGGTTTTATTATAGGGTGATAACTCAGTACAAGGCTTGTATATGTTTGATATTAAAAGTGTTAACTCTAAATTGGTAGCAGCACTACCTACAATGATAGGTACTGTTACCCGCTGTGCACCCAAAGCCGCTAAGGCCTGCGTGTTACAGTTGGCGCTGAACCGGTTTTTCCGCCCGGAGCTAAAAGCCGGTGAGCTGGATTTTTTAAGTGGCAAGACCCTGGTGGTGCAGGTAGCGGATATTGCCCTGCAGTTTGCCATCAGTTTAAACGGCGACAGCTTAGTTGTGCACTTAAACAGCCCACAGCAGGATTTACTGCTAAAGGCTGAGTTTACTGACTTTGTGGCGATGATCAGCAATACGGCTGATCCGGATACCTTGTTTTTTCGCCGCCGCCTGCAAATGCTGGGCGATACTGAGCTTGGCTTGTATTGCAAAAACCTGCTCGACAGCATAGGGCCAGAGCGTTTGCCTAAACTATGTCAGCTCGGGCTAAATTGGCTGGCACAGCAACAGCAGATCGCCCGCGACAACGCCTCTGCTGTGGCCAATTAAGTATGGCCTGCGGCAGATCAAAGTATGCGCACTGGTGGTCGTTATGATTGTAAGCCGCCGGTCGAAACCAGTCATCGAGGTTAGAATGAAAACCATACAGTGGGATCAAAAGTTAATCAGTAAATACAATATTAACGGCCCGCGATATACCTCGTACCCCACAGCGCTGGCGCTAAATACCAGCTTTGACCGAGCGCAAATTCAAACCGCCATTGGCCAAAGCCCAAACGAGCTTAGCCTGTATTTACATATCCCGTTTTGCCATAAGCTTTGCTACTACTGCGGTTGTAATAAGGTGATTACCCGTCATCAGCATAAGGCGGATACCTATCTGGATGCCTTAGCGCAGGAAATGGCGCTGTATCAGCCACTACTCCAGAGTAAAAGCATCAACCAGGTGCATTTAGGCGGCGGAACACCAACTTTTTTAACTGAAGTGCAGCTAAGCCGTTTAATGACGCTTTTGCAGCAACACTTTACTGTTAAGGCTGATGCTGAAATCAGTATTGAGATAGACCCGCGCAGTTGCAGTGACGACAAACTGCGGCATTTGCGCACTCTGGGTTTTAACCGGGTGAGTTATGGCGTGCAGGATTTAGATGAGAAAGTGCAAATTGCCATTAATCGGCTTCAGGATACTGATCTTATCCGGCATCAGGTGCAGTTAAGCCGTGAGCTCGGTTTTAGCTCGATCAATCTCGATCTTATCTACGGCTTACCCTTTCAACAGCCGGCCAGTTTTGCCCAGACCGTCGACGAAATTATCCGCCTTAACCCCGATCGCATCTCGTTATTTAGCTATGCGCACATTCCGGAGCGTTTTGCTGCCCAGCGTAAAATAGACAACGGTAGCCTGCCGGATGCACCGTTAAAGCTGGAACTGATGCAGCTGGCCATTAACCGTTTTGTCGCCGCCGGCTATCAGTTTATTGGCATGGACCACTTTGCCCTGCCAGATGACGCCTTAGCCAAGGCGCAGCAAGCCGGCAAGCTGCAGCGTAATTTTCAGGGCTACACTACCGCCGGCCAAGATGCATTAATTGGCCTGGGCGTGTCCAGCATTAGCCAGGTAAGCGGCTTATTATGGCAAAACAGCAAAGAGCTGCCAGCCTATTATGCGTCGATAAACAGTGGCCAGCTTCCGGCAGAGCGCGGTTTTAGCTTAAATAGCGATGACAAAGTGCGCGCTGCGCTGATAAGCCAGTTAATTTGCCATTTCGAGCTGGATGTCGAGGCGTTTAGTGAGCGCTGGCAACTCAGCGGCTTCTGGCAATACTTCGCCGAGGCGCTAGAGCGCTTACAACCCTTTATGGAAGACGGTCTGGTAGAGGTATACGCCGAGCGGATAAAAGTGACCAATGCCGGCCGGCTGTGGGTGCGCAGCATCTGCGCCTGCTTTGACGCTTACTTAACTCAGGGCCAGCAGCGGTATTCAAAGGTGGTGTAAGCCTGTATGGGGGCGCCTATTTACACCAAGCAAGCGCCCCGATTTTTAGCAAAATGGCAGAACATTAATTGTCAAAGGGCGCAACGATGCGCCCCTACGTTTTCCGGCTGTCGTCAATACAGCGCCACTAAGTCGCCGGCTTTATTAAAGGTCAGAAAATCGGCAATCATGCCGCCCTGAATTTTCTCCATCATCATCTTAAGTGGTTGCGTCGCTTCATCGCTGTTTGGCGGGAAGCCACCGCGGCCGCCCAAAGCGGAGACAAAGGCGATATCCCAGTCAACGCCCGTGGTGGTGGACTCTTGCACTAAGCTGGCAAATTCGTTTACCTCGTCTGGCAGTTTATCGACGCACAGCACCGGTGCTAAAGCGCCGCCCTGGCCTTGTTCAAAGTTGTGTTTTTGCGTGTCGGTATAGCCATTTGGCAGCTCGGCTTTGGCAAACACAAACAGCAAACGCTGCGGCTCGTCCTGCATGGCCGCCGCTTTGATTAAGTCAGAGTAAGATTCTATATTCATGATTCACGCCTGCTAACAGTTTTCGCCAGTGTAACAAAGCCTGTGTAGTGAAAATACCGGCTCTGGTGGGGTAGGGGCTAACCCTGAAGAGGTAGTCACCTTTGCCTGCTTAGCAGTTGGGTGGTTTTTACCTAAAATAGTGGTAATTTTCACCCTGAGGCAAATTTATGACACACTTTATCCGCAACTTGTCGATTAGCCGTAAACTGATGATATTACTGTTATTGCCCGCGCTGGCCGCGCTATCGCTGGCGCTGGGCCGTTTTAGTGACAGCTGGCAGCAAGTAAGAGTAGCTGAGCATGTTAGCAGGGCTATTGAGGTGTCAGCCACAACCAATGCGTTAGTGGCAACTCTACAAGCTGAGCGCGGTGCCAGTGGTGTTTATCTGGCCAGCAATGGTAGCCGCTTTGCCCAGCGCCTGGCGCAATTGCGCCAGCAGAGCGATCAGCGTTTACAGGCGTTTTTAGCTTTGCAATTGCCTGAGCTTAGCGCGCTGCAACAACAGCTTGGCGAGCTTAGTGCGTTGCGCCATCAGGTTGATCAGCAAAGCATCAACAATGCCAGCTCGGCTGAGCGTTATACCGCACTCATTACTGCGATGATAGCGCAGAACCATAAGTTGGAAGCGGCACTTAAACATCGGGATATGGCGCGGCAACTGGCGACACTCAACCAGTTTATAGAAATGAAAGAGCGCGCCGGGCGTGAGCGCGCCATTCTAGGTTTAGTATTTAGCCGTGGCAGTTTTAACGGCGAATTACTGGCCCGTTTTAGCAATAATTTAGGCGCTTATAACGCCTTTGCAGAAAACTTTTTACGTATGGTCAGCCCACAACAGCAAAGCGCCTGGCGTACCCTTAGCCAGCATAACAGCTTTGCTGAAGTGGCGCGCCTGCAGCAACTGGCGTTTAACACGGCACTGGGTGAGCCGCTGAATGTGGATGATGGCCAGTGGTTTGATCTGGCTACTAGCCGTCTGGCGCAAATGGCTGAATTTGAAACCGCACTCAAAGCCGGTATTGTCGCCTCTGCTGAGCAACTGCAGCAGCAGTCTGTGCGCCAATTATGGTTGTTAGCGGCGGCTATTGTGTTGATAAGTGCCGTGCTGACAATTGTTGCAGCTATTACCATGCGCAGTATTTCGGCTGCAGTACGCAGTATTGAAAGCACCATTACTGCACTGGCAAAGCGCGACCTTACCGCACGCAGCCACTACAAAAGTAAAGACGAGTTTGGCCGCATTGCGGACAGTACCAACAGCATGGCGCAGGAGCTACAGCGGGTTATTCATGAAATTGGCGGCGCTACTGCTCAGGTTGCTACCGCTGCCGAGCAATCATCGGCGGTAACGTTGCAAACCAGTAAAGGCGTACAGCAACAACAGCAAGACACCGAAATGGTGGCCACTGCGATGCATGAAATGAGCGCTACCGTGCGTGATGTTGCCGCCAGCACGGCAGAGGCGGCAGAGCTGTCGGAAACCGTACAGGCCGGAGCTGCCCAGGGGCAAAGCCGGTTAGAACAGACCATAGCACTTATTCAGCGTTTATCGGGCCAGGTTGACAGCACCGCCAAAGTGATTGACCAGGTAAAACAGGACAGTGATGCCATTACCTCGGTGCTGGATGTGATTCGTGGTATTGCCGAGCAAACGAATTTGCTGGCGTTAAATGCGGCCATAGAAGCGGCCCGGGCTGGTGAGCAAGGCCGCGGTTTTGCCGTAGTCGCAGATGAGGTGCGTACTCTGGCGCAGCGCACGGCGCAGTCGACCGGTGATATTCAGCGCATGATAGAAGGCCTGCAACAAGGTGCAACCCAAGCCACCGATGCGATGCGTATCAGCCTGAGCCAGGCGCAGGAGGGGCGCGATAAAGTAGCTGAAACCGGTGATATTCTGGCGCAGGTGCTACAGGGTATTAATGGCATTAATGATAAGAATATGCAGATCGCCTCAGCGGCCGAGCAGCAAGCTGCAGTAGCTGATGAGATAAACCAAAAAATACTTAATATTAGTGATGTAGCAGTACAAACCAGTGCCGGTGCTGAGCAAACCGCCAGCACCAGCCGCGAATTGGCGCGCCTTGCCGAGCAACTGCAACAGCTGGTAGGGCGTTTTACACTGGCCTGATATTTTCAGGCCAGTTTGGCATTGAACAAGGCGGCGATAAGATCTGACTGGGTTATTACCCCGACCAGCTGTTGCTCGTCGTTTAGCACCGGTATATGGTGCAGGCCCTGATCGGATAACATAGGAACAAGCGCCACTATATGATCCCGCTCATGGGCAACGGTAAGCTTAGTCACCATAATTTCGGCGACCTCACGTTTATGCTGGGTTTTATGGCGGTTTTTCAGCAGCAGCTGATTGACATGGCGCAGTAAACCCCAGTAATGCGGCACTTGCAGGTTCTTTAGAAAGTCGACCGTTGATACCACACCCATTAATTGTTGCTGGTTGTCTGTTACCGGCAACATACTAATTTTGTGTTTACGCAGTAGCTGCCAGGCACTGCCTACAGCAGTGTCTGGCGTTACAGTGATGAGGTCGCGTGACATAATGTCGCTACAGCGAATTTCGCCGCTTTTGCGCTGATAGGCGTTAAGCTGCGCCTGATGATATAAACGTTCTAAATCCTGCTCGCTAATATCGACTACGGTATCAAAGCTGTTTAATGCACTAAGTAAATCTTCCGGCTGCAGGCCCAGCCGCTTTAGCGGTGAGGCGTCTTTGTGCAAATGTACCGGGTCAAATTTCTGTGCGGTTGGCTGCAGGCCGCGTTTTAACCAGAACTTTTGCAGCACTATGGCCACCAGCAGCATGACAAACACATTCAGTGCCACCGGATAGAGCAAAAAGTCATAACCCAATACGCTGTCGGTCGAGGCTATCACCGGTACCAGCGCGGTGGCGCCACCCGGCGGGTGCATACACTCAAAGATGTACATTACAAACAGCACGCAGCCAATAGTTACCGCGGCCATCAGTGCTAAGTCAGTAAACAAGTGCGAGCAAATAAGGCCCACGGTAGCCGAGATAAGATGGCCGGCGGCAAATGACCAGGGCCGTGCCAGTGGGCTGTTGGGTAAACCAAATAACAATACTGACGAGGCGCCCATTGAAGCCAGCAACACTATAGTACTGGCGGTGTCGGCCAGCTGCAGGCTGGTATAGGTAACAATAAATAACGCGATAAAGGCGGCCAGTGCTACCTTTAATCGTTCGGTCAGTGGTATGGCTGACAAACGCTGGCTGTCGCGTTTAATCAGGCCTAGTTGTGCCAGTACGGCACTTAACAGGTTTTTTGCTCGGCGTTGCAAGGTTAAATCCGGAATTTGCACCAAAGGAGGGCAAGTATAAGCAGTTAGCAGAAAAAAAGACACCCGGATGTCTGCGGCTGAATGACGTTAATACCTAGTCGGCAGCTAAAATTTTATTGCGGATAAGGCTGCGTTTAACACTTAAACACAATTTACCGAAACGTCTCAGCTCATCAAACTTGGGAATACGGCCATTTTTTATTGCGTGCTCCCAAAACGATACTTCAGCGTCAACCATCTCCAGCAGTTTTTTTGGGCAACCCTGACAGTCGGTGTTGGTAATGCCACAAACAAAGGTGGCCGGCTCATAAAGCGGTAGGGTGGCTTTAACCTCAACCAGCAGTTGCTGCATTGCGGTAGTCAGATCAGGTTTAGTCGACATAATACTAACCTCTGGTTACGGCAAGAGCGCCAACTGTACTGTATGCCCCATTGTCTGGCTATTATACAAAGTAGGTACATCGTAGTGCCTAATATGCTTTGTTGCTCACAGCAGTAACAAGGTAGACAGGACGGTGCGTTAACGGAATAATTCCATATCAAACGGAGAATAATGCATGAAAATACTATCGATATGGCTGTTAACCGGCTTACTGCATGCCGCGCCCTTACAGGCTGATCAAGCACCTCATCATCACCATGGCGATGATGAGGTGCTTACGATGCTGGTGCTGAATGATGGTGCCAAGTGGCCGGTAGATACAGTGTTAAGTGAGGCGATGCTTCGGCTGAGGGCACAGCTGCTAACGCATCTGGATGATATTCATCACAAACGTTTTACGGCGTCACAATATCAACAGTTTTCTCAGATGTTGCAGCAGGAAGTTAACCACATCGTTGCCAATTGCAAGTTAACACCCGAGGCAGATGCGCAGTTTCATTTGGTACTTGCGGCAATGATGCAAAGCCAGCAAGCGATGGCTGCAAGTGAATTGACAACCCAACGCCAGGGCGCTGTTAAGTTGTTACGGGCGTTGCAGCGCTATTCCGAGTATTTTAATGATGACGCGTTTTTGCCTATTACACATTAAGTAAGCGGGTTTTGCCAGGCACGAGTAAGTTAATTTATGGCTCGCCTAGTCGTTTGCGCCAGTCTTCTACCTGACCTGTTTTTAAGCGCTGTTTTGCTAAACTTCGCCAGGACTCGCTTAGCGGGCTAAGCATGGCGATTTCTTGCAACACCTCTGTGCTCCAGACAGAGCCATAAAGAGTGTCTAACAAACGTGATAGCGGCCAGTTAGGATAAGGGCGTTCAAGCAGTGTCATAATGTAACCGGTTGCCACCATTCCAGGCGTCAATACCCGGTAATACCAGCCGGTACGGCGGCTGTCCTGAACTAACCTTGCCATGTTTTGTTTGGCAAAACGTAGGTTTAATTTCCAGCATGGTTGTCTTGCTTGCGATACCTCTACAATAGCCTGATCCAGTTGCCAGATATCGCCAACACAGACATCCTGTTCGGTTAACGCATCTGTCGTCAGGTTTTCACCAAAAGCGGCGCTATTGCCAAAATCGGGCAGCTTACCAAGTATTTGCTGCCAGTAGGCATAATGGCTGGCGGAGTAATGATGTAAGGCTTTTTCTGCACCGCCATGATGTAGCCGGTCAGCCTGTAGATCACCCTCTAAGCCGTTAATGCCCAGCCAGGCTTGCTTTACCGGCGTTTTATGGATGCCGCTGATAACCCCCTCTGTGCCGAGTGGTTGCAAGCCGCCGGTTCTTATGTGGATAATTCTTGCACTGACGATCATTTGTTGTGTTGCTCCTGAACAAAAGGCGTATTGTTTGACAGTTTAAGGTACCAAAAAGGCTTCGCTTTAATTACGCAGAAGCCTTTTATGATAGTTTGGCTATCAGTTTAGGTGTTGCAATGGCTGCATGGCAGCTTTGCTGTCAAACACGCCCTTTACCACTTGAGCGCTTACTGCTAAGGCACCGATGATAAAGATCACGTCACCAAAGGTGCGCACCCAGCGTAGCGTATGCAAAATGTCGCTTTGCATAAAGGCTTCACTGCGGGCATACCATAAGCCTTCAGTGGCACTGGCGTAAAACTGAATAAAACCAATTGGCAACAGGCTGCTAAACAGCATTAGCACCAGGCCGCCGTTCATCCACCAAAACGCCGTTTTCATCAGCTTCTCATCAAACACCAGCTGTGGCCGGATATAACGCAAGATCAGCAGGCAGAAACCCAGCGCCAGGAAGCCATAGACACCAAACAGTGCAGCATGGGCATGGGTTGGCGTAGTGTTTAACCCTTGCAGGTAATACAGCGCGATAGGCGGGTTAATCATAAAACCAAACACGCCGGCGCCAAGCATATTCCAAAACGCCACGGCGACGAAAAACATCAGTGGCCATTTAATATCGCCCATCCACGGCGCTTTGTGTTTTAAGCGCCAGTTTTCCCAGGCTTCATAGCCCAGCACTACCAGCGGTACCACTTCCAGTGCACTAAAAGTGGCGCCAACTGCCATCACCGGCGTAGTCGTGCCCGAGAAGTACAAGTGGTGGAAGGTACCTGGTATACCGCCTAACATAAACAGTGACGCTGACGCTAAGCTGGCACTGGTGGCCACACTGCGCGATACCAGCCCCATGCTGTGGAAGATAAACGCCAGTGATACGGTAGCGAATACTTCAAAGAAGCCTTCTACCCACAGGTGAACTACCCACCAGCGCCAGTATTCCATCACCGATAAATGTGTGCGCTCGCCATAAAACAGGCCGGCACCATAAAATAAGCCGACGCAAATTACTGAGGCGGCAAATAGCGCCAGCAGGTTTTTATCGCCAGGGGCGTTAAAGGCCGGTACCACAGCGCGCAGCATCAGCACTAACCAGAACAGTACGCCAACGTATTTAATAATTTGCCAGAAGCGGCCAATATCAATGTACTCATAGCCCTGATGACCAAACCAGAAGCTATATTGCTCGGGCATAATTTGCATAATGGCAAAATAGTTACCGGCAAAAGAGCCTGCAACTAATACCACTAAGGCCCAAAATAGCACGTCAACGCCCAGTTTCTGGAACTTGGGATCTTTACCGCCGTTAATAATCGGCGCTAAAAATAGCCCGGCGGCTAAAAAGCCGGTGGCGATCCAGAACATGGCGGCCTGAATATGCCAGGTACGTGCCAGGCTGTACGGCAGCCATTCGGTGGTATTTAAACCATAAAAACCATCGCCTTCTACCGTATAGTGCGCAGTAAAACCGCCCAGCATTACCTGCAGCGTAAACAGGGCAACCACCACCAGAATATATTTACCCAGTGCTTTTTGTGACGGGGTCAGTTTTAAGCGGGCGATAGGGTCTTGTTTAGGTGCTTGTGGCTCTTCTTCATCGTGTTTGCGTAAAAACGCCCAGCCCCAAATCAGGCCGCCGACACCGGCAATCAGTAAAATAATACTGACCAAAGACCAAATCAGGTTTTCCGCTGTGGGTCTGTTATCAATTAATGGCTCATGCGGCCAGTTATTGGTATAGGTAGCACTATCCGGGTGGCGCTCAGTGCTGGCAGCCCAGGCGGTCCAGAAGAAAAACTGTGTCATTTCCTGGCGGCGGCTTAAAGAGGGCAGGGTATTGTTTTTCATCGCATAGTTGGCGCGGGTTTGGCTAAGCGCGGCATCATCACCAAATAAGGCAATATAGTGCTCGGCCGTTTGCGCGATAGCCTGTACCCGCCGGTCGCTCAGTACCAGAGTATCAGTGGCTTTATCGTAGCTGTTAGTACGATAGGCCTGCTTTAACGCAAATTGCAGCGTATTTTGCTGGCTGGGCGTCAAGGCGTCGTAGCTTAAACCAAACTCATCTTGTGCGGCCAGTTCCAGCCAGGCCATTAGCTCACGGTGCAGCCAGTCGGCAGTCCAGTCCGGTGCCTGATAAGCACCATGGCCCCAGATAGAACCCAGCTGCATACCGCCAACCGATTGCCAGGCCGTCTGGCCGTTTAAGATAGTCTCGTTGGTCATCAGCAGCTGGCCTTGCTGGCTAACCACTTTTGCCGGAATAGGCGGCGCCGAGCGATATACCTCGGCACCAAAATAGCCCAGCACGCTAAAGGTAATGGCTAAAATGGTAATTAGCAGCCACCAGAGTTTACGATATCCGGCCATACAGCCCCCTTACATTATTGTTTTTGCGCCAAAGTGTCATAGATCACTCCTGTTTTTTATATCACCGGCGTTTTCCGCCTGTAGGGGTATTACAAGAACTGCGCCATGTTTTATTTTATTGTTTTTAAACGAAATTTTTTAAAAGTGACGGGAGGGAGGGTGGTTTTAACCTTAATGCAGCTGGGTTAAAAGCACCTATAGGGTATAAATTACCCTAAGCCTGATTACTGCTGGTGTTTTCTACCTCTTTAGCGATATAGGCATAGCGTTAAAGTTAATTTATGGTGGCGCGCAAAGATGACTAAGAGGGCTGCCAGATGGAATACTATTTACCGGTAAAACAACTGCATATGTTTTGCGCCTATTTAAACGCAACCTTGTTTGTGCTGCGTTTGTTGTTAGATTTGGCCGGCAAACCCGGTTGGCGCTTAAGCCCGGTGCGACACTTGCCGCATATTAACGATACGCTATTGCTAACGCTGGCGTTTATGCTGCTGGCTATAGGCCCCTGGCAGCCCTTTGCGCACCAATGGCTGGGGTTTAAAATTTTACTGTTAATTGGCTATATCCTGTTTGGCATTGCAGCCTTAAAACAGCGCTTAAGCCTGCCGGTACGTGTGGCTTGCACTGTAATGGCGCTGTCGCAACTGGCGGGCATTTTTTACCTGGCCCGGTTTAAACCCTTGTTGTTTGTTTGATGTCTGCATCGGTTTTATAGGGGCACATTATTGTGCCCCGGTTTTTACGCTGCGGATTTAATCCGCTTTAAGCGCTTCGCTGTTGCTGCGCGGTTTGCTTTCTTTGATAGTGGCGCAAACTGTGTTCCTGGCGACGGCCGCTGCTAAAGGCCGATACCCGTTTTAAGTAGCCAATTACCCGGGTGCCGTAGTCAATATCTCTGCTGCCGCATTGGGCACAGGCGCACAGGGTGCGTTTATCAATGGCTTCGCAGCTGTTGCAGATAGTAATTTTCACGTTGACGCAAAAGTAGTTACAGCCGGTTTGGGCGGCAATGTTCAGTAAATTTACATAGCCGCGCTGATCCAGCTTTTCTTCCAGGTTCAAATGCAGCGCAGAGCCGCCATCCAGATAATCTAACAGTTCGCGGCCATGCAGCTGAAATTTGTCCAGCGTGTTGCTGTGCTCATCTTCTACTACATAAAAATATGAGTTGTAGCAATCGCGCGGCACCATATAGCCATCTTCGCGATCCCATTTGGCGTTTTTCACTCCCAGGTTTTCCGCCGGCACAAACTCGGTGTTAAACATATAGCCATACTCAGCTTTAGCAGCTTTGTTCGCGTCAAAGATCACTTTTAGCTGTTGCTGCACAAAGCGGATATAGGCCGGGTTATTGCCAGCGGTTAAGCCCTGCGACTCTGCGGCCTCTACCATGCCGTTAATGCCAATGGTTAGAAATTGCTTGTCCAGGCTGATAAAGCCTGCGTCGTATACCGTGAGCAGACCAGCAGCTTTGTACTGCTCCATCAGTTTGCGGTAAGCCACCTGATATTTATGGATTTTAGCCACCTCAATGGCTAAATCACGGCCATCCTGCACTAAGCGGTTCATATTAATGGTAATCACATTAATAGAGCCGGTGGCGACGCCGCCGGCACCCAGCGAATATGAGAAAGTATTATCGCTGATTTCACTGCGCAGCCGACAGCAGCTGGCTAACGAGTCGGCATTTTCTGACTGGTAGATAAAGAATGAATTACCCGCTGCCATCTCAGCCGCGATGTCGTTGGCAAAGGCGCTATCCTTGCATTTGCCGTTCTCGGTTAGCATCGCCACCGTGACCACCGGAAAGGTCAGTACGGTTTTTTCCCGCTCTTTATTAAACCAGCTTAAGAAAAACTGCTGCAAGGCTGACACTGATTGCCACTCTGGTTTAACAAAATCTGGAAACACAAAATTGCCAAACATGCTGTCAAAGTAGTGCTGATCGTACACCGAGATATTCCAGAATACGCTTTGGTAGCCACGGGCGGCAGCCGGCTGGTTTAACGCATACACCACATGCTGCAAATGGTTTTCGATTTGCTTGCGATGCGTTTGCAGGTAGTTGTCGCCGTAGTCTTTACGGGCAAAGTAATCAAAGTAGGTTAAAAACTCTACCGTAGCCACGGCGCCGGCAAACTGGCTGGATACGGCAAACACAAAGTTAACAAAGCAGCCGCAGAAGGACTCTAAATGCTTCGGCGCCTGTGATTCGCCGCCCAGTTTGGTTAAACCATCACGTAAAAACGGATACATGGTTACTGACACGCAATAGGGCTTTAAGCTGGTTTCGTCGTGCACATAAATTTCGTGATCGGTTATCTGGCGCAGGTATTCTGCTGCTAATTCTGCCCCAAACAGCTCGCTGATTTTATTGCTGACTAAAGCCCGGTTTACCTGAATAAACTGATCCTTCATCAGCTCGGCTTCCAGCGTAGCGATATTTTTCTGGGTTACGTTAGCATTGGCATCTAATTTTGAGCCATCGGCGGCATTAGTGGCATGCAGGTAGTTGTCGATAAAGCTGAGTTTTTGTTGTAGTTGCGAGAAATTAAGCGCTTGCATGGCAGATCCCTTTTTATGGTTTAACAAAGAAGTGGTTCAGGCGTGTATTGCTGCGTAAATCGGTGAAAATCTGGTTAGTGTGCGGGCTATCCAGGCCGCCGCGTTCAGACAGCCAGCGGCCGGTTTTAAGGTAGGTTAGCTGCTGTTTCAGCTCACTGCTGACATCGTCCAAGCCGGTATATAAACAGGTGCTAAGCCCGGCATGGCGGCTTAACTTGAGCAGTGATATCAAGGCTTCAGGCTGCCACTCACCGCCTAAAAACAATACGCAGCTGATCAGGTTTTTATAGCTGTCTAAGCGATGTTGCAGGTAAACCGGCGTCAACGGCGTACCCTGGTTAGCCTGCCAGCTATAGCTGCTATGGCAGCCTTTGCAGCCCAGCGTACAGCCAGCAATGGTAAAGGCCAGTGACACTTCGTTTGGCACTTCCTGAAAGGCGATTTGTTCATCGGTGAATCTAAGCATTAAATCCTCTATATAGTGTTTATTTTATTTTGATGCACTAGATATTGTGTTTTAGCTTAGCGTTAGCTGTCAGCAAAAGCTTGATCTGGATCATGTTTTAACGGAGCTGAAATTGCCATAGTCGCGCCAGAGCGCATCAAAGCTGAGCTTGTTACCCCATCGGGGGTAAGTTGCTTTGGCAAAAAGCCAGTATGGACAATGAAAAAACCGCCCACTGAAACCCAGGGGCGGTGCAGAGGAGCCAAAACAACATTGGCCAACGTGGAGCTATGAGAGAAGTGATTGGGCGCAATGATGCGTCCGCACAATACAGGGGCAATTACAACTGATAGCTAAGCATCAGCCAAACCTTAGTCGTGTCGACTGCCAGCGTATCTGCATTGTAATACGCCAGTTTTAACAGCGCCGAAAGTTGCTGATTAATGCTATAACCGGCGCTGGCGTTCCATTCATCGCCATATTTTTGGCTACCGAGGTCGCTGTCAAAACGATGATAAGCCAGGCTTAAGGCAACGTCGTTTAGCTTGGTTTTGGCTTCCAGCCAGTTATCACGCAGGCCGTTATCCGGCGTGTTTAAAAACATATCGGCAAAGCCGGAAAACGCATGCAGAGTCGCCAGCGGGGTTTGAAAAGCGCTTTGACCATCACCGGCTAAACGCTCCTGACCGGCTTGCAGCGTAACGCTATCCAGCGCCCAGTTCAGGCTGATACGGTGGTAGTGATGGCTAAAACTGAGCGGTGCATTATGCGCATCATCTTGCTTAGCCAAAGCTAACTGCCAGCTCAGTTTCGGGCCGCTGGTTAATTTACCCTGATAATCAACGCCATAAGTGCGGCTGCTGCGCACCGCCCAGGTGTCAAAATCAACATCATAAGCAAAACCTGCCAGCTGATGTGCCGGTGTCAGCTGCCATTGCAGCAAGGCGGTATTAAAGCTGCCGTGTTGATCGGCCGCCGCGCTTTTGGGGCCAAATACCCGGTTTACATTGTGGTAATGGCCTAGCTCAGCACTAACACTGTCGCTGAACTGCTGTTGCAGGCGATAGCCATCCAGCGTTTGTTCATTCTGGCGCCAGCCGACGCCACCTAAAAAGCGCTGGTTTAAATGGTTTACCAATTGGCGGCCCGCACTTAGCGTGGTGCCGCTGTCATTTTGGTAGCGCAGCAGCGCCTGGTTAATATCGGTGCCCTTAGGGTCGGCCACCACGCTGTAATCGGTTTTGCCGTTGACCGTACTGTTGTAATTGTCATTACCCAGCAGACTAACGTTGTCTACCTGCAGTAAGGCGCTAAAACCATACGCCTTGCCGGTATTCACGCTTAAGCGGCTGCGCAGCGTAGAGGCGATGGCATCGTCCAGCGTATTGTCTTGCTCGACATATTCTAAACGGTAGCGAAACTGTGCCGAGACAGTGCTTTGTTTAAGTGCAGTGCTAAGTTCATTGGCAATAAGGCTGGGGCTAAAGCAAAACGGTAACACAGACAACATCACAGCGGGGAAAGCTTTCATAATGTATTCCTTTGGTCAGGGCCGCGTAAAAGCAGGCTGATCTTAACGCGGCTAGTAAATTTATATAATTTAATTAAAGGGTTACCTAAAAGGCGGTAAGCCGGTGCTATTGTTGGTATCGCTGCAGTACTTCTTTTTTGCGGGCATAAAAAAACGCCGGTCGCTGTCAGTCCGTTACCGGACCTGAGCGACTGGCGTCTTTGCCATGATATTTACTGTTATACCAACACGGTGGAATTAAGCAGTGGCTGTGTCAGCTTTTATTCAGAAATTATTTGTTTAAAAATTAATAGCTTAAAATTTCAAGGCCGGGCAGTGCAGAATGTCGGGTGCGATATTGGGGCGCTATTGTGCTAACACAGGGCAAAGCAGGCAGTGCGCCGCCGAAGCGTTATAGATGGCGGCCCCAATTTCACCTTTACTGCATAAGTGGCGAGGCTGACAGGTTAAAGTCGTAACCGTCTATTTCAGCGTCAACGATCAGCGTATGAATATACTGCGCTACCGCTTTGCGCCGTACTTTTTCATTTAAATAGTCAGCAATTTTCTGCTCGACGGCGCTAAAGGGCAGTAACTGGCCAGGCACTTTGCGGGCAATGTACACTATATGGTAACCATAACGGCTTTCTACCGGCTGTGGCATCAAACCCGCTTCGGCATTAAATATTTGCCGCTCAAACTCCGGCACGGTTTGGCCGCGGCTAATTTGGCCTAAGCTACCGCCGGTTTCTTTCGACGGGCAGGCCGAGTAGTGCTGTGCCAGTTGTGCCAGCGGTTCGCCTTGTTGTAGCTTAGTGATTAACTGCTCTGCCAGGGTTTTGGCTTCTACCCGGGCTTTGTCATCTTCTGGTGCTGCCGCCAGCAGTATATGGCTGACTTCCAGCAGCGGCGAGCTATGAAAGCGCTGTGGGTTTAAGCGGTAATATTGCTCGCATTCGGTCTGGTTGGCTTGCGGAATAGTCACTTCAGTGTTTATCAGCGCATCGAGAAAGTTGTCATCGCTGGCGGTATTGGCTTCGCTTTTTACGCTAAGGCCCAGCGCTTTGGCGCGCTGACGCAGCAGCTCGCCAATAATCAGTGATTCGGCCGCTTTTAGCATGGCGCCACGTTTATCGCTGGCCGGGTGGTACTGCATTTCGGCCATTATCGCCGCTTCGCTGATACTGGCATTGTTTACTTGTATCATTTTGAACCTCTGTTATAGGGTTAGCTGTAACGTGCCGCCAGGCAGCTTTAAGCCGGTATTGCACACAAAGACGCCGTAAATCCGTCCGTGGAGGCTCCTCTTTGGCATCCATGCCAAAGACGCTTTGTTTAGCAATATCGGCTCGCAGTCTGGCTGGTCAATCGATCTTTTCTGGCCCAGGTTGGAACCTCGATAGCGCAGCCACAGAGTGTCTGAGCGCAGCGAGTTGCTGTGGCGAGCACAGCGAGTGTTGCAACCGTCAGGGCCTTAAACCGTGCGTTATTCAAGTCGTCTAGCGCACAAAACGCTGGCGTACTATCTGGTGCTGACGGCTGATGTACTGCACCGGCACACTTAGCATGTGTACTAAGCGGCTAAACGGAAACACCACAAACAACGTCATGCCCAAAAACACGTGCATTTTAAAAATCCAGTGCACGCCGCTAATGGCTTCTGCGGCTGCCACGCTGTTAAAGGTAACGGTGTTTTGCGCCCAGGCCATCAGTTTTAGCATCTCAGCGCCATCTAAATGACCCATTGATACCGTGATACTCAGCAAGCCCAGAATTAACTGTGCGTAGAGTAAAAACAGTATGGCAATGTCCATAGGGTTGCTGGTGGCGCGAATGCGCGGGTTAAACAAGCGGCGTTTAATCAGCACAGTTAAGCCGTAAAAACAGATCAAGCCAAAGATGCCACCGGCGACGATAGCGATCATCTGCTTCATTTGGGTGGTAATGCCAAACAGGTACCAGATTTCTTTGGGCATTAATAAGCCAAAGAAATGGCCTAAAAAGATGCCCAGCACGCCGATGTGAAAAGCGATACTGCCTTTACGCAGTTGTTTGCTTTCCAGCAACTGGCTGGAGCTGGTTTTCCAGGTGTATTGCTCTCTGTCGTAGCGGATCCAACTGCCAATCACCATAATGGCGATGGCAATGTAGGGGTAAATGCCAAAGGCAAACAGATTTAAGTGTGCCATTTCAATGCTCCTTTAAGCGCGTTTAGCCGCGGCTGCTTTATAAAGTTGTTGCCCGGCTTCTTCGCTACCGAGCAGCTCAGTGCTTAGCGGAATAAACTGATCGCGGCGTTGACCGTCAGTCGGTTTATTGCCACTGCCGCAGGCAGAATTGGCTTGCTCGTTGCCGATAAAGCTGACCATTTCCTCTTCCCAAACCTTGTCCAGCTCTTTTGGGGTGTCGTCGCGTTTCTCGCCGGCAATTTGTTGCTTTATGTCAGCTAAGTCGACTTCAGCAGCAGATAGGGAAACCAGGGTAGCGAAAATACTGGCGTAGTCCGAGTCGCGCTGCTGCAGGCGACACAATAGTACTGCCAGTACCGGTGCAACTTCTTCCAAACCAATCTGGGCGTTTTGCTCGCCCTGGGTGGATAAAAACTCCAGGTAAAGCGGCAGGTAATCCGGCAGCTCTTTTACGCCAATATCCAGTCCCGCCTCACGGTATTGCGCCATAAGGTTAACCATCGCCTGGCCGCGGTCGCGCGACTCGCCATGAATATGCTCAAAAATCAGCAATGATAACGAGCGGCCGCGCTCGAACAGGCCATCGTATTCTGATTGCCAGTCCATCAGCTCACCACTGCAGCGAGCTGTAATAAAAGCATTCAACTTTTGCTTAAGCTCTGCCGCGATAGCGGCATCTGCCACTATCGCCAGCAATTCAGCTTTGGCATCAATTAACGGCTGCTTCGGGTAATCCAGCAGCAGGGACAACAATTGTAAGATTTGCATGACTTTAGTCCTTAATCTCAACCGGGATAACCTGACGTACGCCTTTGGCTTTAGTGCCAAACAGGTTTACGCCGTTATTGCCATCGCCACAGCCGTTGCCAAAACTAAAACCACAGCTGGATTTTAAATCGTAGGCATTTTCGGCATAGGCACGGTGGCTGGTTGGAATAACAAAGCGGTCTTCATAGTTCGCCAGCGCCATATAGCGGTACATTTCTTCTACCTGCACTGGCGTTAAGCCCACTTGCTTTAACACCTCAGCATCTTCTACACCGTCTACCTGCTGTGCCCGTTTAAAAGCGCGCATGGCAATCATCCGCTCCAGCGCCCGCACTACAGGAGCTTCATCACCGGCGGTAAGCATATTGGCCAGATAACGTAGCGGGATACGCAGTGATTTCAGATCCGGGATTTCGCCGTTCATGCCAACATGTCCCGCCTGCACTGCGCCCTGAATAGGAGACAGTGGTGGTACATACCATACCATCGGCAGCGTGCGATACTCCGGGTGCAGTGGCAGAGCCACTTTCCACTCCATCGCCATCATATATACCGGTGAGCGCTGGGCGGCTTTAATCCAGTTATCGCCAATGCCTTCGGCACGAGCAGCAGCTATCACTACCGGATCGTTCGGATCAAGGAAGATATCCAGCTGCGCCTGATACAAGTCTTTCTCGTTCGGGGTATTGGCTGCGACTTCAATTTTGTCAGCGTCATACAGCAGCACGCCCAAGTAGCGGATGCGGCCAACACAGGTTTCTGAACATACTGTCGGCTGGCCGGCTTCAATGCGCGGGAAGCAGAAAGTACATTTTTCAGATTTGCCGGTTTTCCAGTTGTAATAGATTTTTTTGTACGGGCAGGCCGAAACACACATGCGCCAGCCGCGGCATTTGTCCTGATCAATCAGTACTATGCCATCCTCCTCGCGTTTATAAATCGCGCCGGAAGGGCAGGCTGCCACGCAGGCCGGGTTTAAGCAGTGCTCACATAAACGCGGCAGGTACATCATAAAAGTCTTTTCAAACTGACCGTAAATGTCCTTTTGCACCACGTCGTTAAAGTTCTGATCGATTTTGCGTTTGGCAAACTCGGTGCCGAGAATTTCTTCCCAGTTCGGACCCCATTCAATTTTTTCCATCCGCTGACCACTGACCAGTGAGCGTGGGCGGGCTACCGGTTGGTGCTGGGTATCGCCAACAGTGTGTAAATGCTGGTAGTCAAAATCGAACGGCTCATAGTAGTCGTCAATTTCCGGTAAGTCCGGGTTGGCGAAAATATTCGCTAGAATGCGGCGTTTACCACCAATTTTTAGCTCCAGCTTGCCGCTTTTATTGCGCACCCAGCCGCCATTCCATTTTTGCTGATTTTCCCACTCTTTCGGAAAACCAATACCGGGCTTGGTTTCAACGTTATTAAACCAGGCGTACTCGACGCCTTCACGCGAGGTCCAGACATTTTTACAAGTGATGGAGCAAGTGTGGCAGCCTATGCACTTGTCTAAATTCAGCACCATGCCAATTTGGGCTCTGACTTTCATGTTACTTACTCCAACCTTATTTAGTGTCTAACCAGTCAACGTTGTGCATTTTGCGCACGACGACGAACTCGTCACGGTTACAGCCAACGGTACCGTAGTAGTTAAAGCCATAGGATTGCTGGGCATAGCCACCGATCATATGGGTGGGTTTCATTACGGCGCGGGTGACCGAGTTATGAATACCACCACGGGTGCCGGTTTGCTCACTGCCAGGCACGTTTACAATGCGCTCCTGAGCGTGATACATCATGCTCATACCTTCTGGTACCCGTTGTGAAACCACAGCACGGGCGGCGATGGCGCCGTTAACGTTAAAGATTTCAATCCAGTCGTTATCTTCAATGCCAGCAGCGGCGGCGTCAGTTTCACTTAACCAGACAATAGGGCCACCACGCGACAGTGTTAGCATTAACAGGTTGTCCGAGTAAGTACTGTGAATACCCCATTTCTGGTGCGGCGTGATCCAGTTCAGCACCACTTCTTTGTTGCCGTTCGGTTTTTTGTTCAGCACCGGTTGCACGGTTTTTAAGTTAATTGGCGGCTTGTAGCTACACAGCTGCTCGCCAAAATCGCGCATCCATTCGTGATCCTGATAAAACTGCTGGCGGCCGGTAATGGTGCGCCATGGAATTAGCTCGTGCACGTTGGTGTAACCGGCGTTGTACGACACATGCTCATCCTCAAGACCTGACCAGGTGGGCGAACTGATGATCTTGCGCGGCTGGGCGACAATATCGTTAAAGCGGATTTTCTCATCTGCCTTTGGTAGCGCTAAATGGGTATGGTCGCGACCGGTAATTTTGCCTAAGGCTTCCCAGGCTTTAACCGCGACATGGCCATTGGTCTCCGGCGCCAGGGACAAAATCATCTCGCATGCGTCGATGGCGCTGTCAATCTTCGCCATGCCTTTGTTAATGCCTTCGTCGGTATGCACGCGGTTAAGCTTTTTCAGGAAGCTGACTTCCTCTTTAGTGTCCCAACCGATGCCTTTGCCGCCGTTGCCGATTTTCTCCAGCAGTGGGCCAATTGAGGTAAAGCGGGCATAGGTATTAGGGTAGTCACGCTCGACAATATTAATATGCGGCATGGTCACGCCCGGTATCGCATCACATTCGCCTTTCCACCAGGCTTTAACACCATAAGGCTGTGCCAGTTCTGCCGGTGTATCGTGGTGCATTGGCGTGGTGACCACGTCAGTTTCTACGCCTAAATGGCCAACGGACGCTTTCGAGAATGATTTGGCAATCCCTTTGAAAATTTCCCAGTCGCTGCGTGCTTCCCATACCGGATCAATGGCAGCCGTTAACGGGTGAATAAACGGATGCATATCCGAAGTATTCATATCGTCTTTTTCGTACCAGGTGGCGGTAGGCAGCACGATGTCGGAATACAGGCAAGTGGTAGACATACGGAAATCCAGCGTCACCCATAAGTCGACCTTGCCCTCAGCGCCGTTGTCAGTCCACTCGATATCCTGCGGCTTTTTACCACCGAACTCGCCTAAGTCTTTGCCCAGCAAGCCATGTTTGGTGCCTAAAAAGTGCTTCAGCATGTATTCGTGGCCTTTACCGCTGGAACCCAGCAGGTTAGAGCGCCAGATAAACATATTGCGCGGGAAGTTTTGCGGGCTGTCGGGCTGCTCGCAGGCAAACTTAATGTCGCGATCTTTTAGCTGCTGCACCACATAGTCTTTTAACTCAACACCGGCAGCTTTGGCTTTAGCGGCCAAGCCCAGCGGGTTAACTCCCAGTTGCGGCGCTGACGGTAACCAGCCCATGCGCTCGGCGCGGCTGTTAAAGTCTATAATACTGCCGCCCCACTTTTCTTTATTCGCCAAAGGCGATACGACTTCGGTCATATCCAGCTTTTCATAACGCCACTGGCTGGAATGATTATAGAAGAACGAGGTACCGTTCATATGGCGTGGTGGCCGCTGCCAGTCCAGCGCAAAGGCCAGTGGGGTCCAGCCGGTTTGTGGCCGCAGTTTTTCCTGGCCAACATAGTGTGCCCAGCCGCCGCCGCTTTGGCCGATACAGCCGCACATCATCAGCATATTGATCAGGCCACGGTAATTCATGTCCATGTGATACCAGTGGTTTAGTGCAGCACCGACAATCACCATAGAGCGACCGCGGGTTTTATCGGCGTTGCGGGCAAACTCGCGCGCTACGCGAATCACATCTTCCGGGTTCACACCGGTAATAGGCTGCTGCCAGCCTGGCGTGTAGGGTACGTTGTCAAGGTAAGACTTGGCGCGGCTGTCATCACCAATGCCGTTATCTACACCATAGTGCGCCAGCATTAGATCAAATACGGTGGCAACTAAAGCGGTGCTACCATCGGCAAGCTCGACGCGTTTGGCCGGAACTTTACGAATTTGCACGTCGTCATGTGCGGTGTGCTGGAAGTATTTATATTCGTGCGGTGCACCGCCAAAATACGGGAAGGCTACCTCGACCAGCTCGTCGCGGTTATCTTTTAGCGATAATTGTAAGTCGATTTCGCCATCTTTGTCTTTTTGCTCAAGGTTCCATTTGCCTGCTTGGCCCCAGCGGTAACCAATTGCGCCGTTAGGACTGGTTAAGCGGCCATCGCTGTTCAGCGCTATGGTTTTCCAGTCCGGGTTATTGTCCTCACCCAGGTTATCGACTAAATCGGCAGCGCGCAGGAAACGGCCCTGGCTCAGGTGTTTTTCACCTTGCTCCAGCATCACCAACATGGGCATATCGGTGGTGCGTTTTACATAATCGGTAAAATAGGCGCTTGGGTTATCAACATGGAATTCTTTTAAAATCACATGGCCAAACGCCATCGCGAGCGCAGCATCAGTACCCTGACGTGGCGCTAACCAGGTATCACCAAATTTGGATGCTTCTGAGTAATCTGAAGTGATAACGCAGGTTTTGGTGCCTTTATAACGCACTTCTGTTAAGAAGTGTGCATCGGGCGTACGGGTTTGTGGCACGTTAGAGCCCCAAACAATAATGTAATTCGAGTTATACCAGTCGGCCGATTCCGGCACGTCGGTTTGCTCGCCCCATACCTGCGGTGACGCAGGCGGTAAGTCGCAGTACCAGTCGTAGAAGCTTAAACAGTTACCACCAATTAACGATAGATAACGTGCGCCAGCGGCATAAGACACCATCGACATCGCCGGAATAGGCGAGAAGCCGGTAACCCGGTCCGGGCCGTAAGTTTTGGTGGTGTACACGTTAGAGGCGGCAATCAGCTCGTTCACCTCATCCCAGCTGGCGCGGACAAAACCGCCCAAGCCACGGCGCTCTTTATAGCTTTTGGCTTTTTCCGGGTCGCTGACAATAGATTCCCAGGCTTTTACCGGATCTTTATGCGCAGCCTTGGCTTCGCGCCACAATTTCATCAGTTGCTGACGTACTTTAGGATATTTTAAGCGGTTGGCGCTATAAATATACCAGGAATAGCTGGCGCCACGTGGGCAGCCGCGCGGCTCATGGTTTGGTAAATCCGGCCGGGTGCGTGGGTAGTCGGTTTGCTGGGTTTCCCAGGTAACCAGACCGTCTTTTACATATATTTTCCAGCTGCACGAGCCGGTACAGTTTACACCATGGGTAGAGCGCACAATTTTATCGTGTTGCCAGCGCTGGCGGTAACCCTGTTCCCATGTTCTATCTTCATTAGTGGTAACACCGTGGCCGTCGGCGAACGGGGCTTTGCGGGTTTTAAAAAACCGCAGTTTGTCGAGTAGGTGACTCATGGTTTACTCCTGGTCTTGTCCTGCATGAACAGACATATTGCTTTTCTGGTATGCACACTATAGAAACAACAGCGCGATGATGCTTGATTTAGATCATGCTAACCAGAGCGCTAAATAGCTGATAAAAAACAAAAATACCTACAAGGTGGTAGTGTGGGTGGGGCTGTAATCGCCGACAATACTCAGGTGTTTACCCCTTATGGTGTGAAGTAGGTAAATGCAGCTACCCTGGCGAGAAAAAAGGGGTAGCTAAATTGTGTCGGTGGTTTTTAATAACAAAGCGGCGCAATGCCATATAAGCAGGTATGCTTAAGCAGTAAATTAGTGGAGTGGTTATGCGACAGTTTTCTATTGTTACCCGTATTAATATTGCGCTGGCTTGTATTGTTACGCTGGCTGTTGGAACTATGCTGGCTTCGTACTGGCTGTCGGACAAAACTGATAACGATGCACATGCCGTCAATGTAGCAGGCTCGCTACGGATGCAAACTTACCGCATGGCCTGGCTGACATTACAGCACGACGAAAATCAGCTGCGCATAGCTCGTGAGCAACTGGCGCAAACTTGGCAGCATCCGGTGTTTGCCAGGTTTATCAGTAACAATGACATAGCCAACCAGTTAGAGCGGGCGCGGTTGCAATGGCAGGGGGTCGATGTGGCGTTATCGCAGCCATTAGTTGACATGGCCGAGTTGGAAACTGTGTTGCAGGTACAAATTCAGTTGCTGGAGCAGCTGGTGTATCTTATTCAGCAGGATGCTGAGCAAAAAGTACGTGGTTTTCGTACTCTGCAGCTTATTGCTCTGCTGGCCACGGTGTTGTTATCAGCCATTGTGATTTACTGGTTAAAAGTGATGGTGGAAGAGCCGCTGCAAGTGCTGACACAAGGCGCAAAACGGGTGGCAATGGGGGATTTTACCCACCGTTTAAGTATTGAAAATAATGACGAACTGGGCACCCTGGCGCACAGTTTTAACAAGATGAATGACTCTATTGCCTATATGTATGGCAACTTAGAACAGCGGGTAGATAAGCAAACCGAGACATTAAAACATAACAATATAACGCTGCGTTTTTTATATAACACCGCCCGGAGTATTAGTGAACATGTACCTGAGTTTATTGATTTTAAAAAGATTATTGATGAACTTAAACTTGTGGTTAAGATTGATGATTTAGAGCTTTGTTTATTTACTGAGGATGGTGACAAACCTTATATGCAGCTAGTGCCGGGAGTTGATATTGTAGATCCTTGCATTGAGCAAAACTGCGGTGATTGTTTAAGTCAGGCTGAAAGCAGCAGCTGCAACAATCAGCAATACACTTATGCCTTGCAACGGGAACGTAAAAAGTTTGGTGTATTGGTGGTAAGGGTAGCCAAAGAGCAGAAGTTAGTTATGTGGCAGCAGCAATTACTAGCCTCGGTGGCCGATCAGTTAGCTCTGGCATTGAGTTTAAAATCAGAAGAAGAGCAGGTGCGCCGGCTGGCATTGATGCAGGAACGTACTGTAATCGCCCGTGAACTGCATGACTCCTTAGCGCAGGCATTGTCTTATTTAAAGATTCAGGTAACCAGGCTAAATAAAGCCACGCAAAAAGATGATAAAGCCACTATTGCTGATGTGTCGGCTGAACTAAAGCAGGGTCTGGATTCGGCCTATCGCCAGCTGCGCGAACTCTTAACCACTTTCCGCTTAAAAGTCGACGGTTCTGGCTTGTTAAGTGCGCTGCAAACTACGGTGAAACAGTTAACCGAACAGTCTGACTTACAGATCCGGCTGGATTATCAGTTGAGTAATGTGCCATTGGCGCCGCATGAAGAAATTCACCTGCTGCAAATTATCCGTGAAGCCAGCCAGAATGCGGTGCACCACAGCCAGGGCAGCGAGCTGAAGATTAGCCTACAGCACAGTAGCGATGGCATCAGCCTGGCGGTAGAAGATAATGGCGTCGGCATACCACAAGCGGCAGAAAAGCTAAACCATTATGGCTTGGCCATAATGCAGGAGCGTAGCAAGCATTTAGGCGGACAAATACAGATTAAAGCGCGTAAAGAAGGCGGCACCGGCGTGTATTTTAGTTTTACACCAGAGTATTTATTGCAACAGCAAATGGCGTGATGGTGCTGTCGGGGCGCCATTGTCAGAACAGCGGCGCCCCAGGTATTTGCACCCCCGAAAGTTACGGATTATAAAACTCACCGTTTTTACGCAGGTAAAAAAACCAGTTCACGAGCAGGCACAAGCCATAGAAAATGGCAAAACCCACCATCGCGTACTCAGGTGTGGCAGCTTTTATTTGCTCACCCAGTACCTGCGGAATGTAGAAGGCGCCATATGCCGCCACCGCAGATGTCCAGCCCAGTACAGGGCCTGCTTGCTCTTTGGGGAATACTACGGCGATGGTACGGAAGGTGGAGCCGTTACCGATACCACTGGCGGCAAACAAACCCAAGAAGATCAAGAAAAACGGCACAAAGTATTGCTCTGGCGTGGCACTCTGATAGGCCAGCTGCATATAGTAAGCCGCACCCAAGGCGCACAGTATCATCACCACTGAGCACAGTTGGGTAACAAAGGCACCACCGAGTTTATCGGCAATCCATCCACCTACGGGGCGGATAAGTGCGCCTACAAAAGGTGCTATCCAAGCGTAAGTTAATGCGCTTGGGCCATTCGGGTTAGGTGTGCTGTGAGTCATTACGCCGTCAACCATAATATGGCTGTAGCCAAATATTACTTTAATCGACAATGGAAAGGCGGCGGCAAAGCCGATAAAAGAGCCGAACGTCATTACGTACAGTACGCTCATGACCCAGGTGTGTTTGTTATTAAATATTTTGTATTGCCGATCTAAGCTGGTGCGAATGGCGCCGGGAAGCAGTTTTAATAAAAATACCGTGGCAAACAAGATAGCAATTAGAACTATCTCTTTGGGAATACCAAAACCAGAGCCGTTGGCCGACTCGGGCAATATCAGCCATAAACCAGCGATAGACGTAATAAAACCGATCCCCAGCATTGCAAGTATGATACTGAATGAAGTTAACGCAGAGGGTAATTTAGGTGTGACTTCTTCTGTGTGAATATTGTTTGTGCCGAACCAGAGTAAAAAGGCCAGTGGCACTAGCGTAATTAACCAGGCAAAACCAGCATTTTGGATCCAGGTTTCAGTTCCTGCCGGAATAGTGCCAGTGACTGTACCGCTGGCTTTAGCCAGGATCATCGGATCACCGCCACCGAGTACGGTAAAGACACCAAACGACATAAAAATAGGTACCAGTATTTGTACTGTAGTAACACCAAAATTACCCAGCCCAGCATTTAACCCCAGCGCCAGGCCTTGCTGCTTTTTAGGGTAAAAGAAACTGATATTCGACATCGACGAGGCAAAGTTACCGCCGCCAATGCCCGATAGCAGTGCCATCAGCTGAAATACCCATAGTGGGGTGTCGATGCTTTGCAGTGCCAAGCCTGTGCCAACAGCAGGTATCATTAACAAGCTAGTCGTGAGAAACAACGTGTAACGACCGCCGCACAGCCGGACAAAAAAGCTCGATGGTATACGCAAAGTGGCACCGGTGAGGCCGGCTATAGCTGTTAAGGTAAATAATTCAGCGGTGCTAAACGGATAGCCGACGTTGAGCATTTGTACTGTAACAATACTCCATAGCATCCAGACACCAAAGCCACATAACAAGCTTGGAATAGAGATCCATAAGTTGCGGTTGGCAATGGCTTTGCCGGTGCTTTGCCAGAAGGTGTCGTCTTCCGGTTGCCATTGTTTAAGATCTGACATGGTTCACTCCTGTTGGAATCAGCAATATAAGCTGTGCAAACTATGCAGGGCATCTTGTGTTGTCACAATGTATCTTCGGAGTTACCTTACGACCGCCGAGGAATAGTTGTGGGTACCTATTAAGTGGTAAGTGTTGAGTGCTTTGGTTTTAATGTTGAATTAAATCAGGTGCTTATGATGTAAATTTGATTTTTTATAGGCCTTGATGGGTTATCGGGCCAAGCAGGCTGATCTGCTATTTTACTGATTTATATCAAAGTAAGCACCACCTTGTTGTAAGCTAATACCCATACAGAAATATGACAGATTTGGAGCACGACATGTCAGAGCAAAAATCCAGCATTATGTTGGTGGATGATCATCCGTTATTACGCAAAGGTTTAAAGCAGCTATTGGCCCTGGAAGATGAGCTGGAAGTTATTGCCGAGGCCAGTAGCGGTATGGATGCGATACCGCTGGCTGTTGAACTGGATCCCGATATGATTATTCTGGATTTAAATATGCAAGGTATGGATGGTATCGCTACGTTAAAACGCCTGCGAGACGAGGGGGTTACTTCACGAATTGTGATGTTAACGGTATCTGATGCTGACGAAGACGTGGTTAATGCCATTAGTAATGGTGCTGATGGCTACTTGTTAAAAGACAGCGATCCTGAACTGCTGTTGGAGCATATTAAACGTGCTTTGACCGGTAAAATGGTGTTAAGCGAAGCCGTTACACAGGTGCTAGCCACGGCACTGCGCCGCCCCGCAGTAAAAACGCCCGCTGAGCTTAATAGCCTGACTAACCGTGAACACGAAATTTTGGGTTTTATTGCCAAAGGGTTAAGTAATAAGCTAATTGCACGCGAGCTTAATATCTCTGACGGTACGGTGAAAGTGCATGTTAAACATCTGTTGAAGAAACTTGGCCTGCGCTCGCGGGTTGAAGCTGCGGTATGGATGGTAAACCAGCAAGGTAACAAGGTATAAAGGAGCACAGCCTGATGCAAGACGCCCGTATGCCGAAACCCATGCTTAGTGCTGAGCAAGCGATATTGCAAATGCTTAGCGAAGTTGAGTCTCTGGAACAAACCATCAGCGTACCGGTATCTGCTGCGTTGGACCGGGTACTGGCGCGGTCTGTGGTATCTAGTATCAATGTGCCGGGGTACGACAACGCGGCGATGGATGGCTATGCCTTGCGCTCAGCTGAAGTTGCTCCGGGCAAACCGCTGAATATAGCTGGTGTGGCACTGGCAGGTCATGCCTTTGCCGACAGGGTGCCTGCCGATAGCTGCGTGCGCATTACCACCGGTGCTGTGTTGCCCCCTAGCCTGGATACTGTAGTGATGCAGGAGCAGGTAAAGCTTGTTCAAACGAATGATGGTAGCCAACAGCAAATTTTATGTCAGCTAGAGCCTGTTGTCGGAGAGCATGTGCGTCGCGCTGGAGAAGATATTAGCCGGGGAGCTGAAGTGTTTGCCGCTGGGCATAAGCTGCGCCCGGCCGATATTGGTTTACTGGCATCTATTGGTATTGCCGACGTTAAAGTAGTGCGTCAGTTAAAGGTAGCTATTTTCTCTAGTGGTGACGAGCTGGTGCCGCCAGGGCAGCCGTTAGCGGATGGGCACATTTACGATAGCAACCGTTATGTGATTGCCGCTATGCTGCAACGCCTTGGCGTGCAGGTGATTGACCTCGGCTTATTGCCGGATGATCCTGACAACATAGAGCAGGCGTTTAAGGAGGCAATGACGCAGGCTGATGTGCTGATCACCAGCGCCGGAGTCTCAGTGGGTGATGCCGACTACACCCGGCAAATTCTGCACAAGCTGGGCCAGATTAATTTTTGGCAAGTGGCAATCAAACCAGGTAAACCCTTTGCCTTTGGCAAGCTTGATAACTGCTGGTTTTTTGGCCTGCCTGGTAACCCGGTAGCGGCGGTAGTTACGCTGGAGCAATTGGTGCAGCCGGTGCTGCGTAAACTTAGCGGTGAAACTGTTACGGCTAATGTTAAGCTGTTAACCGCTGAATGCGAGGTGCCACTGAAAAAACAACCCGGCCGGATGGATTTTCAGCGTGGCTGGTACTGGCAGGGTGAAACCGGCTTAAAAGTAAAAACCTTGGGTGCACAAAGCTCTGGCATGCTCAGCTCCATTGCTAACGCTAATTGTTATATAGTGTTACCGCGTGACAGCGCTAGCCTGCCGGCTGGTGAAACAGTGTCGATATTACCGTTTTCTAATTTACTGCGTTAACGCGCTATCTTGTTTTTTCTACCACCTTTGCGCCGGCGTAAGCCGGCGCAGCCTTGATCTGCATCAACACCGCTAATCGCAATAATCACCACACTGCGCGTGATAAAACGCAGAATTGGAGTGGTTATGCTATTGGTCGATGCCTTATTGCACGAACTGGACGTGTTTGGTGTTAAGCAGTTATTTGGTATTCCCGGTGATTTTGTGCTGCCGCTTTTTGAACAGCTACAGCAGCGTAACCGTTTGCCGCTATATTATTTAAGCCATGAACCCTCGGCGGTGTTTGCCGCCGATGCGGCCGCGCGCATTAGTAATAACCCGGCGGTAGTGATACTAACCTACGGTGCCGGTGCATTAAACGCTGTGAATGCGGTAGCCCAGGCCTATGTTGAGCATGTGCCGCTGCTGGTGATTGCCGGATTTCCAAGCCAAAGTGAGATTGACCGCGGCCTGCAAATTCATCATCAGGCGAAAACGGTTGACTCGCAGCGTGACATTTACCGCGAAATCACCGCAGCGCAGTACCGGTTGGATAACCCGGCACGCTGTGGCGAGGATATCCGCGCAGCGCTAGCGACCGCGAAGCAGCAAAGCCGGCCGGTACTACTGGAAATACCGCGTGATGCTGTAGCCTTTCACACTGAGCTGGCTGGGCCTTATCAGCCAGAAGCGATAGCACATGATGAACTGGCGCTGGCCGTAGCCGATGTCGCCGCGCGGCTTAAGCAAGCGCAACGGCCAGTAATTATAGCCGGCGTCGATGTGCGCCGCTTTGATGCGGTGGCCGAGCTTGAAGCCTTAGCCGATAAATTTAATATACCTTTTGTCAGCACTCTAATGGGCCGTGCCAGCTTTAACCAGCAACATCGGCTCTATGGCGGTATTTTCCTCGATAAAACCGACCTTCGTCCTGCAAAGCTGCTGCGCGATGCCGACCTGATTTTGCAAATTGGTGTGATAAAAACCGACAGCAATTTTGCCGCCCACAGTGAGCTTTTCCCTGCACATAAAGTGGTTTGCATCGAGCAGAATCAGCTCAGGCTGGGGCCTGCAACCTACCATCAGCTGGCGTTAAAACCATTACTGGCAGCGTTAATAACGCAAGCACTGACGCCCTTTGCGCAGCAAAGCATGCCAACTGCAGCAACTGTGGCGGAAGAGCAGCAGCTAAGTGCCAGCAGCCTGGTGAAATGTTTAGACCGCGTGTTAACAGTACGCAATGACACTGTGCCGCTTATTTCCGATATTGGCGATTGCCTGTTTGCTTCCCTGCATGCCAACCCCAGTTTAATGCTGGCACCGGCGTTTTATGCTTCTATGGGTTACGCCGTGCCGGCAGCCTTTGGCGTGCAGGCAGTTACCGGTTTACGGCCGGTGGTACTGGTAGGCGATGGCGCTTTTTTAATGACTGGGCTCGAGCTTGGCCACTTTGCCCGCTATGGCTTTGCACCGGTGATAGTGGTGTTTAATAACCAGCGCTGGGACATGATAGAAGCCTTTGCCCCCGGCCTCAGCTGCACTAATCTGGCCAACTGGCACTATGCTGATTTGGCGCGTAGCATGGGTGGCCACGGTATGCAGGTGAATAATTTAACCGACTTTACCCAGGCACTGCAGCTAGCGCTGGACAGTAAACAGCGATTTAGTCTGATAGAGGTGATGTTGCCAGCCGGCAGCCGCACAGCGCGCTTGGATAATTTTGCTAAGGGTTTTAAAGCCGCTCAGTGGGCGCAGACTAGCTGTTAATAATTCCGGGTTTGCGGCAGATCAAAGCCGGTTTTTGTGCCGGCGTTAGACTAGCCGCCTTTTTTATAGTTGTGATGTCGTGCCAGAGGCCTTGTTATGTTTAGACCTGAATTACTCTCACCCGCCGGCAGTTTAAAAGCACTGCGTCTGGCCTTTGCCTATGGTGCCGATGCGGTGTATGCCGGCCAGCCGCGTTACAGCCTTAGAGTGCGCAACAACGAGTTTGACTTAGCCACGCTGGAAATGGGCATTAACGAAGCCCATGCATTGAGCAAAAAGCTGTATGTGGTGGTCAATATTGCGCCGCATAACAGTAAGCTAAAAAGCTTTATCGCCGATATGGCGCAGGTGGTAGCGTTAAAGCCGGATGCGCTGATTGTGTCAGATCCCGGCGTGGTGTATTTGCTCAAACAGCATTTCCCGCAGATGCCGCTGCACTTATCGGTGCAGGCCAATACGGTGAACTGGGCGGCAGTAAAGTTCTGGCAGGCGCAGGGCGTTGAGCGGGTTATTTTATCGCGTGAGCTGGCGGTAGATGAAATCGCCGAAATCCGCCGCGAAGTACCTGATATGCAGCTGGAGGTTTTTGTGCATGGTGCGTTGTGTATGGCTTACTCCGGCCGCTGTTTGCTGTCGGGCTATATTAACAAGCGCGACCCGAATCAGGGTGCCTGCACCAACAGTTGCCGCTGGCCGTATCAGGTGCATGCTGCGCGCGAGGACGAGGTAGGCCAGTTTACCCCGATAAGCACGCCGGCGTTGTTAGAAGAGCAGGGCCGCCCTGGTGAGCTGATGGCGATAGATGAAGACTTGCACGGCACCTATATCCTTAATTCAAAAGACTTACGTGCCATTGAGCATGTACCGGCGTTAATGGCGATGGGCGTGCATTCGCTGAAAATCGAGGGCCGCACTAAATCGTCGTATTATGTCGCGCGCACTGCCCAGGTGTATCGCCAGGCGATTGATGATGTGGCAGCAGGCAAAGCTTTTAACCCTAATTTACTTAGCGAGCTGGACGGTATGGCCAACCGCGGCTTTACCGAAGGATTTTTACGCCGGCATAAACCGCAGGACACGCAAAACTACGACACCAGCCACAGTGTCGGCGAGCAGCTGTTAGTCGGTGAGTTTATTGGCGAGCAGGATAGCGAAGGCTTTGCTTTGTTGGAGGTAAAAAACCAGTTTGCCATCGGCGATAACCTGGTATTAATGACACCGGCCGGCAACCAGATTTTTATTTTGCAGGCGCTGCGCGATAAGCACAATAACGCTATTTTACTGGCACCGGGCGCGTGTTATCAGCTTAAAGTAAAGTTACCGCAGCAAACTGATTTGCGCTTTGCCATGCTGTTAAAACAGCTGCCTGTTGCGGCCAGCGCCAGCAGTGATTTAGCCGTTAATGCAGCATGTTAAACATGCCCGCCGTAATTGAAGTCAGCTGTATTAATTGCGATATGTGTGTGCCAGAGTGTCCGAACGAGGCGATTAGCATGGGCGCCAAGCACTATGAAGTCGACCCGCTGCTGTGTACCGAATGCATTGGCTACTTCGATAAACCCACCTGCATTGCCGTCTGCCCGATAGATTGTATTGATTTAGTTTGGAGCTTTTAACCACGCGTATGGATGCAGCAAGGAGGCATATTAGACAAATTGGGATGTTTCATTTTGCTTAGATGCCAAGTTCAATTATGTGCCAATATCCGAATTTGGTTTATAGAAATTAATTTTGTGCTAAACCTAAAATTAACACTTTAAAATTAAGAGAGGCGCCCTTGAATAGCTTTGAAAAAAAAGCTACTGGCAAAACATCTACCAGCAAAAAAATGCCACCGCGGTCAGCTGGTTTCAGGCAGAGCCTGCTATGTCCCTTGAGCTCATTACCAGCTGCAACTTTGAAAAGTCTGCATCAATCATAGACGTTGGCGGTGGCGCATCTGGTTTGGTCGACCACTTACTTCAACGAGGATACTCCCAAGTTACCGTGTTGGATATTTCTGCGGCGGCGCTGGCCGTTTCGCAGCAGCGGCTAGGGAGCAACTCGGCTGCTGTAAAATGGATAGAGTCCGATGTCACGGCCTATCGTCCTCAGCGGCAGGTGGAATTGTGGCACGATCGCGCCGTGTTCCATTTTTTAACAGAGATAGAAGACAGGCAAAACTATATTCGTGCGCTGAAGCATGCACTGGCAATTAATGGGCACCTGATCATCGCATCCTTTGCTATTGGTGGACCTGAGCAATGCAGCGGTTTGCCCATAGTGCAATACGATGCCAGTATACTTAGTGCGCAGCTTGGGCAGGGCTTTACTTTGGTTGAAGAGCGAACAGAAAAACACCTTACACCAGCCGGGCGCGAACAAGCCTTTGCTTACTTTCATTTTGTTCGTAGTGCTTCCTCTACATGACCCACAAAACGTTAATAGACAGACGTTGCGAACGTTTACATTCATTTTCAGGTCGCGAGACGTAACTAACAGCCATAGCTCTCTTTATAGTCTGCACACTTAAATTGATTTCATCCCGTTTAACGAGCCCAGATACAGATTTTTACTCTGGGACAAAGGTTAAGTCATTAATCCAACGCCACGGCTTTTATTTGCGCATATAACTGCTGGCCTAACTGCAATCCCAAACGTTCCACTGATTGTTTAGTTAACAGTGCTTGCAGTGGCTGACCTTCCAGTGTTAGGTGCACCAGGGTTTCGGCCGGGTGGGGGGCGGGGTTAAAGCCGCTGATGCTGACTTGCAATTGATTACTGACCGAGCTGTAGCTAAGCGGTGTTAGGCTCAGCGCCACATCGCGCGCCTGAATACGTAAACGGTATGAAGTGGGGGAATAGCTTGCTGTGTCGCCATGCTGCGGCGCCGGTAGTTGTAAAGGCTGCTGACCGATACTTAGCTGCAACAGGTGATCAGTGCTGCCGTGGTTTTTGGCATGCAGCAGCGACATAGCGCCGATGGCGGCTAATTCGGGTTGCAGCAATTGTTGTGGCAGTGGGCCTTGGCTGTGAATGTGGCCATGTTGCATCAGCACCAGCTGGTCAGCTAATTTCACCACGTCATCCAGCTGATGGCTGACCAGCAGCATCGGAATACCGGTCTGGCTGGCGATACGTTGTAAAAACGGCAAAATCTCGCTGCGACTTTGCTGATCCAACGATGCCAACGGTTCATCCAGCAGCAGTAATTGCGGCTGGCTGAGTAAAGCTCGGCCGAGAGCCACGCGCTGGCGCTGGCCGCCGGAAAGTTGCTCTGGTGCTTGCTGTAATAACGGTGTTAGCTCCAACAGATGGATCACCTGCTCTGGTTGCAGAGCAATATCCGTGTCTTTAGTTAAGCGGCTAAAGCCATACAACAGGTTTTGTTCAACTGTTAAATGCGGTAATAAGCTGCTTTCCTGAAATACCATCCCAATTCGGCGCTGATGCACTGGCACAAAAGTATTGCCCTGTTGCCAGACTGTATCAGCAAACTGTACCTGAGCGTTGGCATGGCGATCAAGGCCGGCAATAGCCCGCAGCATCGTGGTTTTGCCACAGCCAGAGCGGCCAAATAGCGCCGTTACGCCCTGTAACGGCAGGCTGTTATTTAGCTGCAGAGTAAAGTCACCGCGCTGAATAGTTAATGCCAGGGTTAAACTGGCAGTTGTCTGGGCAGGCGGGGTTGATGAAGCCGTGTGCTGATCGGCTGCCAGCCAGGATTTGTCCCGACGCGTTGTGATATGAAATAGGCTCATCATAGAATAGCCTCGCGCTCAAAATGGCGGTTTAAACCATAGACAATAAACAGCACTGCAAAGGCGCTGATTAACAAGCCGAGTGATAACTGCTGCGCCTGAACATAGTTCATTGCTTCGGTGTGATCGTAAATAAGTACCGATAGCACCTGGGTTTCACCCGGGATGCTGCCGCCAAGCATTAAGATCACGCCAAATTCGCCAAGCGTATGAGCAAAGGTTAAGGTGGCGGCGATGATAAAACCGCCGCGGCATAGCGGCAGTACCACGCTAAACAGCTGATCCAGCTTGCCGGCACCTAAGGTAGCGGCCACTTCCAGTGGCCTTGGCCCCATGCGGCGAAAACTTTCCAGCAGCGGCTGCACGGTAAAGGGCAGCGAGTAAATCACCGAGCCGATTAAAATGCCTGTAAAACTAAACGCCAGATGGGATAGACCAAGGCGTTCAAGCGTGCCACCGACAGCGCCATGCGGCCCCAGTAGCAATAATAAATAAAACCCCAGCACCGTTGGCGGTAATACCAGCGGCAGCGCCACTATCGCCTGAATAGCGGTGCGCAGTTTGCTCTGGCTCAGCGATAACCACCAGGCCAGCGGCGTGCCCAGTAGTAATAAAATAAGGGTGGTGTATAAACATAGCTTTAATGTCAGCTGTATTGCTTGCCAATCTTGCGGGCTAAGGGTAGCGAAAAGCTCCTGCATAGCGTTACTCCCGCCTGCCTTGTTGTTCACTAGCAGGATGTTCAAAGCCGTAGCCTTGCATAATGGCAAGCACATCTTTGCTGGTCATAAAGGTGGTAAACTGATGCGCGCTGCTGTTATTCGCACCATGGCGGGTAATCACAAAAGCCTGAGTCAGCCCCTGATGCAGCTCTGCCGGAATAAGTTGATAGCCTTGCTTTGCTAATTCGGGAAACTTGGCCAGCGACAGCGCAATAATAGCGATATCAGCGCCACCGCTTTGCGCCAGTTGCGCAGTTTGGGCGATGTTTTCGCCATACACCAATTTGGGTTCTACTGCAGACCAGACACCGGTAGCCTGTAGCGCCTCTTTGGCGCGCTGGCCATAAGGTGCATGGGCGGGTTGGGCGATGGCGAGGCGGCGAAAGGGCATAGTTGTCAGTTGTGACAGTTCAATACCCGTCATATTTTGCTGCGGGCTCCACAGCACAATTCGGCCAAGGGCATAAAGCTGTGGCTGAGTGACTGCATGGCCTTCAGCGTAGAGTTGCTCGGGAAACTGAATATCGGCTGAAAAAAAACATCATAGGGCGCGCCATGGCGGATTTGCGTGCTGATTTTGCCACTGGAGCCATAAATGACCCGAACGTCTGCCGCTGGCTGCTGTTGCTTAAATAGCATGATAATGTCATCCAGCGCATAACGTAAGTCTGATGCCGCTGCGATAGTCAGCTTTTCGCTCGCATAAACAGGTAGGGCACAGACAAAGCAAAGCAGCAATACTCTTCGGATCATAGGTTACTCCCAGCGCGCCAGCGCTTGCTGATCGCTTGCTTTGGCTGCAACCCAGTAATCACCGCTGGCGGTGTGCTCTTTTTTCCAGAACGGCGCGCGGTTTTTCAGGTAATCCATAATAAATTCGCAGGCGGCAAAGGCCGCGGCGCGATGCGCGCTGGCAATGCCGACAAACACGATTTGCTCATTCGGTTTTAGGGTGCCAACGCGGTGAATAATATGCACCGCGCCAAGCTGCCAGCGGCTTTGTGCCTGCTTAGCAATAGCGATAAGGGCTTGCTCGGTCATGCCGGGGTAGTGTTCCAGCGTCATGCTGTGCAGGGTGTTGTCACTAAGCTCACGTACCAGGCCGCTAAAGGTGACGACAGCGCCACAGGCTGAGTGGTGGCGTAGCTCGTCGTATTCGCTGGCGACACAAAAATCATCGCTTTGTACTGCAACAAAGATGCTCATATCCTTTACCACCTGCTAGCCGCCGGTTACCGGGGGGAAAAACGCCAGCTCATCGCCATCCTGCACGCTGGCCGTTAACGGTACCAGGTGCTGGTTTACGGCGCAGAGCAAATCGGTGCGGCTAAGTTCCTGCTGCCAGTTATGGCAACGGCTTTGCAGTTGCTGCAGTACGTCGGCCACCTGCAACATTTTGCCATCGCAACTAAGCAGGTATTGTTCGCAATCTAGCCGTTCTCGAAGCGCGGCGAAAAACAGAATTTTAATCATATTGCCTCCAAGAGATAATGCTCAGATTTACCGCCGTTTTTCTCTAGCAAGCGGATATCGCTGATAACCATCGCCTTATCTACTGCTTTGCACATATCGTAAATGGTCAAGGCTGCGACACTGACGGCGGTCAGTGCTTCCATCTCCACGCCAGTGCTACCACTTAGCAAACAACAGCTTTCGATCTGAATTTGGCCTTGCTCTGGTAGCAATTGAAAATCGACCGATACTTTGCTAAGCAGCAGTGGGTGACACAGCGGGATCAGCTCGCTGGTTTTTTTCGCTGCCATAATGCCGGCAATGCGAGCAGTGGCCAGTACATCGCCTTTTTTCAGCAGTGCCTGAGCAATTAATTCAATCACTTGTGGCGTGGTTTGCACTAAAGCGCCGGCTCTGGCCAACCTGTTGGTATTTGGCTTAGCACTGACATCGACCATCGCCGCAGCGCCGCTTTGATCTAAATGGGTAAGGGTTGCTGTCATCTTAAGCTCCACAGCTTTTCAGCGGGCTGTTTTTTACATGGGCAACAAAGTTGCAGGGTCCGGTTTTGCTATCTAATTGCGGTAAAATCAGCTGCTGCATCGCCAGCCGGCAGGCGCCTCCTGAGCCTGGCATAGCAAAAATTAAGGTGCCATTCGCCAGGCCTGCCAGAGCGCCGGATTGCAGCGCGGCTGAGCCCAACTCGTTAAACGATAATTGGCGAAACAGCTCGCCAAAGCCTGGCACCTCGGTGTCTAGCAAAGGAGTTAACGCAGTTACCGTGCAGTTAGTGTGCTGAAATCCGGTACCACCATTAATCAATACCACCTGAATGTTATCGCTTGCGATCCACTGGCTTAGCTTAGCGCGCAGCTGGTATTTGTTATTGGGCAGTAATGCCCGGTCGACCAGCTGATGGTCGGCGCTTAACAGCATCTGACTTAACAATTCGCCGCTGCTGTCATTGTTGCTATTGCGGCTATCCGACACGGTCAGGACGGCAATTTTAAGCGGATAAAACCGGTTTAAATCAGGCTTTGGCATACAGGCTCCCGCTGTTAACTAATGAAAGATAGTGCAGCCAGTCTGCTGGCGTATTGGTATTTAATAACTCAGCCGACGGGGCTGCCAAGGCGGTGGCATTCAGCTCTCTTAGCAGCGCTTGTACTGAGCGTTGGCCGCTGTGTAATTGCTTTCTGATAAGCTCGCTTAGCACCGGGCTTAACGGCAACACGCAGGGCAGTGGACTACTGGCAAAGTAAGCGGCATCGCCATTGGCCCCTAGCACCAGCTGCTGCAGGCTGGCAACGCTTAACAGCGGTGTATCAACCGGCAGGATCAGCAGCTGCGAAGTGGTGCAGTGCGCAAGCGCCGCTAAGATACCAGCCAGAGGCCCGGCCTGATGCTCAGTGTCGTTAATAAAGCCCGGCTGGTTTCGGCTTACAAGCACCTCAGTGGCACCGCTATCGATGGCCAGTTGCTGCATATGTGCCAGTAAGCTTTGGCCATTAATGTTGAGCAGAGCTTTATCCTGACCCATGCGGCTAGATTGGCCGCCGGCTAAAATCAGCGCGCTAAATGGCTTATTACTGCTCATGTTAATCGCCTCTTTTATCCACCGATCTGGGCTAAATGCCGGGTGCTGCCGCTGTAATCCTGCGCTAGCTGGTGGCTAAAGGCTTTGCCTTGCACCGCTTGCTGTAAAAAGTTCATCAAGGGCGTGCTGTCATCGCTTTGCAGCAGGCTACGTAAGTCCTGATAACTGTCGGTAAACAGGCATAAATACAGGGCTCCAGTGCTTGATACCCTAAGCCGGTTGCAATCGGTGCAAAAGTCTTTGCTGTAGGGCATGATAAGGCCAATACGGCCCTGATAAGCTGGGTGTGAATACTCCAGCGCCGGGCCGTCGGTTTTGGCTTTGGCGTTCAGCTGCCAGCCCTGAGCCAGCAATTGTTTCTGAATACTCTCACCACTTAAATGCTGGCGCTGATAAAAGCCGGCATTGTCACCGGTGCGCATCAGCTCGATAAAACGCAGTGCGATATCCTGCTGCTGAATAAACTTAAGAAAATCGGGTAGCGCTAAGGCATTATGCTGCTTTAACAGCACGGTATTAATTTTCACTTGCTTAATACCAATGGCTTTAGCGTGCGCTATGCCATCTAAGATATCGAAAAGCTTGTCTTGGCCGGTCACCAGATGAAAGGTATCAGCATCTAAGCTGTCGACGCTGACATTAACAGCATCCAACCCGGCAGCGTGCCAGGCTAGCGCATCGCGCTTTAAACGATAGCCGTTAGTGGTTAGCGCCACTTTTTCAATGCCGGGCACGGCTTTGCAGGCAGCGATAATCTCGGTTAAGTCTTTACGCAGTGATGGCTCACCGCCGGTAATGCGTACCTTGCGGGTACCGAGTTTGGCAAAGGCAGTGACTAAACGGCGGATTTCTGGCAGTGTTAGCTCGCCGCTGCGAGAGGTGCAGTCAGTGCCGTCTGGCAGGCAGTAGCTACAGCGAAAATTGCAGCTTTCGGTAACAGACAGCCGCAAATAACTAAAGCGGCGCGCATAAGCGTCAGTTAACATAATTCACCTTTCCAAGTGGGGAGGTAAGGCCGTTTCCAGACTTACCCGGTGGCGATAGTGCCACGGCATACCGTTCATGACCGCAATAAGGCGTTAGAACCGGTAGCTCGGTGTTATGCATGTAAGTTTAAGCAGTTTGCCGGTGTATTGTTATTGCCAAGAAGGGGCGCCTTACTATTACTTAGTGGGTAAATTGTCTTAATTTCACCTTGCGTCTTACTAGGTGCTTTGTAACATATCTAATTAGGTGAGAGAAATTCACGGTGCCACTAAATTATGTAATATATCCTGAGTGTGACCAGAATTTTTGACGGGTAAAATGAAAATGTGACCACTCAATAGGGTGGTCATCTTTTCATGGTATCGAAGCGGCCAATGAAGAGCGCGTGGTCACAAGATGGTCACAACAGAAGTTTTTGTGGTGAAATTAGAAAAATTTCACATAGCTCTGTATAATGGCGGCTGTTTGAATTTAAATTTAAATAAAGTTAACTAAGACTGGGTGTTGAAAATAATTAAGCCCACTTACAGGGGCAAACGCAAAGCCACAATCATATGGAGGTGGCTTTTACTTCCAGACTTGCCACAACCAGGTCATGCAAGGAATGAGCGCCATCGCGAAGAGAAAACCAGCTATCAAATCATTTCTTATGGTAGGTCTAAATACTAAAGCATATGGAAATGCGAACCAAAGATAGTTCAATAGATAAACCCAGCTGCCTTCCGAGACAGCATAATAGCCGATAATAAAAAGGCAAATTGTTGGGAAAAGCATAAAAAGCTGGAGAATTAACAATCCAATTGGATTGAGTACAAATGCAGGAACTACAGCCGGGTTCATCGTCCTTTGTTTAAATATTTGATAGAACGCGGTATAAGTTGACATGGCAACAATCCCACAAGTGAAAAAAACGATACTGTCCATGAACGTTTTAACCTACTTCAATTGAGTCGATGATAGATGCCTGAGCGAGAGGTTAGAGCCAAATGCCCAAGCACGAAAACAATGTGATGTCTCTTGTTGTAATAGCTAAGCGATTCAACAAATAAAATTAAAACACGAGGCTGCCAGATGGTCAAGCAATTGATTTTATTTAATATAATTTTTCAAGTAAGGAATCTGAAAGGAGCAAAAATCACATATTTTGGATAACTTGCTTAATCACACCAACAATCACGGTATTACTTTGTAGCACTTGCAAGCGATAGTCAGTATTAAACGCTCGTAAGTACGTTATCTCACAATCTAACACTAATTCTTTAACTGCAACAGATACTTGATTATCAGACAAAACTACAACGATACTGCCATTAACCGCATGTGTGTCTGGATCAACAATCATAAGTGCATTATCAGGAATGCAACACCCTGAAGGCCTAACCATGCTATCACCTTGCATACGGAGGGCAAACGCCCGTTTTCCAACTGTTGTTGCGTGGCGTATTCTTTCCCTAATGGATAATTCAGAGCCATAGTTTAACCATTCACCCAACTCTTGCCATAAAAATAAGTGGAACTGACTCGTGCGTTTGCCTAGTTGACATGGCGGCATCATCATCGACTGAACCATCTCCATTCATCAACCAAGCGATGTTACAGCTTAGAATCATAGCAAGATGAGCCGCATTTTCACCGCCAGGTTTCGCAATACCATTTACCCATTGTGATACTGTACCTCTTGAAACATGCATAGCCTTGGCTACATCGTTAGACTTAAGTTCAAGCATCGCCATCCTTGATAACAATCGTTCACTGAACATCGGTTTTTTATTCATTGAAAACTCTACTGGGAGAGGATTTTGTTGTTTACAACCATGCAGCAATTCAGTCTCGCTACATTTTAACGCTCTTGCTAGTAAAGGTATATGCTTACTATTAGGTGAGCGTCCACTTTCCCACTTTGAAATTGTTACATCAGAAACGCCAACAGCTTTAGCTAGCTCTTCTTGGCTATAATTTAAAGCAGTTCGTAATAGCCTGATCTGCATGTTTAATTTTTCACTAGCCATTCATAAACTCCACACGCATCCATCATGAAATTATTTTCAGCGTCAAATCGTATTAAAAATGTTTTTAAGCAACATGGTTTTTAAGACGTTTTTTAATTTTGTCATTGATGTTAATCCAAATTTGAACTTAAGGCCTGCTCTACTTACAGGATGTTTTTAAGCACTATATAAGTCGGCCAACTGGCGCTGTGTGTCATAGTTGCGTCTGGTGCTTTTGCAAGAATTTCTTCAAGCTGACCTTGTGGATCAAGATAAAAGTCATGTTCCATTTGGTTGTAGTGTTTCATTTTTGGACGCCAATACCCGACACCTTGGTCTAAAATAACCTGTGTTTTACTTCCATCACGCCATTCAAGCGTTAATACACGGGAGTGGGGCAATTCGCGGTTTGAATCAACTAAATTAATGGATATCGTATTTTCCATACCTTCTTGGGTAAGTAAGTTTGTTAGAAGATATTGTTGTTCATCTGGAATTTGCCAATCATGGTTTAATAACTTGCCCATCTGATTCGCGTTACTGCAAAGCGTATTAATGTTGATGTTGGCATGATTGTTTTTGATAAAAGCTTTAATAAAAGCACTGCAAAGCAGGGCAGCCCAAGGCGATTTAAGGTATCTGTCGGAGTAAGTTAGACTAATTAAACTCTCTGACTCCAGCTTTTGTAAAAAGTCAGGTAATTGCTTCGCGAAAAGCTCTGATAGACGGTAAGCGTCCGGTGAACACATCTTTTATTTGCTGACTGATCACGCATCATACCTGTCACCGTTTTCAACCGTGAGAGTTATGAATGCCCGTATTAAAACAATCCGATGTACGTAGGGCCTTTTCGCCCGAGTTTAAATGGCAGCTCGTTCAGGAATCCAAAGAACGTGTATTGTCGGTATCTGAATTGGCGCGCAAATACGATGTAAATACCAACCAGGTGTTTCGCTGGGTGCGAGAAGTTAACGTCGGTAAGGCTTTGTGGGTCAGGCGTGCTAAAGGTGAAGTGGATATGCCAGCTGCCCCCACGCCATTCCTTCCTGTCAGTGTCAGTGCGATTGAAGCTGTGCCGGTGCTCCATAAACCAGCCATAACGGTGTCGTTTCGCAGTGGTCATCAACTGGTATTGCATGAGGCAACACCGGGTATGTTGCAGCAATTGGTGGCGGCGTTGTCATGATTACCTTATCCCATGAACTGCGTGTATGGCTGTGTGCCGGTTACACCGATATGCGCAAGGGCTTCGATGGTCTGGCGGCTATGGCGCAGCATGTGCTTCAAAAAGACCCTTTTAGTGGGCATGTGTTTGTGTTTCGAGGGCGGCGTGGGGACCGGATTAAACTGCTATGGTGGGATGGTCAGGGGTTGTGTTTGTTTTACAAGCGCCTGGAGCAAGGGCGGTTCGTGTGGCCCACCGCAAAAACCGGTGTAGTGCACTTAACGCAGGCCGAATTGGCGTTGTTGCTGGAAGGCTTAGACTGGCGCCCGCCTGCCAGAAAAAACACACCAAAAAATGCTGCATAAGCACAATTAATCAATGAGTTAGATGCCATTTTATGTTATCATGCACCGCATGAAAACGATGGCATCTAACTTACCCAATGACCCGAAACAGTTGCAGGAAATTATCCTTCAACTGCAGTCAACGCTTGCCCAACAAGATACCGTTATTGCCTCGTTACGCCACCAGTTATCCGTGTTAAAACGTGCCCGCTTCGGGCGTTCGTCCGAGCATCTCGACAAGCAAATTCATCAGTTGGAATTACAACTTGAAGAGCTGGAGATGCAGACCAGTGTCTTACCTAAGCTAGTTGCACCAGCAACAGAGGACAAAGCGACGCCACGTCGACGCGTTTCTCTGCCTGCACAATTGCCGCGAGAAGAGCTGCGTGTTGAAGCCGCCTGCCAGTGCCCGGGATGTCAGGGCGAATTAACCCATATCGGTGATGATGTCTCTGAAATGCTGGATGTGGTACCGGCATCTTACCGGGTTATCCGCATTGTGCGGCCAAAGTTCAGCTGCCAGCTCTGCGACACACTGGTTCAAGGCCAAGCGCCTGAGCGTGTGATTAAAAAAGGACTGGCCAGTGCAGCGTTGCTCACACAGGTTATTGTCGATAAATACCTCGACCATCAACCGCTGTACCGCCAGGCTGAGCAGATGGAACGTGAAGGGATTGATGTTGAACGCTCTACTCTGGCAGACTGGGTAGGACAAACTGGCGCCTTACTCACGCCACTGGCTGATGCCATCGGACGCCATGTGAAAGCTGCCAACCACGTGCATGCCGATGACACCACCGCACCGACGCTATCACCGGGTAAAGGTCGCACTCAAACGGGTCGTTACTGGACCTATGTCCGCGATGGTCGCCCCTGGGGAGATAGCACACCGCCTGCGGTATGGCTGCAATACAGTGAAGACCGAAGAAGTCTTCATCCTGCGGCGCATTTAAAAGATTACAGAGGCTCACTGCAGGCCGATGCTTATGCCGGTTACAACGAATTATACCAACGGCAAATCACCCAACATGGTTGCTGGGCACACGTGCGGCGTAAGTTCTATGACATCACTCAAAGCGGCCCTTCGCCTTTAGCCGACGAAGCCATTGCGATTATCCAATCCCTCTATATGATTGAAAAGCAGGTGCGCGGCCAACCACCGGATGAACGACAACACATCCGAGCCACAAACGCCAAGCCAATCCTTGAGCGCTTCCATGCGTGGTTGCAAACAACCCTGCGTACCTTATCGAAAGGCTCGCCGTTATCCAAGGCTATTCATTATGCTCTGAAACAGTGGGAGGCGTTGGTTGCCTATGTGGATAACGGTTATGCTGAGATAGATAACAACAGTGCAGAGCGCTCATTGCGGCCGATTGCCTTGGGTAGGAAAAATTACCTGTTTGCGGGTTCAGTTGCCGGAGGAGAGCGAGCTGCCGTGCTGTACTCAATACTCGGCACCGCTAAACTCAATGGCATCAATCCAAATGACTATCTCACAGCGGTACTCAAACGTATCGGCAATCACCCCATCAACCGTGTCGATGAGTTGTTACCTTGGAATATCGATCTATCCAAACAGTCAGGTGACGCGATTTAAGACACCAAGTGTCCACTAAAATTAAGTGGACACTTAAATCAGAGCGCTAACCTGTGATCGCCGGACGCTTACTTCCATTAAAACTTATACAGTCTAAAAAACTGAGCATCAAAGATCTAGAGAGTCTTACTGTGGGAGAGGTATCGGCAGATTTAATGTTTGATATTGATCGTGTTTAATTAAGTAAATCACAGACTTCAGATACTTCCTGATCCGCTCCATTAAATAACAACGAAGCAGATCAGAACGTTGGGCTTAATCAAGATGCCGAGAGTTACCCTTATTCAAATTACTGTTAGTAATGTTTAACGGCTTGTCATTCTTCATCAGTTCAGCTTTGTTAAGTTGACTTTCTGAAGAGGTTGCTTTTGACCGTGTTGAGATCACAATCAACACGGTCTGCAGATCTCGCATGATTTTATCTGGGTTTGGGATTGTCGGGTTAAAAAGTTGATTCAATAGCATCGTAATCACTTTATGTGAAAGTGCCATACTCACGCAGGTTAAATTGTCGAGAAAATAGCCATCATCAATGCAGCGGTTAAAAATTAGTGTTTGCACACTTTTTTGCATCATTAAGATATCTTCAGCTTGCGAGTGTTGAAAAGTTTTTGAACACATCATATCCAAACATAAGCTGGTTGTGTGCACAACTAATGGATTAATAGTAGCTACAGGGTTTTTCATTTGAATCACCTTTATCATAAGTTATTGTTTAATAAACGTTCAAAAGCACTGCCATCTTGGCGAGTAAGGTTTGGCACATAGCGACTGTATGTTTCGAATAACATCTTTGTTGTTGTATGACCCATTTGCCGAGCTATCCACTCGGGAGACTCACCCGCTGCCAGCCATAACGTGGCAGCGGTATGCCGAGTTTGATAAGGGCGTCGATAGGTGAGTCCGAGTTTTTCTAGCAATGGCTTCCAAATGCGATCTCGCACATTCCGATGATCCAGCGGTGTGCCCTTGTTAGTGCAAAATACAAACTCACTTTTGTTTGAGGTGGTAGCGAATTGTTGTTTTAACGCTTGAAAGACTAAAGAGGACATTTTAATTTCGCGATATGATCCTACTGTCTTTGTCGTCTCGATTACCCCGTTGACGTTAGTTTCACGAATTAAAATAAGCTCTCGTTGAAAATCAACATACTTCCATTTCAAACCGTCACATTCTGATGTTCGCATGCCAGTAAAAAACCGAACGGTAAAATATGCATGAAAATCAGCTCGAATTTCTTCAAGGATCAGTTTTACTTCTTCTAATGAAAATGGTTCTACGTCAGTTTTGTCGACACGAAGAGGTTTAATGTTTTCAAAAGGTGAGCGAAAGCCGTAACGATCTCCTGCTTCTGCAAGGATCATCCTTAGTGGCGTCATTACATGATTAACAAAATCAGCTGAGCGTTTTTTACCATCTTCTTGAGTATTTGCAATTCGAGCTCGGAATTTCAAAATAGCTGCTTTTGTGATCAGGTTAAGCGGTACATCACCGAATTCGGTATTGAGGTAGCTTTTGATAATAAAGGATATAGTCTGGGTATAGCTGTTTTTCCAACGCACTGCGTTTTCATCGAACCATTCTTTTGAAAATTCAGCAAAAAGAACCTCTGGAACTTTGGCTATACTGGGTTGATAATTGGCCATGGTTTCAGCTTTTCTTTTTGCCGCTTCGTCATCCTTACGACTGAATTGAGCAGCTTTAGTTGATCCAGGAAAATAGTCACGATAGACAAAGCATTCCAAACGCATGTCTGTATCAATGTTATTAATAAGCTTATTTAGCTTTCTGACATTAGCTGGAGTGTTATCCAGCTCTGTCTGCTCTCTACAACGAACACCACAATATCTAAAATCGATGAGTAGTTTATTATTGCGAACGCCGATACTAGCCATGACAAATTCTCCCATTTGCCATTGGAATGTACAGCTGATTCCGCGTTGAACTGCGGTACATCGCTTCTTCTATCGTTTCCCAGATATAAAGAATTTTGCGGCCGTTAAATGGCCGAATGTAGTGGATCCCTTCTAAAAATACCGTATCTCTGAGTGACTTGTTGATATAAACTGGGCTAAACTTAATCCGCTCAGCCAGTTCTTTTGCGCTTAATAACGTATTAGACATAGCATTCTCCGTTCCATTAAAGAACAAAAGTTCTCTTGAGGAACATGTTAACCATGCTTTTTTGTTCTGTCAAAGAACTTTTGATATTTTTTGGTGTTTTTTTATGATTGTTTTCAGAATTAAAGAACTCGTGGCCGAGAAAGAGAAAAAAGAAATACGAAAAATAACCTTAACCGAGGTTTCAGCTGCTACAGGTGTAAACAGAACATCGCTTTCTAAAATGTTAAATCCTGCTAGCCGTCATTCAACAACAACGTCTGCTATAGAAGCGCTATGCAAGTATTTTGATTGCAGGGTAGAGGACTTAATGGTTTATGTGCCAGAGGACGAGTAGGGCGGCCCGGTTTTATTAAAAATTTCAAATATTACTTCCATTGAGATATTAAATTACCGTTGTTGTAGCTCAGTTGCATAGTTTGATGATGTTCATGCTATTAGATAGTGCAAAGATCACTTTGATAACGAATGCAGCCGGTGCATCAACATACGAAATTAAAGTTCATCGACCATCTAATAATATAAAGACGGCTTTGAGCGAATAGCAGAAATTTCTCTCTACAACATCAGGCACATGCGAATGTCTGCTTTACTGCAAAACCGGACATAAAACCCGGTTTATTTAAAACGAAATTATCGGTCTATTGGGATAATTGTCCTTGATGAATGTTGACCGATGACATGCGTAAATATTTGAGCTGCCTTCAAAGCCGTATGCCCTAACAGCTCTCGGAATAGAACTTAAACAGACGATTTAAGGCTCTCCCCCCAGCATTAATTGCAATGAATCCTCAGATAACGGTCGAGATAAGTAATAACCCTGCAATTCATTACACCCCAATACTGACAAAAACTGCAACTGCTCCTCGGTTTCTACCCCTTCCGCTGTGGTACTGATATTCATGCTGTTGGCTAGCAATACTAGGGCACGGATGATAACCTCATCATCCTTATCCTGACCGATATCATTAACAAAGGAACGGTCAATTTTTAAGGTGTCAATGGGTAAATGCTTAAGATAAGCCAGCGAAGAATAACCGGTCCCAAAATCATCCAATGCGAAGCGAACCCCTACCGTTGCCAATCGCGCCATTAATAACGCCGCCTGCTGCGGTTTTTCCATCGCGACCCGCTCTGTTAATTCCAGTTTCACCTCGGAAAAGGGTATGCCTGTTCGGTCAAGGATGTCTTGGATACGTTGCTCAAAACCCTGCGACCAAAGCTGCACTGAGGAAATATTCACGCTGCAGTACAAGGTTTTATTGAATCTTTTATTTAGGCGTAAAACAGTCTGACAACTCTGCTCCAAAACCCAGTCGCCTACATCAATAATCAAACCTGATTCTTCCAACAGTGGAATAAATTCATCCGGAGGTACAGCCCCAAACAACGGGTTAGTCCAACGTAATAAAGCCTCTACGCCAGCTATATCAGGTGCAGTTCCTGCGCTAAAAATGGGTTGATACACTATAGTGAACTCTTTTGCCGCTAACGCCTGTTTCAGTTGACCCTGCATAGCATAACGGCGTTTTACTGCATCCATCAGCTCAACGGTAAAATGTTTATGAGTGGCTTTGCCTGCGTGCTTAGCACTGTACATGGCCAGATCGGCATGCTGCATGAGTTCTGCATAGCTGATCCCATGCTCCGGATAACTTACCACGCCAACGGAGGCTGTTACAAAAAGCTGATGCGGATGTATCAAGTAAGGTTCGCCAATAACCTGAACCAGCTGTGCAGCTTTTTCTTGTGCTACGTCTGCCGGTGTCCCCGCTAACAACACAATAAATTCATCGCCGCCTAAACGACAAATTAAGTCAGAACTGCGAAACAAACCATTAAGTCTGGCGGCAACCTGAACTAATAAATCATCGCCAATATCATGGCCATGAACATCATTAATATCTTTAAAGTGGTCTAAGTCCAGATAGAGCAATGAGAAGATTGTTTTCTCATGCTGCGCTCGCTTAAGAAGCGATTCAATGCGATCCCGTAGCAGCAGTCGGTTGGCTAGGCCTGTTAAACTGTCATAGTAGGCGAGTCTCGAAATATGCGCTTCCCGTGCCTTAGCCTCAGATAGATCGGTAACAATGACTAAATAGTTACGAAACTCGCCTTCTTTCGGCACCCGCGATAGCCTGATCCAAGCTGGAAGTTCGCTGCTATCGATATGTTTAGCCAAGACTTCACCTTCCCAAAATCCTTCCGTTGCCAAGCGGCTTTTTATCTCAAGTTGTGAGTCATCCTTTAACGGCACTTTCAAAAAATTTGCCAGATTTTGATTCGTTGCAACACGCTCTGTACAGCCAAATAGCAAACAAAAACTCTGATTTACCTGTGTGATGTTTAAAGCACCATCCGTGATCACAACAGCTTCAGCGCCCTCGCTAAATACCTGCATGGCAGTTTGCAACCGGATCTCTACATTCATCTTGTCGGAAATATCCGTGGTAATAAATCCGGCTCCGGTAATAACACCCTGATCATTTTTAAGCGGGAAACCACTGGTTTGAAAAAACTTGTTTTTATCTTCTACTGTATAGTGATATTCATAAGTAACCGGGATGCCTCTGATAAACACGGTATCGTATATACTCTGTAACCGCTGCACCGACTCTTTCGGAAATATATCCCGCACATTAACCGTATTTGCAAATTGTGGTTGCAGCTTATGCAGCTTATAAAAGGCCCGGTTTGCAACTAACAAATTAAAGTCACTATCAATAGCAAAAATTAACGCATGACTGTTATCCAACATGGTTTTAAACAGCACACGCTCTAACTCAATCATGGTTTCTCTGGTGACATCTTCGAGAGTCAGAATGACATGAGCATCCAGCTGATTATTTGTTGGTAACAAAGCCAGATTAACCCGGCATTGCTGACGGCGTTGCCGTTGCACCGCGAGTTCAATCAAGGACTGATGTTGCGTGACGGTTTTACTACCATCAAGTTGCAGCTTGTCTTGTAGCCAGATCCCTGCATCCTCGGTTAAAAATCGGAAGACACTGCTGCCAATTAATCTCGGTTTGGTCGTGGCCAGCAGTTTTACCGCCAGACTATTTAAATCTTTAATAACACCTTGTCGGTCAAGCAAAATATTGGCAACAGGCTGCAGTTGAAACAGCTGCGAATAATGCTGCTTTTGCAGCTGCAGGGCTTGCTGAGTTTCTAACAATTGCTGATTTTGCATTTCCAGCTCTGCCTGATAAATTTGCAGTGTCTCCATCAGTTTATCCTGGGAAAACTGCGAGGGACTGGCAGCAAAAACCTCATGCTGGTTTTTCACCAGCTCCTGTAACTGCTTGAGACGAGATTCATCATTCATACTATTGGCACTTCATAACTATTGGCCTCAACATAGGCCGTGATATTAAAATGACTAACTACCGCACTGAATTTAGGATGTTCCATGCTTTTAACATGCATCACAAACCAGCGGGGTTCTTGTGGAGAGTGACATGGATAAACCAGTGTGAATTGTGGTGAGCTACCTTCAATCACCGCTTTTAGCCCTGCGGCGGCCTTGACTGCCGTTTCATCTTTCGCCTGCTGGCAAACACTCAGATAGTTGCTACCAAGCCCCGTATGTCTGAGTTCCGGGTCGCCATTTGCTTTGGCAAACTGCTGCCAGGCACGATTTACCAGTTGAATCGCCCCTGTAGCATCCAGCACCGCGATATGCTCGGGTAAGGCGTTAATTACAGTTTGTAGATCAGCTGAAACTTTTAAAGCCGTGATATCGACAAAACTTACCACCAGGCCCTTCGCGTCGGTTAATTTAACCTGATAAGGCAGCATCCTAACCAAATAAATATGACCATTTTCAGCAGTCACTTCTTGCTCTAATCCCAAGCCACTTTGCAAAGTTTGCTGCAAATGTTCCTGCCACTGTGGATAATCCAGTAGATGGACAATCTCATCGATGGGCCGTCCCAGATCGCTGTCACGGATTTTGAACAGCTTCTTCAAATCATGGGTATAACGTCTAATAACCAGCTTCTCATCCAAAAAGACAGTGGCAATGCCAGAGGCGCGAGACATGGTATCGAGATCGGCATTCGTTCGTTGCATAGCCAAGACCTTTTCATGGTACTCGGCATTAACGGTGTTAAGCTCTTCATTAACCGATTGCAGCTCTTCATTGGCACTTTGCAACTCTTCATTGGATGCCATCAACTCTTCATTGGTAGCCTGCAACTCCTCATTAGCGGTTTCAAGCTCTTCAATTGTGGCCTGTAAATTTTCCCGAGTGGCTTGCAGTTCCGTTTCCAGCAAACTCATACGCTCGGTAATTTCTTCGTCCAGATGCACATAGCCTAGCTGAGCAGTAGTTTTAGTCACTGATTCAATCAAACTCACCAGATAAAAACTGTCTTTTGGCAAACTTTCAACGGGTAACACTTGAACCATTAACAATGTTGATTGATGCAAGGCGTCTACTAATACTGGCTCAGATAAAAAGGGCCGCTGCTCCTTTCGGGCTTTGTATAACAAGGCTGTTGCCACCGGGATCAGCTTTTCTGGCAGTAACTTGGCGAGAGTTAAATCGGCTGCGCCTTGTTTTACCCGGATAAAATCCTGCACGCCACCAAAAAATTGCGAAACCCGTCCTTCGCTATCAACGAGTAAAGAGGGGGGAGCAAAATGTTGGATTAACAGATTTTTACTTATTTCCAGGTGAGATTCCGATAGCTGCTGTTTCGATAATTGCGCAAGCTTGCGGCTACGATTTGATAATAAAGGCTTGGGCTGAGCGGCTAACAGCGTAAATTCGCCAGGTTGCGATATGCCCTCGCGGCGGAATAATTTCAGTTTTTGCGAAACAGTCGAAAAATCCGAACCGTCATTTCCCAGTGACTCACTGCTCCCCAATAATAAATACCCCCCCTGATTGACTGCAAATTGCAGGCGGCTTAATACCCGTTGCTGTGCATCTTGGGCAAAATAGATCAAGACATTTCGGCATAACACTATATCCATTCGGGTAAAGGGGGCATCGGTAAGCAGATTATGTCTGGCAAATACGATAGATTGTCGTAGGATAGGTTTAACCTGATAGCCGGCGTCTGTCTGGTCGAAGAACTTTTCTAACCGTGAAGTCGGAATAGTATTCACTAATGACTTATCAAAATGTCCGGTGGCAGCAGCTTCAATATTCCGGGGATTGATATCCGTGGCAAAAATCTTGATTGGTAGGAATTTTTGTTGCTGTTCGCACGCTTCCAGCAGCAACATAGTAAGGCTGTAGGCTTCTTCACCGGTTGATATCCCCGCAACCCAGCAGCGAATACCTTGCTGCGCCTCAGCACGTTTTACTAACTCTGGCAAAACTTCCGCTGCCAGCATTTCCCAAACTTCAGTATCGCGAAAGAAACTGGTCACCGGGATCAAAATTTCGTTCACCAGCATCGCCAGTTCTGCTTCATTTTGCAGCAAAATTTCAAGATAACTTTTTAGAGATTGAACATGTTGAACCTGCATCCTGCGCTCAATACGACGCTCAATGGTGGCTGGCTTGTATTCATGAAAATTGATATGGCTATATTGTTGCAACAAACTGACAATATCCTGCATATCGTCATGTGGAGCCGATAAAGCATGAGTTTCTGGTACTTTATGCTTAATTAGACCTGTTTCAGTTTGCTGGATAAAGGATGACACTTGTCCGGGCATCTCTGCTGCTTTAAGGATCACATCGACGATACCGGTGTTGATCACGCTCCTTGGCATACCATCGAACTTAGCTTCATCCGGCTCCTGCGCGATAACAAAACCCCCTTCACGGTGAATATCTAAAGCGCCCTGACTCCCATCCGAGCCCGTACCAGAAAAGATCAGCGTAATCGCCTTTTGCTTAAATAAGCGCGCCGCAGAATGCAAAAAAATATCAATCGGTAACGAAAACTGATGCGGCGTTTTTTGCACCACTTTGAAACCTTTTGACTCTAAAGTGATGGTGGTGCCAGCCGGGATCAAATAAATAGTATTCGCCTCAGGCTGCATGCCTTCCTTTACCATAACAACTGGCATGGCGGTGTAACGCGCCAGTAACTCATCCATAATGCTCTTATAATCGGGTGATAGATGCTGAATTACGACGTAAGCGCAGCCTAAATCCGCGGGGCAATGCTTAAAAAAAGCTTCCAGCGCCTCAAGCCCCCCGCTGAAGCACCGAGGATCAATAACCAATCCGGCTTATGCTGCGTCAAAATTCACTTCCCTTAATATAAAAACTCAATGATCCTAAAGCCTAGCTGAGTTGAAACGCATAACCACTGCAGTCTTTGATACTAATCAAAAACAATATAAATGGTTATTTAAACGCTGCTTTAATGACGGAATCGTAAAACTAACTCGTGCATTTCATCTGACACACTTTTTAAATAATGAATAGACTCAGTTAGTTTTTCAGCATTTGCGGTGGTTGAATCCGCGAGGTTAGATATATTGACGACCTGTTGATTAATATCCTCCGCAACATGCGACTGCTCTTCTACTGCTGCCGCCATTTGAATTGACATGTTGGCGATCCGCCCGACAGCATCAGTAATTCCATGCAACATCTCCCCACTTTCAATAACTTTCTGCAAACCGGCATCGGCGTCCTGAGCACCTGTTGTAGCAATGTCTACCGCGGCTGCCGCACGCTGAGTTAACTCATTGACGATATGATAGATTTCCTTGGTAGATTGTTGTGTTCGATAGGCCAGGTTTCGTACCTCTTCGGCCACGACAGCAAAGCCACGCCCTTGTTCACCTGCTCGCGCCGCTTCGATCGCCGCATTTAATGCCAGTAAATTGGTTTGCTCCGCAATCTGTTCAATAATCTGGGCTGCTTGGGCAATTTTTTCCGTTTGATCAGCAACATCCTTAACAGATAGCCCTATGCCCTGCACCGTCTGCTGCAACTTCAAGATAGCGTGATGTGTATCCGTAGATACTTTCGTCCCTGTGGCCGAAAGCTGTGCCGCTCGCTCCGCATCCGTTGCCGTATCAGATATATGTTTTGATACCTCAGCAATGGTTGTGGTCATTTCATTCATTGCCGTAGCAACCTGAACAGTCTCGGACTGTTGATTCTGAATAAAGCGAGTCGTTTCCTGGCTCAACATCACTCCACGTTCAGACTCCTTGGCAACCCTGGATGCGGCATTTTCTATCCGGGTTACCACCGTATTTAAATGCGCTAATTGGCTTTTGATCGCTACCTGCAATTTGCCTAAATCGCCTTGATTATCTGTGTAGGTCTGAACCCCGAGTTCATGAGAAAAAGCAGAGGAAAGCATCGTATTGAGCTCACTTAACATCCGCTTCTTACTATTAGCTGTCCAAACCGCGTACACCAGAACGACTAGAGCGAGCAGGGCCTCTGAAGTTTGTTGAAAACCGCTTAAAAACAATGTCACTACAACAGCTAGAGCTAGCAATAAAAAGGTATTTTCGATACTCAGCGGCAAGGCGAAGCCGCCATTTGATTTTCCTTGTTGGAGCTTTTGATAGACAGTTTCTGCGCGAAGGACATCTGCTCGGTCAGGACAGGAGCGAACTGATTCATACCCGACCACACGGCCATTTTCGGTGATGGGCGTTACATAAGCATCGACCCAATAGTAATCGCCATTTTTGCAGCGGTTTTTTACCAGCCCCATCCAGGGCTTGCCCGCCTTTAAGTGCGCCCACATGACTTTAAATGCCTCAGCTGGCATGTCCGGGTGTCTTACCATGTTATGCGGCTGACCGACTAATTCTGCTTTCTCAAAGCCACTGACTTCAATAAAAGCCTCATTACAGTCGATGATCAAACTGTTCAGATCGGTTACAGAGATTAATTTAACGTCTTGCGCAAAGCGTTTTTCATTATTAGTCACAGGTAAATTCTGCCGCATGCAAGCACCTTAAAGCCTTATATTTATTATGGATAAATGCAAATCTATGCGCTTTCTAAAATCAAACTAGACCTTTCTGAATTAGAAAGCAATGATGCAACTCAAAAAAACAACCTTAAACGTCATTATTTTTTGATTCGAAAAACCCTTAACCTAGTAAGGCTTTTCAGGCATTATTAGCAATGATTATCAATTAGCTGAGTTTTAGCCTATGGAACGTTTTACATTATCAAGGCGGGTTGGGCGGGCAATTGCAAAGCTGAGAAAATGCGAGGGCTTGACACAAGCTAAATTGTCTGAGCTAATGAAGGTAGAAAAAGAAACTTTAAGCCGGATAGAAACCGGTAAAATCTCCCCTACGCTTGAGCGTATTGAACAAATTGCTCATATCCTGAATCGCCCTGTTTATGACTTTTTTGTAGAGCCAGAGGAATGCGACGTCGAAAAATCCGTGTTTGAGTTTTTTAAGACGTTGACCTCTTCTCAAAAGCAATTTGTTCATAAAATGGTACGGGAAATAGCTAAACTGAGACACGAAAATTAACAAAAAGATATTCTGCTGATTATTCAAAGCTGACAGTTTCGAAAATAGCATTAGCATTGTAGTTTGCTTACCTTTACTAACTAAAAGCGCATGAACGTTACGTAACTCATAAGCTGCCATCCCCTGAAAGAGTCAGGTGTGTCAAGTTAACTGACTACTTTCCTTAATTTATATTCGACTAAAAGTAACAAAATCTTCACCTGTGGCCTGACGATCAGCCTGATAGCTTAGTCTGACAAAGAGGCCGCATGCTGCGAGACAATTCTGGCATTGTCAAAAAACAGAAATAACACACTCGCCTTAACTCTAAGCAACATTCATAGCCATTTGAAAATCTTTGCCAACACAAAAGTTAAACATCCAAATTTTCTGCTGCTTCAAGAGCATCTTGCATATCAATACCCAAGTACCGCACTGTGCTCTCAATTTTCTTATGACCGAGCAACAACTGAATAGCGCGCAGGTTTTTATCCCGCTTATACAAAATCGACACTTTGGTTCTACGCATAGAGTGGGTTCCATACTGGCTGCTATCCAGGCCAATTGAGCTTACCCATTTATGCACCAGCCGGTCATACGTTCGAGTGCCAAGGTTCTGCACCCTATGCTTCCGTGATGGGAATAAATAATCAGTAGAGTTTAATTTAGCGTATGCTATCCATGTGCGTAACGACTGACGGGTATGTGCAATTATCTCAAACATCACCGGCGTACCGGTTTTTTGCTGCACCACACTGGTACGAGTCAGAATATCGCCAGAGCGCATTACATCCGAGACTTTCAATGCGACCAAATCACAACCCCGAAGCTTAGAATCAATCGCCAGGTTAAAAAGAGCCAGTTCCTTTAGGTTGTTGGCTATTTCCAGCCGGGCACGAATAGACCAAATCTCTTGTTGGCGCAGCGGCGCTTTTTGGCCGATGATCTTGACTTTGTTCCAAGGTATGCGGCTTTCCATGATAATTCCTCTATGTTTTACAGTGACATCAGGTTATCGACTAAGTAGCGGAAAAAATAACCGCATTTGATTTTCGATTAACAAATCATAGCAAACTGGGCACGACCAGCTTTGAAAGGTAATTGAGGTTAGGGTTTGATTAACATGGTTGAGCAAGTAAACGTCATCGAACACACTTGGTATTTGCTAAAGCAATGGCCGCTATGCACTTTAGAGCAGTCATTGTTGTTAGTTTCAGTGAATATCCGCTTTTGGCACATTGTGAAGATTCTCTTGACTTCCCACTCTTAGACTGGTGATTATTGAAATAAATCATGACCCTAAGTTTAATTAGGATTATTTTCTTTCAATTTTTGCCAAGAAAACCATAAACATAACACCTTAATTAAATTTGCCAAGCTTTTGTCTCTTGTGTCTATTTGATTGTGGCTGGCTTTATTTAACCGTTTTTGTGAAGTTAAAATTCTTACTTCTAACAATGGATTGTTTTTATATAAAACTTCTTTAGATTGAATGAGCTTGACTGTTATAGGTAATTTGTCAAAATCTTGTTGAGAAACTTTGCTGGTGAACTGAAACAAGCTCGCACATTCAAATGAAGCTGCTTTAAGGTTTATATGTTTAACAAGTTTGTTAATCCAATCTTCAGCGGTTGCTGCGACAAATTGCGCATCTGCAAAATTACCACGCCTCAATTTCTGCGAGTCAGTATGGTTTGCAATTAACAAACGAAAAGCGTGTTGCTGAGGCGGTATTTTTAATTGATGTGTAAGCTTTAAAAGTTCAGCTGCTTTTATCACACAATCTGTTCTTGGCAAGAAGCCCTTTCCAGGTATCATAATTGAAATAAGATCTTTAATAGCCTGCTGATTTAAAGCGTTCACGCCATTCTCAAATTCTAAGATCTCACACCATGCCACAACGTTGTTAGTACACTTTTTAGTTAAATTGTTAGCCTTTATTTTAGTGAAAAGCGCTTTGTACTCTGTTCTTGTTGCGGTGACTTGATAGCACTGGATTAGTTTTTCAATCTCGGCAGGGGTGAGCTCAAGACTGCTTGCTATTGCCATTGCTGATAGCGACTTTTCATGTAAGATCATAAAATTTGCAAGTTGAACTAATGAGACTTGCTTAGTTTCTGTTTCAACCGCTACTGCTTGATGTTGTCTTAAAATCGGCAAACTTGATTCGATAGTGACATTTTTTGTGATTTGCTCGTGGTTTAGTAACGTGGGTTGCTGCAACAATGAAACTGACTTTTTCAGTTGCAGAGGATGAAGACTGATCACCTTCGCATGGTAACCAAAATGTTGAATAAGCAAAGGGCGGCTTAATTGGTAGTTCTTGCTGAGAAATAAATAAGAAAATACATCAAGTAGATGCAGGTAACTTCCACAGGTTGTTTCAATTGATGAATGTCCAAGCAAGTGACTTAACACAAACTGTTTTTTTCTAGATAGTGCAAAAGTTAAACCTAACCGCTCTTTTAATGCTACTGCCACCTCTTTGCTTAACCAACGATGGTTCAAAAATGCAATGTGCTGAGCTTGATGCTTTTTATTCTCTTCGAGGAAGTTTGTAGAACATATTGCTGGCAGTTTTTTCTCTGATTGATGAGCATGTAACAGCCAGTACATCCAATTAGCATAAGAATGTCGAAGATGATGAAAACGAAAGTTTGGTTCAGCAGTTATTTGCCTTAGCAAATCTGATAATTGAGTAAACGCCTTACTTACAATGACTTGATCGGCAAAAAGTGCTTGATCAATTCGGCGTTCACTTAAGGCGCTCTCAACGAAGTATTGCAAAAACTTAATTTCTTGCTCTGGCCAAAATGGTGCTAATGGCACATTCCGAGCACTCTGAGGTGACTTAAGCTCTCTTTGTAGATTTCGCCTGACATGAACTTCTGAAAGTTTGCCATTAATTTGTATATCTCTCAGTTTCAGCTTAGCCGCTTCTTGACGGCGCAAACCACTAAAAAATCCTAAACAGAATAATAGACGTGCTGTTTGAGACGTTATATCTGTTTGAGCCTCGAAATGTTGAAGAACGATCTCCGCTTCATGACAAGTTAAAATATTTGCATCAACCTGTGTTTGATGGCTTGGAATATCAAGTTCGCTCAGTTCAAACTCTGGCGCTACTTTAGTTTGTAAAAGGTAATTCGCAAAGTAACGGACAAAAACTCGACGCGAAGGTGATTTTACAAGTGTGATGACTTTGTTCAGTGCTTCGATCCAATCATCGGGTTCGGTTAAGTCATAATCATCATTTGTTAAAACGGTAAGAATTGGTTCTGCAACACTTATCAGATAATCATTAACTGTACTTTTTCGAATTACTCTTTTTTTACTACCCCCAAGTTCAAGTAGTGTTACACACCAGCTAAGTAACAGATGTGACCAAGGATCCGCTTCAAAATTGCCATCTGTTTCTAACCAGTTTTTTAATGCTGTTTTGTGTTGAGTGGCTGCTTGTTTTTCGCTCTTAAAATAACTACTGGTTTTTTCTTTTATGAATTTGAGTTTGTCTGACACTTTTGGATTAACCGGATACTTGCTCGTTTTCTCTCCGAGTAATGCTGCTTTATTTCTAATTAGCACTCTTTGTTGTCTAATTGTTAGCTTCAATTCATCGTTTTCGATAGCAATAGGATGGAGTTGAGGTGAACCACTCGCCACCCTTAACCAACGATGATGGTTCAGCGGTGAGAATTTAACTTTACCGGCTAACAGTCTTGCCTGCATGGGAGAGGCTTTTAACGTGAGATGGATTTTTGCCGCTTCTTTTAACTTAGTAAATTTGTTGGTTATTAATTGCCTGCTTGGATCTGCTTTAGTTAGATAGGCATTGATGCATTTCAGTAAGTTAGTTGCTTTGTCATTACTTTCTTGCAATGCCCAAACTTCTTGCAATGCCCAAACTTGTTGCAATAGCAGTTGAGCTGTCGTATCTAAAAATATTCTTTTATCATTATGCTTGAAATAACAAAGCGGATTTAATATTACAAAGTGATCTACTTGCGCAGTTATGATGTGTTGCAACAGTGCTTGTTCAGTTACTCCAAGACGAAACATGAGCCACAATACAAGGCGGCCAGCGCCTTGCTGGTAATTTTGCACTGAGGTTGGGTGGACCATTTCTGTTGTAAGTAATTGATCTATTTTTTCAGCATAGTGTGCTCTAAGCAGTTCCACTGCTTGGACTTCCCAGCTTTTACTAGACAGTCTGTTGTTCCAAAAAATACGTTTCTTCAAATTTAGCAGGAGAAACGCCGCCTGTGTGTGAATGGCGCTTTTTAGGATTGTAAAACATTTCTATAAAGTTAAATATCTCGGTTTTCGCTTCGTCTCTTGTCGAATATATCTTTTTACGCGTCACACGCTTTTTTAAAGTCGCAAAAAAACTTTCTGCTACGGCGTTATCATGACAATTGCCTCTGCGGCTCATCGACGGTTTCAAGTTATGCTCTTTCATAAACGATAAATAATCAGCACTGCCATATTGGCTGCCTTGATCGCTATGCACTAAAACTGAGTGTTTAGGCCGTCGTTGATAAACTGCCATCAGTAAAGCTTGAATGACTAAATGTTTATCCATGTTTTTATCCATAGACCAACCCACAACGCGACGTGAAAACAAATCGATGACCGTTGCTAGGTATAAAAAGCCCTCATAAGTACGAATATACGTGATGTCACTTACCCAAGCGGTGTTAGGTGCAACGGGTTTAAAATCGCGCTCTAACACGTTATCCGCTATCCGTGATGGCTTGCCACCTTTGATATACCGTCGCTTGTAGCCTATTTGGGCTTTTAATCGATTCAATCGCATAATTTTAGCCACACGATGAACACTACAGGTTTCACCGGCTTCTCGCAGATCACGATGTATCCAGGGGCTGCCATAAGTGCCGCCACTGGCAATATAAAACGCGTTAATCCGCGTGAGTAAACGCTGATCTTCAATAGTTCGCTGACTCAACGGCGCTTTTAGCCAAGCATAAAAACCACTGCGATTGAGCTTCAGAACACGACACATGGCTAAAACGGAAAATAATCGCAGATGGTCACGGATAAAGGCGTACTTCACTCTGGCTGACTTGCAAAGTACCTTGCGGCCTTTTTTAATATGTCCCGCTCCTCCGTCACTCTTTTAAGCTCTGCTTCTAGCTTAGCAATGCGAACAGAGTCATTTGACTTGGGGCGCGCAACAACCTTGTTGCCACTAAGCTGGTCTCGCCAGTGGTATAACGATTTAGTTGAAATACCCAAACGTTCAGCCACTTCCTGAACAGAATAACCACGATCAGTGATTTGCTTTACTGCTTCAATTTTAAACTCTTCGGTATAACGTTTACCTTTGCTCATAAACACCTCTAATTTAAGTTACATTGTAACTGTTAAATGTGTCTAGCAAAGTCTGGGAAGTCCAGCTGTTAAACAGGGCATATCGCTTTTTACAGTCACTAATCGAGGGATTGTAGGGGCACTTATGTCGGTGTGTAACTTCACATAGCGAATAAATACTTCCAGTAAATCTAGCTGAATCGCCCTAATGCCAGCTTGTTTGTTGAGGCTTCTAATATAAACCTGCAGGCTATCCTCGGTGATCGTATTGTTGTATTCATCGATTTTTAAAGTGCGAGAAGCGCGATTAATAAGATCTTCTACATCCTTTGAATAGTCATTTTTAGAGAGTTTTTTTTGAAGCGATGGACTTACATCAAATCCTAAACTGGTATTGTGATCTGTTAGTAAGCTTTTGACCTGTTTTTCAAATGTAGTCCAAAACGTTTTTCTCGTTTTATTTAGGTAGTGTATTAAACTAACAATGTTGGAACTGCTTGCCATCCTTGCTCCTGCAACATTTCGTCAATTATGGGGGTGAGCAGGTTTATTGCTTCGCTTAACTCAAATGAAGAATAATCACCAAGAACTGCTTCACCTGTTGACCAATGGCCTAGTTGAAAGTTAATTAATTCGGAGGGAAGTTGCTTCTTTAGCAAGTAACTTCTTAAAACATGTCGACCAAAATTAATCGGAAATTTGAAACTCTTTAACTTTGCCTTAAGTGTTTTAGGTGAAATAGCTATGAATTGAAGCTCATTTTTTTTCATTTTCAATTCAAAAAGAGGTCCTGGTAGCCTAATGTTGTTTTTGACACTTCTTAATAAAACTTGGTTTTCACCAAAGCTATTTAGAAGTGCAATTCTCAATTTGTCGATGGCAGTGTGAATGTGTTCGCCAAGCTCTGGTTTTAAAATAATGATCAGATTACACAGTTTTTCGATATGATTTTGATAGTCGTTTAATTGTTGTGCCAGAATTGAACCTACAGCAACAATTCGAGTATTAGTGAAGTCTTCGTCGTCTTTGTCACTTATTACCATGCAGTGATAGTGAGGTAAAAATAAACTCAGCAACGGGAGAGGATTACGTACCGCTCGATAGCCTGTCGCAGCTAGTAACATCATCGTCGTATAAGTAACATAATGATTGTGATAATTAATCAACGCATCTATTGATTGTTGCACCATTGCTTTGTTTGCAGTGGAAAAAGGACTTGCTAATCGTCCAGTTAGTTTATTTAACTCAGCTAGGCTTGGTATTACTTTAGAGCCAATCAATAGTGGCTGCGCAGTTGAAAGGGGAGTTACTTCTTGAAAAGTACCTAGCCCCTCAGGTAATAGCCAGTCTGGATCTATTTGGTTTATAGTGGTTTTAACGTCATGCCAAAACTTATTAAGTTCTGCAACGATATTGCTAATCGGTATTTGAGAGTAAAAACGTGTGACTCTGGTTTGATAACTATATCCGCCAAATGCATATAATAAAATGACCGGATCTTGCTGACCAACCGCAATAATTCTGTGCAAACAAAAGTGTTTAATTTTATCGATACTTAAACTGATCTGCGTTTTTTTTGCAAATAGCTTAAGTAAATTATGAATTTCTTTTTCTATAGATTTTTCAGTCAATTTTTTAGGTAGCAACAGTCGCTCATCTGCTTCAGATAGTGTTTGTAGTTGTTTTAAGAGAGGCAGCATAAAGTGAGGTAAACTTAAAGCTACATGCATGGGTTTTGCATCTGTGGTAACCGGCATAATGATGAATTGCCAGCCAAAAAGGTTGTCGCGATAAAAAACACCTTCTTTAGTTGCTGAATTAAACATCATGGTCAGTTGTTCACTTAGACTACGACCAGTAACCAGCATGACCCAGCAGCACCAAACAGCGACTTGCCTTTTCTCAGGTTTCTCGAGTACCTTAAAGGGGTTAAGGTATTTAACTAATTCAATCAGCTCATAGGGTTGAAGCAAACTTTTATCCAGTAAATGACCATTATGCGCACGCTGCAACCTGTTCGAAATATCGAAAACTTGATACATTTTCTTATGTTCATCGAGTACTTGCTCAACCAACTGTGCTCTGGTTTTTGGCCTAGTCAATTTTTCAGGATTACGGACTTCAATCACATTTACATCTTGAGATAAGTCATCAGGTAATATGCCTGTATCCTCTATTGTTTTTAGTTCTGAACTGTCTCGTTTGTGAATACGCAGGGAGGCATCATTTGGTATAGGAAAACTGACATCAAAATGTCGCTTACCAAAACTGAGCCTTTTGCTGTATTTGCGTGTAGTACTTTCTCGTGGTTTCCAGTCTAATAAATAAAAGTGTGCTAACTGTCTGATATAATTGCGTGTTTTCAGTTGAAAATTTTCATTACTATCGAGCATATTAAATAATGCTTTGCCTTTCCCTTGGGAAGATCTTGAACGAACTATCTCTGTAGCATCAAACTCCTCTGGGTTTTGTAGTAAAAGCCTTAAAGCACCTGAAGCTTCTTTTAATCTAGAACTGGTTAGACAGGTTTCAGATTGTTTTTTGTTTTTATTTGTCCAGTAGTGAGACAAAAAAGACACAAGCAACCTATTGGTAGGTACATTTTTGATGATTTTTGAATTAGCAGAATATTCAAATAAAAGTGCATAGATAGGCTGATCATTACACCAGCCATTTTGTTTGTGTCTGTTGGTTAACGACGGGTATTCTTCTTTTAGTTCAGTGATTGATTTGCTAAGTTCACTGAATGCCGCATCCGAAATTTTTAAAAACGCTGCCAAATCTCGAATTTCACTTTTTACAATACTTATTGTGTTACTGATAAAATATAAACCCCGCAAGTTTTTAGGGACATCTATACGCTCAATAAACTCAGTCGGAATGATTAAATCTGGCGAGATGTTACTTTCTTGCTGTTTCTCTCTAAAGACATTGATATTCAATTCTTGTTTCATTTGTCACCGTTGCTGACAAAACGTTTATTGGTGACATTAAGCCATGATGCTACTTTGGCTTTACTGGTTAGCTCAGGATAAAGCGTTAACCATTCTTGAGATTGAAAAATACTGTTAGCCCCTTTGGGTTTTTCTATCCAAGCTTCCAAGTAACGCATTACCGTTTTAAATTCTGTTATATGAGCGTCGTGTAAAAATAGCCTTGTAAAATCATGCAGTGTAAACAGCTTGATGTACTCTTCAGGCAGAGAATTATTTACCACCAAAACAGGAAAACTACAATTTTTATCAAGATGAGCACTGAGTAATCTTTGATAAGTAATTACACCGCCAAAAATATCAAAACGTGGCTTTTTTTTACTGCTGTATTTTGCTTTCATGGCAATGATGGGATTTTGAATTGCTTGAGCTCTGAGTGCACCAACAGAAAGCGCGGAAGAATTACTGTTGGACTTGTATAACGTTACAACGTTTGCAGAAAGCAACAGTTGTTCAGTAACTTTTGACAATTGCAGTTGTGATAGTGGCAGATGGATCAGCGTCGCTGCAGATGCAAGATGAGCCGTAAAGTCAGCATAGTTTTTGAATGTTGGTGTTTTAGTGTTGGCCAATAAATGCTACTCCTTTGCCGCATGTTATTAACTCATCCTAAATCAAAATAAACATAAGATAAATTTTTTAAGCAATTTTGTTTGTGGTTTTAAAGGCTTAATTTTGATGGTGTTTTTCTAGGGTAGGGGTCAAAAAAGATAAACGTCAAACAATTTTTGCGAGGGGCGTGGTCACCATTTGGTCACCGTTTGGTCACCGATCGTGTTTTTGGGCCTAAAAAGGGTAAAAGCAAGAGTGGGTGATCACTGGTTAAAAATCACACGCTGTTTTAATTTTTTGTCTGTTAAAAACAAAAATGAATATATTCAAGGCCATAAAAACAAAAAAGCCACTCAATGAGCGGCTTTTTTGTTTGAATTCTTTGGTGCGTCCTAGTGGACTCGAACCACCGACCCCTACCATGTCAAGGTAGTGCTCTAACCAGCTGAGCTAAGGACGCACACTGAGTGGTTGTTGATAACTGTCATCGACAACGGGCGCTATGTTATTGCGCTAGTGGCCTGTTGGCAAGTGTTTTTCTGCCTGTTTGATGTGTTTGGCTGAAATTTAGCCGTGTTGGCCTGCGGTGGGCGCTATTGTAGGGTCATTAACCGCACATGGCTTGGAGTTGGTCGTATCTAGGGTGGTGCTCAGGCTATGGCTTGCCACAACGTTGTTGGCTTGTGGTAAGTTTTAACAAAATAAAACGATAAACACCGTTATTGAGGGTTCTATGTCTAATACTGTTCGCGGCTTTAGCCGCCTGGCTGGCTGTTTTCTGCTGGCATTTGCCAGTGTCGCCTGTAGCCAGTATCAAAGCACTACACCTATGGTGCGCGGCGATGTTGCAACCTCGGCTGTGATCCAATCCAGTCAAATCAGTACCGCCAATCTTAAACCGTTAAGCCTGAACGATATCATGCAGTTTCGGGAGATTAGCCAGCGCCAAGTCAGTAAAAACCAGCAGGTGATGCTTTATACCGCCATGCCGGATTTTGGTGATAGCACCGGTTATGTGGTGCACATTGCTTCAGGTCAGCAGTTTAGTGTACCCAATGCCGATCGGGGCCAAGTAAGCGCCAATGGGGCTTATGCTTTGTTTCGCCAGCAAGCGCCGTTATTAGCCCGTGAACAAGCCGCAGATAAAAAAGCTCGCGATGCGCTTGAGCAAAACGCGGTGCTTATTAATACCGCCACCGGCGAAAGTCAGGTGATTGCCAATATTGACCGTTTTGCTTTTAGCGGTGATAGCCACTATGCGCTGTTACTGGTACGTAAAGCCGACAGCAAAGACGAGACGCAAAGTCTACAAGCGCTGCATTTAGCCAGCGGCAAGCTTACAACCTTAGCGCAGGTGACAGACTTTGCTGCAGCTGAAACCGGGCCCTTAGTGGCATGGGTTGTTCAGCAGGCTGATAAGGCAAGCAAGCAGGAAAAAGATACTGAGAGCGCTGCTAAGCAAGCACTGATTGTCTGGGACAGTGTCTCCAATCAGCAATTTGCTGCTTTAGCTCACGCTGAGCAAAAACTGCAACAGCTGCAATTTAATCAGCAGGGCACGCAGTTAGCGTTTTTCTCAGGCCCAACCAAAGCGCAGCTGGCTGCCAGTAAGCAAGCAGAGGCGGCGCAGCAATTATGGCTTTGGTCAGCAGGTACAGAGTCAGCACAAGCAGTGAATACTGCGCGTAGCGGCTGGCTATTAAGCGAGCATTATGCCCCGCGCTTTAGCAAAGATGGCCAGCGCTTGTTTGTCGGGCATCGGCCGGATCTGGGCAAGCAAGCGGCAAAGCCGGGCTTACCGCAAACCGAAGCTGAGCTGTATGACATTAACCGTTTACTGGCCGAACGGCGCTTGCAGGTATGGCATGGCGAAGATGAGCGGATTAATAGCCAACAAAAGGCCGAGTATAAAGAAGCACAAAAACGTACCGTCCCTGCGGTGATTTGGCTTGATAACTTAAAGATGGTGGCGTTAAGTGATGATATCGAAGATCGACTGCGCTTAACCGAGCACAGCAACGCGCAGTTAATCAGTAATGACCGACCTTATTTAAAACAGCTGAGCTGGAATGGCCGTTTGCATGATATGTGGCATGTAGATTTAAAAACCGGCAAACGCCAACCGGTGTTTAGCGAGAATCGCAGCCAAGAATGGGCGCATTTATCGCCCGATGGTCGCTTTGTTGTGTATTTGCAAGATGCGCAATATTGGCTATTTGATAGCCAAACCGGCCAGCAGCAATTACTGGGGGCAGACGTTAACGTATCTTGGGTCGATGAAGAAAATGACGTACCGATGCCAGCGCGCAGTTATGGCGTAGCGGGCTGGCTTGCCGATAGCACAGCCGTGTTGGTGTACGATCGCTTCGACATTTGGGCCTTGGCTTTAGATGGCACTAGCCAAAACCTGACTAAGCAGGGCCGCGCTAATCAGCTGCAATACCGGGTAGAAAAAACCGATGAGACGCTTGCCTTCGCGCCAAACGCCACCCTGTTATTGGCCATGTATCACGAAGAAAACAAGGGCTATGGTTTTGCCAAGTTTGAACTGGCCAATGGTACGCTCACCACCTTAATACAAGGTGCAAAGCGCTATGACTTTGTCGAAGCGTTAGAGCAACAACAACGTTACCTGTTTACTGAGCAAAGCTTCCGGCAATTCCCGGATCTGTGGCAAGCCAGTTATGACTTTAGCGAGCGCCTACAGTTAACTCATGTCAACCCGCAGCAAAGCGAGTTTATTTGGGGTGACAGCCATTTAATTGACTGGACTACCACCGATGGCGAGCGTTTACAAGGTGTAGTGTTAACGCCTGATGGTTATGATGCCAATAAACGCTATCCGGTTATGGTGTATTACTATGAGCAGTTTTCACAGCGCCTAAACCATTATAATCAAATGAAAATTAACCACCGGCCGAATTTTCCGTTTTATTTAGGCCAAGATTATGTGGTGTTTTTACCGGATGTACGCTTCCGTGAGGGCGCGCCAGGGCCAAGTGCCACCGAGTCGTTAGTGCCGGGCGTGCAAAAATTGATTGATTTGGGCATTGCAGATCCTAAAGCCATTGGCTTACATGGCCACAGCTGGTCTGGCTATCAAACCGCCTTTGTGGTCACTGAAACCGATATGTTTGCCGCAGCGGTATCGGGTGCACCGGTGTCGAATATGACCAGTGCTTACAGTGGCATTCGTTGGGAGTCAGGTTTAGCGCGGCAGTTTCAGTATGAAACCGGTCAAAGCCGAATTGGCCCCTCGATGTTTGATAATTTAAAACTCTATATTGATAACTCGCCGGTGTTTTTTGCCGATCGCATTAACACCCCGATGTTAATTCAATTTGGGGATGACGATGGCGCAGTGCCATGGGAGCAGGGCATTGAGTATTATTTAGCGCTGCGCCGCCTTAATAAGCCGGTGGTGATGTTGCAATACGAAGGTGAGCCGCATCATTTAAAGCAGTATGCCAATAAAATTGACTACACCATTAAAATGCTTGAGTTTTTTGACCATTATTTAAAAGGTAAGCCAGCACCCCAGTGGTGGCAACAAGGTATGCCTTATCAACCTACCAGTAAATAACCTGCAACAACCTCAAGCTAAGTGTGCTTAGCTTGGGGTTAAGCCTACTGGGCATACTTTATTAAGCTCTTGATACCATCCCACGTGCGCTAACAATAAACGTTGTAATTGCTCTGCTTGCTCTAAGTAACGCTGCGCTAACACAGGATGCAGCGCCGTATCTTGGTACAGTTCATCTAACAGCGGCCAACTTTGTTGCTGAAAGCGGCTAAGCTGCGCAAGATAGGCTTGGATATCGCCGATAAAAAACTTACGAAAGACGGTGGTTAATATCGCTAACTGTTCGGTATTGCGGTTATTGGTGCACAGTGTGCTCGGGGCGATCTGCTGTAATTTGGGGTTAATTGCCACAAACCAACTGCGGGTATAACGCAAACTGTATTGCAGTTTTGACAGAAAATCATAACGATATAAACTTTCTAGCGCGCGCTCAGGATCCATTTGGCTGGCGCGTTGCCAATCTTTGGCATTGATGGCATGTTTCAATTCTACTAGCAACTGTAAAGCGGCCAAGCTTTCGTTAAAGCCACTGCTATCATTGGGCGCGAGCATGCTGTCACTGTTGTGCCAACGTTTGCGCAAGGTGTCATCGGTTTGCAGCATGTTTAAAAACACGCTGTTGATTTGGGCGAGTTTCTGCTGATAAACCTCCGTTATTTGTTGTTTTAATGGCTCAGGCCAATCTTGCTGATCGCAATCAGCTAACACCGCCAGTAAACGTAATTCGTAGTTAAGCCGTTTACTCACGCTAAATACGCGGCCCATGCTGCTGTTGCGCTCGGCAATGAGCTGATCTAAGCCACACTGGCGCGTTGCAAACGCGTCTAAAAGATCCATGCGTAAATCAGGTTGCGGCACCAGTAGGCTATTTTTGGCAGGTAACGGAGCAGTAGGTAAGAGCGAGATGTCCGCTTTGTCTAAAGCCAACACCCGAGTTAAACGTTGCTGATAATCCGCGAGTTCCGCTTTACCTGCTGGCTTGCTGCAGCCAAGTAAAAGTGTGGTAGCAACACTAAGCAGTAGCCCCTGCGTTATGTTCATGTTCCATCCTGTTTAATTGTTTGCGTAACACGAAACCTAAGGCAATGGCAGAAACCGTTAAGCCAACAATAATGCCGATCCAAAAACCATGTGCGCCCATCGGTTCAACCAACCAGTTGGTTAAGCCTAGTACGCAGCCAAGGCCAAAACCGATTGGCCAATAGGAAATTAGCGTGATAAAAAATACCGGCATGGTAATTTTCATGCCGCGTAAGGCGCAAGACGACACCACTTGGATGGCATCTGAAAACTGATAAAAGCTGGCTAAAATTAATAATGAGCTGGCCAAGGCTATTACCGCAGGATCAGGCGAATACAAGGCCGCCACGTGCTGGCGCATCAATAGCGTAAATACAATGGTGAGCAGCGACAGCAACATGGACAGGATCAACGCCGAGCCAATGGCTTTTTTCAGGCTTTGTAAATTTTGCTCGCCAACTAAGTGCCCGACGCGGATGGTGGTGGCTAAACCCAGTGATAACGGGATCATAAAGATAATCGAGCTGTAGTTATGCGCCACCTGATGACCAGCGACGATCACCGGCCCCAAATGCACAATCATCAGCGGCACACAGGCAAATAAGGTGACTTCAAAGAAAATAGACGCGGCAATGGGCGTGCCGATACGAAAGATTTGCCATTGTGCTGGCCAATTTAATTTTAAACTGGCTGGCCAGTGCCGATAAGGCCGAGTTGAGCGGCTAAACCAACCGTAGCAAAGCATGGCCAAAAACATCGCTAAAAACACTAAACTGGTGGCAATACCACAGCCGGCCCCCCCAAGCGCGGGCATACCCAATTTGCCATAAATAAACACGTAATTGGCGGGGATATTCACTAACAGGCCCACAAAGCTGATCCACATACTGGCTTTAGTATTGCCGAGGCCTTCAAATAAATTACGCATAACAATGTAACCAACAGCAGGAAACAGCCCAAAACTAACGTAGTACAGGTATTGCAGGGTCTTGGTTTGCAGTTCGCTTTCCATGTGTAATTTACTGATGGGAATTTCAGCAAACAGCATCAAGATAAACAATAATGCCGCGAGCAGTAAACCCAAATAACTGGTTTGTAACGTATAGTGGCTGACTAAGCTGGTTTGTTTGCTGCCAAAAAACTGGGCGATAATCGGCGTTAACGCCAGCAACAAACCTTGTAAGGTCATCACAATCGGCAGCCATAAGCCTGACGCAACCGCAATGGCGGCCATGTCGACAGCACCGTAACGACCGGCCATCACAGTATCGACAAACATCATTAAGGTTTGCGTGACTTGTGCCAGAATGATCGGGCCGGATAATGTTAAAATGGTTCTGGCTTCAAAGCGGGAAAAAGGTAACATGAGCGCCGTCTTAATTTTGCTACAGTGTTGTCAGCCGCGCAATTTAACACAACTGAGGTTTTATGTTTACTGGAATAGTGCAAACCACCGCCACCATCAAGCAAATTGCTGATTTACCCGGTCTTAGGACCTTAACCCTAAACGTTGCCCCCACACATCTGGCGCAATTGCAACGTGGCGCCAGTATTGCGATTAATGGTGTTTGCCTTACCGCCACCGACTTTGACAGTGCGGCTGGTTGGGTTTGCTTTGATGTTATTGCTGAAACGTTAGATAAAACCAATCTTGGTACGCTAAAAGTCGGTAGCCGAGTCAACTTAGAGCGCTCTCTGCGTTTTGGCGACGAGCTGGGCGGCCATATTGTCTCGGGCCACATTCAAGCAACGGCCGAGTTGGTCGGGAAAACCCAAGATGCGCAAAACTGTCAACTGCTGCTGAAAGTGGATCCGGCCATGCTGCCTTACATCCAACCAAAAGGGTTTATCGCGGTGGAAGGCTGCAGTTTAACCGTGGGCGAAGTCACTGCCGAAGGCTTTGGCTTGTATTTGATCCCGGAAACATTGGCACTTACAACCTTAGGCGATAAAGTAATTGGCGATCGCATTAATATCGAACTCGATCAACAAACCGTGACGATTATTCGCACCGTTGAGCGCGTGATGGCAGCACGCTTTGCCAACACTGAGCAAGCTTAGTAATACTGTTCGTCATCGGCATCGACGAAGATCTGCACACGATGCTGCAGATCATCAGTATGCACTCGAATATGCATCGGATTGCAGCAATTGCTGCAATCCTCGATGTAATCTTGATCCTCTGCTGAGGCTTCCACACAAATATCGGTGGGATAACCACAAAAAGGGCAATTCACACTTTGAAATATGGGTTTCATACTACCTTCTCCCGTTTTGCCTGAGCGGTTTTGGGCTCGGCATATTACGCTTTATTGGCACCACCTAAACTTCTGCCACCGTCTACCGCAACAATCTGCCCCGTAATGTAAGGTGCTTGTGCTAAAAATAGCAGCGTATTGGCAATGTCGTTGGCCTCACCTAAGCGTGCCAAGGGTACTTGCTGTAATACCATGTCTTTATCGGCATCATCGAGCGGCTGGCTTGGCCATAAAATGGCGCCTGGCGCGATACCATTAACCCGAACTGCTGGCGCCAGCTCGCGAGCTAAGGCCTTGGTCATCATTTGCAAGGCCGCTTTGGCCATGCAATAAATGCTGTGCTCAGCTAAGGGTTTATCGGCGTGAATATCCACCATATTAATAATGCAGCCTTGGCGCTTTGTCAGTTCGGCACTTAAAGCTTTACTTAAAAAGTACGGCGCTTTGACGTTCGAGCCAAACAGCTCTTGCCAATCATCCAGTTGGGCGTTAGCCAGCGGTGTCGGATAAAAACTTGAAGCATTATTAACCAATAAATCTAAACGGCCAAAACAAGCAATGGCTTGCTGGGCGAGGGGGGCAATTGCCGCATCGTCGGTTAAGTTCGCACAAAGCGTGGCAGCACTGTTAGCGCGTAGTTGGTTTAATTGCGCGGCGAGTTGCTCGGCCGCCGCTGCAGAATGGCGATAGTGGATCAGTACACGATAACCTTGTTGGTGCAAGCGGATAATCATTTGTTTGCCCAATCGCAGGGCGCTGCCGGTGACTAATGCTACCGGGTGATTCAAGTCGGTCATGCTTGGCCTTTTAAGTGAAACAGTCGTTTGATTTGTTCTTGTGCCTGGATCAGATAGTTTCCACGAAACAAATTGGCGTGGTTTAAAATATGATACAGATTATACAGCGCTTTTCGTTCCTCAAAATCAGCCGCTAAGGGGTAATATTGCTGATAATGATGATAAAACTCGGCAGGAAAGGTACCGTAAAGGCTACTACAAGCAATATCTGCTTCTCGATCACCAAAATAACTGGCAGGATCAAAAATCACTGGGCTTTCAGCCGTAAAACCAACATTGCCGCGCCAGAGATCGCCGTGTAATAAACTGGGTTTGGGTTTGTGATGCACTAAGCGTTGTCGAGCTTGCTCCACAATATGATCAATATTGCCAAAGCCAAACCCTTGCTCTAATAGCAATTGTAATTGCCAACCCAAGCGTTGTTCAGAAAAAAAGCTACTCCAGTTACCTTGCCATTGATTAGGTTGGGTGGTTAGCCCTAATTGATTGTCCCAATCAAAACCAAACATGGCTTGTTCGTGTTGTTGATGCAGTTTAGCGATGTGCTCGGCTAAGCGATGCCACGAGGCGGGGTGATCGGCTTTGGCTGGCTCCAGCGGTAAATACTCGAGCACTAAAAAAGCCTTGTCGAGCGTTTGACCCACGCAAATAACTTTAGGCACGCGAACGCAATGTGTTTGCGCAAGGCAAACTAAGGATAATTGTTCGTTTTCAAATTGTTCTAGTTGTTCGCGATGGTGCAATTTGACAAAAAAATCATGGCCGCAGCCGGAAATTTTATACGCCAGATTAATAGAGCCACCGGTAAGCGAAATCTTGCGCTCGACCTGAAAATCGATATCCAACTCCAAGCTAATTTGAGCTGCTATTTGTTGCCACATAAGTGTGTTACCTTTAGGGATAGTTCACTTATTATGGTTGAGTTTTTTTCGCTTTTCCTTGTAGTAAAACAATTCACTTTAATTAATAGCTGCTAAAATACTGAATAAGATTTTCTTTTAACTGCTTTGCTGGAGCCTAAATGCCAAACTTAAATCTACATTTCCGTTCCCATGCTTTTAAAGTTATTGGAATCGTGAGTATTTTCCAGTTTATTTTCTCAGTCGTGTTAGCTTTTGTTTTTGGGGGCTGGGTCGGGGTGTTCGTCGTTGGTCTCCCTTCACTGCTTGTACCTTATTTTCTTTATAAAACTTTAGGTGATCATCTTTTATCTCGTATTAGCTACGGGGTGAGTTTTATGTTTTTTGCCGCACTGCAAATCCATCAATCCTATGGTACAGAAGAGCTACATTTTGGCATCTTTGTTTATATGGCCATTCTTTTTGCCTTCAGAGATCAATGGGTTATTATTGTTGCCGCCGCCGTTATTGCAGTGCATCACTTGTTGTTTATGTGGATGCAGCAGCAAGATCTTGGTGTGTACTTATTACCAGAGCAATACAACACTCTGCCAATCGTTATGATTCATGCTGCCTATGTTGTTTTGGAAACGATCGTCTTAGTGTTGCTTTGCCGTCAGTCATTGAGGGAGGCTCAAATCGGTCAGGCATTGTCTGATGCAACCGAAGCGATGGTTGATGAAAAAAGAAGGGTTGTATTGAATCAGCGGGCGGTGTCGTTAAATGCTAAAGTAATTACTGGATTCAACAATGCATTAAATGTGCTTCAGCAAACGATTTCCATTGTTTATAAAGAAGCCGGTAATTTACAGAGTCAATCTGATCAGTTATCTGCTGACGGCAAATCTCTGGCCACTGGCATGCAGCAAAAGCTTAGAGAAGTGGAGCGCATTGCTGCGGCTACGGAAGAAATGTCACAAAACATTGCTGAATTGCAAAAATTAGCTCAGCAGGTGGCAAGTTATGCTTCTGAAGCTGAACAAGCTGCCCTAAGTGGCAAACATGCGGTCAGTGAAACAATTACCTCTGTTGAGCATTTGTCAAACCAGTTATCGCAAACGGGGGACAAAGTGAACCAAATGGCGATAGCCAGTCAGGATATTCGCAAGGTTTTAGATGTAATTCAGTCGATTGCCGAGCAGACTAACTTGTTAGCGTTAAATGCCGCTATTGAAGCTGCTCGAGCTGGTGAGCAAGGCCGAGGTTTTGCTGTGGTCGCTGATGAAGTTAGAACATTGGCTTCAAGAACTCAAGCTTCTACTGGTGAGATACAAGAAATTATCGCGCGTTTAGTTACTCACAGTACGGATTCGGTCGCGGTAGTGAAGCAAAGTGTTGTTCAGCTTGATATTACTCGTCAAAAAGCAGTTGAGAGTGACCAGCTTCTGCAAGCAATTCTTACCCAAGCTCAATTTGTTGCAGAATCCGCCAGCACAATGAATCATGCGATTGATCAACAGAATTTGGCAAGTGCTGAAGTTGCTGGTAGTACGCAACAACTTAAGATGATGGCCGAGGATCAAGCCTCAATGAGTGATGCAGTCTCTGATTCGGCAATCCAACTTTCAAGTCTGTCTAATTTATTGAACAAGGAAACGCAAAAATTCGTCGTCTAATGAATACTCGTTTTAGCGATATGGGTATGACGAAAACACTATGGATTGGGGTAATAATTTTTAGTTGCTGGGTTATAGTTAGTAGTGTTTTTTTGTATAAGTTTGGATCAAATAACTATGGTGAATTTGATCCAAATCAGCAATGGACAACGCAACAGCCCGTTTTGTCGCTGACTGAGTTGGGATTAGTAAATAATAAAGGTTGGCATGTCGTTCATGTTTTGGAGAGCCAGTGTGGTTGTAGTCGACTGGCGCGTGAGCATGCAGATGTTTTTTCAGAGCGTTATCAGATTACTGCTCAGCAACAAAGCTATCGTTCGGCTGCTGAGATTGCCGCGGCTAACTTTGTATTACCCGCTGTGCCAGCAGTGTTATTATTTGATGATGGCCAACTTGTTTACGCAGGTCCTTATGCAAGCGGCCCGATGTGCAGCACCAGTGATAGCTTTTTAACGAGTATTCTTGCCCGGACAGTGCAATTACCTGGTCTTTGGTTAAACGGTGAAGTAAAAGCCTGTCGTTGTTTGGTCACACCCAGCATCAAGTGATACTACTGCCACCGCTTTTTGCTTCACTGCCGCATTTCTGCTCAATCACCTTTTCGGCTTATATTTTGCGCTAATTGGGGGCTTAATCATGTCACAACAATTATGTGAGTAAAACGGGCTACTGCAAAACGCGCCCCGATCCAAGGGAAACCTTGACTGAATAAGACGGGGTCTCGAGTGCTGCATACCAAGACTGGTTGTAGCAAGATTGCTCATCAACCAGCCTATCACTGCGCACAATTACAGAACAAGATGTAGCGCCAGATACAGCTAGCCATCGCAGGTCATTTAGCTTGTGATATTACCGATCTGTTTCTGTTTCTGGTTCGGACTTTTCGCATAAAAATCCTGTGCAAGGCGGTTTGGGGCGGCTGGCCGTGAATGTTTTTTTTCGTTGTCACGTTAGCTTGCGAGAAGCCTTTACAGCTTAGCCTTTGCGTTCCATGCTATTTAGTATGGTTTTATATACGATTTTTAACATGATCATTAAGGTTTACTTTTATACGTCTTACGCCATCGCGTGCTTTGGCTTTGTCTGACGCTTCTTTTATAAGCACATCCCGCTCGGGCCCTGTCATTTGGTGTTAGGTCGCTTTTACGTCAAGCATAATAATCACTTCTTGACACCTGAAACACCGGCACTTTCCTCATTAACAGAACAGGTGCAGGTGCTCAAAAATAAACGTAAACGGTGCTACTTTTGTTTGTTCGAGAAACGCTCAAAGCAGCCAATATAGCAGTGTTAGCTATTTATCGTTTATGAAAGAGCGTAACTTGAAAGCGTCAATCAGCTGTAGAGACGATGGTTATGATAACGTCGTAGTCGTTCATTTTGGCAACTTTAAAACGCGTATGATGCGTAAAAAGCGATGTGTGTGACTAGATAAAGTAAAACTGAGATATTTAACTTTATAGAAACGTTTTAAAACCCAAAAAATACCATTTTCACACTAGCGGCGTTTCTTCTGCTAAATTTGAAGAGGCGTTTTTTGAAAAATAGACTTGCTAGTGAAAGCAGGAAAGTACACTCATTTACCTCTGTAAACTCAAAAGGTGAAATATGAATGAAATCGAAGCTGTAAACATTGATGTATCGATTGATTTGAATCGCGATGTTTTTTTTAGAGATGTGCTTCGGCATTTGACTGGGACTTTGCAGGATGTGGTTGGCCTCGACGACGCTTCTGGCTTCGTTAGTGTTGTAGGGCAACGTATTGGTGATGAATTAAATGAACAGTACAAATCCGCATTGCAACTTGAAAAATTAGACCGTGAGCAAGTCACTCAGGTTTTAATTAGCCTTAAGCATAAAATTTCAGGAAATTTTGTTGTAGTCTCGCAAACGGATGAAAAAATTATTTTACAAAGTACGAGCTGCCCTTTTGGTGACAAGGTTAAAGGCCGACCTTCATTGTGTATGATGACTTCTAATGTTTTTGGTGTGATTGCTGCTGAGAATTTGGGTTATGCAAAAGTCCAACTAAGCGAAACTATCGCCAAAGGAAGTGATGGATGTAAAGTGGTGATCTATCTACAACAAAATCAAGAATCAAATGATGCAAGCGGTATTGACTATTTTCAGGGATAATAAAAGCTAATGGATCAATTTGAGCTTAATAAATTTTTTACTACTTTTCCCGTTGCTTTATTACTGGTCAAAAAAAACGGAGATATCATTGCCGCTTCAAATGCTGCGACATCTATTTTAGGCACTCGGCATGGCCAGCTTGTTTCTGCCAATCTTTCAAAATTTAGTCAATTTACAGAGCAAGAAATTGTAGAGATTTTAAAGCAATGTAGCCGGAGTACTACACCTATTTTAGTCCCTTTAAAACTGGCCAACACAGAAACGCAAAGTTTGTTATCGTCTAGAGGTTGCTTGTTTAAAGCCTCGTTACCCAAAGACGATGGAATCAATAAAATTATTCTCCATTTAGAATATCAAAGTACTTTCAGCCAGAGCCTCGTAGAATTGAATAGGCAAATTAACAAGCAAAAAATGTTAATTAACGAATTAAATCAGACGAACTCAGAGTTACAACGGATTAATTCAGACTTAGAAAGTTTCGCTTATATTGCATCGCATGATTTAAGATCTCCATTACGTGCTATTTATCAATTGGCTTCATGGTTAAAAGAGGACCTAGAAGGGAAAATTGATAAAAATGATTTATCGCATCTTTATTTAATGCATAGCAGGATTAATCGAATGGAGCGTCTGTTAGACGATTTATTGGCTTTTTCGCGAGCAGGTGTCCGAGATGAATTCTTGGAAATGACAGATGTTAACTTGTTAATCTCAAATGTTTTTGAAACGCTAAATGTAGATCAATTATTCTCTCTAAAAATTGAAAATGCTCTTCCGATCATTCAAACAAATAGAATTCCTTTAGAGCAGATATTTTTAAACCTTATAAATAATGCGATAAAACATCATGATCAAGGTACAGGAGAAATCACCGTTAAGTATTCTGAAATTGGTCAATTCCATCAGTTTGAAATTGCCGATGATGGGCCAGGTATTCCCTCAGAGTTCACCGATATTGTATTTACGATGTTTAAAACGCTTCGTCCAAGAGATGAAGTGGAAGGCAGTGGTATCGGTTTAGCCATTGTTAAAAAAATTGTTGAGTCGTGTGGGGGGGTATTAAGTTAATGAAAAACACACCAAGAGGTGCTCGATTTGTTTTCACGTGGCCAATCAAATAGTTATCTTTTGAGTTGAGTTTTATCGAAGTCCACGTTGTAACGTAAATTAAAGAACTTTTTAGGGCATCAATTTATGTATTGACGTAAGGTTTTACTCAATGTGAAACCGTTTACTTAAAATATCTACCTCAAAAACCGAGCTTCAAATTCTTCGGCGGTTATTGGCATAGAGAAATAATAGCCCTGTAGCAAATCACAGCCATGTTTACGACAGAAATGTGCTTGTTCTTCAGTTTCTACACCTTCTGCAACCACTCTCATTTCGAGGGCTTTAGCAAGCGCAATGATAGCGACGAGCAATTGCTCTGCTTTTTTATCTTTGCCGACGCCACCCACAAATCCTCTATCAACTTTTAGTACACTGATTGGAAAAATTTTTAGATGCTCCAAAGAGGAGTATCCAGTACCAAAATCATCGAGCGACAGGAAAACACCTTGTTCGACGAGTTGTGCCAGAACCGTGGATACAGCTTCTGGGTCTTTAATTAGTACGCTCTCAGTAATCTCCATTTCTAAGTTACTTACATTTACATCAAACCTTTCTAAGGCTTTACTAACTGTATCGAGCAGTGTTGTTGATGACACTTGAACCACTGACAAATTGACGCCAAGGGATACGTTCTGAAAGGCAGAGGGGTACTTTAACTGCCATTGTCCCAACTGTTCACATGCGGTTAAAAGAACCCAATTTCCAATATCAACAATGGTTCCAACTTCTTCCGCAATGGCAATAAAGCTTGCTGGAGAAAGCAGACCTAATACTGGATGTTGCCAACGAACTAATGCCTCCAAGCCTCCTAGGCTGCCATCTGAAGTGCGAATTTGTGCTTGATAGAAAACTCGCATCTCGTTGTTTGCAACAGCATTTTGTAACTCGAATTTGATGCGGTTGCGGTTTAAAGCAGCATCTCCTAATGACGAAGAATAAACTCGACTCTGATTTCGCCCAGCCTGCTTCGCTTGGTACATGGCCATATCTGCAAAACGAAGTAAATCGGTAACAGCAGACATGGATGGATCATAGATTGCTACACCGATGCTTGCAGTTGCGATGTGGGTTTTATCGCCCCAGGCATAGGGTTCCCGCAATACCTCAATTAATCGTTCTGCTAATAATAAAACCTGTTCATTATCATCAAATTGATCAACCAACAAAACAAACTCATCTCCCCCAAGGCGACATAACAGGTCACTTTCTCGGATGGCTGAACTAAGTCTTTGGGTCACTTCAATGAGAAGAGCGTCACCTACATCATGTCCATCAGAGTCATTTACACTTTTGAAGTCATCTAAATCAAGTAAGAGCACAGCAAGACTTTTACTCCCTCTTTTTAAGCGAGATGCTGCTGCCGATAGCGCCCGTTCAAAACCCCGGCGATTGACTAGGCCTGTCAGAATATCATGTTCTACCAATTGCAGTAGCTCATTTCGGCTGGCAAGCAGTGCTTCTTCCATCATGTTTCGATGTTGTGCTTGGTGCAGAGCCCTAGTCAGTCTTCTATGATCAATTTCGTCTTTTAAAAGAAAGTCTTGTGCTCCCGCATCTAAACATTGTTCTGCTAAGGCCTCGTCATCCTGGCGGCTTAACATCAGCACCGCCACTCGTTTATTGGCTTGAGTTCGCAACAGTTGGAGCATCTCAATACCGTCCATCCCAGGCATATGGTAATCAAGTAAGATTGCATCGAAGTTCTGTTTTAAAGCAAGTTTTAATCCATCTGAAGCTGTTGTAGCCTCCGTAATGTTGTAGAGTGCACCACGTTTATTTAATATTCTAATAGTAGCCATCCGATCCACTTGGTCGTCATCGATAAGCAGAACGTTTAAAGTATTATCCATGAATACCTCATCAATTTTGGCTTGGGAGTTCTACAAGTCGCCAGTAGCTATCCAGTAACGCTACTACTCGAACAAAACCTTCAGCAACCTGATTCTTGACGATATAGCCGGCTATATGCTGATTGTAAGCCTTTGCCTTATCCTCGTCGGCTTTGGATGTTGTCAGTATAAAAACGATAGAGTTGGAAATGTGAGGATCGTTGCGCAACTCATATAACATTTCTAGACCATCCATCCTTGGCATGTTTATATCTAATAGGACTATATACGATTTACGTTGTTTTTGGGTATCACGAATGATGGCTAATCCTTCAACGCCATCGCGTGCTCTTATTATTGGATTTAAAATTTTCAGTTGCTTGAGTGCTCTTTTAACACCCATCACATCAACATCATCATCATCAATGAGCAAAATTGTAACTTCATTATAGTTTTGATTATGAGCCATAATTGTAATTTCTTTGACGAACTTGTAGCCGATTTATTACCTTAGTTCTATTTAATAAATTTTAATACACTTAGAGTGAATTAAAAATTATCAATCAGCTATTTCATTCTCTGGTTACATTATTTCCTCTTTAAGCTCTTCCACTCGCTTAGTAAGGTTGTTAAATCCATGTGTTCAAAGGTGTTATTAAGAATCACCCTTTCGAGATAGGGAATTTCAGGGTAACTACTGTGCCGATATTAAGCTCAGATTGCACATCAATCTCGCAATTATGCTGTTTAAGTATTTGTAAGACGATAGACATGCCCATACCGGTGCCTGTCCCGACGGGTTTGGTGGTGTAAAAAGCATCATACATTTTTGTCAACGTTTCTTCATCCATGCCGCAGCCATTGTCTTTAATGCAAAGAATGATATGAGTTGTATTTTGCGTTAATAATACGTTTATTTTGGAGGCTTTTTCAGGCTTGGACTCACATGCTTGAATCGCATTGACGAGAATATTGATTAAAACCTGATTTAATTCACCTGAATTAAATGGAATAGTCGTTACGGTATCAAGCTGCTGTGTTAAAAGTACATTTTTTAGTTTTGGACCTAATAACTTAAGCGCGAGCTCGAGCGCGTCGCGTAACTGCATGTCGGACATTAATTCTGTATCTGTTCTAGCAAAAAACAACAAGTTTCTGACGATGTCTTTTATGCGTGTTAACCCCTGGACAGTATCAGTGATAAGTTCTGGAAAGTCTTCAGCTATCATCTCAAGCGTGCTAGGTGCAATGCTATTTTGCTCTGGATGAATGTTTGCATTGAGAAGCTCAGAAGTATAGCTGGATAAGGTATCCACATTGCTAATAACAAAAGCCAGTGGATTGTTAATTTCATGGGCTACACCTGCCGCTAAAGTGCCAAGTGTGGCAAGCTTTTCTTGTTGAACAATAGATTGCTGTTGTTGTTGAATTTTGAGCAGTTGTTGTTCCAGTAACTTATTTTTTTTGTAGAGTTGCCTGGTACTGTCTTCAAGCAATTGTTCTACTTCACGTCTGGCCTTTTTTTCACGCATGTAGGCTACGTAGTAGGGGTTTGATACATCATCCATGTGTCAGCTCTATATCCAAAATGCAATGTTCTGCACCATTGTGCATGCAAACAGTATGTTCTATTTTAATTTGTTGTCCGTAGTGGCGAGCGGCACCGAAAAGGAGTCCTTCTGCACAAAAACATAATTTTCGTGGCGAAGAATAAGTGAGTTCAATCTGGTTAGCTGATGGAGACCGACAGGAAATCGTTGGTAGCGCCGGTTCAACGTATTGTTTGTTTACCTCAACGTGAATTACATCATGGATACCCATCACTAATTCGGAAAAATCAGAAAATTGTGCAATAACGTCTTTATGTCTTGACGCTAAACCTTGAAACAAAAAATCACCGAATGCTTTTACAACATGTTGCAAAGGAATGTTTAATAAGACGGCTACATCGCTGGCAATGGCAAATAACTCGTTGTCTTCATAGCTTTTACCCGAAATATAAACGCGGTCTGGTGGAGCATGTTTTGCGAGCAAGTCATTCCAAACAGCCATGCCGCACTTTTCTACAATCATATCTTCAAGAACGTTAAAAATAATACCCTTCATAATGCCTCTATTCTTGGAACGTTTAAGTAAACGTGACTATTATTTCTTTATAAATCGATGCGGATTGGGTCATGCTATTGCTTTAAGTTGTCTTATTTGTCTCTGTGTGATTATTGCAGTGAATCTCCACTAAAACTAGTGCTATTGAATAAAAAAGCAATAATTTTTTGACTTTAGTTTCTGGATTTACCATACTAGCAATAAGACAAATGAGACAAGTTGAGGGTTTTATGCCAATACCAATTACCATAGCAGATGATTCTATGATGTCCAGAAAAGCGGTACGGCGAGCGTTGCCTGCTGATTGGGATGTTGAAATAACCGAGGCGACTAATGGCAAAGAAGCACTTGCCGCCGTTAAAGCAGGATTAGCCGATGTTCTTTTTTTAGACCTCACCATGCCTGAACTCGATGGTTTTGGTGTACTGCGCTATTTACACGATCATCATGCAAAAACTATCGTTATTGTAATAAGCGCAGACATTCAGCCAGAAGCAAAAAAAATTGTTGATGCGTTAGGCGCTTTTCGATTTTTGCACAAACCTTTAAACCCTCAATTGCTGCATCAGGTGTTAACTGATGTGGGGTTAATATGATAAGCGCTTTGACTGAAGAGCAGCGCGATGCACTACAGGAGCTGATGAATATCTCAATGGGTCAGGCTGCAAATGCATTGGCCAGACTGATCGAAGCCAAAATAGCACTTTCTATTCCAAAGATATTCTCTGTTACGCCTGTAGAATTCATCGAAATACTGAATGCAAACAATATGTGGCACACTCGGCAATCCTTTTTAGGCACGGTGAAAGGTGAAGTCGTATCATTGCAATCCCGTTTAGGCTGTGAGGCTGTTGCTGAATTAATGGATTATGACTTGCCGTTATCAGACGTCACTCGTGAAGAGTTATTGCTTGAGTTGTCGAATATTTTGGCCGGGGCGTGTTTGAGTGGTTTTGCTGAACAGTTAGAACTTACCACAAAGCTCAGTATGCCAACAGTATTTGAGCCTGAAAAGTTATCATCAGATCATTACCGTTGGGCGCATACGTTGCTAATGGAAGTAGAATTTAAAGTGGAATCGAGTCACTTTGATTCAAAAATCGTTATCTGTTTAGAACAAGACTCTATTGCCACTTTATTAAACAGATTAAATCTTTTGCTGGAGTGACAATGACTACACTTAGTGTATTAGAGAATCTGACAGCAAAATTACCACTTGGTGTTTGTGTGCTAAACGAACACTTAGGTATTGAGTATTGGAATGATTTTTTTGCTGATCGTCTTAACATTAGTTCTGACGATGTTAAAGGTAGAAGTTTGTTGGATTTGTTTCCAAATGAAGCTAAGTATCTGAAAAAGAAAATTAATAGCGTATTTATATTAAATAACGCCAGTTTCTCATATTGGGAGCATCGTCCCCATGTATTTTTGTTTAGCAGTAGCCGGCCGATAACCGGTGAAGAAACGTTGATGTATCAGAATATCGAGTTTCTGCCGTTAGATGTGAAGAACAATAGCGTTAAAACAGTATGTATGATTGTGCAAGATGTTACCGAGTTAGCGAGTTACTACCAAGGACAAAAGCAATTGTCTGAGCAATTGGCGCAAGAGCATGCCGCGTTGCAAGTATTAAATAATAAACTTGAGGCAGCGCAGAATCAGTTACTACAATCTGAAAAAATGGCAGCAATTGGTCAGTTAGCCGCGGGTGTAGCGCATGAAATTAATAACCCTATAGGCTTTATTAATTCAAATTTACAAAGCTTACAAGATTATGCTGCAAAATTATTAAAATTGACCAATTTTTATGAAAAAGTGATACGCAAGACAGAAAACAAAACGTTTTTGGCATTGCAGCAAGATATGCATGATCGTATTCAGTATTCATTTTTGCGTGAGGATATGCCTGAGTTAGTGTCTGAATCTTTGGAAGGTATTGGTCGCGTTTCTGAAATTATAAAAAATCTGAAAGCGTTTTCTCACGTTGATAACAGCGAATGGCAATATGCAGATATTGTTGACGGTATTGAAAGTACATTGAAGATTGCCAACAATCAGCTTAAATATAATGTTGAAATTCACCGTGATTATCAAAAAGAGTTACCAAAGCTGTTTTGTCAGCCAATGCAGCTAAATCAGGTTTTCTTAAACTTACTGGTCAATGCAGCACATGCTATTCAAGAAGCAGGCCATATCTATATTGCAGCATCGGCAACTGAAACGACATTTGTTGTCAGTATAAGAGATAATGGTTGTGGCATTAGTCAGTCTGCTATGCGTAAGATATTTGAGCCTTTTTATACTACGAAGCCTGTAGGTCAGGGGACAGGTCTAGGGTTATCTTTGTCCTACAGTATTGTCCAAAAGCATAAGGGGAAAATTACTGTTTCTTCTGAGCTTAACGTTGGTACAACATTCACTATTTCTATACCGATCTTACAACCAGAGGTGATGCTTCAAACTAGCTAATCAGCATCTTAAGCTCTTATCCGCCATCACCCTTCAATCTAGCAATAAATACCCTGCAAATTTCTTCAAGAGACTCCCCCGTTTTTAACGCAGATTGCGCTTGCGTAGCCGCATCGCTTATGTCGTTTAACCCCAGACAGGCACTGGTGCCTTTAACTTTATGGAATAGCTTTGCAATACCCTCTTGATCTAAAGTTTCAATAAGTAATGCTAATTCTTCTGGTAATGTATTAAGGCTATTAAGGTAGTCTTGGCGTAATTCTTCATCTTCTTCAGCTATGCTTTTAGCAATTGTCTCTTTAGAGTTAGCACTATCGTAAGCTAAAAGAGCATCAGCAGACGTATCGATGAAATTTGCGGTCAAGAGTGTTGCAATGGTGTTGAGTAGTTGCGTTTTGTTTATGGGTTTATTCAATGTGACATTAAAAGGTGAGGTGTGTTCTTTTAGCTTATCATCTTCAAATACATCGGCGCTAAGTGAAATTATAGGTGAGGTAAATCCGCTACTTCTAAGCTGACATGCTGCAGTAAAACCATCCATGACCGGCATTTGTTGGTCCATGACAATAAGATCAGGTGCTTCGGCTAGCGCAACTTCAATGGCTTTTTTCCCATTCTCGGCAAACACGAGTTTCGCATTGGTTTTTTTAAGATAGGAGGCTAATAATTTTCGTATATCCTGTACATCGTCAACGATAAGTATTTTACCAGTAAGCGCTGGTAGGTCGTCTCTGGTTTTAGGTGACGGCGATACCAGCGTTGCATTTGTAACAGTTGTTAGCTCTGCAGGCAGAAGTATAGATTTAAAGGTAAGAATAAAGGTTGAACCTTTGCCCAATTCACTGCTTAATGACAATTTAATATTCATTGCGTCAGCAAGTTGTCTGCTAATGTACAGACCAAGGCCTGTGCCGCCATAATCCCTACTAGTACTGGAGTCTGCTTGAGTAAATGCCTGGAACAACTTTTGCTGTTGTTGTTGTTGACTCATGCCAATTCCTTGATCAATCACCTTAACCGTTAAAGTGTTGTCATTGTATTTTTCAGCCTTAAGGGTTATACAGCCCTTAGTCGTAAACTTAACCGCATTACTGAGTAAGTTTAGCAATATTTGTTGTAACCTGAACGGGTCCGCCATCACACCCATTTGATAAACATCATTAACATCACAATCAAACAATAAATCTTTTTGCTTTGCCATTTGTAATGTGTTTTCTGCGATACTTTCTAAAAAGGGACCTAGTTCAAGTGGCTGGACTACCACCGCCATTTTTCCTTCATCAATTTTGGCAGTATCTAAAATGTCGTTAATGACATTTTGCAGATGCAGGGTATTTTGATTAATACGTTTCAATACGTTTCGAACATCGCCACTCGTTTCGCCAAGCAATTCTTCAGTAAAGCCTTTTATGATCGTAATAGGTGTTCTTATCTCATGGCTCATATTAGCTAAAAATCGTGTTTTAATTGCCGCGAGTTGTTTCGCCTTATCGCGCTCTTCTTCAAGTTGCAGCGTTCTCTCTTTTACTCTGTTTTCCAAGTCATTATTAAGTAATGTCACATCTTTCATTGAATTTAACATGGCTTTACGTGAGGCGATAACGCGCTTTTGCATACCCGAAATACTGTCTAACAATATTTCAAAGTCCAGTGCGGTATGCCTTAAGGTGAGTGGTTTAGTATCAGTTGAATCTGAATTCCATCGATGGGCATATTCGGCAATATCTTCTAAAGTATCGGTGTAGTTGTGTATAAAGCGGCCGGCTAACACTGTCACATACTGCAATAATACCAGGGCACAGAGCATGGCAATTCCAAGATAGATGGAATAAGTAACAACAAAAGGAGAGGTATCCACATAGAAGTGTGTTGTCCAACGTAAATCATTAATATATTTACTAATAACGATAAAGCGTGAGTCTGAGCTGAAAATTATGGGGTTAGTTGTCTTAAGAAAAAGCTGTTTAATTAACGATGTTTGGTAGGGGGCGAGTAATGGTCGTTCAGTCCAAACTTCACCCAATTCGCCAAGTGTATCCATTCCCCAAATCTTTTTAAATCCACTATCGAGCAAAATACGATTGGCATTCAAAGCATCATCTGCAATCAAGGTATTTGTCAAGGTGTTGAGATCAACAGATATTTCGACGACACCATCAAACATGCCATCTTTGTAAATAGGTGAACTGACAGCAAATAATAGATCCTGACCGATTGTTCTGCCTTGAAATGTCTCACTAACATAACTTTGATTAAGCTCTCTCGGCTTAATGAAATAACTGCGGTCTGCTACAGAACTATTTTGCATAAAATTTTCAGGTAAATCTGCTTTGTAAAACATAGCAATAGCGCCATTTTTATTAGTAACAAGCGCAGAAATAAATTCAGATTGTTGCTCGGTTAGATTACGCAGTATATTTTTGTCGATATTATCTCGTCCTAGGCTAGCTACAAGTTCGGTGTTGCTGATATAACGTTCCACATGGCGTTGAATCTTACTGATAAATATATCTTGTTCACGGTCATAAAACTGAAGTTGTGATGACAAGTGCAGACTTGTTGCTCCTTGCAAAATAAACGCAATAAGAATGGTTGTTGGAACAGCACTATACAAACCAATGCGATGAGTTAGCTGTAGTTTTAAACTCAAGTGTTTTTGTTTTGTTGGCGATACTGTAATCGCATCAAGCATCAGTACTGTTTTGACACAAATTAAGAAAATTAAACAGTTTAAAAGCACAATACTTAAAAATATGGCGGGTGAATCGATCAGAACTTCAAAACTAAACAGATAATAAATTATGCCAATTGCGATGCTGTAAAGCAGCATGTACCGAACCCATGGTTTCCTTTGATTAAAGTTAAACAGCAAAAAGCATATTAACTGCAATATGCTGTTATACCAGACAATATCAGTGTTTAAAGGGGCACAGACAATGGCAAGGCTCAATAAAGACCAGAGTAAACCTAGGCGTAATAAGATAATTAAAAAAGCGATGTTGCCAATCACAAATGGCACTACAAAAGGGATGTTTATCGCTAAGGAATTGGCTATAAAGCCTAAAAATGTCGTGCTTGCAAAAAACCAAAAGCGGCGTGATGAAAATGTTTTTGATTTGCAGAGCGCGATAATAAAATTAGTTAACATGATAAAGCCCAGCCGATGTTAAAATTTGCGGCCATTGAGTTTTCCTTGTTAGAAGGATGGCTTGAGAGACAGCGAAAACTGGAGGGGGGATTAAGCATTTGGTCTTTCCCATTACTTTTTCTCATTTGTCTTGTTTGTCTCTTTCATTAATCTATGCTATAACATCCAAATAATCAAGTTGGAATATGGATTGCTTATTATGAGGACATTGAGGCCAGGCGAAATTGCGCAGTATTGTGATGTACACCAACGGACAGTAAGTCGTTGGATAGCACAAGGAAGGTTAAAAGGATACAAGCTACCAGGAAGGGGTAACTATAGGGTGTTATTAAACGACTTTATATTATTTCTTCAAAAGCAAAACATGCCCATTCCTGAAGACTTTGACTCGGGTGTTAGCAATTTAGCGCCAACAGCTATAAGCACTAAACGAATATTAATTATTGACGATGAACCTGAAGTCAGAAATGCGATAAGGCGAGCCTTAAGGCCTTGCGGCTTTGACATTATATCAGCCTCAGATGGTTTCCAAGCCGGTGTGAAGATTTTGTCTGCTAAACCAGACTTGGTCACTCTGGATTTATCCATGCCGGGATTAGATGGGTATGAAGTGTTGCAGTTTATTCGCCAACAACCAGAAATGTCTCACATCAAAATTGTTGTGATTTCAGGCCTCTCCGGATACGGCCTCAAAAAAGCATTAGATTTAGGTGCAGATTTAGCATTGCCAAAGCCGTTTGAGAATGAGCAGTTACGTGATGTTGTAAGTCAACTTTTAAATTAAATGGTATTTTCATGCCCAACAAGCTTCTACTAGTCGATGATGAGCAAGCCATATTAAGAGCATTAACCCGTTTATTTAAACGAGCGGGTTACTCTGTATTCAGCGCGGATAGTGCAGCTGGTGCGCTTGCAATAATGCATCAGGAGGCATGTCAGGTTGTCATTACTGATTTTAGAATGCCAGTAATGGATGGCGCAGCCTTGCTGGCAGAGCTGAAAATTCACTACCCCTCAAGCCTATGCATTGTATTAAGTGGTTTTGCTGATTTTAATTCGGTTTTGGCGCTGCTGAATGCGGGTTCTGCGTTTCGTTTTTTGCAAAAACCTTGGGAAGAAAAAACATTACTAGAAGAAGTTAATAACGCCTTTGTTATCTACAACGAAAGGCGCTATAACACACTTGTTAACCAACTCATGTCAAGCAGTGCTGATAGCCTTATTGAGATAACCAATACAGGCCGACTTGTCAGAGTAAATGGTGTGGCTAAGCAAGCGCTAAATTTAGATGAAGTTCAAGGACTCACCTTAAGCATGCTTTTGCCAACAGCGACAGAGCAAGAGATAGCGCAATTGCTTGAGAGTCATACCGGGCATGGCATGTTTAAAACGACCAGTGGTAAAGATGTCGAGATATTTGTAAAAGTGGTTGATAAGTTGTCTCGTGTATTGCAATTAATATTACATGCAGATCAGTTTTCAACCATTTTCCTAGGCGCTAACTCATCAGTAGTAATGGACCAAAAGGCTATTTTGCGTTCAGCAGATGCGCTGCTAGACTCAAATCATCCTTTTGCACTAGTGGCAATAAGGTTGAAGAACTATGAATACTGGTCCGAAATGATTGGCTTTTCTGAAGCTGAAAAATTAGCAAATGCTATTTCAGTCACTTTGCTTGAACAAACAAAATCACTGGCTGCACAACTCGGACAATTAGCAAATGAGCAGTATATACTTGTATTGGATAACATTTCATCAGAACTTGATGTCCATAAAAAACTGACCGTACTGATTCAATCTTTTCAATTACCCGATTTTTTCAAGAGTGCTGTTCGAGTTGAGTTTGCGATATCCTACTGCATCGCACCTGATGATGGCAAAGAAAGCCGTCAATTATTAAATAATGTCTTAATTTCTAATCGGTTAGTCATCAATAGTAATTCTAATTTTTTTATGCGTTATGACGCGTCAATGATTGAACGCAAACGAGAACAGCTACTAATTAGCGAAGCCTTGTTTTACGCAATTGAAAATAATCAACTTTATTTAAATTACCAGCCTAAGTTTGACTTACTGCAACACAAAGTAACCAGTTGTGAAGCATTGTTGCGCTGGCAGCATCCGACGCTGGGCTTTGTATCACCGGCTGTATTTATTCCTGTAGCCGAGCAAGAAGGCCAAATCGTTGAGGTGGGTTACTGGGTTTTACAACGAGTATGTCAGATGCTTGTTAATTTGCAGCAGCAAGGTGTGCAGTTAGATAAAATAGCAATAAATATATCGGGTAAGCAGTTGTCTCAGGACGACTTTATTACACGTGTTGAATCAATACTGTCCAATTTTGACATCGATGCCTCCTTACTTGAATTTGAATTGACCGAGTCTTGGTTAGTGGAAAACATGGAACAGAGCGTAGAAAAGCTCAATCGATTAAAAGCTTCGGGCATCACAATTGCTATTGATGATTTTGGTACAGGTTATTCATCGTTATCGTATTTATCTAAATTGCCAATAGACGTAATTAAAATTGACCGTTCTTTGATTACTGACATTGCGCAAAACCTCAATACTCAGAGTATGGTTGCCAACATTACGCGTATGGCGCATGACATGAAAATGCAGGTAGTTGTTGAAGGGGTAGAAACCCTTGAACAGCTTTTAATGTTAAGGCAGCTTAAGTGTGATGTCATACAGGGATTCCTTATTGCAAAACCCCAGCCAGAGGATAATTTTGTTAATATTTTGGCCGTCGCAAGGACAGAGATCAGCTCTCTGTTAGGAGCGTTATAATGGCATTTAATGTCCTGTTTATAGATGATGACATCTTTATGCTAAGAGCGTTGCAGCGAACAGCTGTTCGTTTAAGGCCAGATGATAACTTTATAATGTGTAATCAAGAAACCGCATGGCAGAATACATTATCAACGGGCATGGTACCTGATGCGGTTTTTTGTGATTACTTAATGCCGTTAAAAAATGGCGATAAAGTGCTGAAAGAAATTGAACATATTCACCCATCTGCAGTGCGTATATTACTAACTGGAAATACCACTGAAGATGTGATTAGCAGTGTAAGCAATGTTGCCCATTTTGTTTTAAGTAAACCTTTTGTCGATGATGACTTGAATTACGTGTTTTCATGCCTTGAGCGCCTTAATGCCTTGATGCTTTCGCCGAAAATTCGTAATGAAGTAGGCAGGCATAGCTATTTCTTTTCGCTACCCGAAACAACAGTAAAAATACAGCGACTATTTTCTCAGCCTGAAATGAATATCACAGAAGCCGCTAACTTAATTGAACAAGACAGTGTTGTAACGGCTAAGATTATTCAACTGGCTAACTCAGCATTTTTGGGATACCGCCGACATACTACCTCTTTAACTGAAGCGCTAAAGCGGCTGGGGCTTAGGCTTGCAGAGGCTATTGTTGTGTCAATCTCGATTGAACAGCGCATGTTAGGTACAGTATCTGCACAAGTGCATAAACGTTGTAGTGATTGGGCTTATCGTTATGCCACTGCGTGTCGGCAAAATTCCAAACTGTTGGGTTTTAACACTGAAATGCAAGATCTGATTTCTGTTGCTGCGTTATTGACGGGATTAGGGCATTTTGTTGTGGCTGCAGATTACCCAGACTATACCCCTGATTCACACCAGGCCCCAATTAATTTTGATGTAGGGTTAAGCGCTGATCCTGTGACATTAAGAGCCGTTTTTCTACTGACATTGTGGGGGTTTTCGTTTGATTTATGCGAAATCATTTCGCAGCAAGACACACCAGACTTGGTTGCGGCGGACGGTGATGAACCTATGCTCAATTTGGTCATGTTTGTTAGCAAATTAGCATTAAATAAGAAGGTTAATTCAGAAAGCTTGCTAATGCTTAAATCAAGAATAAAGAGTAAAGCGGTAATCGATTGGCTGGATAAGGTTTTAGCTGATTAAAAATTTTTTTATATTTCATGCTATAAATTGAGGCAAGTTTGATAGTAATGCAATTTAATTATGACATTTGCAGTATGTTTTACTCTTTAACTTTGGGAAATTAATCTAATGAACGAAATTCAACGATTGAATAAAATTGCTGAGTATCATCTTGAAAAAGGTTTTGAAGACGAAAGCCTCTCAGAGTTACTTGCAGGAATGGCTTTACTATTGGGCGTTCCTACAGCTTTGATTTCGGTAATAGGAGAAAATGAACAATTCTTCAAAGGTCGTTTTGGTTTAGATGTTCAAAGTACTCTCAGAAAAGATGCGTTTTGCAATCATGTTGTGGAAAACCAAAGCACATTAATTGTGGAAGATACAAAGCAAAACAAACTTTTTGTCGATAATCCACTGGTTACTGGCGAGCCTCATATCAGATTTTATGCAGGTGTTCCTTTATTACTTGATGATGTCATTGTTGGAGCGGTATGTGTTATTGATTCTCAACCCCGAACATTGGATGCTTCACAAATAGAGATATTACAGCGCCTAAGTTCACATGTTTCAGCTTATTTATCGTTATATCGTCAATTTATGCTGGTACAGCAGGAACATAGCCTGATTGATAATTCACCAGCAGTATTGCTCCAATGGCAAAATATTCATGGAATGCAGTTAAGTTACGTTTCCTCGAATATTGAAACCTTGTTTGGGATTGCTGTTGCAGATTTACGTAAAAAAACAGCGATATTTGAGGATTTTATCGATGTTAGCCAATTAGATGAATTCAATTTTTTGTTTAGTAACCACCATTTAGGCGTGACTAAAGGAGAAGCGATTTTCAGACTCAAGACGTCAAATAATAAACAGCATTGGGTAAAGCTTATTACAAAAGCATTTTTTAGTAGTGAGGGTAAGCTAGATATGATTCATGCCATGCTTATCGATCACACGCTTAATCGTTATACAGAGCAAAAGCTTCTTGAAACGAATCAACAAATGAGACTTCTACTTGAAGCCTCTGCATTAGGAACTTGGGACTGGGATGTTCAATTAGATGTGAATAAAGTGAACGGACGCTGGTGTGAGATTATAGGGATTGATTTTGATTTGGTGGAGCCGAGTAGTCAGTATTGGCGGCAGTTAGTTCATCCGGCAGATATTCAGCGTGTTGAGCAAGAGTTATCTAATCATCTGGGGGGGTTAGTCAGACTTTTAACACCATTTATAGAATGCGGCATAGCAGTGGCCATTGGGTTTGGATTGAAACATACGCTAAAGTAGTGCAGCGCGCAAAAGATGGTACGCCCTTACGATTAGCCGGCACTCATCGAGATATCACTGATAAGAAAAAAGCCGAGCTACTTGAAATGCGGCAGCGACACTTGTTGGGTTTTATCAGTAAGGCTCAGTCTATTTATTTAAAAGAACATGATTTATCTTCGGCATGTCGACAAATTTTGTCAGAGTTAGCGGAAATTGCTGAAAGCCAGTTTGCTTTTATTGGTCAGATGCGTGTAATCGATGGTAAGTCTGTCTTGTTTATTCATGCAATCACGGAAATGGCATGGAACGAGCATAGCAATCATTTGGTCCAGCTTTACCGACAAGGCAAACTTTACTTTGAAAGTTTGGATAATTTATTTGGCCGTGTGATTACCAGTAAAAAAACCGTTATTAGTAATAGCCCAACTTCACACCCTGCATCTAGAGGAACGCCCAAAGGCCATCCGAAGATATTCCGCTTTATGGGGTTGCCAATTGAGCTTAAAGATGGCGTGGTAGGCATGATTGGTCTTGCCAATAAGTTTGAAGATTACACCCAAGCAGACGCTACCTTCTTAAAGCCTTTGTTAGATGCATTAGCCAGTCTTTATTATGCTGTAGAGATTGAAAATGCCCGAAATGCTGCCGAACAACAATTGAAATTATTGGCAATGACAGATTCATTGACCGGAATACCAAATAGAAGAGCATTCGTAGAGCATTGTGCAGGGCTCAATAAACAAACTATACCTTATGTGGTTGCCATCCTAGATATTGATTATTTTAAGCGCGTGAATGATACATATGGCCATAATGCGGGTGATCAAGTCATACAAGTTACGGCAACAGCAATTAAAAACGCCTTGCGCTCAGACGATTATTGCGCCCGCTTAGGCGGAGAAGAGTTTGCGATTTTAATTGAAAACGCAAGTATTGACACGGCAACGCCGATTTTAGAGACCTTAAGAAAAACCATACAAGATGCGCCGGTTGATTTTGAAAACAATCGGATTGCTTACACAGTAAGTATCGGCGCTACCGCAGTCGCGGCTAAAGACCCTAAAGAATTGACTGAACATCTTGCTCATGCTGACGGAGCATTATATACCGCTAAAAAAGAAGGTCGAAATTGCATAAGGTGGTTTGTTTCTGAAGAACAGCATAGTTAGGCCAACATTAGCCTGAGAAGAACGATGAGTGAGAAGTTACTCCTCATCGGAATCCTCTTTTATTGTAAAAGGCTCTACTTGGACCAGCAGTTTTTCCTTATGTTTAGACTGATACTTTATTAAGTTGCTCAACGTCTTATCGCAAAAAATATGGTCTTTAGGCAGCAGTAGCATGTGTTTGCGGTTATATAGATTTTGTGATAGGCGCATGCCAACTTGTATTTGCTCAACGTGAAGCCCGTCTTGAATATTTTTATCAAAACTATCAATGTTGTTTTTTATTAACTTTTCTAGCGCTGCAACAACGTCGGGGTCATACAGAGTGCCTTTTTGCATTCTGATAAACTCAAAAGCTTCAGTTCTGGTGTAACTTTTTGAATTCATTTGCTGATATACAGCAAGCCAGAAATCTCTCGCTACCGCTAATATTCTGGCACCAATAGGGATGTCAGTTCCTACTTTTTGTAGTGGTTCACCGCTGCCATTGAAACGCTCGTACTGATTAGCAATAACCTCACTGAGTGTATGCAAGTGAACTGCTGGAGCTAACATTTCTTCTGCAAGTTGGGGGTGTTGTAAAAATTTTTTGCGTTCTGAACTGTCTAATTTGTAAGAGGGAGTGCTAAGGCAGTGTGAGGGTAAACCTAATTTACCCAGTTCTGAGTAAAGGCCTGCTTTATTCATCAAGTCTTTTTCTGGACCCGAGAGGTTCATTATCGCGGCAATATTGGCGCATGTTTTTGCCACATGTTGAGCAAACTTTCCATTGAGGGCCGGATTAATACTAATAATATTGTAGAGAACCTCGAGAGTTGCTTTTTGCTCATTGCCACGTGTTTCTGCCAACTTTTTATATTGTTGTATTGTCTTCTTCAATTGTAAAGTTCGTTGCTGCACCATCTCATCAAGACTATGGTTTAACTCTTTAAGTTGTTTATTCTGCTTAGCAATTTTTGTTGTAAGTTCTTTATTGGCCTTGACCAATCGATACATTTCTAAACCATCATCAACGTGCTTTAAAAGCTCAGCGTTATCCCAAGGTTTTTGCACATAGCGGTGAATTTTACCAACATTAATGGCGCTGACTGTTGATGCCAGATCGGCGTAGCCTGTCATTAAAATCCTATAAGCGTCTGGCTGTAATGTCGCAGCCTGAGCAAGAAACTCGGCTCCGGTCATGTTGGGCATACGCATGTCAGAAATAATTAAATTAACCTTTTCCTTTTCCAGCAAAGCGAGTGCCTCTTGCCCACTTGATGCCTGCAATAACTTTACTGGCTTAGACAAAAACAAACGTGTTAACGACTTTAAAATATTTAACTCGTCGTCTACACACAAAATTACAGGCAGGGATGCTGTTTCTTGCTGATTCATAGAGTGCTCGCCTTCTTTTTCTTCCTTCGGCTAGGTGGCTCAATTATCTCAATTGGCTTATTTGTCTCTTTGTTTAAGATATGCTATAAGTTAAAAATAATCAAGAAAAATGGTATTCGCCACTTAGTAAGTCATCTGGCAATGCCTAATAGCTCCGACTTACGATTATTATAAGCAGAAGATATGTTTTGAGCACTGTATTAGCGGAACACTCGATAACAGTTTGCTGGCAAGCATTACTACCTTATTAATGTGGTTTTTATGATTAAAAAAATACTAATTGTAGATGATGAACCCAGCATTTTGAGATCGCTCAACAGATTGCTTTTCAGGGCAGGCTATAAAGTGTTTTCAGCGGATAATGCAAAAGCAGCATTGTCAGTGATGCAGCAGGAGGCTTGTCAGCTTCTGATTACGGATTTTCGAATGCCAGAAATGGACGGGGCAGCATTACTCGCCGAAGTTAAATTATCTTATCCTTCAACGGTAGCTATGGTGCTAAGTGGATACACTGATTTTGATTCTGTTTTAAAATTGCTTAACGGTGGTACGGCTTTCCGTTTTTTAGAAAAACCTTGGGATGAAGTAGAGCTATTAGCCGAAGTTGAAAATGCTTTCAAAGCCTATTACGAAAGGAGCAATAACATTTTTGTTAATTCGTTAATGGCAAGTAGTTCCGATGCAATAATAGAAGTGTTCGCTGACGGTAAAATCGGCCGTGCAAATGGTATTGCTAAACAGATGTTCGACCTAGATTATGATCCTTATTCAACTTTATATGAGCTATTCTCAACGACTTCAGCGCATGAGTTGACTGATTTAATAGCCAAAGAAAAAGACCATGCGGTTTTAAAAACAACAAAAGACTTAGATGTTGAAGTGTTTGTAAAAGTTTTTGAGCCTGGTGCCCTTCTGCTTCACTTACAAATTATTGAAGAAGCGCCTCCCTTGTTTTCAAGCAGTATTAATTTACCTGCAGTTCTCGATCAAAGGTCAATTGTTCGAAAAGCTGATAGCTTGCTTGAACGCGGTGAAGCGTTTTCGATGGTTGCGATTAAGTTAAAAGATTACGCTTTTTGGTCTAACATTATTGGTTATTCCGAAGTTGAAGCGTTAGTTGATGAAATATCTGCAACCTTTTTAGAACAAGCTGAAGGACTCTCTGGAACGTTAGGTTATTTAGCGAATGAACAGTTTATTTTGATTTTTGAAAATGTGGCTTCAGACTTGGATGTTTACGAGAGACTCACTGCGCTACTAAAACCGTTAACTATTGAAAAGTTTAGAAAAAATGGTTTGGGGGTTGAGTTTGTCATCTCTTATTGCCTTGCACCTTGGGATGGTAATTCTGGTCGAGAGCTTCTGAGCCATGTACTTGTTACAAATAGTTTGCATGTGCAAGGGCATTCCGGTTTTTTTATGCGGTATAACGCAGCATTAATTGACCGTAAACGTGAGCAATTGCTACTCAGTGAGGCGTTATCTTATGCGATTGAAAATGAACAACTTTACTTGCATTTTCAACCACAGTTTGATGTATGCCAACAAAAAATTATTGGTTGTGAAGTGTTATTACGCTGGCAACATCCTACTTTTGGTGATGTTTCGCCAGCGATCTTTATGCCAATAGCAGAACATGATGGTCAAATTATTGAAGTTGGTTATTGGGTTATTCAACGTGCTTGTCTGGCACTAGCCAAGTGGATAAATCAAGGTGTCGCTTTAAACAAAGTTTCTATTAATGTTTCTGGTAAGCAATTAGCGCAAGACGATTTTATTTCGCGTGTTAAAGCGATATTGGCTAACTTAAAGATAGATACCGCGTTACTGGAGTTTGAGCTCACCGAATCTTGGATAGTTGAAAACATTGAACAAAGCGCAAAAATACTGAGCGCTTTAAAAAAAGTGGGTTTTAGTATCGCTATCGATGATTTTGGCACAGGTTATTCATCATTAGCTTATTTATCAAAGCTACCGATAGATACAATAAAAATTGCGCGATCTTTAATTTCTCCTATTGTGCACGACATTAATACTCAAAGCATGATAGCAAACATTATCCGTATGGCGCATGACATAAAAATTCAGGTAGTGGTGGAGGGCGTAGAAACGCTTGAACAACGCCATATTTTAGAAAAGCTTAATTGTGATGTTATTCAGGGATCTTTAATAGCACAACCTCAAATAGAGGCATGTTTTTTAAAGTGTTTAGGCATTGCAGAACCATAATTTATTACTACAGGAGTAGGGTATGACGGGGTTGAATGTCCTGTTTATTGATGATGACAGTTTTATGTTAAAAGCTTTGCACCGTGTATGTCGCCGTTTAAAGCCTGACTATCATTTCGTTTTATGTGAGCAACAATCTATGTGGCAGAGTGTCTGGGGCGAAAGCACCCCTCCAGACGTGGTCTTTTGTGATTATTTAATGCCAATGAGAAATGGCGATGAAGTACTTGAGGAAATTGCCTGTACTTATCCCTCTGCGGTAAGGGTTTTGCTGACTGGAGACGTGACTGAAGATGTGATCATTAAGGCCAGTGAGGTTGCGCACTTTGTGTTGAGTAAACCTTTTGCTGAAAACGATTTAAATCATGTTTTTTTATGTTTAGAGCGTTTGAACGAATTGCAATTTCCTCAGGTCTCTCGAGCGAAGCTGGGGCAAATTGGATACTTTTTTGTGTTACCGGAACTGGCATTAAAGTTACAGAATCTCTTATCACAGCCGGATATCGATATCAAAGACGTTACTGAACATATTGTGACAGATAGCGTGATAACGGCGAAGATTATACAGTTTGCTAACTCAGCATTTCTTGGATACCGCGTTCATACTACCTCTTTAGCGGAAGCAATAAAACGTCTTGGCTTGCGTCTGGTCGAAGCGATCGTGATATCCATCTCCGTTGAGCAACAAGTATCATTAAGAATCCCTCTCTCAGTTTACAAGCATTGCAGTGAGTGGACATATCGCTATGCCGCCGCATGTCGGCAAAATAGCAAAACACTTGGGTTTAGCACGGAAATGCAGGATTTTATTTATGTTGCTGCTTTATTGACAGGGCTTGGGCACTTTTCACAGGCTTTAGAGCAGACCGATTACGACCCTGATGCTGAAAGTAAATTAATTGATATCGAGCAAGCTCTTTGTTACAAGCCGTCGACAATGAGTGCTGTTTATTTTTTAACCTTATGGGGCTTTCCTTCTGATATATGCAAGACAGTGCTTTTTCAGGATAAACCGCCTTTTAGTGGTGTTGGTCTAAATGAAAAATCACTGAGCTTGGTGATGTTTGTAACGAAATTATCATTATTAGGCTCTTTAACCTCCGAAGCAAAGCAGAGAATTAAAACAGAGATAAATGACACGGCGACTATGCAATGGCTCGAGTTGATAATGAGATGATTTTTGAAGTGACTACAACTGATCTTGCGATAAGTTGTGATATCAAAAAAATTTAGCTGTTATAAGCACAATAATGGAGCATTCATTGACCTTACACACGTTAACCCTAAAAGATACTCATCAAAGTCGAGTTGCCATTAAACGCATACTGAAAGCCACAACTGAAGAAGCGAAGACACAAGGTATGTTTTTGCATACCGAAGTATTTGTTAGTGATGAGAGTGAAAACGCTGTAACAGTGATGCTTTACACGAAGGAAAGGGCCGTGTCTGGTGGTTATCTTGTGAATTTTCTTGCTGACTTATTACGGCGATACGGCGATGTGAAAACCCATAAATGGGAGAGCTTAAATGATTAATCTCAATGTATTTATTGTTTGCGGTTAAGGCTACTTTCAAGTTTTCTGCAATCAATAGGTACTTCAATAACCTAACAACCTTGCATGGTTATTTATGTTAGTTCCCTCAGACTCGCTTTTTTGCTCCAAAACAATTTGAGATATTCTGAGTAATAGGTTCCTGAAATCGCTCAGTACATAGTCATCGATTATGTGAGTGGAAAGAGCCTTGCAGATTGCAGTTAGCAATAAGTTGTCAGCTTTTACATGCATGGTGTCAACCTTTTACTTTAGTACCCAATAAAAGTATGGCAGTGGAATTAAGGCTCGGCCATATAAGAGCTTAATTTAATAAATAAATTCATAGTGTTGACATCTCTTATTCAAGTTTATCGATTAAGCAATTAGCTGAACTTATAGCGCTGAGTTGCATGCTGTCATTCTATTTAACGCAATTGTGCTAGTCATATTTCTGTTAAAAAATAAATTTAAGATCCCTTAGCAAATGATTGATAGCAGTTTTTAATGTACAATGCTCATCCCTGTTTTAATCCGAAGCAAAATAGATAAGCAGGTGAAATTCAAAATTGTGTACCACGCTGTGTACCAAACACCCTAAGTTGTGGGTGTCAACTGCCACGCAAGGTGCATAGAATATAGCGTTTTGTTGTTAATCAAGTGACCCTTGGTTTGGGCCACCACTGTAAAAGGATTGATCATGCCAGTTATTACTCTGCCTGACGGTAGTCAGCGCGCCTTTGACCATGCCGTTACTGTACTTGATGTTGCTAAAGACATTGGCCCAGGTTTAGCTAAAGCCACCATTGCCGGTAAAGTTAATGGTGAACTTGTTGATGCTTGTGAACTGATTGAACAAGATGCCAGCTTAAGTATCGTCACCAGCAAAGATCAAGAAGGCTTAGAGATTTTACGTCACTCTTGTGCACACTTATTAGGCCACGCGATTAAACAACTTTGGCCAAACGTGAAAATGGCTATCGGCCCTGTTATTGATAATGGTTTTTACTACGACGTTGATTTAGAACAGCCGATCAGCAGTGATGATTTAGCGGCGCTAGAAGCGCGCATGCTGCAGTTAGCCAAAACCGAATATGATGTGGTAAAAAACAAGGTGAGCTGGCAACAAGCTTGGGATACCTTTGCCGCACGTGGCGAAAGCTACAAGCAAGAAATTCTGGAGCAAAATATTCCGCGTGATAGCAGCCCTGCGCTGTATCATCACGAAGAATATATTGATATGTGTCGTGGCCCGCACGTGCCCAACATGCGCTTTTGCCAACACTTTAAAATTATGAAAGTGGCCGGTGCCTATTGGCGCGGCGACTCAAAAAATAAAATGCTGCAGCGTGTTTACGGTACGGCTTGGGCAGACAAGAAACAATTAGCGGGCTACTTAACCCAGTTAGAAGAAGCCGAGAAGCGTGACCACCGTAAAATTGGTAAAGCACTGGGCTTATTTCACTGGCAAGAAGAAGCACCGGGTATGGTGTTCTGGCACAACGATGGTTGGACTATCTTCCGTGAGCTAGAAACTTTTGTACGCGAGAAGCTTGGCCAGTACGACTACGATGAAGTGAAAGGTCCATTAATGATGGATCGTGTATTGTGGGAAAAATCGGGACACTGGGAAAAGTATGCGGATAATATGTTCACTACCCAGTCTGAGCATCGTGAGTACGCCATCAAACCGATGAACTGCCCGGGCCACGTGCAAATCTTTAACCAGGGGTTAAAGTCTTACCGTGATTTACCGCTGCGTATGGCCGAGTTTGGTTGTTGCCACCGTAATGAGCCTTCAGGTGGCTTACACGGCTTGATGCGCGTGCGCGGCTTTACCCAAGATGATGCGCATATCTTCTGTACTGAAGATCAAGTGCAGGCAGAGGTGACTAAATGTATCAAGATGGTGTTTGATACTTACAGTACCTTTGGTTTTAAAGACATCGTGGTGAAGCTATCGACACGTCCGGCACAACGGATTGGTTCTGATGAGATTTGGGACCGTGCCGAGCAAGGCTTGATGGACGCATTAAAAGCCAATGATATTGCCTATGAACTGCAACCTGGTGAAGGTGCTTTTTATGGTCCGAAAATTGAATTCACCTTGCACGATTGCTTAAATCGCGCATGGCAATGTGGCACAGTGCAACTCGACTTCGCGTTACCGGGTCGTTTAGGAGCCAGTTATGTGTCTGAAAGCGGCGAAAAACTGGTTCCGGTGATGATTCACCGTGCGATCTTAGGTTCGTTAGAGCGGTTTATTGGTATTCTCATCGAAGAGTACGCCGGCTTTTTCCCGACGTGGTTAGCACCCACGCAGGTGGTAATTATGAATATTACCGATAATCAGGCCGAATATGTCGAAGAATTAGTAAAAACTTTCAAATCTCACGGTATTAGAGTAAGAAGTGACTTGAGAAATGAGAAGATAGGCTTTAAAATTCGCGAGCACACACTTAAGCGTATTCCTTACCTCGTTGTCGTCGGTGATAAAGAAGTCGAAGCAGGTGATATTGCAGTCAGAACACGTAAAGCTGATGATTTAGGCAAAATGTCTGTTGCCAGCTTTGTCGAGAAAATGCTGACTGAAATTAAAAACCGGATATAAGCTTTAAGTGAATTATAAAATTTTCGGAGGAACATACTATTAAAGTAGGAAAGAAAACATTACCGGCCAACCGTCCTAACAGGATAAACGAAGAAATTAATCTGCCAGAAGTGCGATTAATTGGTATGGAAGGTGAACAGCTGGGCGTCGTTACCACGACAGAAGCAATTCGGTTAGCTGAAGAAGCAAGTGCTGATTTAGTAGAGATCAGTCCTACAGCAGAACCACCAGTTTGTAAGTTGATGGACTACGGTAAGTTCCTGTTCGAAAAGAGCAAAGCTCTTAAAGAACAAAAGAAAAAGCAAAAACAGATCCAGATCAAGGAAATTAAATTCCGGCCTGGAACTGATGAAGGCGATTACCAGGTAAAACTACGCAACCTGCGTCGCTTCATTGAAGAGGGTGATAAAGCTAAAGTAACACTACGTTATCGTGGTCGTGAAATGGCGCATCAGGAAATCGGTATCGAAATGCTTTCTCGTATTAAAGAGGATCTTAGCGATATCGCCATCTGTGAATCTTTCCCTAACCGGGTAGAAGGTCGGCAGATGATCATGATGCTAGCCCCAAATAAGAAGTAATAAGCGCCTTCAAGTTTATTAAACTGCGGCTTGCCGCAGTTTTTTAACGCCTTATTATTCGTTGTCATTTAACAATGCGAGTTTCAATACTATGCCAAAGATGAAAACCAACAAAGGTGCCGCGAAGCGTTTTAAAAAGACTGCTTCAGGTAACTTTAAACGTAAGCAATCTCACCTTCGCCACATCTTGACGAAGAAGACTTCTAAGCGTAAGCGTCAGTTAGGTCCAAAAACCTTAGTCGCAAAAGTGGATATTGCCGGCTTAGTCCGTTGCATGCCGTACGCATAATTTAATAGGAGTCAGAAATGCCAAGAGTTAAACGTGGTGTGACGGCACATGCTCGTCACAAGAAGGTATTAAAACAGGCTAAAGGCTACTACGGTGCCCGTAGTCGTGTTTACCGGGTTGCTTTCCAGGCTGTTATCAAAGCCGGTCAATATGCTTACCGTGACCGTCGTCAGCGTAAGCGTCAGTTCCGTCAACTGTGGATCGCGCGTATCAACGCAGCGTCACGGATGAACGGTATGTCTTACAGCCGTTTAATTGCAGGTCTGAAAAAGGCTTCAATTGAAATCGACCGTAAGATCCTGGCCGACATCGCTGTTTATGACAAAGCCGCTTTTACTGCTATCGTAGCAAAAGCAAAAGAAGCTTTAGTCTAAACACTGCTTGAATAAAAAAACCACCCTAGGGTGGTTTTTTTATGTCTGCAATTTAGTTTTTTTGTAATTTGAATGAGCGGCTAGGGGGTATTCTCAACTATTGGCTGTCAGTAAATCTTACAAAAAAACAAAAAAATCAAAACATTAATTTATAGGTTATTGATTTTAAGTAGATTATTTTATTGGCTTAATTATTGCTAATTTCTCTTTGGTATTTGTATAAAAACAAAAAGTTATTTTAACAACAAGGATGAATTATGAAATATTTTCCAGCAGTGTTAGCTTTAGCAACGACCTTAATTGCAGTGCCCGCACATGCCGCTTTAATTAACGGTACAGGTAATGTCACACCGAATGTCATTTTTGGTTCTGGTAATGCGAATGGGTCATTTACCGGTATAAACGATGGTTTTTTTGAGTTAGCGCTACGGGGTAAATTGCGTTACAACTTGGCAGGTCAACCCGCAGGCATCTATAACTATGATGGTAATAAAACCTATACTTTTCAGCCTAGTGATGGCATTGCCCCAGCAAACCGTTCATTGTTCAGCTTTGATTGGTCGATTAACGTCGATCCAACTGGAAATCAGGGAACATTTTTAGACCAATTTACCTACTTATTGCAAATTGATTTCGATCCTAGCGCAGGTGTTGATTATTTAGCGTTTGATCCCATTAACGTACCCTTGGCTGACCATGCTTTTGGCGATAATACAACGGGTAATGGTCGTGGAACTAAAGCAGTTAACGCTGTAGGGTATGAAATTTTGCGAACTGGTAGTAATGTCGCACAAAACTCATGGAACTTGGGCTTTTTTGCACCAACAGGTTTTGATGTGCAAACTCAGGGTATCTATACCATTACTTTGTCAGCCTTTGATCAACAAAATGATAGAACTGCATCAACGTCTATCGATATTATCTATGGTGCAGTGCCTGCAAGTGTACCAGAGCCTTCGGCGCTAATGCTGATGTTTGGTGGGCTTATGGGGTTAGGTGCGGTTGCCAGACGTCGGCGCAATAGTAAGAAGAATTAATTCAATCTGATAATTAATGGCTATTTTAAAACCCCAGTGTTGTCATGCACTGGGGTTTTTTATGCGTAGAAGATTTTCGGTATATGTAAAATAACAATGAGCTGTGTTAGTTAACCGCAGGCACCAATTCTAAAATAACTTGGTTATTATAAAATAATTGCAGTTTATCGGCGTTCACTTCCGCGCGGTCAACTTGCTGCAGTTTTTCGGTAAATTGCTGCTCAATGTTGCTGGCGTCAGCGCAGAACTTTCGCGTGCTGGCAAGCGGTTGCACGCTCAGGGTATTGGCTTGTTGCTGATAGCTGGCGTTAAAGTTATTACAGCCGCTAAAACCATATAAACGGTCTTTTTCAAATATAAGCCGAACATTTAACTGGTGTGGAATATAACGGTTAGCCACTTTCTCCGCACGCCAGACAATACCTTGTAACTGTTTTTGAGCAAATTGATCAGGGCAGGTGGCATTAGGCCAAAACTGTTCAAATTTATCGATGTAAAGCGTATCAATACCGTGCTGATCCGCACTTTTACGCCCAACTAAGGTGGCAATAACCGGTTTATTATTTAAGCGTGTATCTTGTTGATACAGGCGCATCATGGGTAAATGATTTTGTGTATTAGCCACCGGTAAGGTGTCACCGTTTTGACAGGTTATAAAGGTCGCAACATTGTTTTTTAATTGATACATACCCAGAAGCGGTTGGCGTGGGTCGAGCTTTTTCAGCGAGGCATAACGGCTTAATTGATACGCTTCAGACGACAAAATGGGCTTACCGGCCAAATCCGTCATCACTAAGTGCTGATTGCTGCGAAAATGAAAAACCGGCAGCGTGCTTTGCTGATTAATCAAATGCAAAGTGCGTTTTTCTAACAACCAAGAGCCGCTAATTAATTGCACTTGGCCACGGCCAAGATACTCTTGACGCGCTTCAAAGCGGCCATCACGATACAGATTAATATGATATGCGATGCCGCTGCAATCCGCACACGGCAAGACGCCTTCAAAAGTCATATCAGTATCAATGAAAATATGCTCGAAATCGGTTGCTAACGACTCGGTAGTATCGTTATTAGCCACTTCGTTGGCATCGGTAACCGGTGCCGGGATGGGTACGGCTAATACCGGTTGTTTCTCTGCACTTAAGGTGGTGGGTTTGTCAGCGCCGATATCGGGTAATTGACTACAGGCCGATAATAATAATGCGGTGACGACAACTAGCTTTTTCATCTTAGAAATCCCTGCCTAAACGTTTCGGCCATTATAACGCATGCACACTTAGGAAACAGGCCTATTTTATCGGTGCAAACCCTTGTAATGCTTCGCGCACCCAAAGTGCACTTTGCAACGGTTGTTCTTGCATAAAGCAATGGCCGCCAGGCACTTGCCGGCTTTGCACCCCGCTGTTTAATTGTTGCCATTTAGCCACGGCTTTGACGACAAATGGAAAGGTTTGTTCCCCATAAAAGATTTTTACCGGTGCCTTTGCTTTACGAAGTGCCGGCCATAGCCCTCTTGGGTAGGAGCTGAACACATCGGCTTCACGCTCTGGTAAGCACTTTAAGCGCACACCATCGTCTTGGTCAGCTAAGGCGTGTTCAACATAAGCATTAAGCGCCTGTGCATCCCAGCTTTGAAATAAACGACGACTTTGAAAGTAACTTAAGGCAGTAGGGCGATCGGGCCAATGTTGGCGTCGCCTTAACGCGGCTTTGGCTAACGGATTTTTTTAAACAGCCGCACACCTTCAAGGGTTCGGGCCAGTAATAGCATTGAGGGGGGGAATAACACCGGATCAAGTAATACCAACCCTTGAAATAACTGTGGATGCTCGGCGTGGATCAGGGCTGTTAATACACCACCAAAACTATGGCCTAAGCCGTAAACGGGCGCAGTGCCAAACAATGGGCGATGGGTTAACCAGGCTTCTGCGGCAATCTGCGCAATGTTATTCCAGCCTAAAAACTGTTCGCCATGATCACTATCACCATGGCCTTGGGCATCCGACAAGAACAAATCATAATGTAGGCTTAGTTGGCGTAGCATAGGGCTGTAGGTTAGGCCGCTAAAGCCGTTACCGTGCATAAAATGTAATACAGGCTTGCCACTTGGCACGCTGTGTTGTCCGCGCACGGTCAGACCCTGTGCGCTGTTATAAGACCATGGGATCAACTGCATGAATTTTCACTTCAAAAAAATACGCATTAAGTACTTAATACTGTGCATGGGCACTAACGGCTTATTTAGTGCCAAATAATTTATCACCGGCATCGCCCAAGCCTGGCAGGATATAACCTTGCTCATTTAAACCTTGGTCTACCGCTGCGGTATAAAGCTCAATGTCAGGATGCGCTTCGCCTAACGCTTTAATTCCCTCAGGGGCGGCAACCAGCACTAAAGCTTTGATTTGTTGGCAGCCATGCTGTTTAAGTAAATCGATGGTTGCAATCATCGAGCCGCCCGTAGCTAACATGGGATCAACAACAATCGCTAAGCGTTGATCCAAATCGGCAGCGAGTTTTTGAAAGTAGGGTACCGGTTGCAGAGTTTCTTCATCACGATAAATACCGACCACGCTAATGCGAGCGCTGGGGATTAAATCTAAAACGCCGTCTAGCATACCCAAGCCCGCGCGCAGAATGGGTACTACGGTCACTTTTTTACCTTGAATTTGTTGCACGTCGCAAGGGCCGTTCCAGCTCTGTATCGTCAGTTGCTCAGTTGGCAGATCTTTGGTTGCTTCATAAGTCAGGAGGCTACCTAGTTCTGCGGCTAATTGGCGAAATTGGCGAGTGCTAATATCGGCTGCGCGCAATAAACCAATTTTGTGCTGCACCAGTGGGTGTTTTACTTCGGTCAGTTTCATCAAGATTTCCTCTGTTCAGCGCAGATAAGCCTAACGCAATCTGCTTTTGCTTGCAGTTTATATCGAAGCATTATACAAACGTTACGCTTAATTACAGCAAAAACACAGGAACAAAAATGCCAGTGAAATTACCACGTGTTTTGATAACACTCAGTTTATTACTTGGAGGTGCCGCTATGGCTGATGCAAAGCAACTTGAACTGGAGCGACTGTTCGCCGATCCAGTGTTAAGCGGCACGACGCCTCGTTCTTTGACCATGGCACCTGACGGTAGCCGTGTTACCTATCTTAAAGGCAAAGTTGAAGATGCCAACCGTTTAGATTTGTGGCAATACCATATTAAAGAGGGCAAACACAGTGTGCTGGTGAATGCCGACCATTTAATTAGTGGTGCAGAAACACTGTCTGATGAAGAAAAAGCCCGCCGCGAGCGACTACGTTTATTTGCTTCGGGTATTGTCAGTTACAGTTGGTCTAAAAGTAGTGACGCTTTATTATTCCCTTTAAATGGTGATTTGTATTACTACCAGCTCGCCAGCAATAAAGCAAAAAAGCTGACAAATACCCCAGAGTTTGAAACCGATGCCACCATTTCACCTACTGGCCGTTATGTTGCTTTTATTCGCGAGCAAAACTTGTTTGTGCAAGAGATAGCGACCGGTAAAGAAACCCAACTGACCTTTGATGGCGGTGGTGATATTAAAAACGGGATGGCCGAGTTTGTGGCACAGGAAGAGATGGGCCGCATGACAGGTTATTGGTGGGCTCCGGATGACAGTAAAATTGCCTTTACCCGTACTGATGAAAGTGGGGTTGCTGAAGTCGTTCGTAATGAAATATATGCTGACGAAATTAAATTGTTTAAACAGCGTTATCCTTATACCGGCACCGCCAATGCGACTATTCAATTAGGTGTTGTGACATTAAACGATGGTAGTGTGAAGTGGCTACCGCACGGTGATAATGCTGATATTTATCTGCCAAGAGTCGAGTGGAGCAAAAACGCGCGGTATGTAAGTTATCAATGGCAAAGCCGTAACCAACAGCAATTAGAACTGCGCTTGGTTGATCTTAAAACGGATCAGCAAACAGTACTGTTAACGGAAACCAGCAACACGTGGTTGAACCTGCATGATGACCTACATTTTTTGAGTAATAATCAAGGCTTTATTTGGGCCTCTGAACGCAGTGGTTATAAACATTTATATCACTATGATTTTAATGGCAAGTTACTGCGTCAGCTCACCGCGGGCGACTGGGTGGTGGATCAGCTAGATGCCGTCAACGAGCAGCAAGGTTTGCTGTACTTTACCGGGCGCAAAGATAGCGTGCTAGAACGTCATCTGTATCAGGTGAGTTTAAAAGATGGCAATATTAAACGCATCACAGAAGCCGGTTATGATCATGCCGTGGTTGTGGCCAAAGATGGCAGCAGTTTTATAGATAGCTTCTCCAATGTCACAACGCCCGATAAAGTAGCGCTGCGTGCCATTGATGGTCAGGTGCTTACCTGGTTAGCGCAAAACACCTTGAACGCAGATCATCCGTTAAACCCTTATCATAGCGAGCTGAATGCCCCGCGTTTTGGCACGTTACAGGCCGATGATGGTCAAACCTTACATTACCGTTTATTTGAACCCAAAAATATCGTGCCAGGCAAACAATACCCTGTGGTCGTCAGTGTCTACGGCGGGCCTCATGCTCAGCGTGTGACGAACAGTTGGAGTCAGCGCAATTTGTATTTGCATTACCTCGCGCAACAAGGCTATCTAGTATTTCAATTAGATAATCGTGGTTCGTACAACCGTGGTAAAGCCTTTGAAGATCCGATCTATAAAAAACTCGGTGAGGTCGAAGTGGATGATCAAATCACCGGTGTTAAGTACCTGCGAACTTTGCCTCATGTCAACCCGCAGAAAATAGCGATTTATGGCCATAGTTATGGCGGTTATATGGCCATCATGACCCTGTTTAAAGCCGGTGATTATTTCACCGCCGGCGTTGCGGGCGCGCCTGTTACCGACTGGGCCTTGTATGATACCCATTACACTGAGCGTTACTTAGGGCACCCACAACAAAACGCCGAGGGTTATCGTGATAGCGCGGTCTTCCCTTATGCCGATGGGCTAAAAGGCGATTTGCTGATTTATCATGGTATGGCTGATGATAATGTGTTGTTTACCCACAGTACTAAGCTGTATAAACACTTACAGGATAAAGGCCTGTTGTTTGAGATGATTGACTACCCAGGCAGTAAACACTCGATGTTTGGTCAGCCGGTTCAAACGCATTTACATAAAAGCATTACGCGCTTTTTTGAGCGTACTCTGAAGTAAAAACCACGCTAACAGGTCGGCGGTTCAGTCGGCCTGTTACTTTACCTACCAAAAAAAGCGATAACTTGGAGAGATCAACGCGCTAAAACACCGCTATAGAGCGAATGGCAAACTTAACCGCCTGCCTAAAACCCATCATCTTACTCATGCAACATCTCGGCATTACTTACATTCATTGCAGAATGTCACTTGACAGACCAGTCATTCAAACGTACATTTCAAACGGGTGTTTAAAAAGCATGTTTGAATAAAATGAGTGTGAAAGTGAATACACAATTAAAAATTTTGGATGCGGCGCAAAACCTGTTTGCCGAAGCCGGCTTCAATGATACTTCACTGCGCCAGATCACAACCAAAGCGGAAGTGAATCTGGCCTCGGTTAATTATCACTTTGGCTCTAAAAAAGAACTGATCCAAGCGGTGCTACAGCGTTATTTGCAAGTGTTGATGCCGCGGTTAGATCATGAGTTTGTTCAATTACTGGCGAAAACCCAGCCGAATAGCTTACCGGATATCCTCGCTGTTTTCGTAAAGCCCTTGTTAGAGCTTAACCATGTACAGCGCAAAGGCACCCGTACTTTTTTGCAACTGTTAGGGCGTGGTTATACCGATGTGCAAGGCCACTTGCGTTGGTTTATTAATCATCATTATGGTCAAACCCTAGATAAGTTTGTGTTACTTGTGCAACAAAGCTGTCCACATTTGCCTGCGAGCGTGTTGTTTTGGCGGTTGCATTTTTCATTGGGTTCTATTGTTTTTACCATGGCATCCAACGATGCGTTGGCAGAAATTGCCTTAGCCGATTTTAACGAGTCGGTTGATATCGAAGGCGTGATAGCACGCTTGATCCCTTATTTGGCGGCAGCCATTGCTGCGCCTGTGTTGACGAATGTTATGCCGACAGGCGTAACACAAACCGTAGCCTGATGCTGGAAGGAAGCTGAAATGGTCTTGTTATTATTAATTATCGTTATTCTGGTGGTGGTATTCGGTGTCACCTCTATTCGACGCAGTCTGATCACCAAACCGGTGTTTGGTATTTTCAAAAAAATCTTACCGCCTCTTTCAGATACTGAACGTGAAGCGATGGAAGCCGGTGATGTGTGGTGGGATGGTGAACTGTTCAAAGGTAAACCAGACTGGCAAAAACTGCACAGCATTCCTAAAGCCGAGTTATCGGCCGATGAGCAAGCCTTTATGGATAATCAAGTTGAAACCTTGCTGAAAATGCTGGATGACTACAAGATCGTGCAAGAAGAGCGAGACCTGCCTAAAGCCGTGTGGGATTACATTAAAAGCGAAGGTTTCTTCGCCATGATTATTCCGAAGAGCTATGGTGGGCGTGAGTTTTCAGCGATAGCCAACTCGACAATCGTGTCGCGTATTGCGACGCGCAGCTTAACAGCTGCCGTGACCATTATGGTGCCTAACTCTTTAGGCCCCGGTGAATTGTTAATGCACTACGGTACAGAAGAGCAAAAGAACCGCTGGTTGCCACCCTTAGCCAATGGTACTGATGTGCCGTGTTTTGCTTTAACCGGCCCTGAGGCGGGCTCTGATGCGGGCGGTATTCCTGATACCGGCGTGGTGTGTAAAGGCGAATTTGAAGGTAAAGAAGTACTGGGTATTCGTTTGAACTGGGATAAGCGCTATATCACCTTAGCACCTGTGGCAACGGTGTTGGGCTTGGCGTTCAAATTATCTGATCCTGATAAGTTACTGGGTGATAAAGAAGAATTAGGCATCACCTGTGCGTTGATTCCGACCAGCCATCCTGGCGTGCAAATTGGTGATCGCCATTTCCCTATGAATATGGCTTTTATGAACGGTACCACTTACGGTAAAGACGTATTTATCCCGATAGATTGGATTATCGGTGGGCCAGAATATGCCGGTCGCGGCTGGCGTATGCTGGTAGAGTGCTTGTCGGCAGGTCGCGGTATTTCATTACCGGCGCTGGCCACCGCAACGGGTCACTTAGCGGCTCGGATGACGGGCGCTTATGGTTATGTGCGTCAGCAGTTTGGTTTATCAATTGGTAAATTTGAAGGTGTGCAAGAAGGCTTAGCGCGTATCGGTGGCTTAACTTACACATTAGAAGCCATGCGCGTAATGACCGCGGGTGCGATTGATCAAAAACTTAGCCCTGCCGTCGTCACCGCCATTGCCAAATATCACATGACTGAGATGTCACGTATTTTATTAAACGATGCGTTTGATATTCATGCTGGTAAAGCCATTCAGTGCGGACCGATGAACTATTTAGCACACGGTTATATGGGCGTGCCTATTTCGATTACCGTTGAAGGTGCGAACATTTTAACGCGCAACTTGATGATCTTTGGTCAAGGTGCCACGCGTTGTCACCCGTATGTGTTAGCGGAGTTAGAAGCTGCGGCTAACCCGAATGCCGATGAAGGTTTAGCACAGTTTGATAAGCTATTAATGGCGCATGTTGGTTTTGCGGTAGGCAATACGTTTTCAGCGTTATGGCAGGGCTTAACGGCCGGTGCCTTTAACACTGCACCGGTGTCAGGTGACACGGCTCGTTATTACAAGCAATTAAGCCGTATGAGCCGTGCCTTAGCGCTAAGTGCTGATGTATCTATGTTGATGCTGGGCGGTGATTTAAAACGCAAAGAAATGCTCTCAGCGCGTTTAGGCGATGTGTTAAGCCAGTTGTATATTGCTTCAGCCGTATTGAAGTTTTATGAAGATAACGGCCGTCAACAAGCGGATCTGCCTTTTGTACATTACAGTGTGGCACGTGCTTTATATGAAATTGGTAAAGCCTTTGATGGTTTCTTTGCTAACTTTCCAAATCGCATTGTGGCACGCACATTACGTACCTTGGTGTTTCCATTTGGTATCGGCTACAAACTGCCAAACGATGAAGTGGCGCAGCAAATTTGCGAGACACTGTCTAAACCCAATGTGGTACGCGATCGCTTAACGCATCTGTGTTATGTCGGCGAAGACGCGGATGATGCCACAGGCCTAATGGAAGCGGCTTTTGTTGCGATGCATGAAGCTCAGCCATTATTGAAGAAAATAGCTCAGGGGCAAAAGTCTGGTCAGTTAGCGCGTAAGCAACCGATGGTGGATACCATTAAGCAAGCGTTAGCGGCGAAGATTATTTCAGAAGCTGAAGCTGCATCGCTGCATAAAATGAATGAATTACGCTTTAAAGCTATCAGTGTGGATAGTTTTAAACCCGGTGAACTAGAAAAATTCAGTTTACCGAGTAAAGATGCAGCCTAATCGCTAACGCTTTAAGAAACCGGAGTATACTCCGGTTTTTTTTCGCTATAACGCAGGCTATAGTAGTATCTTATTTTGAGCCTAGCCTGACATTTTATGATCCCAAAGGTATTTTATGAATAATCACCGCACGATCCGTTTAGCAACCGAGGCTGATTGCCCTTTAATTTTAGCTTTTATTCAGGGCTTAGCCGAGTATGAGAAAATGGCAGATCAGGTGGTCGCCACCACCGAAAAGTTACAACAGAGCTTGTTTGGCGAGAAGCCCGCAGCCGAAGTGGTGATTGCTGAGTATCAAGGGCAACCGGCGGGCTTTGCTTTGTTTTTTCATAATTACTCCACATTTTTAGCGCAACCTGGGCTTTATCTAGAAGATTTATTTGTTCTACCTGAATATCGGGGTAAGGGTTTAGGTAAATTATTATTAAGCTATTTAGCAAAACTGGCCGTAGAACGTGGCTGTGGTCGCTTTGAATGGTCAGTGCTGGATTGGAATCAACCGGCAATCGATTTTTATCAAGCGCAAGGTGCCAGTCTTATGCATGACTGGCGGATCACTCGTGTTGCCGGTGCGGAATTACAGGCCCTAGCTGCCTCTTATCCGCATTAATGAGTGGTGTTAACATTTTCTGAAGGATTGCTGTTGAAAATGTCTCAAGTGAAAAAAGCGTCAGCAACGGCCGGGGCGGTGGTTTCCTCTGGTCGTAAGCAACAGACTAAGGTTGTGATCAAACAGCGAGTCAGCAAGGCAAAGCCGCAATCGATGTTTTGGCTACATGTGAGTATTTTTCTATTGATTATTTTATCAATCTTACTAATAGCTTGGGATTTAATCGTTAAGTTTATCTTGTAGGGCTTGAGCTGTTGCGGCGTTGTTTTGTCTTGAAATGGCTAGGCTGGAATGGTGTGGGTTGTCTGTAATAATGAGCCACAAAGAGCACATCAGCGTGGTACTTTGCAGTTAAGTGTGTAAGATTACGCGCTTAAGCTTGTTAACACGCCAAACAGAGAGTTAAGTTTTAGCTGCGGTCTACCGTACAGCAGTGCAGGTTAGTGCTGTACGGTCGATTCGAGTAAAGTGCTGTGTTTGCCAGCCATGACCTTGATGGCTTAAAGCAAACCGCGGCTCATTAACCGCGTTGCCTTAAGCCATCATTTCCTTCATACATTGCTGCACTAAAAAGCGTTATAACAGTTTACCGCGAGCAATAATTTCTTGCGCCATCAGATCCGCTACGGTGCTGGTGGGTAAATTTTCTGCATCAGCACGTTCAAAAATAGTCAGCAAGGTGTCGTAGATTTGCTTCACTTTTGCCGTTGACTCAGAGCTACTGTAGCCTTGTGGCCGCATCTCAAAGGCGACATTAATAATGCCACCGGCGTTAATCACATAGTCTGGTGCATATAAAATACCCATTTGACGTAACTTCTGGCCATGCTCTGCGCGCTTTAATTGGTTGTTGGCACAACCTGCGATAATTTTTACTTTTAACTGTGGCAAGGTGTCGTCATTTAATGTGGCACCCAGTGCACAGGGGGCATAGATATCAGCATCAACCGCATAGATGTCATTTAAGCCTACAGCTGTTGCGCCAAATTGATTCACCGCCCGAGTGATGGCGTCTTCATTGATATCAGTAACAATCAGTTTCGCGCCTTCAGCGTGTAAATATTCACACAGGTAAAAACCCACGCTGCCTAAACCTTGCACCGCGACAACTTTACCATTCAGATCGGCCGAGCCAAACTGATGCATCGCGGCGGCTTTAATACCTTGGTAGGTGCCTAGCGCAGTAAAGGGAGCAGGGTTACCGCTTTTACCTTCTAAACCGGCCACGAAAGGCGTTTCCTGGTTCACTTGCATAATATCGTGTGTGGTAATGTTCACATCTTCAGCACTGTAATAGCTGCCATTTAGGCGATGGACCATTCGACCAAAGGCACGGAACAAGGCTTCAGACTTGATGGTTTTAGCATTACCGATAATCACAGACTTACCACCACCTAATGGCAAACCGGCCATAGCGTTTTTGTAAGTCATACCGCGAGATAAGCGTAGTACATCGACCAGTGCATCTTCATCTGAGACATAATCCCACATGCGGCAACCGCCGACAGCCGGGCCTAAGCGGGTGCTGTGCACAGCAATGATGGCTTTTAAGCCAGATTCCTGATCACTGCAATAAACCACTTGTTCGTGTTGATCAAATTCAGGATGATTAAATACAGCCACAATGAACTCCATTGGAATAAAAGCGGATAAAGCGCTACCGTTTACGTTTACGTTAACTGTAGCCGATGTTTGTGGCGCGGAATTTACCATTTAGTCCTACTTTATGCCAGCTTTCCCACGAAATAATGACTGGTCAGACCGCACTCAGAGACAGGTCTGATCTGTCTATTGCCAGCAAAGCATCATTCAGGTCTAAATTGTCTCAGCGTGTGGTCAGATGAGTCTCAAAGTGTGGTCGGACCGGTGTCTGAGTGTGGTCGGAGCTGATAGGGCGTTGATAGGTGAACTTTTTGGGTGGGGTGGGCTGATTCTGCGCTATCAAGACTTGATTGTCGGCAGCGAGTCACCTAAAGTAGCGGCAACTACAACATAGGAAGCCGTTTATGAGTGAGTCGTTAACTCAGAATAATGCTGAAATCAGTGATGCGGAGCGCACAGAATGGGTGCGAACGCAGTTTCAAAAAGCCAACGAATACCTTGCAACTAAAGGTATTATCCCCGATAACGTTGCCGTGAGTGAAAGCCGTTACTTACCGCCTTATGTGGCTATTTGGAAACTGAATACCCGCGAGAAAAAATCCTTTTGGGTGATCAGTGGCGACTTACCAACAGACCATATGGCGATCGGCGCAGCACCTAATGCACGTGAAGCGATCCGTGCTTTTGCGTTGCATTGGCAGTTAAAGGCTGAGCAAATTATTCAAGCGGGTGTGTCTGATAAAACTCAGCAAGATTTTGCTAATTTATTGGTTGCTCGTGCGCACGGTTTATATGACTTGTTTGATGACGAACAATTGTGGCAAAGCTAGCACAAGCGCCACTTAAATCTGTATTTTAATCTTTACAAAAAAACCGCTGTTAAGCGGTTTTTTTCTGGGCAGAGAGCTTACTCAACAAAGTACCACAAGCCTTGATTGATCAAATCGGTGAGCAGCAGCAAACGCTCTTCGCGGGCAATAAAATGCATACAGTCTTGCTGACTAATGTTGGGGCTCTGTGTCAGCAGTTGCGCGGTGTGTAATTCCTCTGCGGGTAACACGATTTTCTCACCATCAATAAACAACAAAATATCACAGTCAGGTTTTTGCTGATAATAACTGCAGCGTAAACCGCCGATACTGGCCAGTACGGAGCCTTCTTCTAGGTATTCCGCAATTTCTTCGGCTTGATAATGCGGATCAGGCTCTTGCTGATCTAATTCATGCTTAGCTTGAGTAATGTATTGGCCAAACCATTGCGGGAGTAATTGTCGATCACTAATCAGTTGTAGTAACAATTGCTGCACCTGATCTAAATCTTGTTCACTGATCGCGCCGTTTTGCGGAGTTAATTGCCGAGCAGGATCGGTGAAACGTTTACCAACAATCTCGTGGTCAATTAAATAATCGGTTAAACCGGTAAGTAGATCTTTTTGTGCTGGCGCTCGAAAACCCACAGAGTAATTCAAGCTGTTATCAATAGAGATACCATCGTGCGGACAACCTGGTGGAATATATAAAATATCACCTGGCTCTAAAATGGCATCAATACAGGCTGTAAAAGGGCTAACTTGTAATAAGCGTGGGTGCGGGCAATGTTGCTTCAGGGAAGCATCGGGCATACCCACGCGCCAATGGCGTTTACCTTCGCCTTGGATAATAAAAACATCGTATTGATCCAAATGCGGGCCAACACCACCACCTGGCGTGGAAAAGCTGACCATCAAATCATCTATCCGCCAATTCGGGATAAAACGAAACGGCTCTAATAACGCCGCCGCAGGCGGATGCCAATGATCGACGGCTTGAACTAACACCGTCCAATCACGTTCACCGTAGCGATTAAAATCTTCAAAGGGGCCGGTTTCTAATTGCCAGTTGCCCGCATGACATTGCACCAGACGTGACTCGACATCTTCATCTAAGGCCAAGCCCGCCAATTCATCGGCGGATAAAGGATCTTTAAATTCTTGAAAACCTTGCTTGATCAGCAGCGGCTTTTTTTGCCAATACTGCTGCATAAAGTCTGCAAGGCTAAGCTGTCCGAGGTGTAATGTGTACATATTTGGGCACCGAATAAAGGATCGAAAGGGTTAGCACAATTGGCCGGTTAGCGTGGGTTAAACGTAAAGCCGCTAACTTAACGTTTCAACGCTTTGCAGCTTGCCAGCTTAAAACGAATAAAGGCGAGTTGATCGCCTTTATTCGTCAATGCCACATCAAGCTGCAGTGACAACTAAGTGGTTAGTCTAATAACTCAACTAACCGTATCGCATCACCAATATAACCGGCTGGGCTAAGCTGTTTCATTTCCGCTTTAGCCTGCGCCGGTAAGTCTAGGCCATCAATAAACAAGGCGAGATCATTGGCGCTGATCCGCTTACCGCGAGTCAGTTCTTTTAACTTCTCGTAAGGTTTCTCGATGCCATATTTACGCATAACAGTTTGCACCGGCTCGGCCAGTAATTCCCAGTTAGCGTCTAATTCGGCTCGTAAATTGGCTTCGTTAACTTCTAACTTACTGATGCCTTTTAACGTGGCTTGATAAGCAATTAAAGTATAACCAAAACCGACGCCAAGGTTACGTAATACGGTTGAGTCAGTCAGATCGCGCTGCCAACGAGACACCGGTAATTTGGCTGAAAGATGGTTAAATAGCGCGTTAGCAATACCTAAGTTACCTTCTGAGTTTTCAAAATCGATCGGGTTCACTTTATGCGGCATGGTCGATGAACCAATTTCACCGGCAATCGTTCTTTGTTTGAAGTGACCCAAGGCAATGTAACCCCAGACATCACGATCAAAATCCAGCAAAATGGTATTGAACCGCGCAATGGCATCAAATAATTCGGCAATGTAATCATGCGGTTCGATTTGTGTAGTGTACGGGTTCCACGTAATGCCCAGCGAGCTGACAAAACGCTCCGCAAATTGATGCCAATCGATATCCGGATAAGCCGATAAGTGTGCGTTGTAGTTACCGACAGCGCCATTTATTTTACCCAGTAGGCTGACCGCTGCGATTTGTTCACGCTGACGCTTTAAGCGCATGTAAACATTGGCCATCTCTTTACCCATGGTGGTTGGCGAGGCTGGCTGACCATGCGTTCTGGCCATCATAGGAACGGCTTTTAAATCAACCGCTAGCGTTTTCAGTGCGCTAAGCAGTGCATCACACTCAGGTAATAAGACTTGGCTGCGCGCATCATGTAGCATTAACGCGTGCGATAAGTTGTTGATGTCTTCAGACGTACAGGCAAAGTGGATAAATTCACTGATGGCCGCTAATTCGCTGTTGTTAACAACTTTTTCTTTTAACAGATATTCTACCGCTTTAACGTCATGGTTCGTTGTGCGCTCAATATCTTTAACACGCTGGGCATCTGCTAAACTGAATTCGCTGACAATCTTATCTAAAATGGCATTTGCTTCGGCAGATAACGCCGGTACTTCAGCAATTTTTGGCTCTGCCGCCAGTTGTTGTAACCAACGCACTTCGACAGTGACCCGGTATTTAATTAAACCGAATTCGCTGAAAATTGGGCGTAGGGCAGCCGCTTTGCTACCGTAGCGACCATCCACCGGCGAAATTGCGGTAAGGGCATTAAGTTCCATGAAATCTCCTGAGGTATCGTGCTTAGTTAGATACTGTTTAATGCGGCTTCTGCCGCAGCTAATAATTTACGTCGCTTAAAAACAAAATGCAGCCGGCTTCCACCTGCTTGACGCCAAAGCACTGCTGCTCGCACGGCGGCTAGCAGTAATGCTCGTACCTTATGCTGCACACTGTTTTGACTGAGTAAGTCGGGTTGACCGTAAATTTGAATACGGGCCCCCAAGCTGCTGATACATTCGGTATAGATGTCTGCTAACTTAGCGATTATGTTTTCGTCTGTTACGGTAAAGTGCTGTAACTGACGGTCCATCTGCTGTAACTGATTGCCGAGCTGCTGCATATTCTTGCTGTTTTTATTCAGACGGCGCTCTAGCGCTAATACGCCGACTAAATAGCGGGTTAATTCGACATCTTTTTTTGGTTTATCAGCAAGTTGTTCGATAATGAGTTCAAAACCCTGCCGCAAGTTTTGCATCTCACCGCCATAAATATCGAGCGGCTCAGCCGGGTTAAGATTAACAACACTACCAAGCGCAATGGCTAATTGACCTTGTTGCGATTCGCTGCTGCGAGCAACCGTTTGCACCAATTTTACTGCTTGGCACAGGCCCGCTAAAGCAATTAATTGAGTTTGTAACGATGCTTCCATTTAGTTTAACGCCTCATCAATAATGCCGCCGCCCAAACAGACTTCATTTAAATAAAATACGGCAGACTGACCTGGAGTAACGGCCTTTTGTGGCTGATCAAATTCGACTTTTAACCGACCTTCAGACAACGGCGTAACCAAACAAGCAATGTCGGTTTGACGGTAACGAGTTTTCACCGTTAAGCGCTGCGGTTGTTGCGGCCCTGTGCGATCAACCCAGTCTAATTGCGTGGCAATTAAGCCGCTAGACAACAGGGCCGGATGGTCATGGCCTTGTGCCACTAATAAATGATTTTTCTGAAGATCTTTACCCACCACATACCAAGGTTCGTCGCTGCCATCACGAAGCCCGCCGATACGCAAGCCTTTACGTTGGCCAAGGGTGTGATACATCAAGCCATCGTGTTGCCCAATCACTTTATGATCATCAATACTGACAATGTCGCCTGGTTGTGCCGGTAAATATTGTTGTAGAAAATCTTTAAATTTGCGTTCGCCAATAAAACAAATACCGGTGGAATCTTTTTTGTCGTGGGTGATCAAGCCTTGTTGTTCTGCAATAGCACGCACGGCCGGCTTTTCTAGCTCACCTACCGGAAACAACGTTTGCGCAATATGCTGTTCAGCGAGTGTGTATAAAAAGTAACTTTGATCTTTATTTTGATCTAAACCACGCAGCATTTGCCAATGGCCGTCTTGAAAGCGGCGGCGCACATAATGACCGGTAGCAATATAATCGGCTTGCAAGGCTTCAGCGGCAAATTCAAGAAAGGCTTTAAATTTGATTTCTTTGTTGCACATGATATCGGGATTTGGCGTGCGACCGGCTTGGTATTCAGCCAAAAAGTACTCAAACACGTTATCCCAATATTCAGCGGCGAAATTGACTTTGTGCAGCTTAATGCCGAGCTTATCGCACACGGCTTGCGCGTCGGCCATATCTTCGGCGGCAGCACAGTATTCGTCATTATCGTCTTCTTCCCAGTTTTTCATAAACAGGCCTTCAACCTGATAACCCTGTTGTATAAGTAACCAGGCTGATACTGAGGAATCTACGCCGCCAGACATTCCGACGATGACTTTTTTACTGCTGTTATCTGACATGACACCGCACTTAACTGAGCTGAAAATTAAAGGCGCGGATTATACCACCAAATTTAGTCGGGCAAAATGCTAACGCAGCGGCTCAATCAGATTAAGTGCCAACCGAGTGCCTTGTAAGTAGCTATTGATGGCATCATGCACCAGTCGACTGCGTGCTGGCACGGGGTGCTGGCGTAATTCGTCGGCGCTAAGCCAATGCAAGGCAAGTATATCGTTATCTTGCGGTTGGTAGTGTTGCGGTAGCGAGTCGGGTTCAAATAAAAAGTTAATCCGCACATAAGTATGGCCGTTACTTGCCGCTAATTGTGAGATGCCAAGCCAAGCGGTAGGCGTGAGTATTAAACCGGTTTCTTCTGTCACTTCGCGACATACGGCACTGAGTACATCTTCATCTTCTTCCATATGTCCAGCCGGTTGATTCAGGACTTTATGACCGTGTTGCTTGTCTTGCTCTTCCACAAATAAAAAACGGCCTTGATACTGAATAACCGCAGCCACGGTCAAATGTAATCGATTTCTACTCATGCAGTGTCATCCTGTAAAGCAAATAGCCCTTAATATAGCCGTTTAACGGGTTAGCGGGATAGTACGGCTCATACCCGGTGCTAGATCGGCCAGTTGCCAATCACCAATTTGCCAGCGCACTAAGCGCAGCGTAGGAAAGCCGACCGCAGCGGTCATCCGTCTAACTTGCCTATTACGGCCCTCGCTAATGGTTAAACTTAGCCAACTGGTTGGAATATTAGCGCGATAACGCACGGCTGGGGTGCGAGGCCACAGCTCGGGCTCGGCCATCCGTTGTGCTTGGGCGGGCAGGGTGAGGCCATCTTTCAGTTGCACACCTTGGCGCAATTGCTGCAGTGCCTGTTCGCTAATGTCACCTTCAACTTGTACCCAATAGGTTTTAGGGGCTTTAAATTTCGGATCGCTGATGCGTTGCTGGGTTTTACCGCAGTTGGTCAGTAATAACAGGCCTTCACTATCTCGATCTAAGCGACCTGCCGCATACACATCTGGAATATCAATATAGTCTGCCAGCGTAGCGCGCGGTGGGGTACTGTTGTCGGTAAACTGGCTTAACACATCAAAAGGCTTATTAAAAAGCACTAAGATCGGTGTTGTAACACTCTCGCCATTGTTTTTTTTGAAAAAGCCCTTATGTTTGGATTGGGCTGCTGATGTTGATTTTTTCACACAAATTCTCGACGTTAATCTGGGGCAAACCGCCGCCGTTACCAGTAAGTATCCTAACGCGTGAATTAGAACATTTACTGGTCGGTCATACTGCGCCTGTTTTAATCTGATTGATGCTGATATAATCAGTCGGTTTTTTGGCTGCGTTTAAAACAATTTCCACACTCGGGTGGCAATGGCCCTGTCAATGCGATCCGTCGATTACAATACAGGAACTAACATGTCGAATGAAAGTGCAAAAATTATTTACACCATAACTGACGAAGCGCCAGCACTGGCGACCCAGTCTTTATTGCCAATTATCGAGGCGTTCTCTGCCGCTGCCGGCGTAGTGGTTGAAACCCGCGACATTTCATTGTCAGGTCGGATTATTGCCAGCTTCCCTGAGTTTTTGACACCAGAGCAACGGATCAACGACGACTTAGCTGAATTGGGTGAATTAGCCAAACAGCCAGACGCCAACATTATTAAATTACCGAACATTAGCGCTTCATTACCGCAATTAAAAGCAGCGATAAAAGAATTACAAGCGCAAGGTTATGCTTTACCTGATTACACAGAAGAGCCAAAAACCGAGCAAGAACGTGACGTCAAAGCGCGTTATGACAAGATCAAAGGCTCAGCCGTAAACCCGGTTTTACGTGAAGGTAACTCGGATCGTCGTGCGCCGGCTTCGGTTAAGCAGTATGCGCGTAAAAACCCGCACAGCATGGGTGCTTGGAGCAGCAGCTCAAAATCACACGTTGCCCACATGAGTGCCGGCGATTTTTATGGCTCTGAATTATCTACCACTATGGCGGCAGCGGATGTGTTAAAAATCAGCCTGCAGCAAGCCGATGGCAGCGTACAAGTACTTAAAGAAAAAGTGCCAGTATTAGCCGGTGAAGTAGTCGATGCTACCATGATGAGCGTAGCCGCCTTACGCGAGTTTTACGCCGCTGAGATTGAAGATGCCAAAGCGCAAGACGTGTTGTTCTCGTTACACTTAAAAGCCACCATGATGAAAGTGTCGGATCCAATCTTGTTCGGTCATGCGGTTAAAGTATTCTACAAAGAAATTTTCGCAAAATACGCCACAACCTTTACTCAATTGGGTTTAGATGTTAACAACGGTATCGGCGATTTATACGCCAAGTTACCGCAGTTACCTCAAGCTGAACAAGACGCGATTAAAGCTGATATTGCCGCGCTGTATGCGGATAAACCCACCATGGCGATGGTAAACTCTGATAAAGGTATCACCAACCTGCACGTGCCAAGCGATGTGATTATCGATGCGTCTATGCCAGCGATGATCCGTAGCTCAGGTCAAATGTGGGGTCCAGATGGTCAATTAAAAGATACCAAAGCGGTCATCCCTGATCGTTGCTATGCCGGTGTTTATCAAGAGACTATTGCCTTCTGTAAGCAAAACGGTGCTTTTGATCCTCGTACTATGGGCTCAGTGCCTAACGTTGGCTTAATGGCGCAAAAAGCCGAAGAATACGGTTCACACGATAAAACGTTTGAAATCGCCGCGGCAGGCACTGTTGTGGTAACCAACAGCAAAGGCGAAACCGTGTTCAGCCATAAAGTGGCGGCCGGTGATATTTGGCGTATGTGCCAAGTAAAAGATGAGCCGATCCGTGATTGGGTTAAATTAGCGGTTAATCGCTCACGTTTAAGCAACACGCCAGCCATTTTCTGGTTAGACAACCAACGTGCTCACGATGCTGAATTGATCAAGAAAGTGCATGCTTATTTAGCGGATCACGACACTGATGGTTTAGATATTCAAATCATGTCGCCGGTAGAGGCAACCCGTCATACCTTAGCGCGTATGAAACAAGGTTTAGACACGATTTCGGTAACCGGTAACGTATTACGCGATTATTTAACCGATTTATTTCCGATCCTTGAGCTGGGTACCAGTGCCAAGATGTTATCTATAGTGCCATTGATGAACGGTGGTGGTTTATTTGAAACGGGTGCAGGCGGTTCAGCACCGAAGCACGTTGAGCAATTCGTGCAAGAAAATCACTTACGTTGGGATTCATTGGGTGAGTTTTTAGCGTTAGCGGCGTCGTTAGAACATTTAGCCCAAGTTGCTGATAACAAGGTTGCACAGATCTTAGCGGATACGTTAGATAAAGCCACCGCTCAGTTTTTAGATAACGACAAATCACCACGCCGTAAAGCGGGTGAGTTAGATAACCGTGGTAGCCATTTCTATTTAGCCATGTACTGGGCACAAGCGATGGCGCAACAAACTGCGGATGCTGCTTTAGCCAGCCGTTTTGCTAAGCTAGCCGACGCTCTGCAGTCTGGCGAGCAGCAAATATTGGCCGAGTTAAACGGTGTGCAAGGTCGTGAAGTGGATATCGGTGGTTACTACCGTCCGGATCAAAGCAAGGCTGCAGCGGCCATGCGTCCAAGTTCAACACTAAACGCTGCCTTAACTGCCCTGTAAGTATTTGGGCAAGTTGTTTGGTTAAGCAAAAAGGCGCAACCCTCGGGTTAGCGCCTTTTTTCTGCCTGTAGTCACTGTAATGTAGAGAGAACAGCCAACGTTGTGAACCTGAAACAGCTCAGCAAGGTTGTGGATTGTACTCGGGCAGTTTAGTAAGCCACATCGGTTATTGGGGCAAGCTAACATTATGGCTAATGAACTTACCGAAATAACCGTAACGTGTTCGCTTACTTATTCTTCGCCAGGAAGTTTGATATTAACTGCATGTAAGCCCTTAGGCCCTTCAGATAAGTCAAACTCGACATCCTGACCCGCTTTTAGCGTGCGGTAGCCGTCCATGGTGATGGTTGAATAATGCGCGAAGATATCTTCGTCGCGCCCATCTTCCCGGATAAATCCAAATCCTTTTGCATTATTGAACCATTTTACTTTACCGGTAGCCATACTACTTACATCCTTCTCTAAGTTTAGCTATATTCTGTATGCTTGAGCTTCATGTTAGAGGAGCTTTTTGGTTGCTCCACTATCTAATGTAGATAATTTGTACAGACAGTCAAGGTATTTGCTGAAATATGCTAAATACTTTTACGCAATTTTAATTGAAGCGCCTTTGCTGGATGGCGCGCGCATGGCTATAGTTTATTTATGAGCGGTAATAACAATCCAAACGTACACTTTGATGACATTGCAGAATTAACGCGGCAACGACTGGCGCCACCCCCTATGTACAAGGTGGTTTTGCACAATGACGATTTCACGCCTATGGATTTTGTTATTGATGTGCTGTCACGGTTTTTTAACCTGCAGTACGAGCAGGCAACAGAAATTATGCTGAAAGTTCATTATGAGGGTAAAGCTGTTTGTGGCATCTACACGGCAGAAATAGCAGAAACTCGCGTACAGCAGGTCAGTGATTATGCCAAGGAGCATCAGCATCCGCTGTTATGCACCATGGAGCGAGCATAATCCAATGGGAACACCGACTGTGGTCGGAGAATTATCTAACTCAGGTGGATTAGGAGTAGTGCATGTTAAATAAAGATCTTGAGTTGACACTGAATGCGGCTTTCAGGTTCGCGCGTGACCGTCGTCATGAATTCATGACAGTAGAACATCTGCTGTTGTCCTTACTCGATAACCCTGCAGCAGGAGCAGCGTTAAAATCCTGCGGGGCTAATATTGATAAATTGCGCCACGAATTGGCCAGCTTTATTGACTCCACTACACCCGTATTACCCGAAGGCGAACTCGAGCGGGATACCCAACCTACTTTAGGTTTTCAACGGGTTTTACAGCGCGCGGTATTTCACGTGCAGTCTTCAGGTAAGTCAGAAGTCACCGGCGCCAATGTGTTGGTGGCGATTTTCTCAGAACAAGAGTCTCAGGCGGTGTATCTTCTGAAAAAAATCGATATCACACGCTTAGATGTAGTCAATTACATTTCACACGGCATCGCTAAAACCGAAAAGCTGGAGCAGCATGACGATACGCCCCCTGAAGATATGGGCGAATCCTCGACTGATGAGCATCGTTATTTAGAAAACTTCACCGCAAACTTAAATCAATTAGCGAAAAATGGTCAAATTGATCCGTTAATTGGCCGTGATGCCGAAGTCGAGCGGGCGGTACAAATTTTATGTCGGCGTAAAAAGAATAACCCTTTACTGGTTGGTGAAGCCGGGGTGGGCAAAACCGCCATTGCCGAGGGCCTAGCGTGGCGTATTGTGCAACAACAAGTGCCTGAGGTGATTGCTGATGCAACGATTTACTCATTGGATATGGGCGCGTTACTGGCCGGTACCAAATACCGTGGCGACTTTGAGAAACGCTTAAAATCGTTACTAAAAGAAGTGGAACAAGAAAAAAATGCCATCTTATTTATTGATGAAATTCATACCGTAATTGGTGCTGGTGCCGCCTCTGGTGGCGTTATGGATGCCTCGAATTTAATTAAACCGTTATTATCCAGTGGGCGTTTACGCTGCATGGGTTCAACAACCTATCAAGAATTTAAAAGTATCTTTGAAAAAGATACTGCCTTGGTACGTCGTTTCCAAAAAATTGATGTGTTAGAACCGAGTGTTGACGACACGACGCGTATTTTAATTGGTTTAAAAGAGCGTTATGAAAAACATCACAACGTTAAATATACCCAAAAAGCGTTGCGTGCGGCAGCGGAGTTATCGGCAAAATACATTAACGAACGGCATTTACCAGACAAAGCCATCGATGTCATAGATGAAGCCGGTGCGTCACAACGCTTATTACCGGCCTCTAAGCGCCGTAAAACGATTAACGTGGCAGAGATTGAACAAGTTATTGCCAAAATTGCACGCATCCCTGAGAAGTCGGTATCGGCTTCAGATAAAGATGTGTTAGCCAATTTAGATCGTAATCTAAAAATGGTGGTGTTTGGTCAGAACGAACCGATTGATGTATTAACCTCGGCCATTCGTTTATCTCGCTCAGGTTTGGGCAATGAAGAAAAGCCGATCGGTAATTTCTTATTTGCGGGGCCAACCGGTGTGGGTAAAACCGAAGTGACCAAGCAATTGGCAAAAGTGATGGGCGTAGAGTTATTACGCTTCGATATGTCTGAATATATGGAACGCCATGCGGTGAGCCGCTTAATTGGCGCGCCGCCAGGCTATGTCGGGTTTGAACAAGGCGGCATGTTAACCGATGCCGTGTCAAAGCATCCCTATTCGGTGGTGTTGTTAGATGAAATTGAGAAAGCGCACTCCGATATCTACAACATTCTGCTGCAGGTTATGGATCATGGCACCCTAACCGATAATAATGGCCGTAAGATTGATTTTAGAAACGTGGTGTTGGTGATGACCACCAATGCGGGTGTACAAGAAACCATCCGTAAAACCATTGGCTTTAAGCAACAAGATCATAGCCATGATGCGTTAGCCGAGATTAACCGGACTTTTAGCCCTGAGTTTCGTAACCGCTTAGATGGCATTATTTGGTTTAAGCATTTAGATCCTGCCATTATTTTGCAAATCGTTGATAAGTTTATCTGTGATCTGCAAGTGCAGTTAGATAAAAAACAGGTGTCGTTAGAGTTAACTGCCGAAGCAAGACAATGGTTAGCAGACAAAGGCTATGATCCGGCAATGGGCGCACGGCCGATGGCGCGGGTAATTCAAGAGCATTTGAAAAAGCCGTTAGCGAACGAAATCTTATTTGGTAGTTTAAGCAGTGGCGGCGACGTGAAAGTCAGCTTAGTTGCTGATGCGCTGCAGTTTGATTATCAATCGAGCCAAGCTTTAGCGGATGCCTGATGAGAATGCAGTTGCTGCCTAATCGGGTAGTGGCTGCTTGTTTAATTACTCGTCATCAAAAATGATTTAACGCAAAAACCCGGCTAATGCCGGGTTTGTCCAATAAACGAAAGCGTGTTCGTTTTTGGCTAATGCTTAACGCTGACGGAAAACGATCCGGCCTTTGGTTAAGTCGTACGGCGTCAGTTCAACCGTGACTTTGTCACCAGTTAAGATGCGGATATAGTTCTTACGCATTTTGCCAGAGATATGAGCGATCACAACGTGACCGTTTTCTAGTTCAACTTTGAACATCGTATTTGGCAGGGTATCCAAAATGGTACCTTGCATCTCAATTACATCTTCTTTCGCCATTCAGCGTACTCGCCTCTATAAAAAATTGGGTGCCTTCGAAAAACAGCGCAGATTGTGCCGAAAAGCCGTCGATAAGTAAAGCAGCAAGCGCTTTTTTACGCAAATGAATGCCAGTAACCATTAAAAAAACGCTGATGAGGTCGAAATTCGCTCTTATAGGCCATTTTTTGGCAGCTTTCAATTTGATAGCCAAGATAAACAAAACGCCGATCGGTGGTCGCGGCGAAGTCTAATAGATATAAAATCGCCAGCTTACCCGGTGAAAACCGAGCCCCTTCAGCAGCGAAAAAAGTATAAACCGCGGAAAAACTATCACTAAGATCATCAATGATACTGACTGCCATTAACACATCAGCTTGATACAGCTTTAACAAGCGGATAGGTTGCCAGTAGCTATGTAATAACGAGTGTAACTGTTGATCTGTAGCCGGAAACATCACACTGTCAGCATGTTTAAAAGCGATATAGCGGCTGAATAGGGCAAATAACTCGGTGTATTCTGCGCTATCAATTTGGGGGGCGTCACTCAGTTTATAATGCCAACGTTCACGCTGTGCTTTATTTAATATGCGTCGCTGTGTAGCACTGGGTTGAAAATCGCTCACCAGTATCCGTAATGATTGGCAGGCACTGCAGTCTGCACAGTGCGGTCGATAAATTTGATCCCCGCTGCGCCGGAAATTATAGGCGATGAGTTGGCTATAGGTATCGGCTTCAATTGGCTCAGGACCAATTAATACGGCTAATTGTTCTTGTTGTTCAGGGAGATAACTGCAGGTTGTCGGCTGCGTTAAACCAAATTGTAAGGTAATATTTTCCATTTAGCGCCTTAATACTGCAACGTTAAGGTTTGCGCTTGCCAATGTTTTGCAGGAGCCGGCAGAGTGCGGAGTTGTTGCAGTAATTCGAGGTAATCGGCTCTTGGCATGGTACTAGCACCTTGTTTTAATAAAAAAGGGTTGGGTAGCTGACAATCAATCCAGCCCGGTGCATAACGCTGTAAATGTTGTTGTAGCGCAACGAGCGCGAATTTAGCGCCATTGTCGATACGGTTGAACATCGATTCTCCACAAAACAGCTGGCCTAATTGTACACCGTACAACCCTCCAACTAACTGCTGCTGTTGCCAGATTTCAATACTGTGTGCTAAGCCCTGTCGATGAAGGGTAATATAGGCTTGTTGAATATCAGGCAAGATCCACGTTTGTGCTTGGTTTGGCCTCGGGGCCGCGCAAAGTTTCACCACGGCAGCAAAATCATGATTAAGGGTAATCTGCAGATCGGATTTTTGCCATTGTTTACGCAAGGTGCGATTTAATTGCAGCGTGTTAGGAGGAAATACTGCACGCGTACCCGGGCTCCACCATAACAGCGGATCGCCATCGGCAAACCAAGGAAAAATACCAGACTGATAAGCCAACGTTAACCGTGCCACCGATAAATCCCCGCCCATCGCCAACAATCCATCCGGCTCGGTCAACGCTTGACTTACCGGGGGGAAAACAAGTGAATTAACAGTTAGCTCAGGCAAATAAATCGGCATAGCAATGTCCGGTTAAAAAGCGCTAAAAACCCCGTTACAACGCCAACCTGTCTCTGAGTGAGGTCTAACCTGTCTCAGAGTAAGGTCTGACCAGTGTCCGAGTGTGGTCCAACCTGTCTCAGAGTGCGGTCTGACCAGTCTCAGAGTGTGGTTGGACCTCACTCTGAGACGTTTAAGGTGTTAACGGGGATGGCTTATTTGGCAAGGGCGTTCTAGGTAGCGCTCAGCATCCAGTGCAGCCATACAGCCTGAACCGGCTGAGGTGATGGCTTGACGATAAATATGGTCGGCAACATCACCGGCAGCGAAAACGCCTTCAATACTGGTTTGCGTCGCGTTGCCTTCAGTACCACTGTGTACTTTCAGGTAGCCGCCATTCATTTCTAGTTGGCCAGCGAAGATGTCGGTATTCGGTTTATGACCAATGGCAATAAAGACGCCTTGTAAGGCGATATCTTTAGTCGCTTCCCCTTGGGTTGAGGCTAAACGTACACCATTCACGCCCATATCATCGCCTAGCACTTCTTCTAAGGTGCGGTGCGTGTGCAGAATAATGTTACCGCTGGCCACTTTAGCCATTAAACGGTCGATTAAGATTTTTTCCGCTTTGAAGGTATCGCGGCGGTGCACTAAATGCACTTCTGCAGCGATATTGGCTAAATACAGCGCTTCTTCCACTGCGGTATTACCGCCACCGATCACTGCTACTTTTTGGTTACGATAGAAGAAACCATCGCAGGTAGCACACGCTGAAACGCCACGGCCGCTATAAGCTTGCTCTGACTCTAAACCTAGATATTTAGCCGAAGCACCGGTACAGATTATCAGCGCATCGCAGCTGTATTGGCCGTTATCACCCGTTAAAATAAAGGGGCGCTGTTGTAATTGCACGGTATGAATATGGTCAAACACGATCTCGGTATTGAAGGCTTCTGCGTGAGCCTGCATCCGTTCCATTAACGCTGGGCCTGTTAAACCATGCGCATCACCCGGCCAGTTTTCGACTTCAGTGGTGGTGGTTAATTGACCACCTTGCTGCATACCGGTAATTAATACCGGTTGTAAGTTAGCACGGGCGGCATAAACGGCGGCCGTGTAACCGGCAGGGCCTGAGCCAAGAATAAGTAATTTGCTGTGTTTTATCTCTGACATCAGAGCGCTCCATTATCAATCATCAAAACAAGTAGGCGGATTCTACGGCAAAGGCCGAGCAAAGCGAAACCCCGTAAAGCGGATATGCGGGTGTTTTGCTGTAAATAAAGACGAACAGACAGTTAAAATTGTCGACGGTGGTTAGGCATTAGCGATAAAGCTGGTAAGATGAGTTGCATTATCGCACCTATTTTAAGATGTTATGAGTCATTACAGCCGTTTAGAAGATCAATTACACAGTTTAAGCCATGGTATTGGTGCCTTACTGGCTTGTGTCGGTGGCTATGCCTTGTTTTCACATACTCTAGAGGGGGATGTTTGGCAGCGGGTGGCCGCGCTACTTTATGCCAGTGCTTTGGTGCTGCTGTATAGCAGTTCTTGTTTGTATCATGCGGTGGTGGATCCGGTATTAAAGTTTCGCTTTAGACAGCTAGATCACGCTGCAATTTTTATTTTAATTGCGGGTACTTACAGCCCTATAACCTTAGTCAGTTTGCGGGGGCATTGGGGCTTGGCGTTGTTTGCGCTGGTTTGGGCCATTGCCATTGGCGGCGTGTTGCTAGAATGGCTCACTGCGATGAAATACAAAAAATTGTCGCTGGCGCTTTATCTTGGCTTAGGTTGGGTGGCGGTTTTGGCGTTAAAACCGATGCTGCAGCAATTAGAGCCGGGGGCTTTAATGCTGCTGTTAGCCGGCGGCCTAAGTTATTCGTTTGGTGTCATTTTTTACGTTTGGAAAAGCTTGTACATGCATCATTTAATCTGGCATCTGTTTGTGATGGCCGGTAGTATTTTGCACTTTTTGGCGGTGTACTGGTATGTGCTACCCGCACCCCGCTAAGTGTGATTTAAGCTTATTGAGCAGGCGATTCGGCTTGTTCAACCGAGGTATCATTTAATATTTTTAGCTGGTCTTTTAGCATTTTTAGTTGCTGCTGAAGCAGTTCTTTTTGCTCATCTTTGGCATCGCCTAACCTTTGTTCACACTCGGCAATTTGTGCCTGCAAGCCTGCTTTGGCGTTCTCGCGTTGCTCTGCTTCTTCGGCTTTATCAAACACGACGCTTTCTGCCACATTTTCAGTGTGACTCGGTGTAATGGGTTGGCGCCCCACAGGGATCACCTTGCCATCATCCGGCACTTTACGTTGACTCATAAAGCTGGGTGACATAATTTCGATACCCTCACCATGCAGGCCATCTAAAACCTGTTTGCGCAAATTTGAACGAGCACTGAGTAAACTTTTTACATCAACCAACATACCGCTGATTTTATAAGTAATCGCGAAATTACCCAGTTCAAGCACTTGCACAAAGGGATCGGTTAACTGGCTATTTTCCGCTGCTTGCAGCAGCAGCGTTTCAACTTGAGCATGATGCACATCATAGCCCAAAGATAAGGTTGTTGAGACAATACAACCCGAGCTGCGCGTCACAGTAACGGCGGTACTGACCAGAAGAGTATTGGGGATCGCCACCAATTCACGGTTTTCGGTTTGGATTTCGGTATCCAGTAAACCGCGTTCTACCACACGACCGAATAGCTCCCCAACTTGAATAAAATCACCGGTACGAAATGGTTTAGTCACACGCAACATGGTACCGGCCATAATATTCGAAAATAGAGTGCTAGAAGAAAACGCAAATACCCCCGAAATAACTAAACCAATTAACCCAATCACTTGGTTGCGAGAGCTATCACTTACCGGCAACGCCAGGGCAATGGCTATCACACCCATCAGCGTTAGCGCTAACATGGCTAATTGCCGTGGGAAAAGGCGTTCATTGCCATCGTTCTGATGGTGTTGGATTAAAAAGACGTGCGAGATCCACAAGATTGCACTGACGATGATCGCCGTAACCGCTAGCGGTAAAAACAGCAGTATCGTTTCGTTAACTGTTTGCAACAGTGACATAAAGACGTATTCCCTAATCGCAATGTGATGCAGACAATCTGATGTTGCTGATAATGATGAACACTAGCCAATCACCTGATTTTAATCAATGTCTTTTTATCTGAACACCAGTGAAATACGGGTGGGCAACACAGATGCTATTTACAGGCTTAGCAGGTAGAATATGGCCTTTTGAAAAGGAGCCAACATGCCACTGTTAGTGATTATTGGTTACGTTTGGCCTGAACCCAATTCGTCGGCGGCGGGGAGCCGAATGCTCAGTTTACTGCAGTTATTTCAACAGCAGGGCTGGCAGGTCATCTTTGCCAGTGCGGCGGAAAAAAGCCCGCATCGCTTTGTTTTAGAAAGTATTGGTGTTACTGAGCAGAGCATTATACTGAACGACAGCCGTTTTGATCAATGGATCGCTGAGTTACAACCTGCTGCCGTATTGTTCGATCGTTTTATGCTAGAAGAACAATTTGGCTGGCGCGTAGCCGAGGCTTGCCCACAAGCTTTACGTTTACTTGATATGGAAGACGTGCATGCGCTGCGCCATGCACGGCATGACGCGGTTAAGCAGCAGCGACCGTTGCAGCTAGCTGACTTGAACAATGAACTTGCTATGCGTGAAGTGGCGGCGATTTATCGTTGTGATCTTACCTTGGTGATTTCTGAGTATGAGCTGCAATTATTACAACAGCATTATCAGCTGCCAGCCAACTTACTGGCCTATTGCCCATTTTGGCAAACTGAGCCGGTTGCAAGTGCTCCGGGCTTTGCTGAACGCCATCACTTTATCAGTATTGGTAATTTCCGGCATGCGCCCAATTGGGATGCCGTATTGTGGTTAAAGCAGCAGTTGTGGCCGCAGATCCGAGCGCAGTTACCCCAAGCAGAATTACACATTTATGGTGCCTATCCGCCACCCAAAGCCACCGCCTTACATAATGCTCGAGAAGGTTTTTTAGTGAAAGGCTGGGTAGATAATGCCGAGCAGGTTATGCGTCAAGCGCGAGTCTGTTTAGCACCGCTGCGCTTTGGCGCCGGTTTAAAAGGTAAGTTATTACAAGCCATGCAATGTGGTACACCCAGTGTGACGACGCCTATTGGTGCTGAGGGGATGGCCATCGACAGTGGCTGGGCCGGTCAGATTGCTCAGACTAGCAGCGAGCAGGCAGCTGCCGCCTGTCAGTTGTATCAAGATGCTGCTGCTTGGCAAAGCGCGCAACAGCAAGGTTATCACATTTTAGCTACGCGGTTTGACACTGATCAAGCTCAGTATTTTTGGCAACGATTACAACCGCTGTTGATCGAAACGGCTTTAACGCGAGCAGAGCGACGCGCCAGCAATTTTACTGGCCAGATGTTACAATCGCATGCTTATCGAAGTACCCGTTATATGGGGCAGTGGATAGAAGCAAAAAATAGGAAAATGCCATGATTGAACGCCAACAGTTAGTCGACTATTTGGATAAGTTACTCGACAGTGGGCGCATTAAAGATTATTGCCCTAATGGTTTGCAGGTAGAAGGCAAAACACAGATCCAAACCGTGGTCACTGGTGTCACTGCCAGCATGGCGCTATTAGAGCAAGCGGCTGCTTTAAATGCCGATGCCATCTTGGTGCATCATGGTTACTTCTGGAAAAATGAAGCGCCCATGGTGGTTGGCATGAAAAAACGCCGTTTACAGCTTTTGCTAGCGCATGACATCAATTTACTGGGCTATCATTTGCCGTTAGATGTGCATCCAACCTTAGGCAATAATGCGCAATTAGCCCAGATTTTAAATGTCGAGGCTGCAACACCGGTATTGGGTGTCGAGCCGCTTGGCGTATTGCAACAAGGTGAGTTAGCCAAAGCTACGCCACTAAGCGATATTGCGGCGTTATTATCAGAACAATTGCAGCGCGACCTGTTGGTGGAAGATGTGGGCATTGGTGCTGTAACCAAATTAGCATGGTGTAGCGGCGGCGGCCAAGGCTATATCGAACAAGCCGCGGCGGCCGGAGCACAGCTATTTATCAGCGGTGAAGTCTCAGAGCAAACTATTCACTGTGCGCGCGAGCTGGGCATTCACTTTATTGCCGCAGGCCATCACGCTACAGAGCGTTATGGTGTCAAAGCTTTGGGTGAGTATTTAGCCACTGAGCTGGGTTTAACCGTACATTTTGTTGATATTGCTAACCCGGCTTAACCTGCCGACAAAGAGGCGCAATGCGCGATAAATTAACCGATCGTAATTTTGATCAATTAGCTGAGCGTTTCCAGCAAAACATTTATAACACCAGCAAGGGGCAGTTACGCCAAGCGGTGTTAATGCGCGATCTCTTGGCGCTATCGCTGTTAGCTAAGCCTTGTTCGGTGTTAGATGTCGGCGGTGGTCAGGGGCAACTCGCTTTGCGACTAGCAGCCTTGGGGCATCAGGTGCACTTAACCGATATTTCTGCCGACATGCTGGCGATTGCACAGGCGCAGGCTGCAGCGGCAAACTTGTCGCAACAGTTTCGCTTTACCCATAGCCCATTACAAACCCTGACCAGTCAACTTGCCGGGCAACAGTATCCGCTGGTGCTTTGTCATGCGGTATTAGAGTGGTTGGTTGATCCAGCTAGCGCAATTCAACAATTACGGCAAGTGCTGGCGCCCGGTGGCATTTTGTCACTGATGTTTTTCAATAAAGACGCGCTACGTTTTAGTAATATTGTGTATGGCAACTTTGATTACGTAAAAGCCGATATGCGAGTGAAAAAACCGGTACGCTTAAGCCCACAGCAGCCGTTACTGCAAGCGGATGTGCTGGCGTGGTGTCAGCAAGCGGGTTTCAGCGTCATCAGTAAAAGCGGTGTACGCTGTTTTCATGATTATTTACGCGATCGTCAGCTACAAATCACTCAATACAGCGAACTGGAGGCACTTGAGTTACAATACAATCAACAAGAGCCGTATGCCTCGTTAGGGCGTTATACGCATTTACTGCTGCAAGGTTAAACAAAATGCAGTGATGGGTATTACAAGTTAGTCAGCATTAATTAGTAGCACTCATAGGACCTGATATTGCAACTGAATTACACTACCCAGCTTCGGTAACTAGCTTCGGGGCAGATACCAAGACTCTATTGATGAGTTAATAGCGAAGTAAACTTTGGCTGGAGACGTCTTTTTCAGGGATGAAAAAGAGGAGCGTACACGGATGTATTTACCGCGTGCTCCAGTCGAAGCTTTACGGAGTGTTTAACCTTTTCGCCGTTGGCGAGATACTTTCTTTTGCGTCGCCAAAAGAAAGTATCCAAAGAAAATGCGACCCCACTTCCGCTCGAAAGCCCGACTGCTCATGCGCTGTCCAAGGCGAAAACGTAACTCGCGCGGCGCTACCGCCGCCGCACTCAAACACCCGTTTTCTTAAAACCTTGGCCACCGATGATCAGACGGCTCGCTCTAAGGGGAATAAAAGCCAGAGCGGTATTTGCTTAGCTAAATAGCTTGGAATAGCTTTGGAGTCAGATACCAAGTCCCTTAACCTTTTCGCCGTTGGCGAGATACTTTCTTTTGCGTCGCCAAAAGAAAGTATCCAAAGAAATTGCGACCCCACTTCCGCTCGAAAGCCCGACTGCCCATGCGTTGTTCAAGGGCAAAACGTAACTTGCGCTATGCTTCGTCGCCGCACTCAAACACCCGTTTTCTTAAAACCTTGGCCACCGATGATCAGTCGGCTCGCTCTAAGGGGACTAAAAAACCAGAGCGGTATTCGCTTAGCTAAATAGCTTCGGGGTCAGATACCAAGAGCTTTAACGTTTTCGCCAACGGCGAAAAGGGGTTCACTGATAAGTTGCTTTAATCAAATTCAAATTTGTAGAGCACATCAACAGCGTTATCCAAGCCTGATACTGCTTCTAAAAACAGGCTGCGCATTAAGCGATAGCGCAGTGTAAACTGGCCAATCGGCTGAAAAATACCTATACCGTATTTTAGTTGTAAATCTCGGGTCAGATAACCACTGACGGTAACCTGTGAGTTATCACCGGCACCTTCAGTATCCAGAGTGAGATCACTGACCCCAAAAGCCTCGCCAATTTCCCCAACCAGCTTGCCACTGGAGGCGAAACTCATGCCAATTAAGCTGGTGGTAACGCTGTTGGCGGCATTGCCTGATTCACTGTCGAGATCTCGACCCATTATTAAGTAGGAAAGGGCATTGGCTTGCGGTTTGGAGGGCTCGGAGAAAATACTAATCACCGGTTGATCGGCCGGACCTGTGACGCGAATACCGGCGAGCACGTCATCTTCCATATTAATTGGGTTACGAATAGCTTCGACGTTTAAAAACGGCTGATCAGCGGGGCCACTGAACGTCATTTTGCCTTGGCGGATTAATAAGTCTTGGCCATAAGCACGAAAGGTACCGTCTTGTAAGTTCACTTCACCGCGCACGGTGGGGTTAAACTGTTGCTGTTGTACACGTAAGTCACCGTTTAAACGGGTTTTTAAGCCAAATGCGGATAAATTCACTGCTTGGCCCAGTTGCACGCGAATGTCTGTTTCAATGGCAAAAGCCGCCGCTTGCTCTTCGCTGACGGGTTTTAAGCGGCGATCTAAGAGCACCAGATCGTTGGATAAGCCCACAGCATTTTGCGGCAAGCTATCAACGATAATTGTTGCACGCGGGATCTGCACTACACCGGTTATTTTACTGCGCCCGGGTGTGGCGGTGATCTGCAGATCGGGTTTTACAAACAGTAAGGCTTGTGGGATCTGCAGTTTTAATTCATCCCCTTTAACTTGCACCGCTAAACGCCAATCTTCACGCTGTTGCCAGTTAGCATCACCGCTTAAGGTGACGCGGCCTTCAGGGGTGTTGACGATGCCGTTTAAGCTGGCTTGTTCACCGGTAAACTTCACTTGTAAATCGGCCTGCTCAATATCGGTTGGCGCTAATTTACCTTTAACCCGCAGATCAGCAAGGCGCAGCTCACCGGCAATTTGCGGCTCAGCTAGATCACCGCTGATACTTAATTGGCTGGATAAGGTACCCGCCAGCTCGCTGTATTCATCCAGTAACGGCCGTAAAAAATCTAATGTCAGGTTTTGTAGCGTAATTTCACTGCGTAACGGTTTTTGTTCTTGGTTTAAATCACTGATCAAGGTTTGTGCCTGTAACACACCCTCCTTGCCAATACGCAGCTCAAGTTGGCTGCGTAGCTGATGTTGTTCGAGCGAAGCAGTGAGTGATAATGCCGACCAATCTAGAGTCACCGGCACATCCAGTTGTTGCGTAAAACTGCCCGGTTCACCGTTTAATTGTAGCGTTGCCTTGGCGGCTTGGCCTTGTTGCCATTTTGCGGCCAATTGCAGTGAAATGCCGCCTTTTAAACTCGATTGATAGGGCAGTAGCGGGTTTAATTGTGATAATTGATAATCTGCTAGCGTTAAGCTGAGGCTGATCGCTTCACGGTTTAAGGTGGTTGCTTCGGTTAAACATAAGGTGGTGGGGGCTTGCTGCCAACAATGCGCGGCCAGGCTTAATTGTTGCTTGATAATATCGACGGTAATAGGCAACGGCGCTGTTAATTGCCAAGCGCCTGCTGGGCTGGTTAAGGCCACTTGTTGCAGCTCGGCTTGCCAAAGCTGGCGATCGGTTAAGGCTCCTGATAAGTTGATATCGGTACTGAACTCATCCGCGGTCAGCGCCAGTTTTAATTGATGTGCCAACTCGGTGCCGCTTAGCTCAAGCGATAATTGCTGTAAACGTTGTTGTTGATATTGCCCCTTCGTCGCGCTCAGTTTCAATTGGCTGCGGATCGGTTGCGCCAAAGACACCTGTGCGGTTAGGTTCGCTTCGGCCAGTAGAAAATCTTCATAGTTGAGCTTGCTGGCATTAAGTGCGATTGAAATATCAGGCTGTTTCGCCAGACCGCGTACTGATAAAGCACCGTTTATTGCACCTTTTAAACCCGGGATACTCATTGCTAATTGCGGCAGTGTGATTTCGCCATCCAATTGCCATTGTTCCGCCAGTGAACCTTGGACACTCAGCGTATTGCTGCCGTGACTTAAGGTTAAGCCCGGCGTTGTTAGCTGCCAATCGGCGTTGGCGGGTTGGCCGGTTAGCGCTAACTCGCCCTGTATTTGCAGTGCTTGATCACGTAATGGGCCGCTCAAGTTTACTTGTGGTACGTGCAACTCAAGTTGTCCTGCTGTGTTATAGCTGCCTTGGGTTTGCAGCGAGCCTTGCAAGCGACCGGGGAAATCAGGCCAATATTGACCCGGCTGGATATCGCTTAAGGTTAGGGCTAATTGCCAAGCTATCTGCTGCTGTAAGTTGAGTAAACCTTCGGCACTGATCATGCCGCCTAGGGTCGTCAATTGCAGTTGGGCAAGATCAAGTTGTTGTTGCCAATGTTGCCACTGACCTTGCAGCAGCAGTTGACTGTCGGGCAGGTTGCTACCCGTGATGGCGCTGGCTAAGGACAGGTTTAAAGCACTTAAACGGCCAGTCACTGTTAATTGGGTGTCGTGCAACTGCATAGTCGGTGCGCTTAACGGCCAGCTTAACTGGGGGCTTTGCAGGCTAAGTTGCAACGGTAAATCATCGGTTAACAACGCCAATTCGCTGTGTAACTCTGCAGTAATGGGCCCTGAAGCCAACAATGACACCGACAGATCCGCCAGATCGCCACCGAGTGTTAACTTTAAGCGCTGTCCTGCAAAATCGCCTTGGTTTAACGTTGCATCAAGTTGTGCTTGTAGCGGGTAGTTAGGTTTGAGCTCGACATTGGCGCTGAATTGCACAGTGGCAAGCGGATGCTCGGCGCTGACATCCAGTAGCCGGACTTGTTGCGGGGTTAACTGCGCACTCAAGGTTAACTTAGCCAGTTGCTGATGCAACGCTGCTTGCTTAAAGCTGAATTCTGTCAGTTGGAAATCTTCTATCAGGATCGACAGCGGCAGCGAAATCTCGGGTAATACTGGCGCGTGATAGCCGGTTAATGCGGCGGTTTCAGTAGCTGCAGGCGCGAGCTCAACACTTAATTGATGCCAGCGTGTTTCGCTTAAACGCACTCGACTGCCCCAAGCAACCAAGGTGGTACTAAAAGATTGCCAAGTCAGTTGTTGAGTCGGGGTATTGAGAGCCACATCTTCAAGAATGATGCGGTTAATGTTAATAGGAATAGGGAGTAAAATACGGCCTGAACCGCTGGCCGCGGCGGGTGCTGTGCTCACCGTGTCTGGGTGGGTTTCTTCAAGGCTAGCGAGAACAATCCGACTACCGTGCAGTTTTAATTCAGGGATACACACACGCAACTGTAATATGCAGCGTTTTTGCAGGCGAAAGGTTAGGCTTTCAAGCTGTACATCTGCCATGTCATTTTTAAAGCGAATATCTGCTAAGCTCACCCCACTTAACCAAGCGCCCTCAGTTTTGCCGATGCTTAATTCATCGAGCAAGCTATCGGCTATCCACACGCTAAAACGCAGCCCTGGCTGCGTAAACAGCAGCAAACAGAGTAACAGCAATACCGCTATCAAGGGCAGTACCAGTGTACGGTTTAACCAGCGGCGCACGCGCATTAGACGCTGCTCCTTTGTACTGACCGAGTAATCATAATTCAGGTCCTAAAGAGAAATGGAGTTGGAAAGGGGAGTCAACGGCATCTAAACCCCAAGCTAAATCGATACGGACGGCGCCAACAGGCGAGGCCCAGCGTACACCAAAGCCGACCCCGAGTTTCCAATCTGGGGTATCTGTCCAAGCACTGCCATAATCGGTAAAGCCGGCTAACCACCAGTTCCCCTTTACCCGATATTGATATTCTAGTGAGGCCGTTGTCATGTAACGACCGCCAATCAGTTCGCCTTCATCATTAAGAGGTGAAACAGATTCATAGGCGTAGCCACGTAAGTTGTTATCGCCACCAGCGAAAAAACGGATCGATGGCGGTAAGTTATCGATATCTTCCATCAGCACGGCACCGGCGTCTCAGCCGACCGACGAAACGATGATTATTGGCAAAAGTGGTAATGTAGCCCGCTCGACCTCGTAACCTGACAAAGCTAGCATCAGAGCCCCAACTGCTATCTGCTACTTCCACGCCAATTAACAAGCGATCAGCGCGAGTTGGCATGCCTGAACCCGTTTGCCGGCTGCGCGAGAAACTCATACCGGGTATAATTAAGCTGCTGGTGTCTTGTTGATCGGCTTGGGTGTAATCCTCATACAACCAGCGTAGCGATGCCGTACGATACCAATCGTTGCTCAGTAGCCAATGCCGTTCTAATGCCAAATTAGACTCTTTTGACAAGGTATCTTGATAATCACGGTTGCGCAGGCCGTATTGTAATTGCCAGAAATCGGTGGCCACGCTTTCTAATGGCAGTTTATAGGCCGCCTGAATACTTTGCTCGGCCCCCGACAGCGCTAATTTGCTGTCCAAGCTATGGCCACGCTGATTTAACCAAGGTTTTAACCAATTGAGCTTCAAGCGCGCGCCCACATCATCTGAGAAACCAATACCGGTCTCGATACTGTTGCGTTTGCGCGGTGCTAGCTCAACATCCACCGGTAAAATATGTTCGGCCACCTGATCGGTATTACCGGTGACTAAAATAGAAGAAAACCAACTGGTGTTGGCAATCGCTTGGTTTAATTCACCCAATTGTGTTGCCAGATAAGGATCGCCCACTTTAAACGGTACTAAACTTTGTAAGCGGGCATCTTCAATTTGATTGCCTTGAAACCTCACCGGGCCAAAACGGTAACGCGGGCCACTGTCAAACGTCAGTTGTACAAAGGCTTGTTTCAGCGCCGGCGCCACTTCTAAACGAGCAAGACTAAAATTTGCCTCAAAATAGCCTTTGCGTAGAGCTAAATTCGTCAGCGCTTTTTTAAAACTGTCATAGCGGCCATGATGCACGGTTTGGCCAACTTGGGGGGCTTGTTTTAATAGTGCCAGAAAATCACTATCGTTTTGCGCTTCGCCGTTAATCAGAATATTGGCTTTGTTGATAAGCGTGGGCTCACCGGCATCCACCTGGATAAGCAGCCGACTATTTTTACCACTGTTTTGAAGTTCAATGCTGACCGTGCTCTGGTAATAGCCCAGTGCTTGCAGAGCCGTGCTAATGTCATCTTCTAAGCGAGATTGAAAACGCAGTGCTGTGGAGATCTCGTCTGGTGTATAACGGTCAAGATAAAGTTTTACATTATCTTCCAGCTCGCCAGATAAACCCGTCAGGCGCAAGCTTGTTTGCGCCGTGGCAATGTTTGGCAGCAGCAACACCATTAAAAACATGATCAATCGGAACATGACTCTCCTGTGAGGTCGTCGGTTAGCCAACGTTAGGTCGTTAGCAGCAAAAAACCGAACTTCTTAAGTTAAGTGTACCTGATCGCCAGCATGGCGGCAGTAAACAGCAGGTTAACTGCTGAAATATTCTGCAATAACTGAACTTGGCATCACCTCTGACCAGCAAGTTTGTTATACTGAGCCACAAAAGTGACAAAGGTTCACAATTGCACAAGGTGGCGCGATGAAAAACATAGTGATCAGCGGCTCTGGCTTATTTACGCCAGAACTAACTATTAGTAATGAAGAATTGGTACAAAGTTATAATCAGTATGCCGATAATTATAATGCGGAACATGCTGAAGCGATTGCCGCAGGCGAGTTAGCGGCACTGGCGTATTCTAGTTGCGAGTTTATTGAAAAAGCCTCGGGCATTAAATCGCGACATGTGTTGTATAAAGACGGCATTTTAGATCCTGCCGTGATGCGGCCTATTTTTCAAAAGCGTGGTGAAGAACACATGCCAGAAATGGTTGAAATGGCGTTGTTTGCCGCGCATCAAGCCTTAGTTCAAGCGAATAAAACACCGGCAGATATCGATTTAATTATTTGTGCGGCGTCGAACATGCAGCGCCCTTATCCGGCTTTATCAATAGAGCTGCAACAGCAGCTAGGAGCGGGCGGTTATGCTTTTGATATGAATGTTGCCTGTTCTTCTGCCACCTTTGCCATTAGTAATGCTGCCAATGCAATTCGCGGTGGCACGGCGAAAACTGTACTGGTGGTCAACCCCGAGTTTGCTTCGCCACAAGTCGATTATCGTAATCGCGATAGCCACTTTATTTTTGGTGATGTGTGTACTGCAACCATTATTGAAGCGGAAGAAACCGCAAATAGCCCATACGCTTTTCGTATCTTAGGCATGCGCCTGAAAACTGAATTCTCTAATAATATTCGTTGTGATATTGGCTACACCGAGCATTGCTTTGATCAGCATGATGCCAGTACGCCTTTTTTCAAACAACAAGGGCGCAAAGTCTTTAAAGAGTTATTGCCGATTGTCGCCGATGTCATTTTAGATGAGCTTGCGGCGCAGCACATTGCGCCAACTGAGCTTAAACGGCTGTGGTTACATCAAGCCAATATCAATATGAATATTTTCGCTGCGCGGAAAATTTTAGGGCGCGAGCCTTTACCTGAAGAAGCGCCGTTAGTGTTAGATACTTATGCCAATACGGCTTCAGCAGGGTCGATTATTGCTTTTCATTTGTATCAACAAGGACTGGATACGGGTGATAAAGCCATTTTATGCTCATTTGGCGCCGGATATTCTGTTGGCTGTTTAGTTTTAGAAAAGTGCTAACGCTGCGCAAAGGCAACAATAAAGGTTAATTTATTAGTTAAATTGAACGCCTGACGGTATGAAAAAAAGGGGCGATATGCCCCTTGTTAATTAAATTTTTAATACTGAGTTTTGATCATGCGACATATCGCTTTGTGCAAAGCCATCTGCTTCATCGTCATTTAACCAAGTAGTACCATCGATAAGATAGCGAAATTGATATTCGCTATCTTTGGCTAACGTAATACTGGCACTAAAATCACCGGCTTTACTCTTCTTCATCAAAAGGGCTGCAGGATCCCAATCGTTGAACTCCCCTAACAAAGCAACCTGTGTAGCATCAGGCAGGCGAGCAGCTGCCAACTTAAAGGTCACTTTGCAAGCGGGTTTGGTTTTCAAATACTGCTTACTAATGCTCATTGCACACTCCTGTTGCGGCTTAGGGATTATACCAAAATGATGCCAAGCATCATGTTTAGTACCTCATAACCCTAACGCAATGTAACGATTTTGCCAATGCCTAAAAATTAAGCATGGCAGGTTTTTTGGCATCATTAGTTTGTAACAAAATGTTTTTTGCATTCAGGCGTAATAATACGGCTTGCTGAGGTCTAGCTGCTACTCGCTATCTGGCGAACAGCGCTAAGCCCTTTGTACTAGCGCCTTTGCTTGCAAAAGCGTTTTGAAAGGTATTGGCGACACGGGTTGGCGGCGTATTTTTATGGATACAAAAATTAACAGACCAATGCAACGATCTGTCGTAATTCTGCGTATGATGGCAAATAGAAAATTCTTATTAAACTCAGGATCATCTTATGTCTTCAAAATTTATGCGGGTCGGTTTGCCGATCATCATACTGTTACTTGCCATTGCCTCAGCTTACGGTTTGTCAACGTTGCGTAAACCCCCAGCTAAGGTGGCAGAGCAGCGTTTAGCTTTATTAGTCAATGCCGCTGAGTTACCTGCCGAAGACATTACTTATAAAATTGCTTCGCAAGGTACAGTAACGCCAAAGCTTGAAACAACCCTGATCTCTGAAGTTACCGGGCGTATTGTCGCGGTCTCAGAGCAATTTGTGGTGGGCGGCTTTTTTGAAAAAGGCGACTTGTTATTTCAAGTGGATCCGGCCGATTACGAAACTGCAGTCAAGGCGGCGCAAGCCTCATTGGCGGGTGCCAAGGCACAGCTAGAAGAAGAAAAAGCCCGTGGCCGCGTGGCTGAAACCGAATGGCGCTCTTTTACCGAAGGCAAAGCCCCGGCGTTAGGTTTGCGCCAACCGCAATTGGCCAGTGCCTTAGCCAGCGTGCAAGCAGCCGAAGCCGAAGTAGAGCGGGCACAGCGTGATCTTGACAGAACACAGATCCGAGCGCCTTATGCCGGTATGGTGAATAGCCGCAGCGCCAACTTAGGGCAATTTATCACTCGCGGCTCTCAGTTAGGGATGATTTACGGCACTGAGATTGCCGAAATTCGTTTACCACTAACGGATACCGATTTTGGTTTTTTACCGCCAGCCAACACGCAACAAAGCTTGTCTATTCCGGTGAGCTTAAGCACTGTGGTAGCAGGTCAGCCGCAGCAATGGCAAGCCACTATCGTTCGCACCGAAGGGGTATTGGATGAGCGCAGCCGCGTGATTTATGCCGTGGCAGAAGTAGCCGATCCCTATCAGCGGCAAAATGCCGCCGGCCAGCCGCTGCAATTTGGTCGTTTTGTACAAGCTGAAATCAGTGGTATTGCCGCATCACAAGTGGTCAAAGTGGCACGGCATTTACTGCAAGCGGGAAATCGGGTGTTAATTGTCGATGAGCAAAACACTTTGCAATTTCGCCAAGTTAACCTAGCACGCGCTGATGCTAATTTTGCCTATATTAATGCGGGCTTTATGCCGAACGATCGTTTAGTGGTATCACCGGTCACCAATCCGATTGGTGGTACTGTGGTGCGCGTGGCGGGTGATACGCCCAAGGATGCGTTAGATAATGATTCGCCTGCGGTAACAACCGAGCAACTCGCAAGCGCAACTGAGGCAACCGGCAATGAATAAAGAAACAGGTATTATTGCTTGGTTTGCTCGCAATAGCGTAGCGGCCAATTTGTTGATGATTATTTTGCTGCTCGCGGGTGTTGCGGCGGTTTTAACCATAAAAAAACAAGCTTTTCCAGAAATTCAGCTAGAGCAAGTGAATATTCGAGTGCCTTATTTAGGTGCTGCGCCACAAGAAGTGGAAAGTGGCGTTATTGATAAAATCGAAGAGAGCATTCGGGGCGTTAACGGTATCAAACGTATTCGCTCAACGGCGGTTGAAGGTTTAGGCACGGTTGTGGCGGAAATTGCCTCGGGTTATGACATTACCGAGGTAATGGAAGAGATTAAAACGCAGGTGAACTCTATTTCCACTCTGCCAGAGCAAACCGAGCGGCCATTAGTCTATCGGATTCGTTTTCAAAGTAATGTGATGTTTCTATCGCTCTATGGTGCAGCCTCAGAGGCGGCATTAAAAGAACTGGCGAAAACCATTCGCGATGAAATTAAAAAACAGCCGGGTGTGAGTAAGGTTGATGTCATTTCTGCTCGAAACTACGAAATCTCTGTTGAGATCCCTGAATCACGCTTGCGTGAATACGGTTTAACCTTTGATCAAGTGGTCAGTGCCATTCGCGGCAGCTCGGTCGATTTACCCGGTGGTTCAATTCGTTCAGAAAGCGGCAATATTTTGCTGCGCACCAAAGGCCAAGCTTACGATCAAAACGATTTCGACAACATTGTTCTAGTGAAATACCCTGATGGTACTCGCTTAACATTAAGTGATATCGCGACAGTGACCGATGGTTTTATTGAACGCGCCAGTTTAGCGACTTTTAATGGTCAAAATAGCGTAACGGTGCGCATTGATGCGGTAGGTGAAGACGACACCCTACAAATTGCTGAAACAGTTAAAAAATATGTTGAAAACAAACGCAATGAGCTGCCACCGAGTATCTCGTTAGATTATTGGGGTGATTCGAGCTATTACTTGCAAGGCCGCTTGGATTTAATGACCAGCAACCTGCTGTATGGCGTGTTATTGGTGCTGCTGGCGCTCACGCTGTTTTTAGAATTCCGCATTGCTTTTTGGGTGATGGTGGGTATTCCAATTTGTTTCTTGGGTGCCTTGGCCATGTTACCGCTGCCCTTTTTTGATGTGTCCATCAATATGATCAGTTTATTTGGTTTTATCTTGGTGCTGGGGATAGTGGTCGATGATGCGATTATCATCGGCGAGAGTGCCTATACCGAAATTGAAAAACGCGGTAAATCAACCGAAGCGGTCATTGCTGGGGCAAAAAAAGTGGCGATGCCCGCCACCTTTGGGGTGTTAACCACCGTGGCTGCCTTTGTGCCCATGCTATTGGTCGGCGGCGCACAATCGGCTATTTGGGGCTCGATTGCTTGGGTTGTGGTGTTGTGTTTATTGTTTTCGATTGTGGAATCTAAGCTGATTTTACCGGCGCACATTGCCAATATGGACACCAAACCTTGGGATCCCGATAAAGGCGGTATTTATGCCTTAGGTCGTTTTGGTAGCAATACCCTGAAAAAAATCCGTGGCGCGGTTACTCGCCACTTAAACCACTTTATTCAACAGAAATACCGGCCTTTTATTGAGAAATGCATCGAATTTCGCTATTTAACCATGGCGGTATTTTTTGCCTTGTTGATTTTAATGTTTGGGGTCATTTCGGCCGGTTTTGTGCGTTGGGTGTTTTTTCCTGATGTGCCGAATGATTTTTTACGCGCTACAGTGCAAATGGAAGAGGGCGCATCTAACGAAGCAACCGTGCTCGCCATGAAAGAAATTGAAGCAGCGTTAATGCGGGTAGATAAAGAGCTGTTAGCAGAAGGCGAAGATTTAGTTGTTAAACATCGTTTAGTGTTCCTCAGTAGCGATACTGCGGGGCAACTGCAAGTTGAACTGGATAAAAGTGAAGGCCGTGAAGTGGACAGCAACGAAATAGGTCGACGCTGGCGTGAACAGATCCCAGAAATTCCAGGCTTAAAAGCCTTTAAACTCAGTAGCTCTGGTTTTGGTGGCGGGGCTGACATTGCGCTGCAATTACGCGGCAGCAATTTGGCTAATTTGCAATTAGCCACTGCAGAATTAAAAGAGCGTTTAGCCACTTATGAAGGGGTCTTTGATATTGAAGATAACCTGCTCGGCGGCAACGATGAAATTGTGCTGGCGCTGAAGCCCGAGGCCGATGTGTTAGGCATCACTTTAGCTGATTTAGCGCGTCAGGTGCGCTATGGTTTTTATGGTGCCGAAGCGCAGCGTATTCAGCGCAATGGCGAAGAAATTAAAGTGATGGTGCGCTACCCACAAGAAGAGCGTCGTTCGATTGGTGATTTAGAGAACATGCGTGTGCGCACCGCTAACGGCGGCGAAGTGCCATTCTCACAAATTGCCAGTTACACCTTACAGCCCAGCTTTAGTGCCATTAACCGGGTTAATGGTGAACGAGCCGTTACCGTTACCGCGGCGGCTGATAAAGCGCGAATTGAACCGGGTAAAGTGGTCGCCGAAGTGCGTAATACCCTTATTAAAGAGCTGGAACAAAAATACCCAGGTGTTACCGGTGAGCTTGATGGCGCAAGTCAGGATGAAGTGGATGCCATTCGTGATTTATTAATTGCCGGTGCCTTTGCCTTGTTCTGTATTTATGCCTTGATGGCGGTACCGCTAAAGTCTTATGCGCAACCGTTAATTATTATGAGTGTGATCCCCTTTGGTTTAGTCGGTGCGTTAATCGGCCATATGTTGTTGGGGTTAAGCTTAAGTATCATGTCCGTATTTGGTTTGGTCGCGCTGGCCGGTGTAGTGGTGAACGACAGTTTGATCATGGTTGACTTTGTGAATCGTGCGCGGGCAGAAGGTATTGCGATAAAGCAAGCGGTTGTGGAAGCCGGTACGCAACGTTTTCGCGCCATTTTGCTGACGTCATTAACCACCTTTGTGGGTTTAGTGCCGATTGTGTTTGAGCGCAGCTTACAGGCAAAAATTGTAGTGCCTATGGCAGTGTCTTTGGCCTTTGGGATCCTGTTTGCTACGGTGATTACCTTAGTGTTAATTCCGGCGCTGTATGTGATGCTAGAAGATGCTAAAAAGCATGTACCTAAGTGGTTCCGTAACTTTATGCAGGAGTTTGGTCGTTATGCCGATTGGCGTGGTTTAACGGAACGCAAAGCTTATGTGCATTTTTATATGCTGCATCTGGTGGTGATTGTCGTGTTCTTAATCATTGATGCCATTTTACGCACGAAAGGCATGGTCGCTTTGACCTATATGTTGTTTATGTATTTGCCGGTAACCGCCGCCACAGTTCGTCGTTTACGCAGTATAGGCTGGAATCCGTGGTGGGTGTTAGTGAGTTTTATACCGATCATCGGTAGACTGTTTGTGTTCGTTATCTGTGCCATGCCTAGTCGGCAAGAAAAACATCAGGCGTCTTTAGTGACCAGCCAGTAATCAGCCCAAGGAGCGTGGCATGACCCTGTGGCAAATTCTGACAGCGGCCATGCCGCTGCTCAGTGTATTTATCTTATTGGTGTTATTTCGCCTGCCAGCAAAGCAGGCGATGCCGCTAAGTTTACTGCTTAGCGCGCTATTGGCTTATAGCGTGTGGCAGATGCCGTTACAGCAATTAAGTGCTGCCGTGTTAGAAGGCTTAGTGATTGCCGCGACCATTATTTGGATTATCTTTGGCGCTATTTTACTGCTCAATGTGTTGAAGCGAAGTGGTGCTTTAGAGGTCATCAAACAGGGTTTTGGTCAGATTTCGTCGGATAAACGCGTACAACTGATCATCATTGCTTGGCTATTTGGCAGCTTTTTAGAAGGTGCCGCCGGTTTTGGTACCCCGGCTGCCATTGCTGCACCCTTACTCGTCGCTTTGGGTTTTCCACCGCTAGCGGCCGTGGTGTTGGCACTGATTGCCGATTCCAGTGCCGTGTCTTTCGGCGCAGTGGGTACGCCGGTGTTAGTGGGGATTGCGCAAGGTGTACCCGGCACCTCCTCCAGCGAATTACAGCAGATAGCCCTTATTGCGATTAGTATTGATATTATGGTGGCCTCTTGGCTACCGCTGTTGATGTGTGTGCTGTATACCCGTTTTTTCAGTACGCCTGCCAGTTGGCGCGCCGGTTTTGTAATGGCGCCGTTTGCCCTGTTTTCCGGCTTAGCCTTTACTGTGCCAGCTTATTGGGTGGCGTGGGCGTTTGGTCCAGAGTTTCCCTCTGTATTAGGTGCCTTAGTGGGCTTAGCCTTGGTTTGCACTGCCGCCAAGTACCGTTTTTTACTGCCGAGCGTGTTAGCTAATTCTTCTGTAGCAACAGAGCCAAGCATTGCGCCCACCTTAAGTCTTTGGCGTGCCTGGTTACCCTATCTGATGGTAGCGTTGTTGCTGGTGCTAAGCCGCGTGCCGGCTTTACCCTTTAAAAGCGGGTTACAACAAGTGAGTTGGCAATGGCAGGGTATTATCGGTTCTAGCTTAAATGTCAGTGTTGCGCCCTTGTATTTACCGGGCACGATTTTTGTGATCATTGCTATTTTAGCCTGTTTTATGTTGGCGGCACCGCGCCAGACGTTGCGCCATGCCTTTAAAGACAGTTACAAGATGTTGCTTCCTTCCGTGATTGCCTTGGCCGCTGCCGTGCCCATGGTGCGGATTTTTTTACACTCTGATTTGAATGACGCGGGTTTGCCGGCGATGCCGATGGCCTTAGCTCAGCTAGCCGCAGGCAGTTTAGCAGAGAGTTGGTTATGGCTAGCGCCTTTTGTTGGCGCCTTAGGTTCCTTTATTGCAGGCTCTGCAACCTTTTCTAATCTGATGTTTGGCAGTTTTCAGCACGCCATGGCGTTAGAAGCTGACGTGAGTAGTCAGTTGGTGCTGGCCTTACAAATGCTTGGCGCCAATGCCGGGAATATGATTTGTGTGGTGAACGTGGTGGCGGCGGCCAGTGTGGTTAATTTAAATGGCCGTGAAGGTGAGATCATCCGCTATACCCTGTGGCCAATGCTGTTTTATTGCTTAGGTGCGGTGCTGGTGGCAAACTGGTTTTTCAACTAAGCTCAAAGAAAAGGATGAAGTATGCAAATAGTCTTTCGAGCGCATGAAATAATCGAAGCACATATCGTCGCCGGTATGTTACAAGCTCATGATATTGCCGCTCATGTTGGTGGGCATTATTTACAAGGCGCTGTTGGCGATATTGGCACCATGGGCTTTGCAAATGTATTTGTGGCTGATGAAGACATGCCACGGGCCGAGCAGTTATTAAAAGATTATCAAGCGGCGGAAATCGTTGAGCCTACTGCGGCAGACTGGGATGAAACAGGTTTGCAAGGCGCTAAATAACACCAGACGGTTTTAGCAGCATGAATTAAGCCGCGAGAACCGGCTGGTAACCTATTAGTGTATGGCATGGGCCGCCGTTATCGCGTTTTATTAACGAACGCTCAAATGAACAAGGACGTTAGCAGTAAAATGACCAAGTTTAGTACAATACCATCGGCTGTGCAGGCTAAGCCTTTTTACCAACAACCGCGCATCCTGTTTGCAATCTGGTTGTTATTGAGCATCCTCTACTTAGCGTATCGCTATATAACTGACCAGTTTTGGCTGTTCGAAACGCTCTATGGTTTACTTTTACTGAGTTATCCTTTTTGGCTACCGTCGTTATTTAAAGCACCAAAACCATTGCTGATCAACGATCCGAAGAATTATGTGCGCTTTAATGCTGAGCAAATGCTGATTGGCGAGGCGAATATAGAAATAAAGAAAGTACAAAAAGTGGCGCTAGATGTGGTGGAGCAGCAAGTGTATTTTTCGTTACCTTTTAATAGCAACAAATTACCAAGCTTTGTATTTGCTGTAGAACAGCTTGAAGACTTTAAAGCGCACTTGGTTAAGGGGTTAGGCAAGATTGATTATGTTTAAGCTGCTTAGCAAAGTCAGTGAGACCAAGGCCTTACTGACTTCACTTGCACAAGCAGGGATATTAAAAAGCCATTAACACTCAATAATATTAACCGCTAAACCACCACGTGATGTTTCTTTGTACTTGGTTTGCATATCTTTACCCGTATCCCACATGGTTTTAATCACTTTATCTAACGAGACTTTGTGATCGCCACTACCACGGATCGCCAAGCGTGAAGCGTTAATGGCTTTAATGGCGCCCATCGCGTTACGTTCAATGCAAGGTACTTGCACTAAACCCCCGACCGGATCGCAAGTTAGCCCAAGATTATGCTCCATACCAATTTCGGCGGCGTTTTCGACATGTGACGGGCTACCTCCAAGAATTTCCGTTAAGGCGGCGGCGGCCATGGAACACGCAACCCCAACTTCGCCCTGACAGCCCACTTCAGCGCCAGAGATTGAGGCATTTTTCTTATACAAAATACCTATAGCCGCCGCCGTTAATAGATAACGCGAGGCGATTTCTGGGGTTACCGGTTGAATAAATTTATCGTAGTACATCAACACCGCGGGGATAATACCGGCAGCACCATTGGTCGGCGCCGTTACGACACGGCCACCGGCGGCGTTTTCTTCGTTGACGGCTAAAGCAAACAGGTTAACCCAGTCCATCACTTGCAGCGGATCATTGCTTTTTTCAGCGATTAAACGTTTATAAAGCCCTGGCGCGCGTCGCCGCACTTTCAGGCCGCCGGGTAAAATGCCTTCAGTTCGAATACCCCGTTCGATACAGGCGCGCATCGTTAACCAGATATTATTTAACTCGCTTTCAATTTGCTGGGTGCTGCGCAGTACTTTTTCATTTTCTTGCATTAAGCCGGCAATACAGAAACCGTGTTCTTTACACAACGCGAGTAATTCGGCACCAGATTCAAACGGAAAGGGGGGCGGGTTATCGGCGGCAAATTGGCTGGCCGCCTCTTTTTCTTTGGCAAAATCGCTGGCTTTAACAATAAAGCCACCGCCAATCGAAAAGTAGATTTCGCGCAGCAAGACATTTTTCTCGGCATCAAAAGCAATCAGCTCCATGCCGTTAGAGTGCTCTTTTAACGTTTTACGCCGATGAAACATAATGGCGCCTTCGCGGGCAAAACTGACCGAGTGTTGCTGTGCCAATTGTAAACGTTGGCTGTCGTGTACTTGTTTTAAAATACCGTCAACGGCATCAGGATCAATGGTTTCTGGCAGATAGCCCGATAAGCCTAAAATAACGGCTTTGCCGGTGCCATGGCCAATACCGGTTTGGCCAAGTGAGCCATAAAGCTCTACTTTTACACTGGCTACCTGAGGTAGCATCTCATGCTGTGCTAAGTCTTCGGTAAACTTTTTAGCGGCGCGCATCGGGCCAACCGTGTGTGAGCTAGAGGGGCCGATACCGATACTAAACATATCAAATGCACTGATAATCATAATAAATCTACTTCTGAATTCTCATTGGCTGACGAACAGAGGGCAGGGCTAGCGTGTGGGCAAATCCTTGCACCCGGCCGTTTCCATTTTGGTTTATGCAGGGGTGTTGTTCAGGCCATTGTAGCTGAAGCACTGACAGACTGTAAGCCGCGAGCCGGTTAGCAGACCTGTCGACTCTGAGTTTGCCGAAGCAAATAGCACGCTGGTGTATTGAAAACGTTACAGGGTGGCAGGGCTAAAGCTCAGTTAGCGGATGTGTTGCAGCAATTGCGCCATGATGGCTGCGGTGGCGCCCCAAATCAGTTTGTTCTCAAAAGGCATAAAATGCAGTTGTCGAGCCTGCCCGCGCAAAGGCAGCCGTAGTTCATGGCAGTTCAGTGGGTCAAGAAAAAAGTCAGTGGCACTTCAAACACCGCGCTGACTTCAGCCGGATCGGCAATGATCGGGGTGCCGGCAGGCAATAAACCCACCCAGGGGCTAATTTGAAAACCGGTCAGCGTATGATGTGAGCCCAACTGCCCTAATAGCTGAATACGGTTGGCTGTAACGCCAATTTCTTCTTCGGTTTCGCGTAGCGCAGCGGCCGCAGGCGTTTCAGCGTGTTCCAGTTTGCCGCCCGGAAAACTAATTTGTCCTGGGTGATGGGTTAAATGCCAGCAGCGCTGGGTAAATAACACACTGAGCCTGTCGCCATAATCAATAATCGGCACCAGCACCGCACTTTGTTTAACGTGCGTGGCTTGCTCGATAGGCAGTAACTCGCTTTGCGGCGGCAAACCAGGCTGCAGCAAAAAGCGATTTTTAAACTGCGCGGCTAACATCATCGTCCTGATCAGAGCGAGTAGCCGAGAGTACCGGTAAAATGCGGGCAACTTTATCTAATGTTTCTTGATATTCGCTATCGGCATCAGAGTCTGCCACCAGACCGCCGCCGGCCCAGCAATGCAGTTGTCCTTGTTCGCAAACCAAGGTACGAATGGCAATATTAGTATCCATATTGCCGTTACTACTGATATAGCCGATAGCACCACAATACACGTTACGCCGATGCGGTTCTAACTGCTCAATAATATGCATAGCACTGATTTTCGGCGCACCGGTGATCGAGCCTCCAGGAAAGGCGCCGCGTAATAAGTCACAGGCGCTGAACGGCGCTGCTAAGGTGCTGGTGATAGTGCTGACTAAGTGGTGTACCGCTGGGAAGCTTTCGATAGCAAACAATGCCGGTACTTTCACTGAGCCGGCTTCACTGACTTTACCCAAATCGTTACGCAGTAAATCGACAATCATCACGTTTTCAGCGCGATCTTTTTCAGATAGGGTCAGCGCATCGGCTTCAGCTTGATCGGTCTCAGGGCAAAGCCCACGCGGTCGAGTGCCTTTAATCGGTTTGGTTTCGATTTGTCGATCGGTAAGTTTAATAAAACGCTCAGGTGACATGCTGATCACCGCACCTTCAGGGATGCGAATAAACGCCGAGAAAGGTGCGGCATTTTTCTCACGTAACAGTTTATAGGCTTGCCATTCATCCCCTTGATACTTTGCACTAAAGCGCTGCGCTAAGTTAATTTGATAGCAGTTACCGCTTAGTAACTCTTGTTGTACTTGCGCAAACTTTTCTTGATATTGCTGTTGGCTCATATTGGCTTGCCAAGCTGAGGTTAACTGAAAGTGGCGTGACGTTTGAGGGGCCGCTTGTAAGCGTTGTTGTAACTTATACCAATTTTCTTCGGCATCGCCCGTGTAGTCAGTAAACCACAATTGTTTGCTGTGCTGATCAAAGATCAGGGCCCAGCTGTAAAGCCCAAGTGCCATATCCGGAAGGTGAATGTCCGCGGCTGCCAGGCTAGGTTGTTTTTCCAGGTAACGGCCAAGATCATAAGCAAAATAGCCCAGTGCACCGCCATGAAAGGGCAATTCACTGCTGATGACCTGAGGAAAATACCGTTTTAGCGCACAGTCTAATACCTTAAACGGATCGGTTGTGTAATGATGGGCGCCGTGCTCATCTGTTAAGATGGTTTGTCCGTGCTGACTGGTCAGGGTGGCAATGGGCTCGGCAACCATAATCTGATAACGACTGTTCGGATGGCTGGCATCTGCCGAGTCAAGAAACATTGACCAAGGCTGCTCAGCAAATACCTCGAACAGGCTTAACAGAGAAAATATCGGGTCAGGAACCTTTTTCGCGTCGTAGATTAGATACTGCTGCATGATTGGGACTAGCCGCTGTTTTCGATGCACGCTATCATACCAGTACCTACATCAATAGTTAAATGTCTCGCCAAGTTTGGCGACTGAGGAAGGGCAAGCATGACGGTTATTCGCCAACAAGATTTTATTGATAGTATCGAAGATGCATTACAGTATATCTCTTACTATCACCCACTGGATTTTATCAAAGCGCTGGAAGTGGCTTACCATAAAGAGCAAAACCAAGCGGCTAAAGATGCCATCGCCCAAATTCTAATTAACTCGCGCATGTCGGCAGAAGGGCACCGGCCTATTTGCCAAGATACCGGCATCGTCACCTGTTTTGTGAAGATCGGTATGGATGTGAAGTGGGATAAAACCGACTTGACGGTACAGCAGATGGTTGATGAAGGCACACGTCGTGCTTATCTTAACCCAGACAATCCGCTACGAGCCTCTATTGTTGCTGATCCTGCTGGTCTGCGCAAAAATACCAAAGATAATACCCCAGCCGTAGTGCATATTGATTTAGTCCCAGGCCATCACGTTGAAGTGATGATTGCGGCCAAAGGCGGTGGCTCTGAAAATAAAACCAAGATGGCGATGTTAAATCCGTCAGATTCTATTGTGGATTGGGTACTTGAAACCCTGCCCAAAATGGGTGCCGGCTGGTGTCCACCAGGCATGCTAGGTATTGGTATCGGTGGTACGGCTGAAAAAGCGGCGGTATTGGCCAAAGAATCATTAATGGATCCCGTGGATATTCAAGATTTACTGGATAAAGGCGCAGAGACCGCAGAAGAGAAACTGCGGGTTGAACTGTACGAAAAAGTGAACAAATTAGGTATCGGCGCTCAAGGGTTAGGCGGTTTGACCACGGTTGTTGATATTAAGATCAAATCGGTACCGACCCACGCCGCATCTTTACCGGTAGTGATGATCCCGAACTGTGCGGCTACTCGGCATTTACATTTTCATTTAGATGGTAGCGGCCCGGCTGATATCAAGCCGCCTAAATTGGAAGACTGGCCACAAGTGACGTGGGAGTTGGGCGATAAAGTGCGACGGGTAAACCTTGATACCGTGACACCCGAGGAAGTACAAAGCTGGCAAGCCGGTGAAACAGTATTACTAAGCGGTAAAATGCTTACGGGGCGTGATGCGGCACACAAGCGTATTGCTGATATGCTGAATAAAGGCGAAGGCTTACCCGCTGGCGTTGATTTTAAAAACAAATTTATTTATTACGTTGGCCCAGTTGATGCGGTAGGTGATGAAGTAGTAGGGCCTGCCGGTCCAACTACCGCAACACGAATGGATAAATTTACCGATATGATGTTATCGCAAACCGGTTTACTGGGCATGATTGGTAAATCTGAGCGCGGTGATAAAACCGTAGCCAGTATCAAGCAACACAAAGCAGCCTATTTAATGGCGGTAGGTGGCGCGGCATACTTAGTGTCAAAAGCGATTAAAAAAGCCCGCGTAGTGGCATTCGCAGACTTAGGTATGGAAGCGATTTACGAGTTTGATGTTGAAGATATGCCGGTGACGGTTGCCGTTGATAGCAACGGTAATAATGTGCACCAACAAGGGCCGGTAATTTGGAAAGCGAACATCGCTGAGTTAGATGCCAAGTTAAGCAAAGGCTCGAAATAATAATAACAGGCCGCAGCAACGACTGCGGCCTTTTGCTAACCGAGGGAACTGATGAAAAAACTGACGTTACTGGCTGCCTGTATTTTAAGCAGTACGGCCATGGCAAAGGGGCCGCTGACGGTCGAGCACCTAAACCAATTTAATAAAGTGGGTAATGTGGCGTTAGCGCCAGATGGTCAAGCGGTGGTTTACAGCCAGAGCAATGGCGGTTTTGCGCCCGCCGATACCAGTCATGATTTGTATTTAATGACGCTGGGTGAAAATCGCAGTGTGAAACGCCTGACTACACACAGTAGCCGTGAAACTGCAGTGCAGTGGCATCCTAACGGCCAGAGTATTTTCTTTATTGCCAATCGTAGTGGCAGTAATCAAATTTGGCGGTTGTCGTTAGACGGTGGTGAAGCACAGCAAGTCACGCAACTGCCGGTACCCGTAAATGCGTTTAAATTGGCGGCGGATGGCAAAACCTTGGCATTAGCGTTGACCGTGAAACCAGGTTGCCAAACGTTGCAATGCACCTTGGATGCTCAAGCCAAAGACGCCGAGAAAAAAGACAGTGCCTTAGCTTATGACCAGCTCATGGTTCGGCATTGGGATCACTGGCGCGATCAATATCGTGAACATCTGCATATCGCCACCATCGGTGATAAAGTGCTGACCGATGCCAAAAATGTGATGGCAGATTGGAATACCGATATCGCTGGGATCAGCGAAGTGGCTTTTACGCCAGACAATCAGCAACTGGTGTTTAGTGCCAAGATCCCTGCCGTCGATCAAGCCTGGCATACCAATTACGATATTTTTCAGGTACCGATTAGCGGTGGCGAAAAAGTTAATTTAACCGCCAATAACCCCGCTTGGGATGCAAATCCAAAATTCTCCATCGATGGCCGTTTTATGGCTTATTTGGCCATGAAGAAACCCGGTGCTGAAGCCGATCGCTTTGGCTTAATGTTGTTGGATCTGGTGACCGGTGAGAAGAAAGAAGTGGCGCCAAACTGGGACCGCTCGATTTCTGATTATCAGTTTGGCTTAGATAATCGTACTATTTATGTGACTACCCAAGATGTGGGGCAATATAGCATTTATGCCATCAACACCAGCTTTGGTGATGTCGTCAAAGTGTATGGTGATGGCTATGCCGGTAACTTACAGGTTGCCAGCGATAAAATTGTGTTTACCAATCATCGCTTAAATATGCCAGCAGAAATTTTTCAAACCGGGCCCGATGGTTCGCAATTACAACAATTAACCGATGTTAACGCCCACTGGCGCGAGCAGGTGCAGTTTGGTGATTACGAGCAGTTCAGCTTTAAAGGGGCAAACGATGCCACCGTATACGGCTATTTAGTGAAGCCGTGGAATTTTGAGCCAGGCAAAAAGTACCCGATGGCCTTTTTGGTGCACGGTGGGCCACAAGGTAGCTTCGGTAATATGTTTAACGAGCGTTGGAATGCGCAAATGTATGCAGCTAAAGGCTATGCGGTGGTCATGGTCGATTTCCATGGCTCTACCGGTTATGGTCAAGCCTTTACTGATGCGATTAGCCGTGATTGGGGTGGCAAACCCTTAATCGATTTGCAAAAAGGCTTTGAGTATATTGTGCAAGCTCAGCCTTGGATTGATGGCGAACGTGCTTGTGCGCTGGGGGCTTCCTACGGCGGTTATATGATGAACTGGATCGCCGGTAACTGGCCAGAGGGCTTTAAATGCTTAGTGAACCATGCCGGTTTGTATGATATGCCGAGTTTTTATGGCAGCACAGAAGAGCTGTGGTTTCCTGAGTTTGATTTAGGCGGGCCAGCTTGGCAGGCTGAGTCAGATTATCAAAAGTTTAATCCAGCGGCGCATGCCGCAAAGTGGCAAACACCGATGTTGGTGATCCACGGCTTAAAAGATTTCCGTGTGCCTTATGCTCAGGGCTTAGGGGCTTTTACTAATTTACAACGTAAAGGCATTGATTCACGCTTGGTGATCTTTCCAGATGAAAACCATTGGATCTTAAACCCGGATAACCGCGTGCGTTGGTACAACGAAGTGTTTCAGTGGTTAGATAAATATACACGTTAAACATAAGCTCCGTTAAGCTAATGCGCGTGAGTTAAGCATAACACTGTTTGCGCTAAACCAACTGTTGCAGGCCATGGACGGCCGCAAAGAATCCTCAAGAAAGACTTATGGCGTGTTGGCTAAGCAAACCGCGTTATGCTTAACACTAAACTGATCGGTATGACCGCTCTGTGGGGCTTTGTTATGGAATCATGCAGCGGTTAATAGTAAGCAAAGGGTTGCTGCCCCGTTTGTAATTGTCGGCTTGGGGCGGCAATACCAAAATGTAGACGCAAATTTTCGGTGAAGCCTTCACGCTCTAATTGAAATAGCATATTTGCCAAGGGCTGTAATAAGGCGCTATGGTCGCGATGAAGTAAATGGTAATCAGGTAAGCTAAAAATAAATTGCTCGCTAATCGGGAATTTGCTTTGTGCATTAAGCTGGTAAGCCGCAAAAATCACGGCATCGACTTTGCCGGTTAAAAATAAATTTTTGGTACTTTCGATACTGCCAGAGCTAATCACTTGGCGCGAAGGCGGCAGCTTTTTTAAGATTTCTTCCAACACCAAAGAACCACGGACATAAGCCAAGCTTGGCACGTCGTCTAGGCTACATTTTGCACAGCGTTGCTGATTGATATACAAATAAACCTTGGTATCAAACAACACATAGGGTACTGCGACAAGGTTAGGGTAATGCTTAGTCACATCCAGCACCCTAGCTAGCTCACCATCTAAGCTGCCTTTATTCGACTCTAATAAACTTCGGCCAAACGGAATATCAATAAAGTGTGCATCAATATTTAAACGCCGATAGGCTTCAGACAACAAAGCTTGGCTGTATTGCGCTGCAGGTGAGGTTAGCGCTTCGCGAAATTGTAGTTTTGACGGCAATGTCTCTGCCGTTTCGGCGTACGACACACTCCAGATCATTATGCTAAAAAGTAGCAGCCATTTCATCAGATCAATCCGTTTAGTCTCAGCGTTTGAACATCTTGTGAGATGCTGTTCGGCTATTTATGTGTTAATAAAGCAACGTCAGGCGAATAGTGTTACCCGTTCAGCTAAAAGGGCGCTAAAAATATCCCTAACAGGCAAGGTGTTATCAGTTTACGGCTGCAGTTTTTGTTGCCATGCCGCCAACGCGAGCAGTTGCTGTTTGATATTTTCTTGGATTTTACTATCAATTAAATGTCCTTCGTTGTCAAAAGCGCCGCTAAACGCATTGGCAAAAACTTCGGGTTTATTTAACGGGTGTAAATCGAGATATACACAGACTTGACGTAAATGATATTGCGCGCGCGAGCTACCCATGCCCCCTGCGGCTCCCATAATAGCCACCGCCTTGCCACGTAAGAGGTAATTATCAGGTTCCCGCGATGCCCAATCTAGCGCGTTTTTTAAAGCGGGGGCCAGTGAGTAATTGTACTCTGGGCAGCCCAGAATTAATGCATCTGCTTGGGCGAAATCGTTAAGTAACCGGCTGACAGCAGCAGGTTTCTCTGCTAAATCGGCGTTATAAAAGGGCACATCCAATAAGTCGGCCAGGTGGATTTTCATACCTTTTGGTGCGTGTGCTTGTGCCCATAGCAACATACCCCGATTAGTCGATTTAGCGCGTAAACTGCCGCAGATGGCCAAGACGTTGAGTGTTTTTGTCATAGTGATAGGTTGCTCCATGTCAGGTGTTTAGCCCTGAGGCTTGCAGCGTTCAGATTTTATAAATAGCTTAATCCTAGCAGTTATCGTTAAAATTGCAGGATAAAAGTTAACCATATGCGTAATAAATTTCACCGGTAGAGCGCAATAAAGCAAAGCAGTAATCCGATATCTGCTTTAACCTTTTACTGCTACAATAGCCAGCGTTGCTATCTTATAACAAGCAACGCTTAAACGCTAAGGTGAGCTTAAAGCTTAACATAGGGAATCAGGTGCGAACCCTGAACTGTACCCGCAACTGTAAACTACGCTGTGTTTCAAGGCCACTTAACGGGAAGGCGAAACATGGGTTATCGTAGTCAGTCAGGATACCTGCCTTGGTGTAAAATGCCCCCGTGCGGGAAAACACGGTAGCGGCCTGCCACCTGTGTCAAACGGGCTGTAGGATGCTGCCTGCGAGCAATTACAGGATATCGTTTTGACAGCCGCCATTTATACTCTAGACCAGCTTTGTTTAGCGTATCCCAATTCGCGTAGCACAGGCTCTGTGCTGGCGCTCGACCAGATTACGTTGACGATTTCCCCTAATGAAGTCGTCGGTATTATCGGCCCAAATGGCGCGGGTAAAAGTAGTTTATTACAACTACTAAATGGCCGTTATGCGCCGAATAGTGGCCGAATTTTACTTTCTGGCCAGCCGTTGCAGCAGCAGAGTGCACAGGCTTTAGCACGGCAAGTTGCCACCGTGGCACAAATCAGCAGTGCACCGCAGGGGTTGTTTTGTGAGCAAGTTGCGGCGATGGGCTTGTTACCACATAAGCGCTGGTATGAGGGCACCAGTGCCCAAGACCTGCAGCAGGTAAGGTTAGCATTGCAGCAAGTGGGTTTGGCTGATAAAGCGCAACTACGCGCCGATACTTTATCGGGGGGCGAATTACAGCGGCTTTATATTGCACGCGCTTTGGTGCAGCAAGCGACTATTTTATTATTGGATGAGCCGACCAATCATTTAGATGTGAAATACCAACATCAGGTATTGCAACTGCTACAGGGGCTGAATAAAACCATTATTTGTTGTTTGCACGATCTGAATTTAGCCGCGCGTTATTGCCACAAGCTATTGTTATTGGAAAACGGTAAGGTGCGGGCCTATGGTACGCCACACGACGTTTTGCGCCCAGAATTATTACAGCAGGTTTTTGGTTTGCCTTGCGTGGTGTCATCGCAAGCCGATTATGGCTGGTTGCAAGTGACCTTTATACCTGAGCTCGCGCACGCGAAAGTCGGAGTGCCAAGCCCATGCTAAAACAGTTAAAACCCCGTCAGCAAGCCTTGCTATGGCTGTTAAGCGGTTTATTAGTACTGAGTTTACTATTGAGTTTGCAAATTGGCAGTGTCGCGATCAGTTGGCGTGAATTGCTGCTCGCTTTAACTGGCCAAGCAGTGAGCGAGCCGCTAACCCAGACTATTATCTGGCAAATTCGTTTACCTCGTTTATTGGTCGCCATGTTAGTAGGGGCAGGCTTGGCTGTGGCCGGTGCCGTTTTACAAAACGTCAGTCGTAATCAACTGGCTGATCCTTATTTATTTGGTTTAATGGCTGGGGCTGGGTTAGGGGCGACCATTGTCAGTATTGTGCTACCCGAACAACTGATCAGCATGGCGTTGGCGGCCTTTTTAGGGGCTTTGATTGCGGTGCTGTTGGTGTTTATTGCCTGTATGGGTAATAGGCTACAAAAAATGGAAGTGACCTTACTCGCTGGGGTTGCGGTGTCATTTATGCTCAGCGCGATAAGCAGCTTTATTCTGTATTTTGCTGAGCCTTTTGCCGCTAATCGGGTTATTTTTTGGATGATGGGAAGCTTAAGTCGAACCGATTGGCACAGTGTGGCATTAATTGCGCCCGCCGTGCTGCTATTGCTGGTGGTGGCATTGGCGGTCAGGCGGCAATTGGATGCCTTGTTATTATCAGACGACAGTGCCCGCAGCTTGGGCGTGAATACACAGCGTCTGCGGCTGGTGTTATTACTGCTTACCGCGTTAGTTACTGCCTGTATTGTGGCGCAGTGTGGTGGTATCGCCTTTGTGGGCTTAATGGTGCCGCATATGGTGCGTTATTTTATGGGGGTAACGGCAGTGCCATTATTACTGGGCTCGGCGCTATTTGGAGCCATCTTTATGATGTGGGTAGATAATGCCGCGCGTAGCCTGTTAGCGATGCAAGAAATTCCATTAGGGGTGATCACCTCGGTGCTTGGCAGTGTATTCTTTCTGATTATATTACGGCGACAGTTACAACAAGGTGGATAGCATGAGTGCAGATGAATTAAAACAACAACGCCATCAGGCACGGCAACAACGCTTAAAAGAGTACGTTGATGCCGCCGTAACACGAGCCAATATTGAAAAAGGTTTGTTGTTAGTAATAACCGGCAACGGTAAAGGTAAATCAACTGCCGGTTTTGGCACCGTGGCTCGCGCGGTCGGCCATGGCCTAAATGCGGCAGTGGTGCAATTTATTAAAGGCAGTTGGGCTTGTGGTGAACGTAATTTACTGCAACAACATGGTGTTGAGTTCTCAGTGATGGCAACGGGCTTTACCTGGGATACGCAAGACAAAGCGGCAGATATCGAAGCGGCCGAGCGAGTGTGGCAAGATGCCGAGCGCTTTTTAGCCGACGATACGCTCGATTTGGTGTTACTAGACGAGCTTACCTACATGCTCAGTTATCATTATTTACCACTAGAACGCATTGAAAAAGCGCTGATGCAGCGCCCAGCTAAACAACATGTGGTGATAACCGGTCGCGCTTGCCATCGACGTATCTTGGAATTAGCCGATACCGTTAGCGAGATCCAAGCAGTAAAACATGCGTTTGACGCTGGTGTGAAAGCACAACAAGGTTTGGATTGGTAAATGCGATTATTACATAGCGTGTCGCGGCTTTGGCTTAGTGGGGTTATTTTAACACTACTCGCTTTGCCGCTTGCTGCCGCGCCGCAGCGGGTGATCAGTCTGGCGCCGCATATTACGGAATTAGTGTATGCGGTGGGGGCGGGCGAGCAATTAATTGCCGTGAGTGATTACAGTGATTATCCTGAAGCTGCCTTAGAATTGCCGCGGGTGAACAGTTTTGCGGCCTTAAATATTGAGGCTATTTTAGCGTTAAAACCGGATCTAGTGCTGGCCTGGCGCAGTGGCAATCCGGCGCAGGATCTTGAACGCTTGCAGCAATTTGGTATTCAGGTGGCTTATTCTGATCCGGTCACGCTTGATGATATTGCACTGGAGTTAAAGCAGCTCGGTGCTTTACTCGGGCATGCACAGTTAGGTCAGCAACAAGCGGCAGCGTTTCAGCAGCGCTTAACCACGTTGCGTAAAGCCTATGCGCATAAACCCCGGCCAAGGGTGTTTTATGCCATGGGGGTGGCCCCGTTAACGACGGTCGCCAATTCGGCTTGGCCTGCGCAACTATTACGTGAGTGTGCTAGTGATAACATTTTCGCTGATGCTAAAGGCGATTATCCGCAGCCGTTGTTAGAGCAGTTATTAGTGCGCCAACCCACGGTGATTATTCAACCACAGCAGGCCGCAACAGCAGCGTTTTGGCAGCGCTATCCCAACCTGCCCGCGGTAAAAAATCAGGCTTTTGTTAGTTTAAATGCGGATTGGGTGTATCGAGCAGGCCCACGTATGCTCGATGCTATGCAGGCCTTGTGCGAAGGGCTAGAACCTTATCGTGGCTCAGTCGATAATATCTGAGCGTTGCTTGCCGAGCGGTCGGCATTCGTTGAAGTGACCGTTGTGCTTGCAAATTTTTTTGGCTGCTCGTCTTTGCCGAGCTTTTTCACGCCTTCAATCACTGCACTATCTAGCGCAATGCCCAGCTCCGTTAACAGTAAAGGCGGCTCAACGGTTTTGCTTTGCCCTGTTTGTTGATCTTGCACCACGCGCCTGTTATCGCTTCGTAGCTGACTATCACCGAGCATCCCTAACGCGGTACAACCCGATAACAGGTTACCAAGCAGCAAGCAGCCGCCTAAAACTATCCATTTAGTTGATAACATTGTGCCGCTCCATTTGTGAAACATCCTTTTTGTTGCTGATAAGGTGACAAAAATACAACCTCGGCTAACAAACAGTCAATTAAAAAGAACGTTACAGCCGCTCTAACTGATAGTGGCCACTGGCAAAGGCGTCGGCGAGTTCATGTGAACGACTTAGCACCGTTTGCCAGGCTTGGATGCGCTGTGCCTCGTTGAGTTTAAAGTCTTTACGATCAGGAATTTTGCCGTGAGGTAAGCTGCTGATCCAAGCCGGACTAGGACAGAGAATCACCACATTATCAAGATAAGCACGATTGGCTCTGCGCCATTTTAAACCTTTATCAAACCAGCCTGGCGTTAAGTCGGGGTAGAAATGCGGATAGAGCACCAAGCCTTCGCTGCTAAATTGCTGATTGAAATGATAATCGGTGATACCACCATCAAAGTAGTGTCCTTGGCCCGCACCTTGAATATCCAAAACGGGCTCTAATACCATGGGAATAGCGCCACTGGCGATCACCGCGGCGGATAAATTGTGTTCATTCAGTAACACGTGTTCGGTTGGTAAATCAGCACTGTGGAAAAAAGGCGCCGCTTCACCGGCGACATGAAAATGAATACGCTGAAAAAAATGCCGTAACAATCGTCGATTTAATAAGTTCGCCCCTGCAGCGAGCATCAACCCCGTGCCTTGCAGCCAAGGGCGGTTGCTGCGGTTTAAGCCTTTAGCGCGGTCAACTATTAAATTTAACTTCATAACCGGGTGCTGCAATACCTGTTGAATACTGTCGTTATCTGGCAGGATCTGCTTAATAATATTTTGTGAGATCTGCGTGATCAGTTTAATGTCGGCCTGCGGGGGAAAACGAATTTCGGAGTAGGCTTTAGCAAAGCGGCTTGATGCAGCTGCACCATCTTGCTGGGCATAACAAGTAAAGCGCCAAGCACCGGCAGAACTGCCCAGCAGGTGCAATGGCTTGCTGCGGTTTTTAAAAAATTGTGTAAGTAGATACTGATCAAGCCCATACAGGCAAAACCATTTAGGGCCACCGCTGGCGCCAATCATCACGCTGATATCATCAGCGTGTAAGCCCTGTTGTTGGATCTGTGTAAAGGCGCGTTGGCCTGCGAGAACCCGAAGTGGTTTTTGCACTTTTACACCCTCAGTTTAACTACCAAATAAGCTGCTATACATCCGCTCGGCATAATCATCGGTCATGCCTGAAATATAATCGCAAATTACTCGCTGCTTGGCAGTTTTATCTGCGGCATCTAGCCAACGTTGCTGCGTATTAAGCGGCAACAAACGTTGGGGATCAGAGGCAAAAGCATCGAATAATTTCAGTAACATATTTTGACTACGAAAGCGTGATTGTTGAATGGTCGGTTGTTGGATCACACACCGATAGACCAGTTGTTTCAGCGTTTGTAAGATGTGTTGCTCGGCTTCAGCTAGGCAGGCATTAAAACGAATTAGCGGCTCTTCGCAGCGTGGTAGGCTTTCATATAAAGATACCGACGTAATTAACTGATTTACCAAAGAGCCAATCGCATCTTTGCGCAAGTGATGCGCCTGAGCAAACAACTTAACGCCAACGGCCTGCAATGCTTGTTGTTGCTCGTGGCTCAGTGCAGCAAAGGGCTGAGCAGTAAACTGTTGCCATTGGCTAAAGCTAATATTACCTAGCACGATAGCATCTTCAAGATCATGCACACCGTAAGCGATGTCATCGGCCAGTTCCATAATCGACGCATCTAAGGATTTATAGCGTGATTTTTGCCACGGTGAGTCATCCAGTACTTGAGTTTGTTGAAATGCTTGGCGATCGGTTGCGCTTAGTGGCGCTAAGATCCAATCTAAAATAGCACTGTCAGCCGCAAATACCGCCTTTGCGGGTTTCCACGGCGCTAAACTTAACGGGTTATCGAGCTGAGTTGGTGCTGTCAGCATCGGTTGTAGCACCGGATATTTTAATAATCCCAGTAAGGTGCGGCGTGTTAAATCCATACCGTGATGTTCGGTATAAGGTTCTAATTTACTGACAATACGTAAGGTCTGGCCGTTGCCTTCAAAGCCACCGTAGGCCAGCATTTTGTAATTAAGTGCCGTTTCGCCACCATGCCCAAAAGGGGGTGACCTAAGTCATGCGCTAAACACAGCGCTTCCATTAGGTTGTCTTCGGGTAAGAAGGCGCGTACGGTATCATCCGCGTTTAGGCGTAATTGATTGAGTAAACCGGTGCCAATTTGTGCGGTTTCTAAAGAATGGGTTAACCGTGTGCGGTAAAAGTCATTTTGACCAATACCAAGAATTTGCGTTTTAGACTGCAAGCGACGAAAGGCGGCTGAATGTAACACACGAGCCCGATCTCGTTGCCATGGCGTACGATGGTCTAAGGGGCGACTACCGGGTGCCGCCGACCGACGTTCTGACCAGACTGAACCCATAAATCCTCCACTGAAATCGCTATAGTTCAATTACTTATAGTAATGTAAATAACAGTGAGATGCGAGCGCTGGACAGGGTCTTATTTATACTGTATAAATAAACAGTTTTCTAGCAGAGGGTAAAACGATGGCGGTAATCACCAAATATGTTGTAGAGCGAAATGGAGTAGAAAAAATGACGTTTACCTCAAAAGCTGAGGCGGATGCCTATGACAAAATGCTCGATACGGCAGATGCTTTGCAACTACTACTTCAAGACAGCGCTTTAATCGCTGACGAACAACAAACTGAAACCTTGGCGTTATATTTAGCGCAGCAAAAAGACGCGGTATTAATTGCCTTAGGTGCCAAAAAAGCGCCAGCAAAAACGGCAGAGAAAGAGCCTAAAGTCAGCGAGAAGTCGCAGCTAAACACAGCAGAGTTAACGGCCGTAAAGAAAAGCAGTAAAACCGAGCAAGCGGCTTAACCCTCAGTTCAGCCTTCCTAGCAAATACGGCTAAGGCAACACCTTGTCTGCGCGCGTGAGGCGCCAAAGGCAAGGTGTTGCTCTTAATTTGCAGAACAAATCTCAGTTGCGCAACAAGGCTTAGCCTACCTCAACACCATCTAGTGCTTAACGCGGTTTTGCCAATAACGATTTAAATCGGCTTTTACCTCTGGCAACAGTAAATACAGGGCCAGAATGTTCGGGATCGCCATTAAGAAAATCATTGAATCGATAAAATCAAACACTGCCATAATGCTGGGTACTGCGCCCATCGATACCATGCCACAGAATAAAATCTTATACAGCGTGGTCATTTTGGGGCCGGTACCCATAATGTAACGCCAGCCGGTTAAGCCATAATAAGACCAGCTAAGCACGGTTGAAAAACCAAACAGCAACAACGCCACCATCAAGACTATCGGAAACCAATCAAATACCGTAGCAAAGGCACCCGAGGTAATTTGTACGCCATCCAGCCCTTGTAATTGGTAAGCCCCTGTTAAAATAATCACCAAAGCCGTAATGGTACAAATCACCACTGTATCAATAAAAGGCTCGAGCAAGCCGACAAAGCCTTGAGAGATAGGATCTTTGGTTCGGGCTGCCGCATGCGCGATAGGCGACGAGCCGATGCCCGCTTCATTCGAGTAAGCGGCGCGCCGAAAACCTTGGATCAACACGCCAATAAAACCACCATAGGCCGCATCGGGCGCAAAGGCACTATGTACGATTAACAGCAAGGCGCTGGGCACGGCAGGTAAATGCTGTGCAATCACCACAAAGGCAGCCAGCAAGTAAATGGCACACATAAAAGGCACCAGTTTACTGGTGACATTGGCAATACTTTTGATACCGCCAATAATCACTGCGCCAATTAGCGCCGCGTAAATCACCCCAAACAGCCAAGGTTGATCAAAGCCCGTTACACTTTCTACTTGCACAAAACCTTGGTTTACATGCACAAAGCCGGCCGAGCCAAAGATAACAGCAATAGAAAAAAAGATGGCCAAAGCGGAGCCCAAGCGCGGTAAATGATATTTATCTAGCGCGGCTTTAATATAGAACATTGGGCCACCCGAGATACTGCCGTCGGCGTTTTGCTGACGATACTTCACAGCCAAGGTACATTCGACAAACTTGGTCGACATACCCAATAAACCGGCCATGATCATCCAAAACGTCGCGCCCGGGCCGCCAAGGCTGATAGCAATCGCGACACCAGCAATATTACCTGTACCCACCGTACCAGAGAGGGCGGTGGTTAGAGCTTTATAAGGGGAGATTTCACCAGCGCTATCGCGTTCTGGTTTAGTGAATAAGCGGCCAATCGCATAGCGAAAGCCACGGATATTAATAAATCCGAGGTATAGGGTAAAAATGATGGCACCGCTGATCAGCCAAATCATGACCAAGGGAATATCCACGCCATTAAAGGAAAAGGCGTAAAATACGACTGCAGCAAGTTGCGTCGTAAAAGCTTCAAACAGAGATTGGAAAGAGTATTCAGCAGACATTTTGCTATCCAGATGGCTACAACCTGGCCGAGCATACCTGCTTGACGCCGTGCTGACAACAGTGATGTGTCAAACACGGCATTTTTACCTATGAAGTTCTTAAAGCGTCATGTTTTATTCTTGGCTATAGCTGGGTAAAAATTGTGCAAGCTTACTAATTGCCTGTCGTAATTGATCTTTATGCGGCAGTGTAACGATCCTAAAGTGATCTGGCTCTGGCCAGTTAAAGGCGCGACCATGCACTAACAGCACTTTGTGTTGCCGTAAAAAATCTAACACAAACAGTTCGTCATCTTTAATGTGATATTTCTTTAAATCAATTTTGGGGAAGAGATACATGGCGCCTTTTGGGCGCATGCAGCTTACGCCATCAATCTCATTGACCAACTTGTGCGCCAAATCCATTTGATCGTATAAACGGCCACCAGGAACGGTAAGCTCATTAATGCTTTGATAGCCACCCAGTGCCGTTTGTACGGCGTGCTGGCAGGGCACATTGGCACATAAGCGCATCGAGGCCAGGATATTTAAACCCTCGATATAGTTTTTGGCGAGCTTTTTTGCACCAGAGATAAACAACCAACCGATGCGAAAACCGGCTATGCGGTAATTTTTAGATAAGCCACCAAAGGTCAGCATCACTAAATCATCTGCTAATGCTGCCGTGCTGACATGCTCGGTACCGTCGTATAAGACCTTGTCGTAGATTTCATCACTCATCACCACCAGCTTATGTTGCCGGGCGATTTCAAGCAGTTCACGTAAGAATTCAGGGCTGTACACCGCACCGGTTGGGTTATTCGGGTTGATTAACACGATAGCACGGGTTTTTTTGCTGATCTTCGCTTTAATATCCTCAAGCGAAGGATACCAGTCTTGCTGTTCATCACATAAATAATGTACCGCTTTGCCCCCCGCTAAATTAACTGCGGCAGTCCATAGCGGATAATCGGGCATCGGCACTAACACTTCATCGGCGGTATTCAATAAACCTTGTAAGGCCATCAATATCAATTCAGAGACGCCATTACCGATATAAACATCATCGGCATCGGCACCACGAATACCCCGTTGTTGATAATATTGCGCGACAGCCACTCGCGCCGGATAGATACCTTGTGAATCAGAATAGCCCTGTGCCGTTGGCAAATTATGAATAACGTGCTTGAGAATTTCATCGGGTGCTTCAAAACCAAATGGGGCAGGGTTACCAATATTGAGTTTTAGGATCCGATGACCTTCTTCTTCCATGCGCTTGGCTTCTCGAGCAACGGGCCCACGGATGTCATAACATACCCCATCTAACTTAGTTGAACGTTCAATTGGTTTCATATCTTCGCCATTTACCCCGTTATATCCATCCAGACAGCTAAATCTTACTAAGCCAGTTTTTATCAGACAGACTAAATTTGCAATGATTTCAGCATAAAATGCGTAAAAAAACCCAGCGTAGCAACTTTTGGTCGAATCTAGCAGACTAAGGCGGTAGAATGGCAGGTTAAATAATAATAATACGTTCTAATAGTGTTGAATTGTTGTTTCATGACAAAGGTGGTTAATGCTGTTTTTCCGAAAACTATTGCTGGTATTGTTTTGGTTAGGGGTGCTGATTGCCACGTTAAGCCCTTTTAGCCAACTCGAACCATTAAAAGAAAGCGATTCGCTCGAGTCTTTTGAGCAATGGCAGATCCCAACTCGGCTGTCTGCATTATCGCAGGCTGATCAGAAAAAACTGCTACAGCGGTTGGCTTATCCTCGCTCTGAAATTCCCGCTCGGCCGTTACCCGACTTTAATGCCATTACGGATGTCCGTAAAAAGAAAAAAGCTTTTTTTGATTATTTGCGCCCTCACGTGCGTCGCGAAAATCAACGCTTGCTGTTATTGCGCGAGCAATTATTAGAAATTGAAGATAAAAAGCGTAAGAATATGCGCTTACATATCGACGAATATGCCTTTCTTTATAGTTTGTATGATGAGTTCCGCTTAGATATTACTGAAACGGATATGGCATCGCTGCAAGAATTACTGTTGCGCGTGGATATTATTCCGGAGAGTTTAGTCTTAATGCAGGCAGCCAATGAGTCGGCTTGGGGCACTAGTCGTTTTGCCGTGGAAGGCTATAACTTTTTTGGGCAATGGTGCTTTCGGGAGGGCTGTGGCCTCGTGCCATTAAATCGTGCTGAAGATCAGTTTCACGAAGTGGCCCGATTTGAAGATGCTGCCGCAGCGATTAGCAGTTATTTTTATAATCTGAATACTTTTCATACCTATGAGTCGTTACGCCAAATCCGCTGGAAGTTGCGTGAGGAGGATCGCCCCATACGTGGTGAAGCATTGGCGCATGGGTTGCATGCTTATTCTGAACGTGGTGAAGAGTACATCGAAGAGATAACCGCCATGATCCGTTATAATCGACGTTTTTTAGAGGATTAAGCTGCTCGCTATTGCCCGCGCTGCGATATGCTGTTGGGTATCGTTTAGCTGAACATCACCGCTAAGCAGGCAAATGCGCATAAGCCAAGGTGCAGCATGGTTATCAAAGGCAGACAGGCATAGCGTGCCGCTATGCCAAACGAAAGGCTGCGCTCCAACAGCATGATGCTAAGTAAAGCGCAGCGATAATCAGGGGTTAGTTTAACTCGACCGCTTGTAGCAGCGGCTGCTCATCATCGCTTTCTATTTCTAAGCCAACCGGAATGCTGGGGATAGTCGCTTTATCAAATGCTAAATCACCCTCAGTCACTAAAGCGTCGCCCTTCGTCAGCTCTGCGAAATTAAACAGCGATTTATCTGCTAAATGTGATGGCACGATGTTTTGCATGGCTTGAAACATGGTCTCGATACGCCCTGGAAAGCGTTTATCCCAATCTTGCAGCATCTCTTTGACCACTTGGCGCTGCAGGCCGTCTTGTGAGCCACAAAGGTTACAAGGGATGATCGGGAATTGCCGTGCAACAGCGTATTTTTCAATGTCTTTTTCTTTGCAATAAGCCAAAGGCCGGATCACGATATGCTCACCGTTGTCACTGACCAGTTTAGGCGGCATCGACTTCATCTTGCCACCATAAAACATGTTCAAAAACAGGGTTTCAAGCATATCATCACGATGATGGCCTAACGCAATTTTAGTGGCGCCCAGCTCTTTTGCGGTGCGATATAAAATGCCCCGGCGCAAACGTGAACACAGCGAACAGGTGGTTTTACCCTCTGGAATTTTATCTTTGACTATCGAGTAGGTATCTTCAGTAACAATCAGATATTCAATACCCAGCTGGTTTAAATACTGAGGTAATACCTCAGCAGGGAAGCCAGGTTGTTTTTGATCGAGGTTAACGGCAATGAGGCTAAAGTTTACCGGCGCGGATTGCTGTAAATTCATCAGGATATCGAGCATGGTGTAAGAGTCTTTGCCGCCAGAAAGGCAGACCATGATCTTATCACCTTCTTCAATCATGCCGAAATCAGCAATGGCTTGACCCACGCCCCGGCGCAATCTTTTATGTAATTTGTTCAGATTGTATTGAGCTTTTGCTTGTGCTGCGTGCGACATCAGTAACTACCCGCCAGAAAAAAGGCGCTCATTATACCCAACCTCGCGCCTTTACCAAAGTCTGATAGTTAGCTTTTTTCAAGCGGACAAATAAAGTCAGCCGGTTTCATGGCTAATACATCGCAATCTAAGCGGTCGATGACATGTTCAGCGGTATTACCAATGATCGCCGCGGATAAGCCCGTACGCCCAATAGTGCCGATAATGACCATTTCGGCATCCAGCTTTTTGGCCAGTTTCGGGATCACGTCTTCGGGCATACCTTCTAACACATGACATTGCTCGTTACTAATTTGATGTTTTTCGGCCAGACTTAATATCGCATCTTTATGATGGCGGCGTAGGGTGTCATTGTATTCTTGTGGATTAAACTCGGGGATCTCAATCGCGATATTTACCGGGGTGCCGGGGTAGGCATTGACTAAATGCACCCTAGCATCGAGTAATTGCGACATTTGTTGTGCTTTGTGGATCACTCGTTGATTTAATGACAGGTGATGCTCTTGCTCACTACCCGCATTAACGGCAGCAATGATATTGCCTTTAGCAGGCCAAGCATGATCTTTAACTAACAATACTGGGCAAGGACATTTACGCAAAATATGCCAATCGGTCGGCGTAAAAATCATCGATTTTAAAACATCATGATCATGCGTCCCTTTGATCACCAGATCATAATCATTATCTAAGACGGTTTTCACTACGGCTTCAAAGGGGCGATTGTGCCAAACCACGTGCATTTTGATGTTTAAACCCAAGGCGCTGGGTTGTTCTAAAAAGGTTTTGACCCAAAGCTCGCGATCTTTAATCACCGACTGTTTCATCGATTCGCGCTCGTCACCCGATAACATGGTGGTCATTTCGTAAGAGAATTCATAAACACTAAGAAAAGCGGTCAGTTGACAGCCTTGTTTGCGGGCAAGTTCGATGGCCCTATCGAGCGCTTTTTGCTCATCAGCGCTCGGATCTAAAACCACTAACACATTATTGTAAATAGACACTAAAGCTTCCCTCTTAAGTCAATCAGCTTATCTAAGTGTAGACCAAGATAAGCGATTAATAGGGATTTATGTTTGTGCTATATCAAGTTAAGAGGAGTTAACATTGGCCTGAAAGCGCGGTTAAGCTGGGAGCATCCAAAATGGTGATAAGTTTGCCATCAACTTGAATGATTTCATCTTTGTGCATTTTACTCAGCAAACGGCTGATGGTTTCTACGGTCAAGCCCAAATAATTACCAATGTCGCTGCGGGTCATACTGAGCCGGAAGGCTTTTTCAGAAAAACCACGATTGCCATAACGAGAAGCCAAATGATTTAAAAAAGTTGCCAATTTTTGCTCTGCGGTTTTACGATTTAACAGCAACATCATTTGTTGATCAGATTGAATATCTTGGCTCATTAAACGCATCATTTGCTGGCGTAGTTTAGGTAATTGACTTAACAGATTTTCAAGGTTTTGATAGGGTATTTCACAAATCATACCGGTTTCTAAGGCTTCAGCATAGCTGGCATGTTTTTCAGTATTGATGGCGTCAAAACCAATGACATCGCCAGGTAAATGAAAGCCGGTGATTTGCTGCTCACCTTGTGAGGTGAGCGTAAAGGTTTTAAAAGAACCCGTGCGGATGGCATACAGCGATTTAAGCTCGTTACCGCTTTCAAACAACATATCGCCTTTGTGCAAAGGGCGTTTTCGCTGAATAATATCATCAAGTTTGCTCATTTCTTGCTCACTGAGCGAAAACGGTAAACACAGCTGACTAAAACCGCAATCCTGACAATTTATAGCTGAACGTTGCATCACACACACCCTTTTACCCTTAATAGGGTAACAGCTTAAAAAACTAGTCTATGCAAAGCAAGCCATATTGTGTAAATACCATAAACCGCTAACAATAATGCCGCACTGTAACGAAACCATAATTGGTTTTTTAGTTTGACTAGGCTATTAGCCGCGGAGCCAAATACCAGTAACGCCGGTAAGGTGCCGACGCCAAAAAGTAACATGATCAGTGCACCGCTACTGGCACTGCCGCTGGCTAAACTCCAACTAAGGGTCGAATAAACCAAACCACAAGGCAAAAAGCCCCATAACATGCCATAGCTTAAGGCTTTACCACTGCTATCAAGCGGTAATAAGCGTTTGGTATAAGGTTGGATAAAGCGCCACAAACCTTGCCCTGCGCGCTCTAAGCGTGTTAAACCAAACCAAAGTCTCGCAATATACAGCGCCATCGCCAGCAATAATAAGCCGGCCAATAAACGTAACCCAATAAAAGTGGCCCCGGTAATGCCCATGGCGGTCGCACCAAAATAACCGACCAAGCCACCAAAGCAGGCATAAGTAATCAAGCGGCCAAGGCTTAACAACACTTGTAAGCGAAACTTTTGCCAAGCACTTTGGGCAGGCATGGCAAATTGTAAGGCGGCAACAATACCACCGCACATGACTAAACAATGGCTGCTGCCTAAAAAGCCAATCAGCAGCGCCGCGACATAATCAATGTTCATCAGGCTTGTTCGGTGGTGTCGCTTTGGGCTTATCTTCGTCGAACAAGATACTTAAGCCTTCTTTTTCTAAATCTTCAAATTGCTTTGAGCGCACCGCCCAAAAGAAGATACCAATGCCAATAGCCACAAACAGGATGGCAATCGGGATCAGTACATAGATAATGCTCATTTTTTCAGTAACCTCAATGAATTGGATACCACTAACAGCGAGCTAAACGACATGCCAATCACGGCAATGTAAGGGGAAACAAAACCCGCAACGGCTAGAGGGATAATAACCAGATTGTAGCCCACTGACCAGCCAAGGTTCTGTTTGATCACCCGGGCGGTTTGTTTGCCACCTTGAAGAAGGTTTTGTAATAAGCGCAAATCGGCTTTTAAAAATACCACATCTGCTTGGTTTTTCGATAAATCGGTGCCAGATTGCACCGCAACTGAAATATGCGCAGCGTTAAAGCTCGGACTATCGTTAATACCGTCACCCAGCATCAGCACTTTGGCACCTGTTGCGATTAATTGTTGGATCTCGGTGACTTTATCTTCAGGACTGCAGCCTTTGTGCATAAAGTCGAGTTTTAACGCTGCGGTTAATTGTTCTGCTTGTACCGAGTGATCACCGGTTAACATCCCCAGTTTATAGCCTTGCTGCTGAAGTTGCTGAATTAACGCCGTCGCTTCTTCGCGTAATTTATCGACGAGTTGCAACTTGGCTTGCAGTTGGTTATCGAGAGTAAAATACACCTGCCATTCTGGCTCTGCTGGTACGCCACAAAATTGTGCGCTGCCCACTTTGAGTTGCTGGCCTTGCCAACGAGCACGAATACCGGCGCCAATGGCTACCTGTACGTCGTTTAATGTTAGGGGCTGCGTTAAATACGGCGCAAAGGCCCGGGCAATCGGATGCTCAGAATATTGTTCTAAATTTGCCACTAAGTTAAGTAAATCGGTTTCAGCAAGGGCAGGGTTGACCCTGTGCACCTGTTGTAAGCTAAATTTACCTTCAGTTAAGGTGCCGGTTTTATCTACCACGATATGGCTAATGTTGGGTAAAACCTCAAGCACTTGAGCATTTTTAATCAGCACGCCTTGTCGATTTAATCTGGCCAAGGCACAGGTTATCGCCGTGGGGGTCGCTAAGCTAAGGGCGCAAGGGCAGGTGGCAACTAACACCGATAGGGTGACCCAAAATGCGCGGCTAGGATCCCACCAGAAATACCAAAGTAAGAACGTGAGCAGGGCGATCACCAATAAACGCTCGACAAAATACTTGGCTAATTGGTCGGTTTTTTCGACTAGTTTCGGTTTTTGGCTCAGCGTCAGTTGTTGTAATTGAATGATTTGACCTAAGCGCGAATGGGCTAAAACTCGGCTTACTTGCACCTGTAATAAACCATCGTGATTAACGCTACCGGCCAATACTGTATCGCCAATTGTTTTACTGATCGCGCGATATTCACCGGTTAACATCGACTCATCAACTGAGCTTTGTCCGTCTTTTACTATGCCATCGGCGGGCAGGGTTTCACCGGCTTTTACTAAGATGATATCGCCCGTCTGTAAGCGCCGAGCCGATGTGGGCTGTGGCCCTTGCTCGGTGTGAAGGGTGGCCGTAACCGGCATGATTTTTAATAAATTACTGGTCGCTTCGCGGGCTTGCGCACGGGCGCGGAATTCAAAGAATTTGCCTAATTGCAGCAAGAAGGTAAACATGCAAACGGATTCAAAATACACTTCGCCGGTTTGCATCGCGGTGGCATACGCAGATGCAAAAAAGGTGTAATACAGGGCCAGCGTAACCGGCACGTCCATATTCATTTGTCGTGCCTTAATACTGCGCCAAGCACTGACTACAAAAGGTTTAGCGGCATACAGCACCACAGGGATCGTTAAAAGCAAACTGATCCAACGCAGATAGCCTTCATGGGCTGTTTCAATGCCAGTGTATTCGCCAAAATATAGCGCAAAAGCCAGCATCATCACTTGCATAGTTAAAATGCCGGATACCGCGAGCCGCTTGAGATAACGGTTAAGCTCGAGTTTGAATTTGTGCTCTTCTTGATCGGCTACAAAGGGGCTGGCTTGATAACCAATATCGTTGATACGTTGTAAAATAGCGCTGAGTGACAGCTGTTTACTATCAAATCGCAGCAACGCTCGCTGGGTTGAGGCGTTAATGCTCACACTGTGGAGCTGAGGCAGTTTGCGAAGTTGTTTTTCGATAAGCCAAGCACAAGCTGCACAGCTCATACCACTGATGGACAATTCAATATCGGTTAGCTCATTATGCTGCTGACTAATATCGGCTAACACCGCCTCGTTATCAAATTGGCTTAATTCGGCGCTGAGCTCCAAAGGTAGAGCATCGATCTTCGTGGCTGCAGCCGTTCGAAAACGATAATAATCGGCAAGACCATTACTAAAGATAGTATCAGCGACGGCTTGGCAGCCAGCACAGCAAAAATAATGTTCTTGCCCGTCAAGGTTTAAAGTAAAACGATCGCCAGTGTGTACCGTTTCATGGCAATGAAAACACCTCACTGCTGCCACAGCCATTATCCTTCTTAATAACCCAGTTTAATTTCTTGTTCTGCCGGCAGTGTTAAGTTGGCGCGCAGTCGCCATTCTTCGGATTTGTCTGATACGGTTAAACGCCAGCGGCCGTTTGGGGTGATCGGTAATGTTGCCACATACAGTAGCTCGCCACTGCGTTCGGCATCTACCGCAAAATCCTGTGCGCCTAGGGTAGGGTGGTAAAAATCAAGATGAATAGTTTCACCCAATACTTGGTTTTCAGTAAATCGAATGACCGCCCGATTACCGGCGACTAAAATACGTGCATCCATATTGCGCAGGGCGGCTTCGCGATATTTCGCCAGTTGCATATTGATACTTTTACCGGCTTGATAATAGTCGTCAATGACGATCTCAGGCTTATGCTGCTGCATCACCACAACGGTGTGAACGGCTTTTAATGCGGTAACCACAGGGATGGCGATTAACACCCAGGTCCAAGCGTATTTATACCAGGGTTTAGTATCTTCTTGCATAACTCACCTCGTTCATAAAACTAAGCCCCTTTACGGGGCTTAGTGCGCTTCGGATTGCTGTGCGGTTTAGCGCAAGTCTTCCGGATTAGACAGTCGGTACACATAAGCCGTTAGGATATGCACCTTGTCTTCGCCTAACGTTGTTTTAAAGGCTGGCATAACACCGTAACGACCTAAACGCAGGGTTTCTTCGATAGTGGCTGAAGAACCGCCATATAACCAAATGTTATCCGTTAGGTTAGGGGCACCGAAAGGTAAGTTGTGCGCAACACTACCACGACCATCAACACCGTGACAGGCAGCACACATACCAAATTTCGCTTTTCCGGCTTCGGCATCTTTTTCGTTAACAGCACGACCTGATAGCTGCAGAACATAAGCGGTCATCTCTTTGATGCCTTGGTCACCGAGTGCGGCTTCCCAACCTGGCATGGCGGCTTTACGACCGTGCAATAAGGTTTCTTTGATCTTGTCTGCTGTGCCACCATATAACCAATCGTTGTCGGTTAAATTTGGGAAGCCACGTTGGCCGCGTCCATCAGAACCATGACATAAGGCACAGTTTTGTAAGAACAAGCGCTGGCCAATCTTTAACGCTTCTGGATCGTAGGCTAAGTCCAATACATCGCGCTGAGCAAATTGTTGAAATACGGGGCCATACACTTCATCAGCTTTAGCCACTTCCATATCTAACTGTACGTTACGGCCTTCAGCTTGAGCTTGTAATACTGCTTGGCGAGATTCTTCCAAAGATTTGATACCTTGGTTAGAGCTGGTCCAACCTAAGAAACCTTTGTAATTACCTAAACCTGGATAGGCGGCTAAGTAAAACACCGACCAGACTAAGGTGGCAAGGAACATGTACGTCCACCATTTTGGTAGTGGGTTGTTAAATTCCTTTAAGCCATCCACTTCGTGATCAGTGGTCTCATCTTCAGGCACACCGACATAGTTTTTTAAGTTCCACATGATCAGGACTAAACACAGCACCAATACTGGGATGGTTAGTACCCAAATCCAAAGACTCCAGAAGCTACTCATGCTCCGACTCCCGTTTAGAATGTTGTTTTTTTGATTCTGGCTCGTCATCAAAAACAAGGTTGGCGGCTTCGTCGAAATCGGACTTACGTTTTTTACTGTAAGCCCAAATAACGAAAGCAACAAACGCGACGAACAGAATCACTGTCAGAATGCTATGAACTGTTGCAAATTCCATGGCGATTACTTTAAGGCTGTGCCCAGTGATTGCAGATACGCAATCAGGGCTTCCATTTCAGTTTTACCTTGCACTGCTTCAGCTGCACCAGCGATATCTTCATCCGTGTACGGCACGCCGAACTTACGGAATATTTCTAATTTTTTCGCGGTATACTTGCCATCAAGCAGGTTAGCATCTAACCACGGGTAACCTGGCATATTTGACTGTGGCACCACTGAACGAGGATCCATTAAGTGAGCATAATGCCAGTCGTCGCTATACCGTTGACCCACACGAGCTAAGTCTGGACCCGTCCGCTTGGAACCCCACAAGAATGGGTGTTCCCAAACACTTTCACCGGCAACAGAATAGTGACCATAACGTTCTACTTCAGCACGGAATGGACGCACCATCTGGCTGTGACAGTTGGTACAACCTTCACGAATAAAGATATCACGACCTTCCATCTGCAGCGCTGTATAAGGCTTTAAGCCATCAATCGGTTGCGTGGTTTCTTCCATAAACATCAAAGGCGTAATTTGTACTAGGGTACCGAAGCTGATGGCGACGATAGTTAACACCCCTAACAAGCCCACGCTTTTTTCGACTTTTTCATGATGATTCTTTTGCATGGTCAGTCTCCTTAAGCCGTCGCCACTGCAGGCTGTGCAGCGGGATGTTTACTACTTACCGTTTTGTAGACGTTGTAGGCCATGATTAACATACCTGTTACGACGAATACACCACCGATAAAACGCATCAGATAGAAGGGCATAGAGGCTTCAAGGCTTTGTACAAAGCTGTAAGTCAGGGTGCCGTCAGTGTTCACTGCACGCCACATCATGCCCTGCATAATACCGCTGATCCACATAGCAACGATGTAAAGTACCACACCGATAGTGTGTAACCAGAAGTGAGTGTTGACCAGTTTTACGCTGTACATACCGGCTTTATTAAAGACCGTAGGGATTAAGTGGTACATCGCGCCAATTGAAATCATCGCAACCCAACCCAAAGCACCTGAGTGCACGTGGCCGATAGTCCAATCAGTATAGTGCGATAATGCATTAACTGATTTGATTGCCATCATTGGGCCTTCAAACGTCGACATACCATAGAATGATAAGGAAACGATTAAGAAGCGTAAGATAGGGTCGGTTTTCAGTTTATGCCATGCGCCTGACAGGGTCATGATACCGTTGATCATACCGCCCCAGCTTGGTACGAATAAAATCACTGACATCACCATACCTAAAGACTGGGTCCAGTCTGGCAGGGCAGTGTAATGTAAGTGGTGTGGGCCTGCCCAAATATATAACGCAATCAGTGCCCAGAAGTGCACAATTGATAAGCGGTATGAGTAAACAGGGCGGCCTGATTGTTTGGGTACGAAGTAATACATCATCCCTAAGAAGCCTGCGGTTAACAGGAAGCCGACCGCATTGTGACCATACCACCACTGCACCATGGCATCGACGGCACCGGCATAAATGGAATAAGACTTAACTAAATTAAGTGGGATAACCATGCTGTTGACAATGTGCAGCGCAGCAACCGTGATAATAAAACCACCGTAGAACCAGTTGGCCACATAGATATGGCTGGTTTTACGTTTGGCTAAAGTACCAAAGAAAACAATCGCGAACGACACCCAAACGACAGTAATTAAAATATCGATTGGCCATTCTAGCTCGGCATATTCTTTACTTTGGCTAATACCCATTGGTAAGGTAACTGCCGCGGCAACAATAACCGCTTGCCAGCCCCAAAATGTAAACATGGCCAGCTTTTCAGCAAACAAACGGACCTGACAGGTGCGTTGCACAACATAATAACACGTGGCGAACAAAGCACTGGTTCCGAACGCGAAGATAACCGCATTGGTGTGTAAGGGACGAAGACGGCTGTAGGTCAGCCACGGGGTGTCGAAGTTAAGCGCTGGCCAGTATAACTGGGCTGCAAGTAATACACCCACCACCATGCCAACAATACCCCATAATACGGTAGTGATGGCAAAGAGGCGGACAACGCTATAGTTGTATTCAACATTTAACGGTTTGGTCTGGCTCATGTTGAGTTCCGCTGCAGTTTTGCTGGTTACTAAATATACCACCTTGAGGTGGCCCTTCTTGTGATAGGTAGGTAGTATCGGCACACTATTCATTATGCCTAATCTTACCTACTATATTTGGCTCGAATGATACGAGTTTTACCGGTCAAAAGATAGGTAAAACAACCGTTTTTATGATGTAGAACAAAGTCACTGTTCAATTTATCATCGCTTTTCGGTTGCGCTGGTTTTTTTTATGCTGTTACGGTTAAAATAGTGTTTTAGCACAATCTAGTGGCAATAAATTGTTGATACGAACTGCGCTTAACGTTGTTATTTCTTTACTCTTTTTATTGGCGTTCACAGCTTGTCAACCACCTGCCAAGGATACCAGTCAGCTACTGTTGCTGCAAACCGCGACGCTGCAACTCACGCTCTCTCCAGAGCATGCACCTGTAGAAACCCCTTTACAGCTCCGTTTACAAAGCCAAAAGCCTTTACGAGCCATCAGTGGTGAGCTCCAAGGTATTTCCATGTATATGGGGCGCATTCCGCTAGTCTGGCGCCAGCAAGCAGCAGAACAGCCTGAGGCGTTAACCACTTGGCAGGCCGAGCTGTTCTTGGGCGCTTGTAGCGATCCAAATATGCAGTGGCAATTACAATTGATTTTGGATTATCAAGATGGTGAACGTGAACTGCATCAGCTGCAGTTCACCTCAAGTTGGCGCTAACGCTGTGACTCTTGTCTTTGTTAACTTGCAGTGGGTTAGGGTTATCAATCTGCAGTTGTGCCGATTTAATTTGGCGCTAGCGCCGTTACTCTGTTTTTGTTAGCTGTAATGTCTGTGTTAACTGCAATGGGCTAGGGGTAGCCATCTGCAGTTGTGCCGTTTCCACGCAGACAAATTCTTGATAACCGTGATCAGGCAAATCCGCCATCGCTTTGCTACGTTCTGCTGCCGGGTTCCACAGCACGGTGCTGTCATGCCCTTGTTGGTCAATAAGTAGCTGATAGTGACCGCTTTGCATGCTTAATTGCGCTGCTGGCTCAAGATACACCCGATCAATTTCTTGATTAAACACGACGGGTTCCGCTTCAATAAAATGTTGTTGCCTCACCTTATCCATAAAACGCTGACCCAAACCCTGCACAGTGCAAGCGTTCAGGGAGGGCACTTGGAAATAGCTGTGTAAAGCCGCTTGTTGTAACATGGGTTCGTCACATTCGAGTGTGATACTCAGCTTATCGGCATAAAGTCGCAAGCAAAGCGTTAAGCTGAGTGTTTTAGCCCGATGTCCAGGCATATCATCGATACTGATGCTTAAGGTTAGGCTATTAAAGTCGCTGTGCGCTTGGCTGTCGATATAGGTCCACATTCTATTGCGCACTAACCCATGATTGGGTACGGCTTGCTGCTCTGGGTTTAATTTGGCTTCAATTGGACCAAACCAAGGCCAGCAAATCGGTACCCCCCCGCGTAGCGGTTGTTGTTGATGCCAGCTTGCAAGTGGCGATAACCACAGCGTTTCTTGCCCAGGTTGCGGTTGATAAGACAGTAAATGCCCACCATAAAGTGACACCACTAAACTGGCTTGCTGAAACTGTAAGCGATAACAGGGTAGATCGGTAAGATGGGCAAAACCCAATTGTGCGCTTGCGCTTGACATGCTATTCCCCAACAACGGTGCTGTGATGATTAAAACGTTATTATAGGCTTAAACGCAAACAGCCAGCAAAGGCTGGCTGTTGTTGAAAAGCGTAAGGCTTAGAACTTCATTAATTCAACGGTGTTATCTAGCATACGGTTGCTAAAGCCCCACTCATTATCATACCAGCTCATCACTTTGACTAAACGGCCCAATACGCGTGTTTCAGTGGCATCAAAGATAGATGACATAGGGTTGTGGTTAAAGTCGATTGATACCAAAGGTAAATCGTTAACATGCAATACCTGATTCATCGGGCTGCTCGCAGCAGCTTGGCGAATAATATTATTCACTTCTTCCGCGTCGGTTTCACGACCGGCGATAAAGGTTAAATCAACCAACGACACATTTAACGTCGGTACCCGTACCGCTAAACCGTCAAATTTGCCTTTTAATTCAGGTACCACTAAACCCACGGCCGCTGCCGCACCGGTTTTAGTTGGGATCATAGACATGGCCGCTGCGCGAGCACGACGCAAGTCAGTGTGATACACATCACTTAAACGTTGATCGTTAGTATAAGCATGGATAGTGGTCATTAAACCTGACTCAATACCCAGCGCCTCATATAAAGGTTTAGCAATCGGCGCTAAACAGTTCGTGGTACAAGATGCGTTAGAAATAATGTTCATCTCTGGCGTTAAAATCTGATGGTTAACACCATAGACAACCGTTGCATCGACATCTTTACCAGGTGCAGAAATAATCACTTTCTTGGCACCTGCGGTTAAATGCGCGCCAGCCGTTTTACGATCGGTAAACAGGCCAGTACATTCTAGTACGACATCTACTTTCAGCTCAGCCCAAGGTAAATCGGCAGGGTTACGAACGCTTAACGTGCGGATCTCATCGTTATTAACATAGATAGCTCGCTCATCATGCTTAACGTCAGCCGCGAAAATGCCATGGGCAGTATCATATTTTAATAAATGTGCATTAATTGACGCATCACCTAAGTCGTTAATAGCAACCACTTTAATATCGTAATTTTTGCTGCTCTCATAGAGTGCGCGTAGTACATTACGACCGATACGGCCGAAACCGTTAATAGCAACACGAATTGACATAAGAACCCCGCTGTTAAGTGCTAGACTAAGTTTTAAAAAGTAATATCAATATAATATGTAGTAAAATTACATTTTTTGCCACATTTTTCAAGCTTGAAAACTGTTTTGTTGGCTTTTTTGTAATTTTATGACATAAATTAGCTCATGACATCGGCATCTATGCCGCTTAGTATGCTTTATATTAGTTCTAATTTGCCAAGGAATTCCAATGGACGCAGCTTTACGGGCACAACTTATCGCTTTTAATGGTATCGAAACACATTTTAATGATGCCTGGGGCCAGCCGACAGAAGTCAGCGAAGTCAATCAATTAGCCTTATTAGCCGCAATGGGTTACCCAGTTGCAGATGATGACGCGACCCGCACAGAATTACTTGAACGACAACTCGATTTTTGGCAGCAGTTAATTGCCCCTGTTTCTGTCCAGCCGGTCGCGGAGCAATGGCAACTTGAAGTGCAAGTGCCATTAGCCTTGGCTAACACAGATTTTGTTTTGCAACTGATCACCGAGCAGGGCAAGGTAACGGATTATCCGTTAACGCCAGTTAATGGTGAGCTAACGCAAGTGACCGTGCTGCAAGAGGAAGAATATCAGCAATATTTACATGTCTTCGATGGGGCATTGCCATTAGGTTATCATCAGTTGATCTTAACCTGCGCCGGCACAGAATTGTCAGTTAGCCAAAAACTGATTATTGCGCCTGAGCGCTGTTATCAACCGCCTGCCTTTACTGAACAAAAACAGTGGGGCACGGCAATCCAATTATATGCGCTGCGTTCAGCGCGAAATTGGGGCATTGGTGATTTTACTGATCTGAATAATTTAGTGCGTTATCTTGGGGCGCATGGTGCTGATTTTGTTGGGTTAAATCCTATTCATGCGCTTTATCCCGCCATTGCCGATAATGCCAGCCCTTATAGCCCGTCTTCGCGGCGTTGGTTAAATATTATCTATCTTGATGTTACCGCTGTACCGGGCTACGCCCAATGTGCTGTTGCACAACAGCAAGTTAATAACACCGCGTTTCAGACGAAATTAAAAGCGGTGCGTGCCGCAGACTGGGTGGATTACCCCGCCGTAATGACGTTAAAACTGCCTGTATTGAAAAGCTTATATCAGTGGCTGCAAACACAAAGCACAAAACAGTCAAAACTTCTGGCTGCGTTTGCACAATTTAAAGCCGATGGCGGTGAGAGCTTACAGCAGCTAGCCTTGTATGATGCGCTACATGCTTGGCTGTATCAGCAAGACTCACAATATTGGGGTTGGCCAAACTGGCCAGAGCAATACCGTGATCCTAATGATGCCGCAGTACTACAATTTGCCCAAGATCACGCGGCGGAACTCGATTTTTATTGTTACCTGCAATTCCTGGCCACAGAGCAATTAGCGCAGGCGCAGCAACTGGCTAAAGACAGTGGCATGTTGCTAGGTTTATATCGCGATCTCGCCGTGGGCGTAAGCGAGGCATCTACTGAGATCTGGGGCAACCCTGAGTTATATTGTCGTGATGCCAGTGTAGGTGCTCCGCCTGATCCATTAGGGCCGGCCGGACAAAACTGGGGGCTGCCACCAATGAAGCCTTATCAGTTATATCAGCAAGCTTACCAGCCGATGATTGATTTATTTCGCAGTAATATGCAAAACGCGGGGGCGCTGCGCATTGACCATGTGATGGCGCTTCTGCGATTGTGGTGGGTACCTAAGGCCGCAACTAATGCCGGTGGCGGTGCTTATGTGTATTATCCTATTATGGATTTGCTCGGGATCTTAGCCTTAGAAAGTCAGCGGCAACAGGCGGTAATTATTGGTGAAGACCTAGGTACGGTGCCAGACGGTATTCGCGAGTTATTGCAGCAATTTGGCATGTACTCTTATCGGGTATTCTTTTTTGAAACGGCTGCCGATGGTGGTTATATTTCGCCAGCACACTACCCGCAACAAGCAATGGCGACACTCAGTACGCATGACTTGCCTACCTTAATTGGTTTTTGGCATTGTGAAGATTTAAAACTGGGCAAAGCACTGGGGTTATATCAAGATGAAGCGCAATTAGAGCAGCTTTATCATCAGCGTCATCACAATAAACAACGTATTTTAGATTCTTTGCATGGCCATAACTTGCTACCCGCTGATTACCCCCGTAGTGTTGATCAGCTAGCCATGGACAGGGTACTCAATTTTGCCTTACAGCAACATTTAGCCAGCGGTCGCTCACAATTATTATGTTTACAAATCGAAGACTGGTTAGAAATGACGCAACCAGTCAATGTGCCTGGCACCAGTAACGAATATCCAAACTGGCGACGTAAATTAAGCCGTGATCTGGAGCAATGGACCACCGAAGCACCGATCAATGATTTATTAAAGCAGCTCGCACTTCGCCGTAAAGGCCAGTAATTGTGTTGACTCTGGATTAAGCAACAATAATAAGATAAGGACAAGGTAATGAACTTAACGTTTTTTGCGCAAGCGCGCTGCAGACAGCCCTTTAGCGTTTTAGGTTGGCAGTTAATGCAACCAGACAATAAAAATAAAGGCTTAGTGTTACGCTGCTATCTACCTCATGCGAGTGAAGTTGAAGCTTTTGACGCTAAGACTGATAAAAGCTTAGGACAATTAGCTGAAGTGATAGGCTGTCCGGGGGTGTTTGAACTGGCGCAGCCCAGAAAACGTAAAGCCGTGCCTTATTATTTTCAAGTAAAGCAAGGACAACACCAATACCGTTTAGTTGATCCCTATCAGTTTACTGATCAAGCCTACTATGCTGTGCATTTTGTGCATTCCCATCCAGAAAATTTATACCGCCAGTTAGGCGCTCAGCTGATCACTTTAGATTTTGCTGGTAAAAGCCTTCCGGCGACTCGCTTTGCCGTATACGCGCCGGATGCCAGCACCGTCAGTTTGGTTGGCGATATGAACCATTGGGATGGCCGTTGTCATCCGATGGAGCGCACCGAATGCGGGCATTGGGTATTAGTGATACCTGAAATCGCCACTGGTACTCGTTATAAATTTGAAGTTAAAAACAAACATGGCGATTTATTACCGCACAAAGCCGATCCGCTGGCGTTTTATGCTGAGCAATATCCGTCACATGCATCCTTAGTTTATGATCATGCTGCTTATCAGTGGCAAGATCAGAACTGGACAACACGAAAGGCTGGCAATGTCTATCAAAGTGCGATGAGCATCTATGAAGTGCATCCAGGCTCTTGGCGTCGTGACAGCGACAATGCCCCGCTGAGTTATCAAGCGCTTGCTGCACAGTTAATTCCTTATGTGCTTGAGATGGGATATACCCACATCGAACTGATGCCGATTATGGAACACCCCTTTGATGGTTCTTGGGGCTACCAGCCATTGGGCTTATTTGCGCCGACCTCTCGCTTTGGTCATCCAGATGACTTTAAAGCCTTTGTCGATGCTTGCCATCAGGCCGGTATTGGCGTGATTTTAGATTGGGTTCCGGCGCACTTCCCTGAAGACGGCCATGGCTTAGCACGGTTTGATGGCAGTTGTTTATACGAATACGAAGATCCGCGTCGTGGCTGGCACCCAGATTGGAATTCCTGCATTTATGACTTTGGTAAAGACTATGTGCGACAGTTTCTAGTAGCCAGTGCTCTTTATTGGCTCGAACACTTCCACATTGATGGGATCCGTGTCGATGCCGTGGCCTCGATGTTGTATTGGGATTATTCTCGAAATGCGGGAGAGTGGGTGCCAAATATTGATGGGGGTAATCATAACTATGAAGCCATTAGTTTGTTTCAATGGCTTAACCGTGAAGTGTATAGCAAGTTCCCTTTAGCGATGACCATTGCGGAAGAGTCAACCTCGTTTCCTCAAGTATCACGCCCCACTGATAGTGGTGGCTTAGGCTTTGGCTTTAAGTGGAATATGGGCTGGATGAATGACAGCTTGCGCTATATCAGTAAAGATCCGGCTTATCGGCAGTATCATCATGGCGATCTGACGTTTTCAATGGTTTATGCCTATAACGAAAACTTCATTTTACCGTTATCGCATGATGAAGTCGTGCATGGTAAAGGCAGTTTGTTAGAAAAAATGCCGGGTGATGAATGGCAAAAAGCGGCCAATATGCGTGCCTTTTTAGCCTTTATGTTTGCCCATCCGGGTAAGAAAATGAATTTTATGGGCATTGAGTTTGCGCAAGCGCGAGAATGGTCGCACTCACAAAGCTTGGATTGGCACTTACTGAGCTTTGATAAGCATCGCGGTATGCAACAACTTTTTCGTGATTTAAACCATACCTATCGCGGTCATACGCCCTTGTACCAATTAGATTATGATACTGCTGGTTTTGGTTGGTTAGATCATCAGGATGCCGCACACAGTACCGTAAGCTTGTTTCGGCAAGATGCCGCAGGCGAGCGGGTTTATGTGGTCAGTAATTTTACCCCGATCCCACGCAATGATTTTTGTTTAGGTGTGGCACAGGCCGGTGAATACGAGATCATTTTAAATACCGATAGCGAACATTATTGGGGCAGTAACTATCCGGTGCAGCAAGCACCTTTGCTAGCGCTTGAGCAGGCTATGCACGGTCAGGCTTGTCGTATCGTGTTAAATTTACCGCCATTATCGACGTTATACATTCGACAAAAAATCTAAGGAAATACCATGACCGCCGTCATTGGGTTGTTAAAAATGTCTGCTGGCCAGCCGAGTCCGTTAGGGGCGAGCCTAGTGCAAGCAGAAACGTGGAATTTTGCTGTGTATGCTCCAGATGCCAGTGAACTGACCTTGTGTTTGTTTCTGCCCGATACCGAAGAGTTGCTTGCCGAGATCCCCTTTCAAGGCCGCACTGGTGAAATTTGGCATGTGGCGGTCAGTGGTATTGAACAAGGCTCTTTATATGCGCTAAAAGCGGCTGGCCCCAATATTCCAGATGCAGGTTTACGTTTTGATAAAGAGCGTTTATTACTTGACCCGTACTGTCGTAAGCTAAATCGGCCGCAAATGTGGCAAGAACGTCAGTACGCTAGCCACAGTCATTATTCTTTAGCGAAAGGGGTGTTAGAACAGGCTCCATTTGACTGGCAAGATAGTGTTAAACCTGCGATCCCTCGGGAAAAAACCGTCATTTATGAAGCCCATGTCAAAGGCATGACCATGCAACATCCCGATGTGCCTGAGCATTTGCGCGGGACCTATTTGGGCTTGTGTCATCCGGCGATTATTGAACATCTGTTAGCGCTCGGCATTACCACGGTGCAATTATTGCCGGTGGCTTCTTTTATGGCCGAGCCGCGGCTCAGTGCGTTACGTTTAACCAATTATTGGGGTTATAACCCGCTGAATTTTTTTGCACCGGAACCGCGTTATCAGTATGAAGATGCAGTAGCCGAGTTCAAAACCATGGTGCGCACCTTGCATCAACATGGCTTAGAAGTCATTTTAGATGTGGTGTTTAATCACACGGCTGAAGCGGGTGAAGATGGCCCAGTGCTTAGTTTTCGTGGTTTAGCGAATCGGCAGTATTATCTGTTTCATAGCCATGGTGAAATGATTGATTACCAAAATTATTGTAATTTTACGGGGTGTGGCAATACCTTGAATGTGTCGCATCCGATGATGCAGCGTATGATAATGGATGCCTTGCGTTATTGGTTAACCGAGATGCAGGTAGATGGTTTTCGCTTTGATTTAGCCGTGACACTGGGCCGGGAGTTTAAACGCTACAATCCGTTTGCGGCTTTCTTTCAAATCGTTGCGCAAGATCCGGTGATCAGTAAAGCTAAGCTGATTGCGGAGCCTTGGGATGTCGGGCCTTTTGGCTATCATTTGGGGCAATTTCCGGCGCACTGGTCTGAGCTTAATGATAAATGTCGTGATACTTTTCGGGCGTTTTGGCGTGGCGATCAAGGGGTGCTCCCCGAATTTGCTACACGCTTATTAGGCTCGCGCGATATTTTTCAAAAACATCATAAGCCCGCCAGTTGCAGTGTGAACTATATTAGCTATCACGATGGCTTTACACTCAGAGATTTAGTCAGTTACAACGACAAACACAATTGGCTAAACGGTGAAGAAAACCGCGATGGCCACGGCCATAATCTGAGTAAGAATCATGGTGCGGAAGGTGTAACCTCGGATGAAGCCATTATTAATGCCCGTAATCAACATCGGCGTAATTTGGTTGCCACTTTAGTGCTTAGCCAAGGGATGATCCATTGGTTAGGCGGCGACGAGCTAAGTCATACTCAGCATGGCAATAACAATGCGTACTGCCAAGATAATCCGATTTCTTGGTTAAATTGGCAGTTAGATGGGCCCGCCACTAAGTTTCTGAAATTCGTACAACAAATGCTGAAAATGCGCCAGTCATTATGTTGTTTACAGCAAATTAGCTTATTAGACGATAACTACCAAAAACATGGTGATAAACACCACGTGCATTGGTATTTAATGGATGGCACCGATATGAGCGAACCGAATTGGCATGAATCTGACCGGCACAGTTGCATGGTGGATATTGTAAATGACAATAGCGGTCAGCGTTTGTTGTGTATTCTTAATGCGTCGGATAAAAATCAAGCGGTCAGCATTCCGGCGCCTTTGCGCAACTTATTGTTTGACACGTCAGTGAATGACGGTTTAACGCCTGCTACAGCCGTGCGTAAAGATAAGTGGTTGCAAAGCGCTTATAGCTTATCGGTCTGGCAGTAGGTTTATGCTGGCATATAGCCTATAATGCGCGGCATTTTTCGACCCGCGCCAGTTTGCGCGCTTTCAACGTTGTTAAGGATCGTTAGATGACAGACAGCACAACTCTGTGTGAAATTGGTTTTGTTGGGGCAGGGGTAATGGGTAAAAACCTTATTCTCAACCTGGCAGATAACGGCTATCGAGTGGCGGCTTTTGACCTTGATAACCAGAAATTAGAGGCTGTGTTAGCACAAGATGCGGCAGAGCAAGGCGATAAAGGCCCCCGAGTTGTCGGGTGTAGCTCGTACACCGAATTGTTATCACGCTTATCTGCGCCTCACCTAATAGTGTTATCCGTGCCTGCGGGCAAAGCCGTTGACGATGTGTGTCATAAATTGATCGATGCCGGTATTCAAGCCGATGACATCGTAGTCGATACTGGTAACAGTCTGTGGACGGATACTGTCGCGCGAGAAAAAAGCTACGAAGGTAAATTTATCTTTTTCTCCACGGCCGTGTCAGGTGGTGAAGTGGGTGCCCGGTTTGGCCCTTCTTTAATGCCCAGTGGCGATCCTTACGCGTGGACTCGCATTAAACCGATGTGGCAAGCCATTGCCGCCAAAGTGGATCCAAAAACCGGTAAGCCAATAGAGCGTTTTGAACCCGGTAATCCAGTGACAGAAGGTGAACCTTGTGCGGCCTATATTGGCCCCAGTGGTTCTGGCCATTATGTCAAAATGGTGCACAACGGTATCGAATATGCCGATATGCAGCTGATTTGCGAAGCCTATCAAGTGATGCGAGATGTGTTAGGCATGTCGGCGGCGGCCATTGGTGAGATTTTCGTGCAATGGAATGATGGCCCACTGCACAGTTATTTAATGGATATCAGTGCCCAAGTCTTAGCCACTAAAGACAGCGAAACCGGCTTACCGCTGGTTGATGTTATTTTAGATAAAGCCGGTCAAAAAGGCACGGGCCTGTGGACTGCCGTCAGTAGTTTACAATTAGGTAGCCCCGCGCCCACCATCGCTGAAGCGGTCTATGCTCGGGCAATTTCAGGCTTAAAAGCCGAGCGGGTAAAAGCCGCTACGGTATTAGCCGGTCCTGCTCAAAATTTATTTTCAGAAGAACAGCAAGCCGACATGATCCAAGCACTGCATGATGCTTTGTATTGTGCCAAAATTTGCGTGTATGCACAGGGCTTTCATCTGATGAAAACGGCTGCGGCCGAGTATGGTTGGCAGTTAAATTTTGCCGAAATCGCTAAGATTTGGCGTGCGGGCTGTATTATTCGAGCGGTGTTTTTACAATCGATAACTGAAGCTTACGAGCGAAACGACGAGTTGGAAAACCTGCTGTTGGATCCGTTTTTCTCAAAGCAAATTTCAGTGTATCAACAAAACTGGCGCAAAGCCGTGGCCAACGCGTCGCTGGCGGGGATCCCTGTGGCCGCGTTAAGTTCGGCTTTAAGTTACTACGATGCTTATCGCACTGCGGTATTACCGGCTAATTTATTGCAAGGCCAGCGTGATTTCTTTGGTGCTCATACCTTTGAGCGTACGGATAAAACCAAGGGTAAAACCTATCATGTTGATTGGAGTCGTCCTGAACGGCCAATGGTGAAAGTAAAATGAGCGTTGTCATTGGCACACCCGGCACAAGCAGCAGCACTAAGGTATTGTTATTAGGCGCTGGTGAATTAGGTAAAGAATTGTGTTTAGAATTAAAGCGTTATGGCTGTGAAGTAGTAGCGGTTGATCGTTATCCTAATGCTCCTGCCATGCAAGTTGCTGATAAAGCGGTGGTGATCTCGATGCTCGACAATGCCGCACTGCGACAGTTGGTGATCACGGAAAAACCGGCGTTAATTGTGCCAGAGCTAGAGGCGATAGCGACGTCGGTGTTGCTGGAGCTGGAAGCCGCAGGTTTTAATGTGGTTCCTAGTGCTCAAGCGGTTAATTTAACCATGAACCGCGAAGGGATCCGCCGTTTAGCTGCAGAAACTTTGCAGTTGCCTACTTCCAATTATCAATTTGCCAGCGATAAAGCCGGTTATCTGGCTGCGGTGGCTGCGATAGGTTATCCCTGTGTGGTCAAACCGATTATGTCTTCTTCTGGCAAAGGGCAAAGCGTATTACGCAGCGATGCCGATGTTGAAGCAGCATGGGTTCATGCGCAAGAAGGCGGCCGTGCCGGTAAAGGCCGTATCATTGTCGAAGGGTTTGTTGATTTTGATTATGAAATTACCTTACTGACGGTAAATTCTATTTCAGGCATTCAGTTCTGCGATCCGATTGGCCACCGGCAAGAGCAAGGCGATTATCGTGAAAGCTGGCAACCGCAACAGATGTCGATTGTTGCTGCGCAAAAAGCTCAACAGTATGCTACCGCTGTGGTGCAAGCCTTGGGGGGTAAAGGCTTATTTGGCGTTGAGCTTTTTGTTAAAGGCGATGAAGTATGGTTTAGCGAAGTGTCACCTCGGCCACACGATACCGGTATGGTGACCTTGATTTCACAGCAGTTAAGTGAATTTGCACTGCACGCTCGTGCGATCTTGGGTTTACCTATTCCTAGCATTAAACACTACGGCCCAGCTGCTTCGGCGGTATTATTGGTGCCTGGGCACAGCCAAAATATTCAATATCATATTGGTGCGGCGGCATTAATGCAGCCCGATACGGAACTGCGTATTTTTGGTAAGCCCGAAGTACAAGGCGAGCGGCGCATGGGGGTAGCTTTAGCACTGGCTGAAGACACCCAAACCGCATGCCAAAAAGCGCTTGCTGTGATCAGTCAACTACAGGTTAACTTACAGTAAGCTTCAATGAGTGTTTCATCGTAACGTTAAAGAAAAACCCGAGGAAGGTACCTTCCTCGGGTTTTTCTTTACTATTTTACGTACATTGATTTTGTATAAGTTGATCAGATACTGCGTTATTACAACCTTGTAATGGCAACGAAGCTATTAAAACGCAAATACCCAGCGTGCTAAAAACAAGGTCACGATGCTGACAACAAGCACTGAAATAATATTTAAAGCAAAGCCCGCTTTAACCATATCGGCAATGCGTAACTGACCCGACGAAAACACTATCGCATTGGGTGGTGTGGCAACCGGCATCATAAATGCACAACTTGCTGCGATGGCGGCTGGAATAACCAAGGTCATCGGTGAGCCCGACATGGCTAATGAAATAGGCGCTAATAACGGTAAAAAACCGGCTGCAGTGGCGGTGTTGCTGGTCACCTCAGTTAAAAACACAATAACGGTTGTAACCAAGACAACCATTAACCACAAGGGAATCTGATCCATAAGCATAACTTGTTCAGCAATAAAGCCCGCCAAGCCACTTTTACTGATCAGCCCTGCTAAGCTCAAACCACCACCAAATAACATCAAAATACCCCATGGCAGTTGCTTGGTTTCTTCCCAGGTTAAAATACGGGTGTTTTTACTGTCCAGTGGTAGCACTAAGATCAATACCGCTGCCAGCATGGCGATAATGGTGTCATCTAGTGGTAAACCGGTTAGCGTGACTAATAACGGGCGGGTGATCCATAACAGTGCGGTAAGGGCGAATATAATCAATACGGCTTTTTCGCCTCGCTGCATTTTCCCCAGTACCCGCAACTTTTGCTGAAACATGTTTCGAGTATCTGAAATCGTCACCTGATCTAATTTGTAAGCAATTCGGGTTAACCAGACCCAACAACTGAACAGCAAAATCACCGTCAGGGGTAAACCCACAATCATCCACTCAACAAAGCCGATCCGAATTTGATAGGTGTCTTGCAAAAAAGCCGCCATAAAAGCGTTAGGCGGCGTACCAATTAACGTTGCCAAGCCGCCAATAGAAGCCGCATAGGCAACAGCCAATAAAATGGCTTTACTAAAATCATTTTCGGCATGCTCGGCACCCAGGTTCAGCATACGGGTGATCGACAGCGCAATCGGTAGCATCATTACGGCAGTAGCGGTATTCGACATCCACATGGATAGAAACGCGGTGACCAACATGATGCCACCAATCTGTTGGCTGGGCTTACTGCCGACAATAAGCATCGTGTGTAAGGCAATACGCGTGTGTAATGACCAGCGCTCCATGGCAATGGAGATAATAAAGCCACCGAGGAATAAAAAGATCAGTGGATGCGCATAAGACTGTGCCACGGCGCTTAAATTATTTAAATCGAGCAAGGGTGCCACGAGTAAAGGTAAAAAGGCAGTGGCAGGGATGGGAACGGCTTCACTGATCCACCAACTTGCCATCCAAGCGGTTAAACCTATGACTAACCAGCTCGGTTCATTCATGCCAAAAGGTGCAGGTAGCAATAGAGTAATGAGCATTAACAATGGGCCAATCAGTAGCGCCAAGAACGGGGTTTTAGTTTCATTAACTGACATGATGCGCTCCTAGAAACGGTATTGCAGACCTAACGCGATCGAGGTGTCAGTCTCATCGGTCAAAGCTAACTGGGTGACAAAGAAATAGGCTTTACTTTGGCTATTAAACAGATAATCGACTCCTGCAGTATAGTGATTTGCTGCAGTTTGTTGTCGGATCGCTGATGTATCGCGGCCAAGTTGTAGTTTGGGTCGCCAATCGCCAACGGCATACTGCAGGCTCAGATAGCCGCCAGTGCCTTTGCGTTCTCCTTCACTTTGCTCACTGTATTGTAGTAATGAGCCTAAAGTAAAGTCGCCTAATTTTTGTTGCCACAGAATACGCGTGGCATCTAAGCCGTTCAGGCTTTGAGCTCTAGTCAGCGTGATGTAATAAGGCTGTGCTTTTAAAGTGCGATCACCGTAAGCCAAGCTTAATGCGACACCGTCTTTCCCCTGTTGCAGTTCGTTGTCTTGGCCTAACACATAACTGGCCGATAACGTCCAACCTGCAACGCTCGGTGAGATATAGGTTAAGCTGTCGCCTAAGCGATCTTGACCGGGTAAGATTTGGGCAATATCACCACTGGTTTCATTAAATTGATCCACGCCGCCTTCACTGGTTTTCAAGCGGGTGTCATTGCGACCAGCAATTAACTGACCAAATTGCCCTTTAATACCAACAAAGGTATTGCGTGCAGAAAACGGGCTTAGCGTATTGGCTTCATCAAAGCCACGCACTTCCACTTCATAGTTGAAAAAAGCAGTGATGTGCTCGTTTAATACCTGTTCACCACGAATACCTAAACGGCTAAAGGGGGTATCGAGTTGCGAGCCTTCTTTCGTGTAGCGGAGTAAACCCTTATCGGTATGAGCCAGTTGCACTTCAGCCTTACCGTACACGGTGACACTGGGTAGAGTTAAAGACACGGTTTTGCTGTCAGCCGCCAGATGACCAGACAGTGTGGTCGCGCCGATAGCGGCTAGGGTTAAAGCGTTGCGAATTACCTGTTGCATAATTACCTCGTCATGAATAGTTATAGTTGTAGGCACTAGGTATTAGCAAGAAAGCGGCCAATAATTTAATCATGTAAAATCAGTATCTTAAATTTAATTTGTTTTTACTATGGGTGGTAACTGAAACTTATTTTTAGAGAAATGGGTGGTTTTCCACCCATTTAATTCAGCTCATCTATACCGTCATCATCTTTAAATTGGCTTCGTAACACGCCGTATTTACGCATTTTGTCATACAGGGTTTTCCGTGGCAGATTCAGTGCTTGCATGGTCAGCTTAATACTACCTCGTGTTGCGCTAAGCGCTTCTTCAATCAACATTTGTTCGAAAAACGCCACCCGTTCAGTTAATCCCATTGCGCTACCAAAGGTATCGGCTAAGGGTAAGCCTTGCTGCATAAACGCGGCCTCGGGCCCCAGTAACACATAGCGTTCAGCAAGGTTGCGCAACTCGCGAACATTGCCTTGCCATTCGTGTGACAACAAACTGTCTAATTGCAACTGGTTAAGCGGTAACACCGGTTTGTGGTAGCGGGCGGCAGCGAGCATAGCAAAGTGTTTAAAGAGCAGTGGAATATCTTGTCGACGCTGCCGAAGCGGTGGAATGGCCACCTGTAATAAGTTCAGCCGATAATATAAATCCAGTCGAAATTCACCTTGCTGACTCAGTTGTGCCAGATTGGTTTTAGTTGCCGCCACAACCCGAATATTTAATGGGATACTGCTATTGCTGCCTAAGGGCGTGACTTTGCGCTCTTCTAAAACGCGCAATAACCTAACCTGCACACTCAAGGGCGTGCTTTCAATTTCGTCTAAAAATAAGGTGCCGCCATTGGCAAACTCAAACTTACCGATACGTTTTTTATCTGCCCCGGTAAAGGCACCGGCTTCACAACCAAACAGCTCACTTTCAATTAATTGTTCAGGTATTGCACCACAATTAATCGCGACAAACTGTTGATCACTACGTAGCGAGTTATCATGCAAATAACGCGCGACGAGCTCTTTACCACTGCCTGTTTCGCCTTCAATTAACACATCTGCCGGCGTATCTAATACCAGATCAAGTAAATGACGCATTTGATTGATAGCGGGGCTATCGCCAATAAGCTGTACTTTACCACGTCGGCTTTCCCGTAGTTGACTGCTTAAACGTCTATTCTCTAAACAGAGTTGACGCTTCTCAACCGCTTGCTGCAAAGTTTTATGTAATTCCGTATGGTTGACCGGTTTCTCAATAAAACTATAAGCCCCATTTTGCATGGCCGTTACCGCAATACTGATGTCGCCATAGCCAGTTAGTAAGATAACCGGTAAATCTTCGTCGTGAGAGCGTAATGCTTTAAGTACTGATAAACCGTCCATTTCTGGCATATTCAGATCGGTAACGATTACGCCGAAGAAATTCGGGCTAACGGCCTGTAATAAATCGGAGGGCTTGTTAAAGCTACGACAAGTCCAGCCTTCTAGCTTAAGCCCCTGTGTTAGGGCGTCAAGCACAGGGTGGTCGTCATCCAATAACCAAATTTCTGCGGTGTTGCTCATGATTTACTCCGAGTGATGCCGAGGCAAGGTCAAACTCACGATGGCACCGCCGTCTGGGTGATTTTCTATGGTTAAACTGCCGTGATAGCTTTGCACGATTTGTCTGGAAATAGACAGACCTAAGCCTAAGCCACTGCCTTGTTTTGTAGTGAAAAAGGGTTCAAATAGCTGGGCCATAACATGGGGCTCGATACCTGCGCCATTGTCATGAATTTGCACAATGGCCAGTTCGGCTTGTTGCACAATGTTAATACGGACCCTAGGTGTTGTATGCTGCTCAGCCGCTTGTATGGCATTACCTAGTAGATTAATCAACACCTGCTCTAACTGCAGTGGATCGATTTTTACCTTGACGTGATCAGTGTGCTGCACAGTGATGTTGATCTTTTGCTGCTGCAGCGACGGTTGCAATATCCCCAAGGCATTCTGTAGCACGCTAGTTAATTCAACCGTAACGGGTTGGTTGGCGGCTTTGCGGCTAAAGCCTTTAAATTGTTTCACAATATGGTTTAAGCGCAGGATCATTTGCGCGATTTTATCCAAATTTTCTTGCAGATCGCTATACAGGCCTTTTTTCAGTAGCAGCTGGCTATTTTGCAAATAGCTGTGCATGGCCGTTAAAGGTTGATTAATTTCATGATTAATTGAAGCACTCAGTTGGCCAATGGTCGCGAGCTTAGCTGCTTGCAGCAGCTGATCTTGGGTTTGTTTTAATTCATGCTCTGTGTCAATTCGGTGCTGAACTTCAATTTGCAGTTGCTGATTACTCTGTTGTAGCGATTCCGTACGTTCCGTAACCGCTATTTCCAACTGCTGGAGCATTAATGCTTTTTGTAGTTGTTGCTGGTATTTATTACGCCAGTAAATACTGGCCAATAAGATAACGGCTAATAACAAACACAGGCTGATGGCAAATTGCCACGCTTGCATTGTTAATGTTGCAGCGGGCTCCAGCATAATTAACTGCCAAGGCAACTGTGTTTGCTCTTGAACAGCAACCACATATTGTTGTTGTGTCATAGGTTTACTCACCGGCTCTGGGCGCAACTGCCAAATGTCTTGGTGTTTGTTGACTTGAAGGGCATGCAAGACTGTATTGGGATGACGTGTGCGGGTAACAGCTTCTTCACCTAACCAGGTCAGCCGCCACGCTGCGTGGTTACTGGCCAGCACGGTATCTTCTTCATCGACCAGCATAAACAGTAATGGGCTTTGACCAGCAATAGCTTGGTAAGCCAATTCTAGCTGGTCGATATTTAATTTGGTTGCTAATACTCCGATGGTTTGCTGCTTTGCATCGTAAACCGTTGCCGCAAAATAAATGCCGCGTTCATTTGAAACCCAGCCTAAGCCATAATCGACATAGCTTTGGTTGGCACCGATTGTTTCAGTAAAATAGGGCCTAAACGCAAAATTGTGATCCATAAAGTTAACTTCGGCAGCATAATTACTGCTGGCAACCACATCGCCGTTTAGATCCATTAAATAGATTGAAGCACTACCACTGGCTAACGTAAAGTCGGCTAATAATTGGCTGACCTGCTGTTGTTGGCTTGATGATAATGTATTGGTTAACACTGCTTGCAGCTCAGGTCGATACGCTAGGGTATCGGTCAGCGTGCTAAAGCGGGTCAATTGTAAATTAAGGTACTGATTAAATTCAGCACCTTGTTTAAAAGACAGTTGTTGTGAGCGGTGTAATAGCTGCTGAAAAATCACCTGATACCCGATAACGGCAATAATCAATAAGCTCAGGCCGATGAATAGGGGCTGTCGATAAAAAGGACGCATACAAGGCTCTTAAACTGCTACAAACCACTAATTTACCTTAAGGTCGGTTAATGAGCCACCTTCAGGTTTGATTTGCTTCATCAAATCGCCATTTAAAGCCACCTTAGTTTTACTAGCAAAAGAGGTTGGTTGATCAACCAAGAACAAGCCCACTGAAACCGAGTTGCGGTTAGGCAGTAGGGTATAAGCGTTCAGCTAAAAGCTTGCCCGAAAGCGATAACGCTTAGCAATAGCGGGCGGTAACCGTTACGCTTTAGTCGACCTCATCGACAAACTGATTGAGCTAAACGCCATGCTCAGCGTATATTTGTGGGAAGGCTAGCAAAAAATCACAGGATTATTTAATGAAATTATCAGAAGCAGAATGGCGGCAGCGTTTAACCGAAGAGCAATTTCGGGTAACGCGCTTAAAAGGCACAGAATATCCATTTACGGGTGAATTATTACACCATACCGCAGCAGGCACTTATCACTGTGTCTGTTGCGGTACAGAATTATTTAATGCCAGCACGAAGTTTGATGCCGGTTGTGGCTGGCCCAGTTTTTATCAATCGTTAGCGGGGAAGGTGCGTTATGAAGAAGACCACAGTCATGGTATGCAACGCATTGAAATTGTTTGTAATAATTGCGATGCCCACTTAGGCCATGTGTTTGAAGACGGGCCTGCGCCAACCGGGCAGCGCTACTGTGTTAATTCAGCTTCATTAACATTCACCCATAAGACTTAAGCCTATATTTAAGCTGTAAGTGTTGTGGTAGGGTTTCATAATCAATTACAATAGGCCGCCTTATAAAAACCGCTGTATCCTACAGAAAAGCGGCTTAGGCACACCGATTAATTCATTTTATTGAAGTAAAAGGCCTAATAATGACCCTATCACACGCAGAACAGTATCAAAAAAGCTGGCAGGAACGCCAGGAATACGCCGAAAACATGTTACCTATCATTGGTCGGCTTTATCGTAATAAAGGCATTGAGGTGGTTATCTATGGGCGGCCTCTGGTTAACGCTACCACCATTGATATTATTAAAGCGCATAAAACAGTAGAGCGGTTCGAAGGTCAAAAATTACGCCTTCGCGAGAGTTTTCCGTTATTAGAAGCCATCAGTAAAATGAATTTGGCACCCGGTCGGGTAGATATTGGTAAATTGGCTTATGCTTATTTATATAAAAATAATGCGACAGGTTTAACGCTTGAACAATATCTAGCAGAAGAATTAGCCGATATTTTAGATCATGAAGATCAGGTTACACCGGTTGACGTGGTGTTATACGGTTTTGGCCGGATCGGCCGCTTAGTTGCCCGCTTAATGTTAGAACGCTCAGGCCCGAGCAGTAAATTACGTTTAAAAGCGATAGTGGTACGTGGCGGTAAAAAAGGTGACTTAGAAAAACGCGCCAGCTTATTACGTCGCGATTCTATTCATGGCCCTTTCAATGGCAGCATTACGGTCGATGAAGAGAACCAAGGCATTAAAGCTAACGGTACTTTTATCAAAGTGATTTACGCCAATTCGCCAGAGCAAGTTGATTACACGCAATACGGTATTGATAACGCGCTAATCGTCGATAACACCGGTATATTTAAAGACGATAAAGAATTATCCATTCACTTGCAAAGCAAAGGTGCGGCTCGCGTGTTAATTACCGCACCGGCTAAAGGTGAAGTACCGAACGTGGTATATGGTGTTAACCAGCATATGATCACGCCAGAGCATAAAATTGTTTCTGCAGCCAGTTGTACCACCAATGCCATTACGCCAGTATTAAAAGCACTGCAAGATGAGTACGGTATTCGCAATGGTCACGTAGAAACCGTGCACTCTTATACCAACGATCAAAACTTGATTGATAACTTCCACAAAGCCGATCGCCGTGGCCGTGCTGCGCCGTTAAATATGGTATTAACCTCAACGGGTGCCGCCAGTGCGGTGGCTAAAGCTTTGCCTGAATTAAAAGGTAAGTTAACCGGTAATGCGATTCGTGTGCCAACGCCTAACGTGTCAATGGCGATATTATCGTTAAACTTGAATCGCGAAACCAACAAAGATGAGTTAAACGATTTCTTACAGCGCACGTCACTGTTCTCTGAGTTGCAAGATCAAATCGATTTTACCAGTTCAACCGAAATCGTTTCTTCTGACTTAGTGGGCTCGCGCTACGCAGGTGTGGTTGACTCACAAGCCACTATCGTTGATGGCGACCGTTGCGTGTTATACGTGTGGTATGACAACGAGTTTGGTTACAGTGTGCAGGTTACTCGCGTAATGAATGAAATGGCGGGTATTAAATACCCAACCTTGCCTATCGCGAAATAATTATTTCGCCAGTTAGAAAGCCCGCTGTTTGCGGGCTTTTTTTATGTCTGTTGTTTGCTGTTGTGTCGAGATAGTTTAGCTAATAGCGGTGTTTAGTGTTGGCGGCATGATGCGGCTTAGAGCGAAGAGCAGAGATACCTGCCGCACCAAAATGTCTATGCGTATATCTGCAATAACTTATTAAATAAACAACGTTTTCGCCGTTGGCGAGTGACTTTCTTTTGTGTCGCCAAAAGAAAGTCACCAAAGAAAATGCAACCCACGTTGCGGCTGTCAACGTAATGGGATGTAAAAGCACATCAGATTTAGGCGTGTTTCGGTTTTAAGATTATTACGGCTAAGAGCAAATAATAGACATTCCTGCTGCACCAAAATGTCTATGCGCATGTCTGCAATAACTTATTAAATAAACAACGTTTTCGCCGTTGGCGAGTAACTTTCTTTTGTTTCGCCAAAAGAAAGTCACCAAAGAAAATGCGACCCACGTTGCGGCGAAAGCCCGTTCAATTTTGCCCGCCCAAGGCGACGAGGTAACTCGCTCGGCGCTACCGTCGCCTCACTCAAACACCCCTCGTCTTAAAACCTTGGTCGTGCAAACTTGCTCGGCTTGCAACGTAATGGGATTTAAAAGTCCATCAGGCTAAGGAGTATTTCGGCTTTAAGATTATTACTGCTTTGAGCGAAAAGCAGAATTTCAACACCTCAACATAATCCACATTCAAATGACCGCTTTTACCGTAGAACCGGACATTTTGCAGTCTGAATTGAGTAATGCTTGGTTCACATAACCTGTCTGATGCTTTCAAGGAAAGATGCACTAGTCATGTAAGCTTCCTTTGTTGATTATCGACTGTGTTACTGAGACTTCTCAGTAAAACCTGATGATAAGGAGGCTAAATCAAGATAAGGTTCTGATATTAAAAATATTACCCCATTTTTGGGTTGGGATATTACTGAGAAGTCTGAGTAATGTAGTAAATTAAAAGTAAATTAGGTCTCTAACTGGCCATTTAAGTTATTGATTTTTAGTAAACTAATAGGTATAAATTTGTTTTGGCTTTTGGATGTTACTTAGAGGTCTACATAATAACTGTTAAGTTGCTAAGGAAAGTTAAGTGTATAAATCTCGATTAGTCTGGGGCGATATAATCTTTTTAATAGGGTTTGTGCCAGCATTTATGCTTCTAAATGGTTTAGGAGCAGATGATTCTCTATCGGCAACAAGTGTAGTTGGACTTTTTATATTTTTCGTATTACTTCCCTTTATGGGGCTTGGCGGTCTTATGGCTTCTTCTGCCGTATTTAGGCTAACATCTATTGAAAAAATTAATAATTCAAACCTCAATAACTTATTTGGACGTATATTTATTATCCTTGGTTGGTTAATTTTAATTACAATGTTGTTGGTGTTAGGTTTTGTAATCTATGGTTTTTTATTGCAATACGCAACTTAACAAGCGTTTAAACAGGGACAAATTACAGTTGGTTTTGCTCCTGCGTCGCTATTTTAACCAACTGTAATTTGCCCATTAAACGGGCGTTAGGTGACTCAAGCGTATGACTGATATCACATCGGAATTATTAAGCGGTGCATCACCGTTTTTAAGTGGGCTTTTTTACGATTCGCTCAAAAGAGAAGTTGTACTAAAAGCAGTGAACAATCCGGAAGATATGCTAATAGTCAGAGTGATCACATTTTCTGGAATCACCAAATATTCAGAATCTATTGAAGAAATCGATGACGAATTAATAGATGGTGTTATTGGCATTAATTGGCTAAACGACTCTCAAATTTGTATAAAAACGGATATAAGAGAAATCATTATTACATTAACTGGCAAACCTCATGGACAGACCGTCACCTAACAAGCCGCGTCATATGGGGCCTGCGGCCCCTGCGACGCTCACAAGTTCGCGCGCATGCGCGGGGCGTTAGAAGAACTATGAAACATCTGATGATAATCCCAATTCTGGGGCTAGGCGTAATACACGTAGTAACTTGGTTTGGTATTTTGCCGCCGACTTACTTAACTATTGGTTTGTCTGCTGCATCTGTAGTTGTATTGTTCGTCGGGTTAATTTCTGTAAAAAGTTATGCTGATCGCACCGGTGAGAATTTAGGAGAGAAAGTTCTAGGAAATTTGAGTATTAAGCCCTTTTTGTTTGGTCTAGTCGTATTGGCGTACTTCTTCTTTAATTTTTTCTATAGTGCTTCAATGGGCGGAATTACTAAAATCGAAAATGGTAAGTATTTTGCCATGAAGGAACCGACCAAAGAGAATTATGAGATTACAGAGTCTGAATACAATGAACGGCAACCTCACCAAGTACGCGCCATGACTGGACACCCATTAGTATTTGGAATAGTTGGTTATATCATGTTTAGTGTGAGTCGTTCCTCTAATAAGCCAAGCAAGAATGACGCACAAAATACGCGCGCCTCTTCTTGACGCGTTAGAGCTAGCAAAAGGTATTGCGTATGAACGAATTAGAGAAACTCAAAAAAGAATGCTTTGATAAAAGATTTTATAGCTTTGGCACTGCGAAGATTTTTGAAAAGCGTGTTAAAAGTTATGGGTGCAAATTAAAAATCATTAGTTTCCTTGGTTTGTTATCGCCTGTTTTATTAGGTGGTTTTGTTGCAGCTTTTTCTAGTGATAATCAAATCTTGACTAATATTTTGCTGCCCGTTTGTGGGGTTCTTACTATACTCCAAGCCGTAATGTCTCTTTGGTCACTGGTGTCAAAATGGGATGACGCTCACGCCTATTCAATAAGTGCCGTAAAAAATAATACTAGGCTCACAAATGATTTTGATCAGCTTGCAAATCAAACTGAAAGCAAAATTAAAAGAGATTTACCGAGATTGCTTGATGAGTACAATCGCCAAGAAATAGAGGATACTGCTCAGTCAGTTACTACAAAAGAAAAACGTTTTGCCATGAGGGAATCGTTATTTCAATACAAGAATAAGTGTTCAACTTGTAACAAAATTCCAGAAACGTTAACTCCGTCTAATTGTGATACATGCGGTAATTATTAAGGACATAAAATGAATAAAAAAATTAGTCAAGTTCTTGCAGGTTTTAAAAATTTAACAGATGAAGAACGTAAAGAGTTTCACGAAATTATCAAAGACTTTGAAAACTATCCACATACCACAAATAAAAAAATAAATGAGTCCTTGGAGAGTATATCTATTAACAAATCATTAGTAAATTTTGGGCCTTCGCCATCGGGGTGCCCTTGTTGTGGTAAAGGCTAGCTCTAACAAAACCATCATATGGGACTCTTAAAGTTTGGCTTGCGCTCCTCCGTCGCTAATTATAGCTAAGCTTTATTCGCCCCATATGGTGACGTTCTGCTAACACCTAAAAGCAGACTTTAATGCCTGCAAATTGAAATATCTGCTATTGGCACAAACAAGCGATTCAGCTAAGCGAATACCGCCCTGGCATTTTATTTCCCTTAGAGCGAGCCGACTGATCATAGTTGGCCAAGGTTTTAAGAAAACGGGTGTTTGAGTGCGGCGACGTTAGCGCCGCGCGAGTTACGTTTTCGCCTTGGACAGCGCATGAGCAGTTGGGCTTTCGAGCGGAAGTGGGGTCGCATTTTCTTTGGATACTTTCTTTTGGCGACGCAAAAGAAAGTATCTCGCCAACGGCGAAAACGTTAAGTGTCTTGGTATCTGAACCCGAAGCTAGCTAAGCGAATACCGCTCTGGCTTTTATTCCCCTTAGAGCGAGCCGACTGATCATCGTTGACCAAGGTTTTAAAAAACGGGTGTTTGAGTGCAGCGACGAAGCATAACACGAGTGATGTTTTCGCCTTGGACAACGCATGAGCAGCTGGGCTTTCGAGCGGCAGTGGGGCGCAATTTCTTTGGATACGTTCTTTGGCGATGCAAAAGAAAGTCTCTCGCCAACGGCGAAAACGTGAATGCGATTTACCAGCAGAATGCGAGAATGAAGAACAGGGCAATATAAAATATCAGAGGAAACAACAGCAAACAAAAGAGTAAAGTAGAAACAGGAATGGCAGAAACAAAAAAGGCCAGCAAGCTGACCTTTTATACTATCTCAAATCGAGAAGCGCTTTATAAAAGTACTATTACAGTACAGTTACGTTAGCAGCTTGTGGGCCTTTTTGGCCTTGTTCGATTTCGAAGGCAACACGTTGGCCTTCGTTTAAGGTTTTGTAACCTTCAGTTTGGATAGCACGGAAGTGAACGAAAGCGTCAGCGCCGCCGTTGTCTTGAGTGATGAAACCGAAACCTTTATCTGCGTTGAACCACTTTACTACACCAGTTACTTTAGCCATGAGAGACTCCTAAAAATTTTAAAAAGTTATTTAACGCGAAATGCGCTTTTAGCCTGACTGTTACTTATGTGGCCAAACGTGCGTGAATCTTCAGGACATGACTTACAAGCGAAGCTGTGTAGCGAAGTTTTCAAAAACAAGTTGTTACATAGGTCTGTACTACAGGCCGGAAAGCACTATAACAGGTCTGAGCGGAATGTATAGCTTTATCGGATAATAAATCGTTAAAACAAGCAGAAATAAAAAAGCCGGTAAAAAATACCGGCTGTTTGCTCAGATTAAAGGTAACGCTAATTAGGCACCAATAGCGGTTTCTGGCGCTACGTAAGCCAGTTTTAACGCGTCAGCAACACTTTCGTTAGTCACTAAGCCACGGTACACGTTTAGACCCGCTAACAGATGCTTGTCATCTTGTAAGGCTTTTTTGTAGCCTTTGTTCGCCAAACGAATAATGAAAGGCAGGGTGGCATTGTTCAAGGCGAAAGTAGAGGTACGTGGCACCGCACCTGGCATGTTCGCAACACAGTAATGCACAACTTCATCAATAATATAAGTTGGATCGGCATGGGTAGTGGGTTTTGAGGTTTCCACACAACCGCCTTGGTCAATCGCCACATCAACAATAGCTGAGCCTGGCTTCATGCGTTTGATATGGTCACGGGTAATCAGCTTAGGCGCGGCTGCGCCTGGTACTAATACACCACCAATCACTAAATCAGCGGCTAAGACTTCTTGCTCTAAGGCATCAGCCGTTGAGTAAATGGCTTTAACTGCGCCGTTGAACTGAGCGTTAATGCGGCGTAACACATCTACATTACGATCCAGTACGGTAACATCTGCACCTAAACCTAAGGCCATTTGCGCCGCGTTAGTACCCACCATACCGCCACCGACAACCACGACTTTAGCGGGTGCTACACCAGGTACACCGCCTAATAACATACCGCGACCAGCACAAGATTTTTCTAAAGCACGAGCACCGGCTTGAATTGACATGCGGCCAGCCACTTCTGACATAGGCGCTAATAACGGTAAACCGCCTTTATTATCGGTGACTGTTTCATAAGCGATACAAACCGCTTTTGAATTGATTAAATCAGCAGTTTGTTCTGGATCCGGCGCTAAGTGCAGGTAAGTGAACAGAATTTGGCCATCACGTAACATGGCACGTTCAACAGCTTGTGGCTCTTTAACTTTTACAATCATGTCTGCTTGTGCAAACACGTCAGCCGCAGTCGCTAATACAGAAGCACCGGCAGCTTGATAATCTTCATCGGTAAAACCGATACCCATACCGGCTTGCTGTTCAACCAACACGCTGTGGCCATGGCCAATCAGTTCGCGAACGCTTGCTGGCGTCATGCCGACACGGTATTCATGGTTTTTGATTTCTTTAGGTACACCGATAATCATATGTTTCACCTTGGTTCAGTTGAGTAATATTTTTAGGAAGTATAGCGGCAAAAAACCAGAATTACTGCTTGTTTTAAGTTCGCTAAATAGTGCAATATGCTGTTTATGGTTACAAGTCGGGATTTTATGCTGCTATGTATTCTTTAAGTAAGAGTATCAAGAAGTTAGATAGGATTGATCGAAAAATATTAGTCGAATTACAACTCGATGGTCGTTTAGCCAATGTGGAATTGGCCAGAAGGGTAGGGCTTAGTCCTACGCCCTGTTTAGAGCGAGTGCGAAAGCTAGAATCTGAAGGTTATATCTTGGGCTATACCGCACAAGTTGACCCACACAAAGTGGGAGCCGCATTATTGGTTTTTGTTGAAATAACGCTAAGCAAAACCTCGCCGGAAGACTTTGATGAGTTCAGTAAAGCGGTGCAAAAGTTATCAGAGATCCAAGAGTGTCATTTGGTATCGGGAAGCTTCGATTTTTTACTGAAAACCCGTGTTGCTAATATGGCGGCATACCGCGAGTTATTAGGGGAAACCTTACTCCGTTTACCCAGTGTGCGCGAAAGCCGTACCTATGTGGTGATGGAAGAGGTGAAACAAAGTAGTTTTGTGCCGATGGTTTAAGCTAAGTTATTGGCTTTATACAGCTATCATTCAGCGAAAAGCCGTTACGCTATGCCGGACATAGATGCACTTTTACCCCAGCTCTGGTAACCTAGTCGCGTCAGTGGCGACAGGCAGTCGTGACTGAGCGCTAGTGGCAATTCATGGTATGAAACCGGCGTTGCGTAGCCAAGTGTGATGACGAATTTAGGGGCCTTTCTTTTGCAAAGCAAAGTGTTTTTCACGTTAAATGGAGTACAGCGATTATTAGAAGTGGGGCTGATTGTTTTTTCTGGCCTGGCACTTTTTATGTTGCTGTCACTGTTGTCTTTTGACCCAGCCGATCCGAGCTGGTCACAAACAGGCTATCATCAACAAATTAATAATTATGCTGGGCGCAGTGGCGCTTGGTTAGCCGATGTGTTGTTGGTCAGTTTTGGCTGGGTAGCCTATTTGCTGCCTTTTGTGGTGGCATTAACCGGTTATCTGTTGTTTAAGCGCTACCATGACTTATTACAACTCGATTATTTAATTCTAGGCTTACGTTTATTTGGTGTGTTGTTGACACTGTGTGCGGCAACAGCCATTAGCAGCATGAATTTCAATGATATTTATTATTTCTCTTCCGGTGGCGTGTTAGGCGATCGGATCAGCGGTAATTTGCTGCCGTATTTTAATTTTATTGGCACCAGCCTGTTATTACTGTGCGCCTTTGCCACCGGCTTGACTTTATTAACCGGTATTTCTTGGCTAACCGTGGCGGATTATTTAGGCGCACAATGTTTTGCCCTGTTTAATCTTGTGCTGAATTTTCCTCAATTCTTGGCCGAGCGGCGAGCGGCTAATGCCGAGCGCAAAGCTGAACTGGAACGAGAAGAAGAGCTCGCACCACCTACCAAAGCCATCGCCAAACGCGCGCGTATAACTCGGATGCCTGAGCCGATTGACGATGATATTGATTTTAGCGAGCCGCCAGAAAGTGTCGATCCGCATTTCTCTTTTAGTGATGATGATGTGCCAGCCATTAAACGCAAAGAGCCGCTGCCTATCCGGCCATTGAATGAACGAACTGAAAGCAAAGCTTATTACAGTGTTGACACCTTGGCGGATGATCAACTGTCTTTTAGTGCGGTGGATGATCCCTTTGATGCAGAACATGTTACCAGCACCTTCAAATATATGCAGCAAGAGGAAGAACTGGATCCGTTGATGCAGTTCCCGCCAGACGAGGATGACGCGGTTGATGACAGTGAAGAAGTCGCGCACTCGCTGGAAGAGTTACCGTCTTTAGCCTTATTGGATCGCCCCGATAAAGCGATTAATCCGATTGACCCCGCCGATTTAGAGCGTGTGTCGCGCTTAGTTGAAGCCAAGCTATTAGATTTTAATGTCGAAGCGCAAGTGGTCGGTGTTCACCCTGGCCCAGTCGTCACCCGTTTTGAATTAGACTTAGCCCCTGGGGTTAAAGTGAGTAAAATTACGGGTTTAGCCAAAGATTTAGCACGCTCATTATCCGCAATCAGTGTCCGTGTTGTGGAAGTTATCCCAGGTAAAAGCTTTATCGGTTTAGAGTTACCGAACCAGCATCGGGAAATTGTGCGTTTATCTGAAGTGATTGGCGATGAGATTTTCACCGAGTCCAAATCAGCTTTAACCATGGTGTTAGGCAAAGATATCGCCGGTAAATCAGTGGTGGCCGACTTAGCCAAAATGCCGCATTTATTGGTGGCCGGTACAACCGGTTCGGGTAAATCAGTAGGGGTTAACGTGATGATTTGTAGTTTGTTATACAAATCAACCCCTGATGATGTGCGCTTCTTGATGATTGATCCCAAAATGTTGGAACTGTCGATTTACGAAGGTATTCCGCATTTATTAACCGAAGTGGTTACCGACATGAAAGACGCCGCCAATGGCCTGCGTTGGTGCGTGGGTGAAATGGAACGTCGCTATAAATTAATGTCAGCCTTAGGTGTGCGTAACTTAAAAGGCTACAACCTTAAAGTTAAAGAAGCGGCTGCCGAAGGCGAGCCACTGAAAGATCCGCTATGGAAACCCTCTGATGATATGCGCACTGAAGCGCCATTATTAGAGAAATTACCGGCTATTGTTGTGGTAATCGATGAATTCGCCGACATGATGATGATCGTCGGTAAAAAAGTGGAAGAGCTGATTGCACGTATTGCGCAAAAAGCCCGGGCCGCGGGGATCCATTTAATCCTGGCAACGCAGCGTCCTTCTGTGGATGTGATCACCGGCTTAATTAAAGCCAATATTCCTACGCGAATAGCCTTTCAGGTGTCGTCAAAAATTGACTCGCGTACCATTCTGGATCAGCAAGGGGCCGAAAGCTTATTAGGACAGGGTGATATGTTGTATTTACCGCCTGGTTCCGGTGTGCCAACACGGGTGCATGGTGCTTTTGTTGATGATCATGAAGTTCATGCGGTTGTCGCAGATTGGAAAAAACGCGGCAAACCTCAATATATCGCTGAGATTTTAAGTGGCGAAACGACCGAAGAGAACTTATTGCCTGGTGAAACACTCGAAACGGAAGACGGCGAATCGGATCCTTTATATGATCAGGCGGTTGCCTTTGTTATCGAATCGCGTCGAGCTTCAGTCTCTGGCGTACAGCGCAAGTTTCGGATCGGTTATAACCGTGCTGCACGTTTAGTAGAACAAATGGAAAGTAGTGGCGTTGTCAGTGCGCCGGGACACAATGGTAATCGCGAAGTCGTGGTACCTGCGCCAAATAATAGAGGGTATTAATGAAAAAAAGTGCAGTGGTCGTTTTGCTCTTAACCAGTTTAAACGCAGCAGGGTTAACCTCTACGTTATCAGCGCAAACGGTAGAAGTCGTGGCACGACCTGATTTTGCGCCACATATGCAGGCATTACGGCAACAGCGCATGGCGAGCGAAGATGCCAGTCAGCCCTTGATGCAGCAACTGGCGAAAATTAAGAGTTTTTCCGCAGATTATCAACAGCGAGTTTATGATATTCAGCAGCAATTGTTGCAAGAAGGTCAGGGCAAGTTGGCGTTAAAACAACATGCGCGTTTTCGTTTTGAAAGTGAAACGCCAGAGCAATCATTGTTAGTCAGTGATGGTAAAACTTTGTGGTTTTACAACGAGTTGCTTGAACAAGTCAGTATTTATGATGCCAACAGTGAAGTGGGGCAAACGCCTTTTGCACTGCTCACCTCAACGGATAAAGCGTTATGGCAGCAGTATCAAGTCACGCAGCAGCAACAGAGCTTTTTTATACATCCTCTCGATGTCGGTAATCCGGTGCAGCAACTGATGTTGACCTTTAAAGATGACCAGTTAGTTGAAATGCAAGTTATTGATATCAACCAACAACAAAGCGTTTATTTGTTTAGTAAGATCAAGGTTAATAGCAGTATTGCCGATAAGCTGTTTACTTTTACCGTGAGCAAAAATTTAGATGTTGATGATCAACGTCAGCGTTAATTTCTACAGTTGCTTGCCTGATGAGTAGCTTACCTTTCGATTTTAATGACAACTTGATGCCGTTGGCCGCGCGAATGCGGCCACGTACATTAGAGCATTATGTTGGGCAGCAGCATATCGTTGCGCCGGGTACACCGCTTTATCAAGCGATCCTTGCTGGACGCGTTTTTTCGTTGATCTTGTGGGGGCCGCCAGGCACCGGTAAAACCACCCTGGCTGAAATTATTGCCAGTCATGCCAAGGCTAGCATGCAGCGACTTTCTGCGGTAACTGCCGGTGTGAAAGAGATCCGTGACGCCATTAGCGAAGCGAAATTACGCCAGCAGCAGTATCAACAGCGCACCTTATTGTTTGTTGATGAAGTACATCGTTTTAACAAAGCCCAGCAAGACGCTTTTTTACCCTTTATCGAAGATGGCACTATTATCTTCATCGGTGCGACCACCGAAAACCCCGCCTTTGCGTTAAATAACGCTGTATTATCTCGCACTCGGGTGTGCGTGTTAAAACCGTTAACCGATGCAGATTTAAAGACGGTATTAACACGTACCTTGCACAGTCACCCTGAGGGATTGGCTGCGCTTAAACTCAGCTTAAGCCCTGCTGCTGAGCAGCTATTAATTCAATTAAGTGCCGGCGATGCGCGGCGTTTATTAAACATTTTAGAGCAATTAGCTGAGCTGGTGCAGAATGCCACCATCAGTGTTGAGCAAGTACGGCAAATTGTGCCGCAACAATTACCGGGTTTTGATCGTGAAGGTGAATTATTTTACGACCTGATTTCTGCTTTTCATAAATCCGTACGCGGCTCCGATCCGGATGCCGCCTTGTATTGGTATTGCCGTATTTTGGCCGGTGGCGGCGATCCACTTTACGTTGCCAGACGTTTGCTGGCCATTGCCAGTGAAGATATTGGTAATGCCGATCCTCGCGCGCTGACCTTGGCTAAGGATGCTTGGGATACCTTTCAGCGGGTGGGGCCAGCCGAGGGAGAGCGGGCTATCGCACAAGCCGCGGTGTATTTAGCGCTAGCGCCAAAAAGTAATGCGGTTTATCAAGCCTTCAATGACATGAAGCAGGTAGTGGCTAGCCAAAGAGATTATCCCGTGCCGCTACACCTGCGTAACGCGCCCACTCAGTTACAAAAACAATTGGGGCATGGAGCGGAGTATCGCTATGCCCATAACGAACCTGGTGCCTATGCGGCGGGCGAGCGCTATTTACCTGCAGAGCTTTGGGGACAACAATTTTATCACCCCTCTGATCGTGGCATGGAAAAACAATTGGCAGAAAAGCTACGCTATTTACGTGAATTAGACGCCAACAGTAAAAACAAGCGTCAGCCTTGAGGAAAATCAAGGAAAAGCATTTCAATTTGCCGCGACGCTGGTTAATATTCTGACCTATTCGATTAATTGCCACCCTCGGGTTGGCCACAAGAAGTTATTACTATGTTAGATCCAAAATTTCTTCGCGCTGAGCTAGCGCAAACTGCCGAACGTTTAGCAACGCGTGGTTTAACGCTAGATGTTGCCACCTTAACTGCTTTGGAAGAACAACGTCGCGAATTGCAGATGCAAACGCAAGATCTGCAAAGCTTACGTAACACTAAATCAAAAGGCATTGGTCAAGCTAAAGGCCGCGGTGAAGACATTACGCCACTGTTAGCTGAAGTGGATGGTTTAGGCGCACAATTAGATGCAGCCAAGTTACGTTTGGATGCGGTGTTAGCCGAATTAGACAAAATTGCCTTAAGTTTGCCAAATTTACCGGATGCATCCGTACCGATCGGCGCCGATGAGCAAGCCAATGTTGAAGTACGACGTGTAGGTGAGCCGGCAACATTTGCTTTTCCGGTCAAAGATCATGTGGCCTTAGGTGAGGCCTATGCTGAAGGCTTAGATTTTGAAAGTGCCGTAAAACTTTCAGGCTCGCGCTTTGTGGTGATGAAAGGGCAAATGGCCAAACTGCATCGTGCTTTAGCGCAATTTATGTTAGATGTGCATACTGAACAGCATGCCTACACCGAGTTGTACGTGCCTTTTTTAGTGAATCACGACAGTTTATATGGCACCGGCCAGTTACCCAAATTCAGTGCCGATTTATTTCATACTCAACCGGCGACCGAGGAAGGTCAAGGTATGGCGTTGATCCCTACAGCAGAAGTACCGGTGACCAACTTGGCGCGTGACAGCATTGTCGATGTAAACGAGTTACCGATTAAATATACGGCGCATACCCCTTGTTTTCGTAGTGAAGCCGGCTCATATGGTCGTGATACGCGAGGCCTGATCCGCCAACACCAATTTGATAAAGTAGAATTGGTGCAGTTGGTGCATCCTGAACTATCAATGGCCGCATTAGAAGAGCTGACGGGCCATGCCGAGAAAATCTTACAACTGCTCGGCTTACCGTATCGGGTCATGCTGCTTTGTACTGGCGATATGGGTTTTGGTGCCTGTAAAACCTATGATTTAGAAGTGTGGTTACCGGCGCAAAATACTTATCGTGAAATTTCGTCTTGCTCAAACATGGGCGATTTCCAAGCTCGTCGCATGCAAGCACGTTTCCGTTCAGCCGAAGGTAAAAAGCCCGAGTTGCTGCATACTTTAAATGGCTCAGGTTTAGCGGTAGGTCGCACCTTGGTAGCGATATTAGAAAACTATCAACAAGCCGACGGCTCAGTGGCTATTCCTGCCGTGTTACAGCCTTATATGGGGGGTAAAACGCACCTGCGTTAAACCGACTTGTTATAAGCACTTGGCTGGTTTGGGTAAACCGGCTAGCCGAGTGGCTTGTTTAGCAGGGCCTTCTGGAAACAACATAAATAAATATTTACTACTGCCTTTCTCAGGGCCAAATTTGGCTGCCATGGCTTTGACTAACATCCGCACTGCGGGTGAGGTATTAAATTCCTGATAAAACTCTCGCACAAAGCGGATCACCTCCCAGTGCGCCTCGGTTAAGGTTATCTGCTCTAATTCTGCAAAACGCTCTGCTACCGACGGCTGCCAATCAGACATCTGCGCTAAATAACCGTGTTTGTCTAATTCGAGCTGCTGATCGCCTACTGTCAAAAATGTCATGCTCATACTGAGGTTCGATCCTTAATAAAACTTGGCGTTATCGCCATAAGATGCTTTTATTCGCGGCTGCCGTTAATTGCACCCATTCTTGTGTGTTGATCAGCTGAATATGTGCTTGCTTGGCCAGATTGCGCCATGCTAGATCACTCGATAAAGCCAGCACCGTGCACGTAAAAGGTAATGACGGTTGTAACACTAGGTAAACGGCATCTTGGCGCAAAAGTACGGTATCAGCTGGGGAACAGAGTTGAGCTAATTCGGTTAAATCTGCTGCGGGGTTAATAAGATTAAACAGTATCATGGCTTAGCACCTTATTACCTGATCGGCCGCGCACATCAGGGCGGTTATGGCTGTCGGCGTAATAGTTTGAAATCCGGGAGGCAGCGGCAAAGCGGTCAGACCGCGTTGTGTTAATGCTTGCTGGCAGACGAAGCACTGTTCAATGTCGTATAAGCCAAATAAACCAAAACTTTTATACACCGGCTTGATGGGCGGTGCTTTTAACTCCGCAGGGCTAACTAATTGAAATACGGCATCCGCCATAAAGATGACACTGAGCTGATAATCCACGGCGGCTAAAGCCAAGGTTAAATCGAGCGCTTCACGAGCGCGGGCTTGATTAAACGGCGACTGCGTTTGCAGTATCAGGATATGTTGCATCAGAATTGCACCAATTTACTGTTGGCCAAACGCATAGCAAACTCGGCCAAGCCAGCCGCTTGAAAAAGGCTATCGTTCGCTGCTTGCACACCGCGTTTCTCTGCCGCGGTAATGCAATATAACAAAGGCAGCTGTTGCTGCTGACAAAATTTGGCTAATTCCGCTGCCAAATTACGTTCATCTGTGGGTAAGTCGATCGTCGCTGCGGCTGCGAATACGGCATCTTCATATAAAAACACCTGCTCAATGCTGTAGCCTGCGGCTAAAGCCGCTTTGGCAAATTGCAAAGCACTATCAAAGCTTTGACAAGCGAAGGGGTTTTGAGTCAACAATAAACTAAAATGAGCCACGGTAGTTTCTCTTAATAACGGCATTAGTGCACTGGGCACAGCACAGTAGGGCGCGGCTAAAAAAATACCCCGCTAAGCGGGGTATTTTAACTAAATTACGACTGAGCAGCAAAAGCTTAGTCGTCACCACCCATAATGCCTAATAAGCTTAACAGGTGCACAAAGATGTTGAACACGTTTAGGTATAACGAAACGGTTGCACGGATATAATTTGTTTCACCACCGTTGATGATACGGCTGGTATCAAACAAGATTAAACCTGACATAATCAAAATAACCACGGCACTGATGGTTAGGCTTAACGCTGGGATAGCTAAAAATATATTTGCTAAAGCAGCAACCAACACCACGATTAAACCAATCATTAAGAAACCGCCCATAAAAGAGAAGTCTTTACGTGTGGTTAAAACATAAGCCGATAAACTAAAGAAGATCAGCGCAGTACCGGCTAAGGCTTGCATAATTAACGCTGGGCCATTGGCTAAGCCAGCATACATTGACAACATTGGGCCAAGTGACGCGCCCATGGCGCCTGCAAAACCAAATACCCAGAAAATGCCGCTAGCAGAGTCTGCTTTTTTGTTAACAACAAATAGCATAATAAAGCCTGCGATCATGCAGACTAAAGAAGCCATCGGCGAAATGTTCATGGCCATGGCGGTAACGGCGGTTACCGCGCTAAAGGCTAAGGTTAAACCTAGCAAAAAGTAGGTGTTGCGCAATACCTTGTTGATTTCAACACCATGACTGAGTGTGTTGATATTACTGGTTTCTCTGTATGACATAAATGTCTCCTATTACCGAGTTTTGTAAAGTTACTGAGTGCATAATACTGTTAAAGTTCCGTTATAACTAGAGCTGGCTGCACGAAAAAACGGCAGTTAGAATTATTTTAAATTTTTTGCTTTATTTTCCAGAGCAAAGTGATTAGTATACGCAGCGCTGGAGGGATGGCAGAGCGGTTTAATGCACCGGTCTTGAAAACCGGCGTAGGTTAATAGCCTACCGAGAGTTCGAATCTCTCTCCCTCCGCCATTATTCTAAAAAGCCACCCTAGGGTGGCTTTTTGCTTTCTTACGTTGCAGTTTAACGTTAGGTTCAACATCACGCTGTTGCAAACCTGAATAAGCTGCGACGACAATATAGCGTTAGGTTTGTAACGTTTGCCCGCCATTTGCTGAAATTGTCGGCAGTTAGTTTAGCGAAGTAAAATTAACGCTTTACAAAGTGCAGCCAAGTTTTTAATATGCCGTCCTGTAACGCGGAGGGGTGGCAGAGCGGTTTAATGCACCGGTCTTGAAAACCGGCGTAGGTTAATAGCCTACCGAGAGTTCGAATCTCTCCCCCTCCGCCACGCAACTTCCTATACTTGTCTAGCTAAATACCTCATAATTTTTTCATTTAACTACACTCGCTAAATAAACTTAATCGCTATATAGTAGTTTTTGCGCTAAAAGCCTTTGATTTCGCTTGTTAATTTGCACCGATTTTAGAAACATTTAATGGTTTGCAGATGCAACGCTTTCTGGCACACTAAGCAGCTGCTTTGCTGGTCATTGTTAATTTGACGCAAAGCGATGACACCGTAGTTAGCCCTTAAGCGGTTAACTGGAAAATTAATATAGCGCCTAGCTGTGGACAAATCCGCCAGCTACAGGTGATAACCCGCATAACGGAGAAGCCAAGTTGATTAACGTGCTGTTAGTTGATGATCACGAGCTTGTTCGGACTGGTATAAGTCGCATACTAATGGATGAGCGCGGTATCAAGGTGATAGGCGAGGCCAGCTCCGGCGAAGAAGCCTTACAGTTTTGTCGTCAAAACGAACCTGATGTCGTGTTGATGGACATGAATATGCCCGGTATGGGTGGCATGACCGCGACCAAGCGCATTCTGCATTATTGCCCAGATGTTAAAGTATTGGCCTTATCTATTTCTTGTGAAGAGCCGGTACCGACTAAAGTGATGCAATTAGGTGCCGCCGGTTTTATCTCAAAAAATACGCCACCCAAAGAAATGGTAATGGCGATTAAAAAAGTGTATTCCGGTGTGCGACATATCTCTGATGAAGTGGCGCAAAAAATGGCCTTGGCTAAGGTCAATAATTTGCAACCTAATCCTTTTGAAGGGTTATCTGATCGTGAATTACAAATCATGATGATGATCACCCGTGGTCAAAAGGTGACCGATATCGCTGATCAGTTAAATGTCAGTGCAAAAACGGTGAATTCATATCGTTATCGCATGTTTGAAAAACTGGCGATTAATGGTGATGTTGAACTGACTCATCTAGCGTTTCGACACGGCATGATAGATATCGCTAAGATTGCGCATTAACAAGTCCTATTATGTTTGATTCAAAAGCGTTTTTGGCCACAGTGCCGCAACAACCTGGCGTGTATCGCATGTTTAACCAGGGCGGCATTGTTATTTATGTGGGTAAAGCAAAAGATCTGAAGAAAAGGCTAAGTAGCTATTTTCGAACCACGGTCGACAGTGTGAAAACCCGTGCCTTGGTTGGGCAAATTGCGAGTATCGAATTCACTCTGACGCACAGTGAAACCGAAGCACTGATTTTAGAAAACAACCTGATAAAACAGTACTTACCCAAATACAATATTTTACTGCGTGATGATAAGTCTTATCCGTATATCTTATTAACTTCTCATCGTCATCCGCGGATTAGTTCACATCGCGGCCCGCGAAAAGTGGTGGGCCAGTATTTTGGGCCTTACCCGAATGCTGGTGCGGTGTGGCAAAGTTTAAAAAGTTTGCAGAAAATTTTCCCGATCCGTCAATGCGAAGATGGTTTCTACCGTGCTCGCACTCGGCCCTGTTTGCAATATCAATTAAAGCTGTGCAGTGCGCCCTGCGTGGGTAAAATTAGCGATGAAGATTACGCAGAGCAAGTGCGTTTGGCGGCGCTATTTTTAGCCGGTAAAAACCAACAAGTTATTGATGATTTAGTGCAGAAAATGGCTGCAGCCAGTGAGAGCTGGCAATTTGAAGCGGCCGCTGCATTTCGCGATCAAATTAGTGCCTTGCGCAAAGTGCAAGAACAGCAATATGTGAGCGGTGATCATGAAGAGCTTGATGCCATCGGCTTTAGCTTGCATGGTCAAACCGCGGTAGTGCATGTGCTGTTTATTCGTGATCGGAAAATTCTCGGTAGCAAATCCTATTATCCGAAAGTGCCGTTGGATATGAGCGCGGCCGAGGTATTATCTGCTTTTATTCTACAATTTTATCTCAATGGTCACAGCGAACAGCAGATCCCTAAAGAGATCGTGTTACCGATGGCACTTGAAAATGCGGATAGTTTAGCCGAAGCGATAAGTAATATTGCTGAGTTCAAAGTGCGGTTAACTGCCGCTAAACGCGGCGAGAAAGCCCAGTATTTGAGTTTAGCGCAGAAAAATGCGCAAATTGCCTTAGACAGCAGGCAGTCATTAACGCAAAAAATGCGGGTACGCTATCAAGCATTACAACAATTATTACAATTACCAGATGATATTGGCCGTATGGAATGTTTTGATATTAGTCATACCATGGGGCAGGCCACCATCGCATCTTGCGTGGTGTTTGATGGTGAAGGCCCTTACAAGCAAGAATACCGCCGTTACAATGTCACCGGTATCACCGGGGGGGACGATTATGCCGCGATGCGCTTTGCGTTAGATAAGCGCTACAGCAAGCTAAGCGAAGTCAGTAAAATCCCTGATATTATTTTTATCGATGGTGGTATCGGGCAACTGAACATCGCACTGGAACAATTTAGCGCTTGGCCACATGCGAAAAAGCCCTTACTGATTGGTGTGGCTAAAGGCGTCAGTCGTAAAGCGGGCTTAGAAACCTTAATTTTGTGGGACAGTGGGCGGAGTATTAACTTACCGGAAGATAGCCCCGCCTTGCATTTGATCCAGCAGATCCGTGATGAGGCGCACCGTTTTGCGATAACCGGTCATCGAAATAAACGCGGTAAAGCTTTATTAAAAAGTCCGCTTGAAAACATTTCAGGTATTGGTGAAAAACGCCGGCAAGCCTTGTTACAATACTTAGGTGGCTTACAAGGTGTATTAAAAGCATCCGTTACTGAACTGTGTTCTGTGCCTGGAATTTCAAAACAACAAGCAGAAAAGATTTACCAAGCCTGTCAGAACAAGTAGCATTAAGGCATTAAGTGCCTGAGAACTCTGTTATGTGGAATATTCCCAACCTGTTAACGCTGTTTCGTTTACTGCTCATCCCAGTATTTATCACTTTTTTCTACTCTGGTTTGGAAAATGCCCGTTTTTGGTCTGCTCTGGTGTTTTGCTTAGCGGCAATTACCGATGCGTTAGACGGCTATTTAGCCAGAAAACTGGAGCAATTTACCCCGTTCGGTGCTTTTTTAGATCCGGTCGCCGATAAGGTGATGGTGGCCACCGCTTTGGTATTAGTTGCCGTAGACATTAAAACCCTCTGGGTGATCATTCCTACTATTATTATTATTAGTCGTGAAATCTTTATTTCGGCGTTACGTGAATGGATGGCCAGCCTAGGCAAACGCGCGAATGTTGCGGTATCGAATTTAGGCAAATACAAAACTATTGCGCAAATGTTAGCGTTAATCGCTTTAATTTGGCAGCCAACATTAAGCTTATTGAGCTGGTTTACACCCGTTGGTATGTTAATGTTGTACATTGCAACTATCCTAACTGTGTGGTCGATGTATGAATATTTGCGTTCAGCTTGGACGGATTTGTCAACAGTGTAGCCAAGTCGCTGTAATTGTCAGCAAGTCAGTTACTTTTTAAGCAAACAGACATAAAACTAAAAATTTAATATTGACGGATTTATTTAAAACAGTAGAATGCGTCACGTGTTAAGGCAGATGGCCACGAAACGGTTATAGCAACGCGAGTTTAGCTCAGCTGGTAGAGCGCGACCTTGCCAAGGTCGAGGTCACGAGTTCGAATCTCGTAACTCGCTCCAATTCTTTAGAGTTGGTAGCAACAGTGGCGGGTTGGCAGAGTGGCCATGCAGCGGATTGCAAATCCGTCCACCTCGGTTCGACTCCGGGACCCGCCTCCATAACAGGCTGTTTTAATACCTTTGAAAAGTTGTCTGCCCGGGTGGTGAAATCGGTAGACACAAGGGATTTAAAATCCCTCGAGGGAAACCTCGTGCCGGTTCAAGTCCGGCCCCGGGCACCATTTAATATTGACCAGCAATATTAAAGCTTCAATTTGCGAGTTTAGCTCAGCTGGTAGAGCGCGACCTTGCCAAGGTCGAGGTCACGAGTTCGAATCTCGTAACTCGCTCCAAATTCAATAAAAACCGCTTATCTAAGCGGTTTTTTTGTATCCGAAATATCGCCTTTTATATTAAGGCCTTTTAACGTTTACCTTCCAAAATTCGTACTATCTCTCTGCTGTGTTCAAATAATTCAATGATAGTGCCTTCAACTTGGATAGTAATAATGCCATCAGCATTCGGTCTTTTTAATACTGTACTACGACGATAATAATCATCATGAAGATACTGACCCACTGACAGTTTTTTTTGCCAACCAGGCGGCAAAGGTTTTCCTTTTTCTAGCTTTTTCTCCAAGCCAGGTGGTAATCCTTTTTCATGCTCAGGTTTGGCCATGGCCGAATGACTCAACAGTAGGGTGGAAGTAAATAACACGAGCATAACTGTTTTCATTTGAATTTACCTTTTAACTTGTGGACTTCATTTATAACAGTCTGTGCTTAACGCTGCATTAATCACTGCACCGGCTTTTTCGTATTTAGTTAGTCGATCTCGGTATAAACGAAATGGATGTTAAGCTGTTATTTGATTAAATATGACTGAAAACCCGATGCTAAGTGCAAAGTGACATAGCAAGGATTTCAGAAAACAACCGCGACATACATTCGTATCCTGTTGGCGTTTTTAGGCAACGAGGTTGTTGAGTTTTGCAGCGTTATGACAAAAGATAACCTAAACCTCAAAAACTTTTAATGCTGAAACACCGGTAAGTTTCTAAGTAAAGACTATACTCCTCAGACAGTTATCATTAGGAGTAAAGGATATGCCGATAAAGGTTGCCGTGTTGTTTGAGCGCAGGCCGCATGAGAAACGGGTCGCGATGGTGCCTGCAGTGGCGGATAAGCTCGCGAAACTGGGTTGCAGTATCAGTATGCTAAGCGGGGCGGGTTTAGCCAGTAAGCTGCCAGACACGGCCTTTAGTGCTGTGACTTTTGCCCAGAGTGAACAAGCATTACTCGCGGATGCCGCTATTGTGTTAGCGGTGCAAGCGCCCAGCGCTGAGCTCATTACTTTGCTGCAACCCGGCACGATCTTAATTAGTTTTATTTATCCCCATAAAGAAGCGGCATTAACCCGCTTATTACGTGATAAACAGATCACCTGTTTCGCCATGGAACAAGTACCGCGCATTAGCCGCGCCCAAGCTATGGATGCCTTATCTTCACAAGCTGCACTCGCCGGTTATTATGCCGCCTTAATGGGCGCAACCAAACTTTCCCGTATTTTACCGATGATGACCACTGCGGTTGGCTCTATTCGCCCGGCACGCTGTTTAGTAATGGGGCTTGGGGTTGCCGGTTTGCAAGCGTTGGCCACCGCTAGACGCTTAGGTGCGATAACCGAAGGTTATGACGTTAGGCCTGAAACCAAAGAGCAGGCCGAATCTCTAGGGGCTAAATTTGTGGATACCGGTGTTGATGCTCGCGGTGAAGGCGGTTATGCCCGAGAATTAACTGCAGCAGAAAAAGACAAGATTGCTGCGGTCGTCACCAAACATATTCAACAAGCCGATATTGTGATCACCACTGCAGCCATTCCAGGGCGACCTTCGCCCAAATTGATCAGTAAAGCGCAAGTTGATGGCATGAAACTGGGCGCCGTAATCATTGACCTTGCAGCCGAAGGCGGCGGTAATTGCGAATACAGCGTGCCGGGTGAAACCGTACTGCAAGGTCAAATTACTATCGCGGCCCCTTTAAATGTCCCCTCGATGTTGGCGGAGCATGCTTCTGAGTTGTACGCCAAAAACGTACTGAATTTACTGCAACTGTTTATTGTTGACGGTGAAATCGCCCTGAACTGGGAAGATGAAGTGTTAGCCAAAACGGTACTGTCGCACGCGGGCGAGATCAAACCCGCTGCGATTAAAACCGCACTAGAACAATAAATACAGGCTTTGGGAGTTTTTTATGGAATACAGCACCACTATTTTAACGGGCTTTGTCGCCTTATACATTTTTATGCTGGCTGCCTTTACCGGCTTTGAAATTATCGGCCGAGTACCGGCTATTTTGCATACGCCGTTAATGTCTGGCTCGAATTTTATTCATGGCATCGTGGTAGTGGGGGCGCTCTGGGCATTACTTAATGCAAGTTCATTACCTGAGCAGATCATTGGTTTTTTAGGCGTGTTATTGGGGGCCGGCAATGCTGCGGGCGGTTATGTCGTCACAGAGCGTATGCTGCAGATGTTTAAACCCTCAAGTAAAAGCCCTAAAGCCAAGGAGTAACACATGAATGCAGCTTTGTTGATTGATGCCAGTTATTTCGTTGCGGCGTTTTTGTTTATCTATGGTTTAAAGCGCATGTCATCACCCTTAACGGCACGCTCAGGCATTGTGGTAGCCGGTGCCGGTATGGTGTTAGCGGTGTTGGCGAGCTTTCTCTACACGTTAGACGTGAACGAAGCCGCAAAACCGCATTTAAGTACCAACTTAACCCTGGCATTCCTCGCGCTGGCCATCGGTTTAGGCTGGGCTTGGCGCAGTGGTAAAAAAGTGGCCATGACCGAAATGCCACAAATGGTGGCGCTTTATAATGGCATGGGCGGCGGTGCAGCAGCGGCCATTGCTGCTATTGAGCTAATTGGCTATAAAACGCACGGCAGTATTTCACTGAGCCTAGCGGTGCTGGGTGGGGTGATTGGTGCGGTGTCGCTGTCCGGCTCATTAATTGCCTGGGCAAAACTCGATGGACGAATTAATGGCACCTTGCGTTTTAGCGCGCTACAGCTGGTTAACGGCAGTTTGTTGCTGGTGTTGTTAGCCATGGGTGCTTATATCGTTTGGCAGGGCGGTGCGGTCAGCATGCCGGTGTTTGCGGTGTTTTTTGCCTTAGCGCTGGTTTACGGTGTGATGATGACCATGCCTATTGGCGGTGCCGACATGCCTGTTGTGATCTCACTTTACAACGCCTTTACTGGCTTAGCGGTTGGCTTTGAGGGCTATGTGCTGAATAACCCAGCGTTGATGATTGCCGGTATGGTGGTTGGCTCTGCTGGCTCTTTATTAACTTTATTGATGGCCAAAGCGATGAATCGCTCTGTGGCAAATGTGCTGTTTTCAAATTTTGGTGCATCAGGCGATGAAGAACAAGGCGAAATGGCGGGTAGCCAAAAACCGATTGATGCAGGCGATGCCGGTATCAATATGCGGTACGCCACTAAAGTGATTATTGCCCCAGGCTACGGTTTAGCGGTGGCACAAGCACAACATAAATTGTATGAATTAGTGAAGTTACTGCAAGACGCCGATGTGGCAGTGAAATTTGCCATTCATCCGGTAGCGGGCCGTATGCCCGGACACATGAACGTGTTACTGGCAGAAGCCGGTGTGCCTTATGACATTATCTATGATATGGAAGACATTAATAATGAGTTTAAAGATGCGGATGTCGCCATTGTGATCGGCGCTAACGATACGGTCAATCCTGCCGCGCGGAGTAACAAAAGCTCACCGATTTACGGTATGCCTATTTTGAACGTCGACATGGCTAAGCAGGTGTATGTGGTGAAGCGTGGTCAGGGTAAAGGGTATTCTGGTGTTGAAAACGCGCTGTTTTATGCCGATAACACGCAAATGGTGTACGGTGATGCGCAAAAGGTCATGGTGTCGATGATCCAAGCTATTAAGTCATTGGGTGGCGGTCATTAAACGCTGCTGACATTACACTGGGTTACTGATAGCGATGCCAGTTGTTTAATGTAAAGAACAAGCATCCACCGCTTAGGTGGGTGCCTTTGGGTCATTAAAGCCGCAACAAGTTGTTATTTTGACAGCGGTAAGGTAAGGGATTAACGAGCGCGCAGCAGGCTAAGATTTGGGTAGCAGCTTGTTGCTGAACAAGCCCAACCAAAACCCCAATTCTAATACCATGCCTAGCATCACAAAAATTACTGTGCCACTCGAAAAACCATAGCCATAGCAGATCAAAGCAGCGAGCAGTAAGCCGATAATCATTAAGGTTCTGTAGAGGGTTTTCATTCATTCTCGCTCTTGCAATAGTGTTGCTGTTTAACTTTAGAGGCTAGGTGTGTTTTCGTCAAATGGCCAGCTGTTGCCCCTTATTTTGGGACGTGAAGAGGGGGGAAGTTGCACCGTCGCGCGACAAGTCGCAAAACTTTAGTCGCAAGCGGCTGCTTGTCAGTGCTATTTCACCCGTAAAGCAGTAAAGTAGCGCCATTATTGTGGCTAGGATCAAGGCTGCATTTCTAGGTGTCGTCAGCCCCTTGCGGGCAGTCAAAGGTGGTAAGCATGGCACAAATTTTTAGTAATGAAGCGATCAGTCGCGTTTTGCTGTTGTTGATTTTAGCCTCAGGGGTGTTTTTCTTTATTGGTTTTTTGGTACCAGTATTAGCCGCACTGATTATCTGCTTTGCCAGTTGGCCGCTTTATCAAAAATTGGTACAGCGCTGCGCTGAAAACGTGACCTTAGCGGCAACACTGGCGCTAACGATGATAGTGTTAGGGTTAGTGGTGCCTTTAACATTGGTGTTTTCTTTTGCGCTGCAAGAAGCCAAAACCTGGCTGCAATGGCTGGTGCATGCCAACCAATTTGGTGAGCCGGTACCGGCATGGTTAGCTGCCTTGCCCTTAGCTGGCGAGTGGTTAGCAGAGTTATGGCAGGCGCACCTTAGTGCGCCTAATCAGTTGGGGCAATTTATCAGTGTGGTCACGGGAGAACATCTTGGTGGTATTTCCCGTACCATTTTAACCATGGGTTGGCATACCGCAGGGTTTTTACTGTCACTGTTGTTTATGTTGATTACGCTGTTCTTTTTGTATAAAGACGGCGATAAATTAGCGCTGCAATTAGATACCGTGGGCGAGCGTATTTTGCCACAGCGTTGGCAGCGTTTCTCGCGGGTGGTACCGGCTACTGTAACTTCAACCGTGCTGGGGATGTCAATTATTGCCGTGGGTGAGGGCGTGGTACTGGGCGTTGCCTACTGGGTGGCTGGGGTGCCTTCGCCGGTCGCTTTTGGGGTGTTAACGGGCTTTATGGCGCTGGTGCCCGGTGGCGCACCGCTGGCCTTTAGTTTAATTTCGTTATACCTCGTTGGCACCGGTGCTACCACCGCAGGGATTGGCTTATTTTTATGGGGCAGTATCGAGCTATTTATTGTCGATAAAACCATTCGGCCAACCTTGGTGGGAGGGCGAATTAAACTGCCGTTTTTACCCACATTTTTTGGTTTAATTGGTGGCGTGAAAACGATGGGTTTAGTGGGGTTATTTATTGGCCCGGTATTAATGGCATTGTTGGTGGCGATTTGGCGCGAATGGATCCGCGATGAAACCCAAAAAGCTCAAGCAGAAGAGCGTAATAACTTATCTGAATGAGCCTTCGGGCCCGTTAGCAAATCAGCTGACGGGCGCTTTACTCTGCGCTTTGCAAAGGTTTGACTAAAATATTACCAGGTTCATTCAGCTCATGTAACTGCACCTGCAGTTGCTGGCCTAACTCGTACAAGGCTTGCTCGGCAAGATAGCAACGGCCTTCTTCCCAATTTAATTTAACCGTTTCGCTACCCTGAGCAATTAAGCTGGCAGGAATAAAGGCCGCCGCGCCGTTTTCTAATAAACGCACACGGATCCCTGCCCGGTTAATATCAAATATCTCAGCGGTAAATGCTTGAGTTGCACCGAGTTGCGGCTGTAGATACAGATGATACAACCAATCGGCGATATCCCGTTCGGCTTTGCGCTGTACTTTGCGTTGATCGGCCAGATGTTGCGTCAGCTGTTCGGGGATCTCCGGCGCAGGCTGTTGCTGTAAAATGGCTTTTAACAAACGTTGATTGACCAGATCGCCATATTTACGGATTGGTGAAGTCCAGGTTGCATATTGCGTTAAGCCCATACCAAAATGCGGTGCAGGCGTAATACTCATGCCAGCATAGGCTTGAAAACGACGTAAACGGCTTTCTAAATAGCGCGTATCTTGTTGCGTTAACCAGCGACGTAGTTGGCAATAACCGCTCAATTCAGCCAGTTCCTCGTGTGCAACGGGTGCGGCATGCTGTTGCAGTAATTCAGCCAGTGCGCTGAGTTTGTTGCTGTCAAAGCCTTGATGCACGTTAAATAAACCAAAGCCCAAACGATTGGCCAGTAAATCACCACAGGCTTGGTTAGCGGCGATCATCGCCTCTTCTACCATTTGATTAGCGATGCGCCGATGTTCGGCATGAATATGCACCACTTGACCGGCCTCATCTAATTCAAAGCGGTAATCCGGTTTATCTTGAAACACAATGGCGTGTTGCTGACGCCATTGTTGTCTGGCTTGCGTTAATAACTGCAGTTGCTGTAATTGCTCGGCCATGTCGCTATTATCGGGTTGCCAATCACCTTGTTGTTCTAAAAAGTCGGAAACCTGCTGATAATTAAGTCGCGCCTGCGAGCAAATCCAGGCCAACGTAAACTCAGCCGGGCTTTGCAAAGCACCGTCTGTTGTAATGTGCATCGTGGCGACAATGGCTGGGCGCTTCACCCCTTGTTGTAGCGAGCATAAATCATCTGCGAGTTCGCGCGGTAACATGGGGATATTACGCCCAGGCAAATAGGTGGTAAAAGCCCGTTGCTGTGCTTGTTGATCTAAGGCAGAGCCGGCGGCTATATAAGCGTCTGGATCGGCAACAGCAACTTGTAATTGCCAGCCATCCGCCTCGGCTCGAACACTGATCGCATCGTCCATATCTTGAGTAGAGGCGTTATCAATTGTCAAAAACGGTATCGTAGTAAAGTCTGTACGAGGCTGAGTGTCTAGTAACGGCCATTGCTGAAGAGCCTCTGGCGCTCTTTTCGGTAATTCGTGCCGTGCTAACACAACCCACCAAGGCGCTTCTGGATCATCGGCTTTTGCCACTAACTCGGTAATTGTCACAATAAAACTCTCAGCGCTAAGCGCATGCTGGCTTAGCGTAGCAATAACCCAATCACCATTTTGTAATTCAGCGGCATTGATGCCCTCAGCTACTGTCGCTTTAAAAGCGTCTCGTAACAGTGGGTTGGCGGCCTCTACACTGAGTTTGCTTTTTTGACGTTTAATCTGGCCGACAAAACTGCTTATGGCACTTTCTAACAATGCTTCAGGTTCAGCTTGGCTTTTTTCGCCTTCGGTGCGGATCACTGCACGGATACGATCACCATGCAGTACCTTTTTCATTTGGGGTGGCGCGATAAAAACACTTTCTTTGTCGCTGATTTCTAAAAAGCCGTAGCTTTTTGCTGTTGCGCGAACGATACCTTCTTTTGTAGGTAACGTTTCTTTAAGTTGTTGTTTTAATTGAGCCAAAAGCGGATTGTTTTGCAGCATAAATAAGAACCTAAGAAATTAACCGCGCCACTATACGGTGTTAGGGCGCAGAAGCCAAGTTAAGCCCAAGCTATAGGCATCATTATGGCAGTGCTTTTGCGGGTTAACGGGTTAAATCTTTAGCATATCCATAAATATCCTTGTTGCACCCTGTCAGGCACTGTGGTTACATGTGCTACACGTGTTTTATAGGCTAAACTCATAAGCCTATGCAGTTAAATGGTGTGAAGAGTGCCTGAAACTTGGAAAGTAAACGATAGTATAAGCAGTGCTTCGGCCGTAGTGTTTTATCTGCTGACTGCAGGTTTTTACACTATTATTGCGTTATTAGGACTGGTCGAGCACCTTTTTTTAGCTAAGCTTATTCTGCCTTTACTGTCATTTAATTTAGTTCTCGCCACCGCCTTAGTCAGCTTGGGGTTAACCGCTTTACTCTTCAACCGTCGCAAACTGCAAATATTCTGCGGCCTATTGATATTAAGTTTTATCAGTTATCTGTGGTTGGCTACTCGTCGAGGCCAGCTGCAAGACTTAAGTGGTATGCCATTATCCTTGTTGTCGGTGCTGCTATTGTTAGCGGCGGCGATATTAGTCTGTTCGCATACGACGCGTGTTGGCCATTATCTTTGGCGAATTATGGCTTTCATTTGTCTTGTGTATGGCTGCTACGCGCAGCTAAGCTTGTGGTTTCCGCAACTGCCTTGGCAAAATACCACGCCCTTTAGCTCATCTTTATTACCCATTATGCTGATTATGGTCGGGATTTCGCTTTGGCTAAAACAGCATTTTCAGTTGCAGGTCACCCGGCCATTAAGCCATAGCGCTATTGCTGCTATGTTAATGTTTCAAGCCGGATATGGCATCTGGTTTGCCCTAAGCGTGTTTGATGTGCGCTATGAAACACACTTAGCCGAGCAAAAAGTGACTCGGGTGGTCAGCCAAGTACAAGCCCAGTTAGCGTTTTCTGAAGAATTATTTCAGCGTGCTCGTACAAGATGGCAGCGAGTTAATCCTGCTGAACGTTTACAATTTATCACAGAAGATCTGTCTGCCATTACGGCTGCCTACGATGTGGTCTATGGTGCTGTCATTTTTGATCAGCAACAGCAAGCCGTGTTAATGACGGGTAAAGCCGCTTCGTTTCAAGAACAAGGTTTGTTTAGTAGCGAGGGTACTCGGTCGTGGCTGTTTTCTGGCTCGGATCAGGAAGCCATGGCCATCAATCGTGCTTCGTTAGACAGTGATTTACCCATTATGATGTTGCGCTTGGCTTTGCCTGTTACAGACGCTTCGCCAGAATTTTTACTGGTGCTGATTAATTTACAACAAGCGTTATTAGTCGATAACTCTGTGGGCGCGGCAAAAATCCAAATTTACCTGGAAGTATTACCCCAGTTGCTGTTTACCGCTGATGCCAGTGGCTTTAAGCGGGCGACCTTACCTGATTTACAACGCCGTTATCCGTATCATCAACAAATTCAACCCGATCAAGCTAATTGGGGTAGTATTCCTTTTTATGTTTTTATTACCGATCTCACCGAGTTGCAAGCACGCAGTCGATTACATCAAATCATATTATGGGTATCGCTACTGTTCTGCTGCACCTTTATTTTAGCTGCTGATCGCACGCGTTTGTTGCGCCACGAAAAAGTGAAACTGTCTACCCTCGCTAAGTTTGATGATATTACCGGCTTATTGCGCCGCGATGCCTTTTATCAAGCAGTCGAGCAGGTGGTGATCCGTGAAAAGACGGCACCCGAAGTGATTATATTTATTGATTTAGACGGTTTTAAACCGATAAACGACAGTTTTGGGCATGATGTTGGCGATAAATTGCTCTCAGAAATGGCGCTGCGTATCCGTTTACTTTGTGGAGAACAGGCTTTATTAGCGCGTTTTAGTGGTGATGAGTTTTTAGTGTACTTACCTGAATCTCCCTTTGAGGCCACTGAACAGTTAGCGAATGCGTTGTTACGCGCTTTATCTCAACCTAGCGCAGTGACCGGGTTTGATGTGTATTTGTCAGCCAGTATTGGTATTGTGCAAAATCAAGAAGCCCATTGCAGCTCGCAATTATTAACCCAGCTTGCAGATGTGGCGATGAGTAATGCCAAACAGGCAGGGGGAAATACTTACCGTTTTTATCAAGATACCATGGCTGATAACTACCGCAATATTGTGGCTATGCGTAACAAGTTACAAGCGGCCCTCGATGCAGAGCAGTTACAGGTGTACTACCAGCCGGTGATGGAGTTTAGTACAGGTAAAACCGTTGCTATTGAAAGTTTAGTGCGTTGGCAGCATCAGGGGAGCTTTATCTCGCCTGTTTCTTTTATCCCGATTGCGGAACAAACCGGGCAAATCATTCAAATAGGCGAACAAGTCATGAAGATGGTGCTGCGTGATCTGGTTGAAAATCCGGGTTTAGCCAAACTTAGCGTGGCGATTAATGTGTCAGCACAGCAGCTTAGGCGTTATGATTTTGTACAATTCTTAGACGCAGTTTTAGCAGAATATCAGATTGACCCTGCGCGAATTTGTATTGAGTTGACCGAAAGTGCTTTATTAGAGGAGCAAGGCCATACGCTGGCGCTGCCTAATCAGATTAAAGCCTTAGGCTGTCAGCTAGCCATTGATGATTTTGGTACCGGCTATTCTAGTTTGTCTTATCTTTATCGGTTGCCGGCAGATATTGTGAAATTAGATCGCTCCTTTACCCGTGATCTTACCCACGATCTTAAGCAACGTAAAATTGTTGAAATGTTGGTCAGTACCTGCAATCAAATTGGTAAAACCGTGGTAATTGAAGGTGTCGAAACCGCAGAAATGAGTGAATTGTGTCAACAACTCGGTTGTGATCGGGCGCAAGGTTATTATTATGCGCGGCCGATGCCGTTAGCAGAGTTACTGACGTTTTTAAATCGCCCTGCAGAGCAGGGCTAGGTATACAAGAAGATGACCGTTGCTGCTGCTCGGTTATTCTTCGTGATCATGCTGGGCGCTAGCGGCCACTTTGCTGGAATCTTGAACCAGTTGGTCCAGCATTTTAATTTCGATCGGATCGAGTAAGCGCCATTTGCCGGGTTTAAGCTCTGCTAAACGAATATGCATAATGCGGATGCGTTTTAGCTTAACCACTTCATAGCCTAAAAACTCTGCCATACGGCGAATTTGCCGATTGAGCCCCTGCGTTAAAATGATCTTAAACGTATTACGTGAGATCTGGGTCACCTGACAGGGAAGGGTAACCGTGCCTAAAATAGGCACTCCCTGTGACATTTTCTTAATAAAGTAATCTGATATCGGTTTATTCACGCTGACCACGTACTCTTTCTCATGGGCATTGCCGGCACGCAATACTTTATTGACGATGTCACCGTCATTCGTTAAAAAGATTAAACCTTCAGAGGGTTTGTCTAAGCGGCCAATCGGGAAGATCCGCTCGGGGTACTTCACCGCATCAATAATATTGCCGGCAATATGCCGCTCGGTGGTACAGGTAATGCCTACCGGCTTATGATAAGCTAGATAAACCCGTTTGGGTTTTTCCTTTAAGGGTTGCCCCTTAATTAAAACAGTGTCAGCATAAGATACTTTCAGGCCCATTTCTGCCAGTTGACCATTTACGGTGACATCACCGGCAGCAATGTGGGCATCGGCCTGACGGCGCGAGCAAAAACCGGTATCACTGATAAATTTATTTAAACGGTATAAGGTAGCTTCTTCGGTCATAGCGTTGTCAGTAAACAGTATTAAAAGTTATCTAGCCCGCTAGTGTAAGTGTCTGGCTTGGTTTGTACAAGGTTTTCACCGCCGCGCGTTCAGCTTGATTTAGCAAAAGCCTTCAATTAATTGAGAATTCAGCATGACATTACCAATACATGACATTTTACCGCAAGCCAGCCGCATCAGTATGGGGTGTATGGGATTAGGCGGTGGTTGGAATGAAACCGAGGTAAGCCTCGCGGCCGAGCAGCAGGCTTTTGCCGTAATAGAGACCGCACTGGAGAATGGTATTAATTTCTTCGACCATGCGGATATTTATAGTCATGGTAAAGCTGAAACGGTGTTTGGTCGTTATTTAAACGCCCATCCTCAGCAACGGGAGCAACTGTATATTCAGTCTAAATGCGCTATTCGCTTACCGCAGACGGGGCAAGTGGGTTTATACGATTGTTCTAAAACCGCTATTTTGCGCGCTGTTGAAGAATCGTTACAACGTTTACAAACTGAGTATCTCGATCTGCTGTTACTACATCGGCCGGATCCTTTATGTCAACCTGAAGAAGTAGCTGAAGCTTTTAACCAGTTACAACAGCAAGGTAAGGTAAGACACTTTGGTGTATCGAATATGGGCTGGGCACAATTGCAACTGTTGCAGCAAGCCGTGACACAGCCGCTACGTGCTAATCAGTTAGAAATGAGTTTAGCGGCACATAACTGGCTAGAAGAAAGTGTCATGGTCGGTATGCCCGCCGCGGCAGGTCGTCACTTTGGTTATGGCACCATTGAATATTGCCAATTGCATAAGATCCAAATTCAAAGCTGGGGCAGCCTAGCACAAGGACGCTTTAGTGTCGGTTATCCTGGGCAGACGGAAGCAGAAAGTGCGGTCTGTCAGCTACTGCAACAATTTGCAGCAGAATATCAATGCACTACTGAAGCGATTATCCTCGCTTGGTTGATGCGCCATCCGGCACAGGTACAGCCGGTGATCGGCACCACCAATTTACAGCGCATTCGAGCTTGTGCCGAAGCGAGTCGTATTTTATTAAATCGCGAGCACTGGTATCAATTATATATTGCGGCTCGCGGCGAACGACTGCCTTAACAACCTAAATTGCATCAAGCAAAACGCCGCGTTTCTCGCGGCGTTTTTTTAAGAGCTTCAAACATGCTTACATATTTGGGTAGTTCGGCCCGCCGCCCCCTTCTGGTGTCACCCAAGTAATATTTTGACTGGGATCTTTAATATCACAGGTTTTACAGTGAATGCAGTTTTGCGCATTAATTTGCAATTTAGGATTAGCGTGTTCGTCTTCGATAATTTCATAGACTCCTGCCGGACAATAACGCTGTGCCGGTTCGGCATATTTGGCTAAATTAACCGTGATCGGAATGCTGGCATCTTTTAAACGTAGATGACAAGGCTGTTCTTCCTCGTGGTTGGTATTGGACAAATACACTGAACTTAAGCGATCAAAACTGAGCTGGTTATCTGGTTTCGGATAACTGATTGGCTGACACTCGCTGGCCAGTTTTAAACAAGCGTGATCCGGCGTAGTATCGTGTAGTGTAAAGGGTAATTTACCCTGAAACAGGTTTTGATCCAGCGTGTTATAAACACCACCAAAAAAGGATCCAAATTTATGGATGGCAGCACCAAAGTTTCGCGCGCTGTAAAGCTCTGTATAGAGCCAGCTATTTTTAATATTACTGGCGTAAGCCGTTAAATCTTCTCCACCCAAATCACCATTAAATAAGGCATCCGCAACGGTTTCGGCAGCCAACATACCCGATTTCATGGCTGTGTGATTACCTTTAATTTTGGCAAAGTTTAAGGTACCGGCATTACAACCGAGCAGTAAACCACCTTTGAAGCTCATTTTCGGTAAGCTGTGCAAGCCGCCTTTGGCAATAGCACGGGCACCGTAAGTCACGCGTTTGCCGCCACTAAGATATTGACGAATGACCGGATGTTGCTTATAGCGTTGAAACTCCTCAAACGGGTTCAGATACGGGTTTTGATAATTTAAATCGACAATTAATCCGACCACAACTTGCTGATCTTCGCTGTGGTATAAATAACCGCCACCGCTGGCATCATTTAAAGGCCAGCCAGCAGAATGCACGACTAAACCTGGATGATGTTGATCGGCAGGCACATCCCAAATTTCTTTAAAGCCGATAGCATAATGTTGTGGCGCGCTGTCTAAATCCAATTTAAATTGGTTTATCAGTTGTTTACCTAAATGTCCGCGGCAACCTTCAGCAAATAACGTATATTTTGCCTTTAACTCCATGCCGGGTGTGTAACTGTCTTTGGGTTGACCTTGGCGATCGACACCCATATCACCAATGATTATGCCAGCAACGGCACCGTCGTTTATCAGTAATTCGCTGGCGGCAAAACCGGGGAAAATATCGACACCTAAGCCTTCAGCTTGTTCTGCTAACCAACGACACAAATTGGCTGCAGAGATAATAAAATTGCCGCTGTTATGCATGGTTTTAGGTGCCGCTATACCTGGTATTTTTCGGGCTTGCTCGGCGTTATTAAACCAGTAGATATCATCATGGGTTACCGGTGTTTTCAGCGGTGCGCCAAGTGTTTGCCAGTCAGGTAATAATTCATTTAACGCTCTGGGTTCAAACACGGCCCCCGATAAGATATGAGCGCCCACTTCAGAGCCTTTTTCCACCACACAAACAGACAGTTCTTGAGCTGCGGCTTGCGCGCGTTGCATCAAACGGATAGCAGCTGATAAACCAGCTGGACCTGCACCGACGATGACAACCTCGTACTCCATTGCTTCTCTTTCCACTGAATACCTCTCTTGCTGCGTTGGGGGTGGCGGTCGCCAGAGTCTTAATGAAATTAACGCATTAAGTCACTCAGTAAACCGACGTTGGATGCTATAGTTTACATAATTGTCGCATCTAATACCGCTATCAGAATATTGCAGGTTGACGTTAACGTCAACAGGAAGTAGATTGGCAGGCATTCGACAAGTTAAACTTTACCTTCACGTAAAGCAGCCTGCAAAAGGCTGGCATTAATATGAGGCCATTATGAAGCTATTAGTACCGGTAAAACGGGTAATTGATTATAACGTGAAAGTTCGGGTTAAACCGGATCAATCTGGTGTGGATTTAGCAAATGTCAAAATGGCATTAAACCCGTTCTGCGAAATTGCTGTTGAAGAAGCGGTACGCTTAAAAGAAGCCGGTAGCGCTAGCGAAGTGATCGTGGTGTCTATTGGTGCAAAAGCGGTTCAAGAACAGCTGCGTACAGCCTTAGCTTTAGGTGCGGACCGCGCTATTCATATCGAAACTGACCTTACGCTTGATTCGTTACAAGTGGCTAAATTATTAGCCAAAGTGGTGGCAGAAGAACAACCACAGTTAGTGATTCTGGGTAAACAAGCGATCGATTCTGATAACAACCAAACCGCTCAGATGTTAGCTGCGCTAACCGGTATGGGGCAGGGTACTTTTGCCTCAAAAGTGGTGGTGGCCAATGATAAAGTGCAAGTGACGCGTGAAATTGACGGTGGCTTGCAAACAGTAGAACTGAGTTTACCTGCGGTGGTATCAACCGATCTACGCTTAAATGAACCGCGCTACGCCTCGCTACCGAACATTATGAAAGCGAAAAAGAAACCTTTAGATGTTAAAGCCGCAGACAGTTTCGGTGTCGGCTTAAGCTCAGAAGTACAGACCTTAAAAGTCACGGCACCACAAAGCCGTAAAGCCGGGGTCATTGTCGAGTCAGTGGCTGAGTTGGTCAGCAAGTTAAAAGATGAAGCGAAGGTGATCTGATGACGATTTTAGTAATTGCAGAACATAATAACGCGGCGTTAAAAGCGGATACATTCAAAACAGTACAAGCGGCAACCTTAATTGGCCAAGACATTCATCTGTTAGTGGCGGGGGCAGATTGCCAAGCCGCAGCTAACGAAGCCGCGACCATCGCGGGGGTCAGTAAAGTGTTGCACGCAGATGCGGCCGCTTACTGCCATCAACTGGCTGAAAATGTTGCCGCACTGGTGGCTGAGCTTGGCCCGAGTTACAGCCATATTCTGGCGGCCGCGACCACTACCGGTAAAAATATGCTGCCACGCGTAGCGGCTTTACTTGACGTGGCACAGCTTTCTGATGTGATTGCGATTGAAAGTGCCGATACTTTTGTCAGACCGATCTATGCCGGAAATGCTATCGCTACCGTGCAATCTACGGCCAAGATTAAAGTATTAACGGTGCGTAGTTCCGCTTTTGCTGCTGCTGCAACCGGCAATGCTGCAGCCATTGAAGTGGTGTCGGTGGTTAAAGATCTCGGTGTATCTCGTTTTGTCGCAGAAGAGTTAACCAAATCAGAGCGTCCTGAACTCACCGCCGCTAAAGTGATTATTTCTGGTGGCCGTGGTATGCAAAATGGTGAAAACTTTGCGCTGCTAAACGGTATTGCCGATAAGTTGAATGCGGCGATTGGTGCGTCTCGCGCAGCAGTGGATGCTGGCTTTGTGCCAAATGACATGCAAGTGGGCCAAACCGGTAAAATTGTGGCTCCTGATTTATATATTGCTGTCGGTATTTCTGGTGCTATTCAACACTTAGCCGGTATGAAAGACTCTAAAGTGATTGTTGCAATTAACAAAGACGCTGAAGCGCCAATCTTCCAAGTAGCGGATTACGGTATTGTTGGCGATTTGTTTAATGTGCTTCCTGAGCTTGACGCTGCACTGTAACCGCTGGCGTTAATAGCGGCTCGTTATGAAAAACGGAGTGGCCAAGCCACTCCGTTTTTTTAGGCCGCGACAAAAATCTTTACCTGCTTAACCCCGTCTTTTACATAATCTGCTGGCTTTTCTTTTGGCGCAACTTTACTATTTGCAGCTGTTATTTATCTTATATGGTCTGGTTCGTCTTCAGGGAGAAAAGTCATGTTACCGCTTATTCGACATGCAGAGCCGGCAGATATTGCGGCAGTGAAAGCCATTTATGATGCCCCCTTAGTCTATGCCAACACTCTACAATTGCCGTTTCAGCCGATGGCAAAATGGCAAAGTTTATTTGAACCGCAAGCCGGTTTTTATAATTTGGTGGCGGAATTAGAAGGTGAAGTCATTGGTCAATTAGGTTTACAGGTGATGCAGAATCCACGGCGACGCCATGCAGCGGATATTGGTATGGCAGTCGCTGAAGCGTATCAAGGGCAGGGTGTGGGCTCGTCACTGCTCCGTGCCGCCTTAGACTTAGCGGATAACTGGTTAGCCCTGCGGCGTATTGAATTACTGGTGTATAGCAATAACGACTCAGCGATTGCATTATATGAACGTTTTGGTTTTGAAGTTGAGGCGGAATTAACAGATTATGCCTTTCAATATGGCAACTATATCAATGCACTGCAGATGGTGCGGATTAATGCTGACCTTTAATCACAGCGCACCGCCGTTTTAAGACGCTTTAGGGTGAAACCTTAGATTTCACCCTAATATTTACTATTTCATCTCTTCCAGTTGTTTTTGCTTGTTCTCCCAACGGCGTTTCGCAAAACGACGCAGGTTGGGAATGTTATCGGTTTCATCCATAATCGGTTGGCCGATAATCGCTTCAAACACATCTTCCATGGTCACTAAACCCATCCAGCTGCCGTACTCGTCATAAACCAGCGCCATATGTTGCTGCTCGCGGATCAGCTGCGACATTAATTGCTCAACATTCATTTTATCCGAAATGACTTTAACCGGTTTTTTGATGTCTGAGGCCGTTTGTCCACTTTGATAATCCAACATGTCATAACGAAATACGATGCCGATGGGGGCTTCTTCGTGATCTAAAATAGGATAACGGGAATACTGGCCTTTTTTGGCGCGTTTCACTAAATCGGCTAACAATTCATCCGGTTTGGCATAATCACAAACGGTGCGCGGCGTCATAATATCGCGTACTTTGATTTCATGCAGATCCAAAATATTACTGATCACGCGTTGCTCATTTTCATCCAGCTTATTTAACTCGCGGCCCAAAATGGTTAAAGCTTTAATTTCTTGTCTTAAATCAAGTTCATGCTGGCCGCCCCCAAATAATTTCATCACCTGATCCGACATCCAGATAAAAGGTTTTAGCAGCAGAATCATCGTGTTTAACACGGGAGGCAACACTGGCACTAAGCTTGGCCAATAACGGGCACCGATGGTTTTCGGCACGATCTCTGAAAGAATCAAGATCAATAATGTCATTACCGCAGAAGCGATACCCAAATAGCCATCGCCAAATACAATAGTCACTTGCGCACCAACACCGGTAGCACCCACGGTATGCGCCACGGTATTGAGCGTTAAAATAGCCGCTAAGGGTTGGTCAATTTTTTCTTTAAGTTGTTTCAGTTTTTCGTATAGCTTTGGCTTGAGCAATTTTTGCTGCGCAATATAGCTCGGTGTGATGGAGAGTAGGGCGGCTTCAAGAATAGAGCAAATGAAGGAAACGCTGATAGACAAAACCACAAACGCGATCAGTAGACTCATAAAATTTAGCTTTAACACCTCTTTTTGCTAAGACAGCAACATTATATCAAGCGTATTTAACAATAGCTTTAAAATTATTGCTGATGTTGAGCAACGATATGAATAAAAAACCTTCACAAGGAAGGTTTTTAAGATTTCAATTTACTGATTTTGCGCGTAAAGCTTACATTTTGCCGTATCTTCGCACTCACCATACAAATACAAACTGTGATGGGTGAGTTTGATACCATTGCTGTTAGCAATTTCTAATTGGCGTCTTTCGATAATATCATCTTCAAATTCGACAACCTTACCGCATTTTAAACAAACTAAATGATCATGATGGTTAGCACCGGTGAGCTCAAACACCGATTTGCCGCCTTCAAAATGGTGGCGCGTTAAAATGCCTGCATCATCAAATTGGTTAAGTACTCGATAAACTGTGGCTAAACCGATATCTTCACCCAACTCCAACAGGATTTTATACACATCTTCAGCACTGATATGCTGATTTTTTGGATCTTGTAGGATCTCAAGGATTTTTACTCGAGGCAGCGTGACTTTGAGCCCCGCTTTGCGTAATTCGGTATTGTGATCGTTCATAAGTACTCTTTTTTAACGTGAACTTGCCAAGGATTATAAAGAGATCAGGTTTATATTCAAATGCTTTATGTACATTGCTTTTTTAAGAGCCACTCTTGTACTGTTAACGGCAATCGGTAGAATGCGCTAAACAGGTCTTACCAGGGGAACTTATGCGTTGGGCATTTAAGCCATCGGTGCTGCGGCATTTACTTAATTTTTGGCCGCCGTTTTTATTTTGTGGTATCAGAGTGGTGATATTAAGTGATGATTATCGCTATTGTAAAGTGGAGCTAAAATCACGGCCTTGGACCAAGAACATTAATCGCAGTCAATTTGGCGGTTCTATGTTTGCGATGACCGATCCCATTTATCCCTTGATGTTAATGGGCGCCTTAGGTAAAGAGTACCACGTTTGGGATAAACAAGCAGACATCAACTTTATTAGTCCTGGCTACAGTAAGTTGGTGGCTGAGTTTTGGTTATCGGATGACACCGTGGCCGACATCAAGCAACATACAGCGCAGGGTGACAAATATTTTCCACAGTTTTTGGTGCATATTCATGATGCTAAACATCAAGTTGTGTGTGAGGTCAATCGTACCTTGTATGTGCGAAAGAAAGCAAAATATCGCGCTGGCTAAGCATAAAAAAGGACAAAGGCTGCCCATGGCAGCCTTTGTTTGGAACGCATAACGCTTACTGCAATTACAGCGAAGCAAATTCAGCTAGACTCATTTCGTCATAAACTTGCTTGCACCACTGCTTAACCCTTTTTTCGGTTAATTCAGGTTGACGATCTTCATCAACCCCTAAACCGATAAAGTGGTTATCGTCCACTAAAGCTTTTGAAGCAACAAAGTTGTAGCCTGCGGTTGGCCAGTGTCCTACGATGATGGCGCCTTTAGGTTCGATAATGTCACGTAATGTGCCCATCGCATCGAGGAAATACTCAGCGTAATCTTCCTGATCACCACAACCAAAGATACCAACCAGTTTATTATTAAAGTCGATGCCTTCAAGTTCTGGGAAGAAATCGTCCCAGTCACATTGTGCTTCGCCATAATACCAAGTAGGAATGCCCAGCAGCAGTAAATCAAAATTCGCTATATCTTCTTTACTGCTTTTAGCGATATCCCGTACTTCTATTAACTGTTTACCCAGTTCTTTCTGGATCATTTTGGCGATATGTTCAGTGTTACCTGTATCGCTACCAAAAAAAATGCCAACTGTTGCCATGTTTTAAGCCTTCTTACCCGGCCAAAGCCTGTTCTAAAAGATGTTCAATAAAGTGACTACGTGTCATATTTGCTTGTGCAGCGGCCAAATCAAGCTTTTCACAAAGCTGTTCTGGCACTTTACACTCAATACGCTTTAAGCCCTTAACACGATCGCGTTTAATTTGATTACGTTTGTTTTGTTTCAGTTGTTCTTCCCGTGGCAACAAATTGGTTTTGGGCCGACCAGGACGCTTATCCAAAGCAAACAAATCAATAGTTGTGCGATCAGTGGCAATTTTCGCCATTAATCTGTAACCCTCTTATTCGAAAAAATACTGCACAATACTTTTCACGATAAACACCAGAGGTGATAAAAACAGCACTAGCCAAACAAAGATATGTCCGATTCTTGGTGCTTCACTTTTCTTCAAGACGTCTCGGATAGCTAGTACGATAAAGAAGTACAATCCGCCAAGTCCTAACCATAATCCAATGGTTTCAAACTGTTCTATGCTCATTGACATCGTTCGCCTCTGAAAAAAGTGCGCGCATCATAGCATATTTAGTGAAAAGTTTTCTGCGTTACGTCAATAAAAAGTCAGATACCAGCTTATTAAATGCACTGGGTTTTTCGGCATGTAACCAATGCCCTGTGCCTTGAATGATCTTCGCTTGTGCCTTTGGAAATAAGCCTAAGATAGTTTCGCGATGTTCTGGCAAAATATAATCCGATTCGGCGCCCTTGATAAACAAGACTTTACCATTGAATTGGCCCCCGGCTTGTGGCGCGCTTATCAGCTGCGGATACTGCTGTTGCAAGGCGGCTAAGTTAAAGCGCCAACGAAATACGTTGTCTGTTTTTTCTAAGCTCTTCAGTAAAAACTGCCGCACACCAGGTTCAACAATGTGCTGCGCCATTTGTTGGTCTGCCTCACCGCGATTGGCGATGTGCAAAAGATCAACCTGATTTAAGCCGGCAAAAACCGAGTTATGCCGAGCGCTGTAACTGACCGGAGCAATATCCGCCACAATTAAGCGGTCGAGTTGCTCAGGGTAACGCAGCGCAAATTCCATCACCAATTTACCGCCCATCGAGTGTCCTAACACTGCAAAAGGTCGCAGCCCTAAACCCTCTAAGGTTTCAGACAGATCGGCTGCCATCAGCGAATAGTTCATTTCATCACTGTGTGCGGAGCGGCCATGATTACGTACATCAATGTTGAGTACCTGAAAATGCTCGCTTAACGCACGCGCTACACCGCCTAAATTTTCTAAGCTACCGAATAAACCGTGGACTAACACCACTAAGGGGCCTTGGCCTGTTAATTGATAATGTAAAATCATAATTATCCTATCTGCGTAATTGCTGCTATTTTAACAAAACAGCGAACTGGCGTCAGTGGCAAAGCCTTTATATAATGAGCTGAATTTGAGGTAACGGATTAAATCTATGAAAACCATTGAAATTGACGACGATTTGTATCAATACATTGCGGCACAGACATTACAGATTGGCGAAAGTGCGTCGGATATACTGCGTCGTTTATTGCCTGGTGCCCCGCTAAAAACTTCCACGGCATCCCTTGACAGCTCGTCAGAGCTCAACAAAGCTAAATCTGAAGCGCCAGTGGTTCCGGTTGCAACGGTTAGCGAGCAGCCAAAGCGTACCGAGAAACAAGGCAATATTTTTGATCTGGTCACACCGGCTGATTTACAAGCCGAGCACAATATTGTTGGCCGTTTTCTGTATTTGTTGTCGGTGTTAGCCCGAGTACACAAAAAAGACTTCCCCAATGTGTTGGAAATTAAAGGACGCAATCGACTGTATTTTGCTAAATCAGCAGCTGAATTGTCTGAAAGTGGCAGTAGTACCAACCCTAAGCAAATTCCGAATACGGATTTTTGGGTGATTACGAACTCAAACACAACTCGCAAGAAAATGATGTTGACAGAAACGGCAAGCAAACTGGGTTATAGCGCTGAAGACGCAGAACGTATTCGCGATTTATTATAATAATTAAGGAATGGTTATGTCATTACATCCGCTGGCAGGTCAGCCGGTACCTAACGAACTTATCCCGAATGTTTGCCGCTTAATGACGGCCTATTATGTCCTAGAACCCGATATTCATAGCCATGCCACTCACCGCGTTAGCTTTGGGACTTCTGGGCATCGTGGTAGCGCATTAAGCTGCTCTTTCAACGAGCCGCACGTTTTAGCCATTTGCCAAGCAGTCGCTGATTATCGTAAAGCACAGGGGATTACGGGTCCGTTGTTTTTAGGTAAAGATACGCATGCCTTATCTGAAGCCGCCTTTGCCAGTGCCTTGGAGGTGTTAATTGCTAACAACATTCAGGTTTGTATTCAAGAAGGCCTTGGCTACACGCCTACGCCGGTTATTTCGCATGCCATTTTAACGCAAAATAAAGGCGCTACTGGCCAACTTGCCGATGGTATTGTTATTACACCGTCGCACAATCCACCTGAAGATGGCGGTATTAAGTACAATCCACCGCACGGTGGCCCAGCGGATACTGATGCGACAGACTGGATTGAGCAACGCGCTAATGAATTACTGGCTAATGAATTAGAGGGTGTTCGGATGATGCCCTACGCCTTGGCCATACAATCAGGCTATTGCCAGCATATTGATTATATCCAGCACTATGTTGATGACCTTGAAAACGTGATCGATATGGCCGCCATTGCCAAAGCCGGGATACGGATCGGGGTGGATCCTTTAGGGGGTTCCGGTATTTCCTATTGGCCCCGTATTGCTGAACGTTACGGTTTAAATATTACCGTAGTAAACAACAAAGTTGACCCATCATTCTCTTTTATGTCGTTAGATAAAGACGGCAAGATCCGTATGGATTGTTCCTCTGCTTATGCCATGGCGAATTTAATTAAACTCAAAGATCAGTTTGATGTGGCCATTGGTAATGATCCAGATTTTGACCGTCATGGCATCGTGACACGCAGTGGTGGCTTGATGAATCCAAACCATTACTTGGCGGTGGCGATCAATTATTTACTGGCGAATCGACCGCAGTGGGATGACAAACTGGCCATCGGTAAAACCTTGGTATCTAGTGCGCTAATTGACCGAGTCGTTGCAGCACAAGGCCGTATTTTAAAAGAAGTACCGGTTGGCTTTAAATGGTTTGTTGAAGGTTTACACCAAGGCACTATTGCTTTTGGTGGCGAAGAGAGCGCCGGTGCCAGTTTCTTACGCCATGATGGTTCCGCTTGGTCTACCGATAAAGACGGTTTTATCCTAGGCTTATTAGCCGCTGAAATGCTGGCAAAAACCGGTGTTGACCCTTATCAGCAATACCAAGCATTAACACGTGAGCTGGGCTCGCCGTTGTATCGTCGTTTAGATGCGCCGGCGGATGCCAAGCAAAAAGCGGCATTGAAGAATCTGGATACCAGCAGTGTCAGTGCCACCCATTTAGCGGGTGATGCCATCTTAGCGGTATTAACGAAGGCACCCGGTAACGATGCCAGTATTGGTGGCGTAAAAGTCGTGACAAAGAATGGCTGGTTTGCTGCGCGGCCATCGGGTACCGAAAATGCCTATAAAATTTACTTAGAGAGTTTTGTTGATCAGGCCCACTTAGAGCAGTTAGAAATTGATGCAAAAGCCTTTGTGGCTGATGTGTTCAGTAAAATGTAGTGTTATACCCTTTTGGCAGTTAAACACGCTTATGTCGCGCGTTTGCCTGCCTTTTGCGTTTTAGATAAAAATCATGATTGTGTAATTTAATTACAAAACGCACTATTTTTTTTGCCAAAACGACCTTTATAGGCTATTGTTTTGGTAATTTTTCAACAAATGTGCATTGAAATCGTGAGATACGCGTAAAACTTTAGGATTGGCAATGAAAAAAAACACTACATCTAAAGCGGCCTCGTCTGCCGCAACTGCCACAGAGCAGTTGAAAGAACGCATTGTTAAACATTTACACTCCACCTTAGGAACCGATCTTAATAAAGCCAATCATCAGGCTTGGTGGCGCGCGACCTGTGCTGCTGTCAACGAACAAATCTACGACGGTTTAAGAACAACGCAACGTACCCACTATGAAAAAGATACTCGGGCACTTCACTATTTCAGTTTAGAGTACCTGATGGGACGTATGTTCAGTAATAACCTGCATAACCTTGGGTTATACGAGCAAGCAAAACAAGCCTTATCTGAATTGGGCTTAGACATTGCCGATTTGGAAGATCAAGAAGAAGATATGGCACTGGGTAACGGTGGTTTAGGGCGCTTAGCCGCGTGCTTTATCGAATCGTTAGCCACCTTAAATTATCCGGCCATTGGCTATGGTATTCATTACGAAAACGGTTTATTCCAGCAAAGTTTTCAAGATGGACGTCAAATTGAACGTCCAGACAGCTGGCGCGAATACGGTAACCCTTGGGAGATCTGTCGCCCAGAATCAGTACAAGAAATTGCTGTTTATGGTTATGTCGAAACCGTATTTGATTTACAAGGCCAAATGCAAAAAGTCTGGCACCCGGGGCGTATTATCAAAGGTGTGCCTTGGGATATTCCGATTGTTGGTTACGATGGTAGCTCAGTTAACGTGTTACGATTGTGGGAAAGCCGTGCCTCAGACTTTTTCAACTGGGACGTATTTAACTCGGGTGGATATATTGATGCTGCGCGTGAAAACGTGGAAGCCGAAAATATTTCCAAGGTGTTATACCCCAATGATGAAACGGATGCCGGTAAAGAGCTACGTTTAATTCAGCAATATTTCTTCTGTTCTTGTTCACTAAAAGACATTATTCGCCGTTATAAACGTCGGCACGGTGATGATTGGAGCCACTTTGGTAAACAAGTGGTCATTCAATTAAACGATACTCACCCTGCGGTAGCGATTCCTGAATTAATGCGTATTTTAGTCGATCGAGCGCAAATGGCATGGGATGATGCATGGGCGATTTGTCAGCAGGTTTTTGCCTACACTAACCATACGCTATTGCCAGAAGCACTAGAGCGTTGGCCGGTAAGATTGTTTGAAAAAGTTTTACCTCGGCACATTGAAATTATTTATGAAATCAACCGCCGCTTCTTGTTAGAGCAGGTAGATGTATTGTGGCCTGGCGATAACGAGAAAAAACGTAAATTGTCTATTATCGAAGAAGGCCATGAGCCAATGGTTCGGATGGGGCATTTATCGGTTGTGGGTTCATTTAAGGTGAATGGTGTGGCTGAAGTGCATTCTAAATTGGTGCAATCCGATCTGTTCCCAGAAATGGTGGCATTATGGCCGGATAAATTTACCAATATCACTAACGGTGTCACGCCACGACGTTGGTTAAAGTCATGTAACCCGCGTTTGGCTAAGTTGTTGGATACGATTGTTGGTAAAGATTGGCCACGAGAGCTGAATCAATTACAAAAACTTGTTGAGCATGCCAAAGATCCGCAGTTCCAAGAAAACTTTATGGCGATTAAACAGCAAAATAAAGCGGACTTAGCTGTGGTAATTAAGAAACTAACGCGTATCGATGTTGATCCTACCGCGATGTTTGATGTGCAAATTAAACGCTTACATGAATACAAACGGCAACATCTGAATTTACTGCATATTTTGGCGTTATATCGCCGTATTTTGCAAAATCCAGACTACGATATGGTGCCACGGGTGTTCTTGTTTGGTGCTAAAGCCGCCCCCGGTTACAAGCTGGCTAAAGACATTATTTATGCCATCAATAAAGTCGCTGAAAAAATCAACAACGATAAGCGAGTTAAAAACCGTATTAAAGTGGTGTTCATGCCGAACTACCGCGTCACCTTGGCTGAAAAACTGATCCCCGCAGCAGATATTTCTGAGCAAATCTCTACGGCCGGTAAAGAAGCTTCAGGTACTGGGAATATGAAACTGGCGTTAAATGGTGCCATTACAGTGGGAACCTTGGATGGGGCTAATATTGAAATTGCCGAAGAAGTCGGTGAAGACAATATCGCGATCTTTGGTTTAACGGTAGATGAAGTTAAAGCGCTACATCAGAAGGGCTATCATAGCAGCGAGTATTACCATAATAACCCTGAGCTGAAAGCGATTCTGGATTGGTTAGAAACCGATTACTTTACGCCAGGCAAACCCGGTGAGTTAGCGGCAATTAAACGCAGCTTGCTAGATGGTAACGACCCATACTTAGTATTGGCTGATTTTGAGTCTTACCTAGCGGCGCAGCAAAAAGTCGATACATGGTATCGTGATCCCGCGCTCTGGGCAGAGAAAGCGATTATCAATACCGCATCCGTCGGGAAGTTTACTTCAGATCGCTCTATCAACGATTATGTTGAACGAGTGTGGAAACTGAAGTCTTGCGACATTATTAAAAATTAAAAGTAAACGTTTGATTACGTTTCTTAATAGATTAAACGGCAGCGTTTTCGCTGCCGTTTTTATTTAATGCTCGAAACTCGTTTTGCTTTCTTTTATGCTAATGCTAAGTGGTATGGCGTAGTGTGAAAGCTTATGCGTTTTTTTTGCGTGGTATTATGCTGTTTCTGTTTTAGCAAAATGGCCAGTGCTAACGAGTCATTGGCCAACACTTTGCAGTGGGCTATTAATGATGCACCGCCTTTTCATATTATTGACGGGCCCTATCAAGGTTTAGGCTTGTGTGATGGATTAATGGATGCGGTACATCGCGCCTTGCCAGATAAACAACGTTCAGTGTGGTTAATGCCCCAAGCGCGCATCAGTAATTTATTAAAACAACAGTCCGAACTATGCTTCCCCTGTATGATTTATCATGGCCGACATGATGAGCGAGCCTATTTCAGTTTACCGACCCATGTCTATTACCCCTATCAATTGATCACCACTAAAGCCAAAGCGGCACAGATACAATTGCGCTATGGTAATCCATTAGCTTTTACCGCCTTATTAGCTGATAAACACTACCGCTTAGGTTATCCGGCGGGGCGGCGCTATAGTATTTTGCAGCCCTTGTTAGATAAAACCCCACCGTTTCTCGCGCGAACTGGCAGTGGCGGTGCTATTGCGATCCTGCAGATGATTGTGGCAGATCGCTTAGATTACACGATGGATTATCCCATTATTGCCAATTACTTTCATAAAGTGTTTGATAGCGAGTTAACATTAACCCCACTGCAAGAGAACGATCAAACGCACATGCCTGGTGCCATTGGCTGTGCTAAAACGGCATGGGGCAAAGCGGTCTTAGCCGAGATCAACGCGGTAATGCCACAAATAAGACAAGATCCCGCCTTTCTAAATGTTCTGGAATTGTGGGCAGGGCAAGATCCTGCTGCTTACCTAGAGTTTAATAAACGGCATTTGGCCAATCCTGCTTATAATGTCAGCCCCTTACAACCTTGAATAGCTTCGTGCTAACTGCGGCGTTTGGTGATCAGGCTTTCTCGGGTTACTATCAGAAAAAACACGACTAAAAATTAACATTTTATCGACAGGAGTAACAGCAATGATGATGGAGCAGTTTCGTCATAGCGGCGATTTTTTAGCTTTTACCTTAGCCAATCCTAATGGTTTAGCCCCTTGTCAGTTTGAATTAGGCTCAGGCGTTACTGTCGAGATCTGGGATACTGGCGTGATCTGTTTTCAGCCTGCCCAAGCCGCTCGACAACATATTATTCTCAGTTGTGGTGTGCATGGTAATGAAACAGCTCCCATCGAACTGTGTGCCGCTATCGTGCAAGATATTTTACAGGGGCATTTAACACCTACTGAGCGGGTATTAGTGCTATTCGCTAATCCTGCCGCCATAAATTTAGGCCGTCGTGAAGTGACTGAGAATTTAAATCGGTTATTTTCGGGGCATCATAGTAAGGGGGCGGGTTTAATCAACGCCGAGCGGCAACGCGCCCAAGCGTTAGAGCAGTATGTTACACGATTTTATGAAGGCGCCCCGGCCAATGAGCCGCGTTGTTTATATGATTTACACACCGCCATTCGTGGCTCTCGTTTTGAGAAGTTCGCCGTGTATCCTTTTTTACATGGTAAGCCTTGGCGCAAACAACAGTTACAATTTCTGGCGGCCTGCGATGTGCACACGGTGCTGATGATGCAAACGCCGGCCAGTACCTTTAGCTATTATGCGTCGCACAGCCATGGCGCGGATGCCTTTACCATAGAGCTGGGTAAAGTGCAGCCGTTTGGCCAAAATGATATGTCACGTTTTGCCCAAGCAGACAGTGCCTTACGTGCACTGATTACTAACCGTTTACTTGCGCCGAAACCTTTTGCGGCAGAAGATTTTCATCTTTATGAAGTGTATCGCGCCATTAATAAGCAAACTCAAGATTTCAAGTTGCATTTTGCTGACGATGTCCAGAATTTCACCAGTTATCCGTTAGGTAGCTTATTGGCCACCGATGGTGACTTAGAGTATCGGGTAGAGCGCGAGGGGGAGGCGTTAATTTTCCCGAACGCTAAAGTGGCCATTGGGCAGCGTGCTATGCTGATGGTGGTACCCACAGACATTCAACATAACCTGATCTAACGTCTTAACGGCTTTAGCCAGTAAATATAACCTGACAGTACTGTGTGCTGTCAGGTTTTTTTATGCCAGCGCGCGGTTGCATTGCAGTTTACGTAAAGGTAAAGTCTAGCGGAAAAACGAGTCATTACAACCAAGAGAGTCCTTATGACCAATCCAAATAACGCCACCATTACTACGGTGCATCGCGCAGAGTTTACTGCCAGTGACGCGTTAAAAATCCCTACCTTAAGGATCCTGAAAGACGATGGTAGCCTTTATGCAGAAGCAGAGGCACCCACGTTAGACAAGGCAACCGCGTTAAAAATGTATGACACTATGGTGTTTATCCGAGTGTTAGATGAAAGGATGTTGGCTGCACAGCGCCAAGGTCGTATCAGTTTTTACATGCAATGCTTAGGCGAAGAAGCAACCACTGTCGGCAGTGCGGCAGCGTTAACGGATCTTGACATGATTATGGCGCAATACCGCGAACAAGGTGCTTTGCGCTATCGCGGCTTTACGCTAGAACAATTTATGAACCAGTTGTTCTCCAACGAGAAAGACTTGGGTAAAGGCCGGCAGATGCCGGTGCATTATGGAAGCAATGCCATCAACTATATGACGATTTCGTCACCCTTAGGCACCCAGATCCCACAGGCCAGTGGTTATGCTTATGCGCAAAAGTTGCGAGGATTGGACGCCGTAACAATTTGTTATTTTGGTGAAGGCGCGGCTTCTGAAGGCGACTTCCATGCCGGTTTAAATATGGCAGCGGTGCACAAAGCACCGGTGATTTTTTTCTGTCGCAACAATGGCTATGCCATTTCTACGCCAGCGAATGAACAGTTTGTCGGTGACGGTATTGCCTGTCGCGCGGTAGGTTATGGCATGAAGTCGATTCGTGTTGACGGGGCCGACATTCTGGCGGTGTTTAAAGCCACGCAAATGGCCCGTGAATATGCGTTAAAGCATAACGAGCCGGTATTAATTGAGTCGATGGCATACCGTTTAGGTGCCCATTCCTCTTCTGATGATCCAAGTGGCTATCGTTCTAAGGAAGAAGAAGCCTTATGGCGTAAGAATGATCCTATCGCCCGTTACAAGGCCTGGTTATTACAGCAAGGTTGGCTGGATGAAGCGGCCGACAAAGCGCAAACTGAGCAATTACGTATTGATATCTTAGATGCGCTAAAAGTGGCTGAAAAAGTGGCGAAGCCAGGTATCGAACACTTAATTTCTGATGTTTATGCCGAGCCTATTCCTGCATTACAGCAACAATTAGACGAATTAAAACAGCATATCCGGAAATATCCAGATGCGTATCCGATCACGGCGGGGAGATTAGACTAATGGCAAAAATGAACATGTTGCAGGCCATTAACAATGCCCTTGATTTGGCAATGGCTAAAGATGATGGCGTGGTCTGTTTTGGTGAAGATGTTGGCCACTTTGGTGGTGTATTTCGTGCAACCAGTAAATTGCAAGAAAAGTATGGTAAAGCTCGTTGTTTCAACACGCCACTGACTGAGCAAGGTATCGCTGGTTTTGCCAATGGTATGGCGGCACAGGGCATGAAGCCGGTCGCTGAGATTCAATTTGCGGATTATATCTTTCCCGCCTTTGACCAAATCGTCAATGAAACCGCCAAGTTTCGCTACCGCTCGGGTAATGAATTTAATGTCGGTGGCTTGGTGTTCCGTACGCCTTACGGTGGCGGCATTGCTGGTGGACATTACCACAGCCAAAGCCCAGAGGCCTATTTTGCGCACACCCCGGGCTTAAAAATCGTGGTACCTCGCGACCCTTATCAAGCGAAAGGCTTACTCTTAGCCTCGATTGCTTGCCCGGATCCGGTGATCTTTTTTGAACCGAAGAAACTGTATCGTGCCTCCATTGGCGAAGTACCAGAAGAGTATTATGAGTTACCTATCGGTAAAGCTGAGATCCTACAACAAGGTAAGGATGTCACGGTACTGGGCTGGGGCGCGCAAATGGAAATTATTCAAAAAGCCGTTGAGATGGCCGCTGCCGAAGGTATCTCCTGTGAAGTGATTGACTTGCGCAGCATTCTGCCATGGGATGCGGATACCGTTGCCGCATCCGTGAAAAAAACCGGCCGTTTAGTGATTAACCATGAAGCGCCATTAACCGGTGGTTTCGCTGGTGAAATTGCCGCGACCATTCAAGGCAGCTGTTTCTTGCACCTTGAAAGCCCCATCGAACGGGTGTGCGGTATGGATACACCTTATCCGCTGGCGCTAGAAAAAGAATATGTCGCCGATCATCTGAAAACCTTCGAAGCGATTAAACGCTCGGTTAACTTCTAAGGAGCCTTGGATGAAACAGGATTTTATTCTGCCAGATATTGGCGAAGGTATTGTTGAGTGTGAAATCGTGGAATGGCTGGTTGCTGAGGGCGATACCATCAGTGAAGACCAACCGGTTTGTGATGTGATGACCGACAAAGCTTTAGTGCAGATCCCCGCGGTTTATAACGGTGTGGTCAGTAAATTGTATTATGCCAAAGGCGAGATTGCTAAGGTACATGCGCCATTATTTGCAATGGAGATTGCCGACGATGGCAATACCGCTGCCCATGTTGAACCCGCGAAGGCCACCCAAGTAGCGGCTCCAGCTCAGCCTGCTGCTGCGCCACAAGCCAATGGCATGATCAGTGAAGACTTTATTTTACCGGATATCGGTGAGGGTATTGTCGAGTGTGAAATCGTAGAATGGTTAGTTGCTGAAGGTGAGACCATCAGCGAAGATCAACCGGTTTGTGATGTGATGACTGATAAAGCCTTAGTACAGATCCCAGCAAAACACTCGGGTGTTGTCAGTAAACTGTATTATGCCAAAGGTGAAATTGCCAAGGTGCATGCGCCGTTATTTGCCATCAGTCGTGCAGTGGATGCGCCATCTGACAACAACAATGCGGTTACCGCAGCCCCCGCAGCCACCACCAGCAGCCAAGTGACTGCTCAGGCTAAAGCCAGTAATCATGCCGCGGTAAGTCGTCAGGCGCCACTAGGTAAAGCCTTAGCTAGCCCTGCGGTGCGGCGTTTAGCACGTGAACTGGGTGTGGATATTCATTTGGTACCAGGCTCTGGTGATAAAGGCCGAGTGTTTAAAGACGATGTCCGTGCCTTTACTGCCGGTGAGGCAAAGCCCACGACGCAAGCAACCGCCAGCAGCGTGAGCAACACGACAGCTTCTGTAGCGCCAGCTGCAGCATCAGCGACTCATCGCGTTGAAGCCATTCGGGGGATTAAAGCAGCTATGGCTCGGCAAATGACCGAGTCGGTATCGACTATTCCGCATTTTACTTATTGCGAAGAAATCGATTTAACGGAATTGATTGCCCTGCGCAGCCAGTTAAAAGATCACTATGCCAAGCAAGGCGTGAAACTGACCATGATGCCGTTCTTTATGAAAGCCTTATCGCTGGCGATCAATGAGTTTCCGGTAATGAACAGTCAGCCGAATGCCGACTGCACTGAGTTAACTTATTTTAGTGCGCACAATATTGGCATTGCGGTTGACTCTAAAGTTGGTTTGTTAGTGCCAAATATTAAAGGTTGTGAGCAAAAGTCCATTGTGGAAATTGCTAATGCCTTAACTAAATTAACGGATGCTGCTCGCGAAGGCCGAGTGAGTCCAGCTGATTTAAAAGGCGGCACGATTACCATCAGTAATATTGGCGCCATTGGTGGCACAGTAGCGACACCTATCATCAATAAACCGGAAGTGGCGATTGTCGCCCTAGGTAAGGTGCAGTCTTTACCGCGCTTTGATGCCAAAGGCCAAGTGGTCGCTCGGCAAATTATGCAAGTGAGCTGGTCAGGCGATCACCGCATTATTGATGGCGGTACCATTGCACGCTTTACCAATTTGTGGAAACAGTATTTAGAGCAGCCAAGCAGTATGCTGGTGGCTATGCGCTAAACCGTGCATTTTAAGTCGGTTTAAAACCCCAGCTTGCTGGGGTTTTGTTTTTGGTGAATTGAAACTGAAATGTAAACTTTATTTTTTTGCGGTGTTGCGTTAAATTGCTGACTGTTTATGTTTTATCCATCAGGTGTTATCACATCGATTTGCCCGTGAAGCTCGCAAAGCCATCGCTAAGTGGCAATGGCAACATTTACCGGCAGGGTTGCTCAATGCACCGGTGAAAAGCGCTGTGCGTTTTGAATTTTGTTTAGAAGATAACAGTGGGCACTGCAATGACGCCTTTTTTTGCTGCGCCATCGAAATGTCCAGGCGAGGATGTACTTCCGGTCATTGGTTATCGGATCACGAATCTCTAAAGAGAATAGCCGTGTTTAGCGTGATGACCGGCAGATTAAGCTTGTAAAAAAAACAGGGAGTGCTAAGGTCAAATCTTGTTATGTCGGGAGTTATCAGGATGTTTTATAGGCGTTTTTTCATTAGCATGGCGTGTTGTTTCGGCTTGGCAGCCCTTCAGGTACAAGCGGACAATGCGCAACAGGTCTTTAGCCAATATCAAGATGCCTTACTGCAGGTGCAGGTTGTTGAAAAACAAACTCAGCACAAAACCTCAATTGGCAGCGGTTTTTATATTGCGCCCGAGTTGGTGATCACCAATTATCATGTGGTTGCAAGCCGCGTTGCCACCCCAGATAGCTATCAATTAATGGCAAAGTTTGGGGATGATGGCTTACAGCCATTAGAGATTTTAGCCCTAGATGTGGTAAATGATTTAGCCTTGTTAAAAGCGCCAGCCAGAGTAGGGCATTTTTTTGCGTTAGCCGATGCCTTACCGGAGCAGGGCGCGGCGGTGTTCAGTTTAGGTAATCCGCATGATTTAGGCATGGTAGTGGTGCCGGGTACCTATAACGGCATGAAACAACAAAGCTTTTATCCGCGTTTACATGTCACAGGCTCGATTAATCCGGGTATGAGTGGTGGCCCTAGTGTTAATGAGCTTGGCCAAGTGGTTGGGGTGAATGTGTCAACGGGCGGTAATCAATTAGGCTTTGTGGTGCCGATGGCGCAGGTTAAAGCCCTGGTGAATACAAAGCCTGCCGAGGTCCCTGCGGTTGAGCTTTTAAAAACACAAATTGGCCAACAGTTATTGGCTAACCAACAGCAAATGCTCGAACCCTTATTAAACGCGAACTGGCAAATGAAAGCTTTAGGCCGGGGTTTAGTGCCAGAGAGTATCGCGCCTTTTATCACTTGTTGGGCTCGCACTAATCCCCCCCGCGTAGAGCAAGAAATTCGCGCTTCTGCCGCGTTTTGTGGTTTGTCGGAAGAGGTGTTTATTAGTCATCAATTCACCACCGGCAAAATTCAAATGCAATTTGAGTGGTTTGATGGTTCGGCGTTAGCCATGACAAAATTCGTGCATCATTACGCGAACAAGCTAAAACAAATGCGCCCAGACAATCGCGCTTCGGTGCGTGATGTTGGCGAATATAGCTGCTTAAGTGACATTGTCGGCGACAAGCAAGTTGCGGCCCGCACCATCTATTGTGTGCGTGCCTACAAAGATTACCCCGAGCTATTTGATGTGTTGTTTTTAGCTGGAACCGTGCCTGCTGAGCAACAAGGTTTTGTGAGTCACTTTTCGTTAGCGGGCGTTAGTCAACAAAATGCCGATGCGTTTACCCGTAAGTTTATGGAGACAGTGAAATGGCAATAATTATTGAGCTGTTAAATAATCAGGGAAAAAGTGTTGCGATCCATAAATTTACTCAAAACGATATCCGGATTGGTCGCAGTTATGATAACGATGTTATCTTACTGGATCCGCACAGTTGCGCTGAGCATGCCATACTTAGTTGCGATGAGCAGGGGCATTGGCAGTTACGCGATCTGGATTCGGCAAATGGTACTTTAAGTAGCTCAGGGCAGCGTATTCAGAAAACCACGATCCCGCATTCTGGCCAAGAATTTATCTTAGGCAAGCAACGTTTACGGGTGTTTTTTGCTGCAGCCAGTGTCGCGCCAACGCGCATACTCGCTAAAGGTTGGCAAAGTTTACGATTATTATCGTCAGTACCCTTGCTGATCTTATTATTGTTGTTGGTTTCTGCGTACTTTTCTTATGAAATGTGGCTGGGTGCCATCGGTGAGGCGGCTGAGAATTGGCATCGACAGTTATTAAGTATTCCGTTTATTTTATTGGCTTTGCTGCTGTGGCCTGCACTGTTAGCGTTATGGGCGCGGCTGCGCTCGCAAGAGTCAAACTTTCGACCGCAGGTGACGCTGATCCTGCTTATTACCGCAAGTTGGTTGCTTTGGTCAGAATTGAGCCGCTGGTTAAGTTTTAACTTTAGTCAGGCGATGTTGGTCGAGGTGTTGCAGTTAACCCTGCCTGCAGTACTGCTTGTAGTGTTGTTTTGGAATGGCTTTAAACTGGCGGGTATGCAACGTAAAAGTTTGCAGCTAGTGTTAACCATTGCCTTAGCGAGTACTTATTGGTTAGTGCCCTACATGCAAGCGGCTGGGCCGCAAATAATGCCGCAGTATCAAGCGGAATTATTGTCACAACCTATGCTCATTAGTACGCCCAAAAATCCAGAAGTGTTTTTAACCGACAGTGCCAGCTTGTTTGACAAAGCGACACAGTCGGCGAAACAACCTTAAGCGTTAAGTCTATTCTTTTGCAGTGGTTGCTATTGCTGGGTTGCGGCGAAACTTATCGCCCAACACCAGCAGTGCAGGGGTCAGAAACAGCGTTAATATCGTGGCAAAGGTTAAACCTCCGGCGATGGCACTCGATAGCTGAGTCCACCACATGGTAGAGGGTGCACCAAAACCTAAACTGGGTTCCAGTAAATTTACATTCACCGATAGCACCATCGGCATTAAGCCCAGCACCGTAGTAATTGACGTCAATAACACCGGCCTTAGACGTAAACAGCCTGTCTCTAACGCCGCACTGACCGCAGTATGGCCTTCCGCGCGAAATTGGTTGTAGGTATCAATTAACACAATATTGTTGTTTACCACGATACCGGCCAAACCAATAATTCCCATGCCCACCATCACAATGCCAAAACTTTGGCCATTGATCAGCAAACCCAGCAAAACGCCTGCGGTAGATAGAACAATAGCGGATAAAATCAGTAAACTTTGATACCAACTATTAAATTGCGCCAGCAAAATCATCAGCATGATAAAGATAGCAATCACAAAAGCGCCGAGTAAAAAACTCATGGTTTCTTGTTGATCGGCATCTTCACCTGCGGTTTGAATCATCACCCCGTCGGGAAGCGTAATGTCGGCAGAGCGCAGAGTATTTAAACGTTCTGTTAACTGATAACCTTCTGCTAAATCGCTTTTGATGGTGATGGCTCGGTTACTGTCAACGCGTTTAATCACACTGGTTTTGGGGGAGGGCACCACATTGACAAAGTTACTCAGCGGCACCTGACCTGAGGTGGTTGCCACGGTTAACCGTGATAACTGGCTGAGCGAGCGTTCGTTATGAGGAAAGCGTACCCGAATATCGACTTCATCACTGGCGTATTCCGGACGAAACCGAGCCAGTAATAAGCCATTGCTGACCAATTGAATGGCATTGCCGACGGTTAATACATCTGCGCCAAAACGGGCGGCTTCGGCGCGATTCACTTCTACTCGCCATTCGATACCCGGTAAATTACGATCATCTTCAATATCGACAAAACCACCGAGTTGCTGCATGTTAGCAATGACCAACGCGGTTGCCGCATCAATTTGCGATGGATCTTGTGAGGTAATTAATAACTCCACCGGTTTACCCGCAGCAGGGCCTTCTTGCTGTTGGCGAAACTCCAGCATAATGCCGGGGATATCGGCGGTCAGTTGCCGCATATCGTGTAATATGGCCGCCGCAGGGCGTCGTTGATCCCAATCAATAAATTGAAACTGTAAGGTGCCTACCACATCTGCCGTTAGCTCGCCACCCGCACTGGCCATTGAGCGCGCATATAAGGCTTTCACTTCAGGTAAATGCAATAAACGCTGCTCCACTTTTTGCAGCAAAGCATCTTTTTCAAAAATGGACATGTCACCGCGAGCCCGTACCCAGACTTGCGCCGATTCTGGCTCTACGGCCGGAAAAAATTCAGTACCATAGTTAAACTTGGCATAAGCAAAATACACCAAAATAATCGCCGATAGCGTAAAAGCCAAGCTGCGCCCGGGCCAATGTAATACTACGCTTAACGCACGACGATAGCCCGCGCTAAAACGGTTTGCCGGTTCAGCAATATCGGGTGCCGGTGGTCGATAACGGCCAAGGCTACCCATCACCGGTAAGAAAATGAGCGCCATCACCATGGATGCAAGTAAACAGACAATCACGGTCGCCGGTAGGTATTTCATAAATTGCCCGACCATGCCTGGCCAAAATAATAAAGGCACAAACACCGCAAGGGTGGTGCAGGTAGAGGCGATGATAGGCCATGCCATTCTATCGGCGGCATTGAGCCAAGCAGTCTTGCGATCTTGCCCTTCTTTACTGAAACGGTCAGCTAATTCAGATACGACAATCGCGCCATCAACTAACATGCCTGCCACTAAGATTAGCGCGAACAACACGATAATATTCATGGTAAAGCCCAGTGCCCAGATCAGCATGATGCCCGCAAAAAAAGCGCCTGGGATAGTGATGCCCACCAATAAGGCACTGCGCAGCCCCATGGTAGCGATAATCAAAATTAACACTAACACCACGGCGGTCAGCACGTTGTTAAGCAAATCCGACAGCATGGTTTCAACCTGCACAGATTGATCCATGATGTAGTCTATTTGCAGCCCTTCTGGAAATTGTTTGCTGGCCTCGGTTAATAACGCCTTGGTTTGCTCAATACTGGAGATAATATTGGCACCACTGCGTTTTTTTACTTCGAGTACGACGGCGGGTTGGCCATTGATCCGGGCAAAGCCTTGTGGATCTTTAAAGCTACGATTGACGGTCGCAACATCGCCAAAGGTGATGACCGTATCGCCACTGACTTTGATGGGCATCGCCAGTACATCGGTAAGATCTTCAATGATCCCAGGCACTTTTAATGCCATACGCCCCGCACCGGTATCTAAACTGCCGGCGGCGACTAAGCGGTTATTGTTGCTGACTAACGAGAATAGCTGTTGATAATCTAGGCCATAGCTTTGTAATACTTGTGGATCGACGACAATCTCCAGTAAATCTTCTCGATCACCGCCAATGTCGACTTCTAATACTTCCGGAATGGCTTCAATTTGTTCTTTTAATGCACGGGCAATGCGCACCAAAACTTCTTCGGCGATGGGCCCCGATAAGCCAACTGACAGCACCGGAAATAACGCTACGTTGATTTCATTGACCGTGGGCTCTTTGGCTTCTGCTGGCAGTTTCGCGCGAGCGGCATCTACTTTAACTCGAACATCCGCCAAGGCTTTATCTGGATCAAAACCTGCGTCAAACTCTAGCATTACCGAGGCATGACCTTCGCTGGCGGTGGAGGTCATTTTTTTAATGCCCTCTAACGAGCGTAATTCGTGCTCCATCGGCCGCACCAGTAATCGCTCACCGTCTTCTGGGCTGATGCCATCGAGCGACATCGACACATACATCATTGGAATGGCAACATCGGGGTTGGCTTCTTTTGGGATGACGATATAGGCGGTTAGGCCTGCAGCAAAAATAAACAGCAGCAACATAATGCTGGCTCGACTGCGGTCAATCGCCGCGGCGATTAACGTTCTCATTCGCTGACTCCGCGCTGCACTGTCACGGCTTGGCCGACCGCAACAAAGCCTGCGCCTTGTGTGATCAATTCCGCTTGCGCTGGCAGACCTGTGACCCAAGCGCTATTGTTGTCGGTGCTTAATAAACTGATGGGGTAAAACTGCACTACATCGTTTTCTACCGTGTAAAGACCAAGCCGTCCTTGTGGGTCAAGCCGCAATAACGCCGGTGAGATCTGATGAGCTTCGACCGCCGACAAGGCAATCACTAAGGTCGCACTGGCACCAGCGAGAGGCTGTAACTGAGGATTCGCCACGGTAGCTTCAATATAATAACTGCGGCTTTGTGCATCAGCGACGGGGCTAATAAAACTGAGGCTGCCGTTAAGCTGTAGGCCGTTCATTAAATGGACTGCCACGGTTTGACCCAGCGATAACTCTGCTACGCGTTGTTGTGGCACTTGCGCTGTTACGCGTAATTGACTGATATCCACTAATTGAAACAGTGTATCGCCAATTTGCACTCGGCTACCCGGATCGCTGTAACGACGTGCCAGCACACCATTAAAGGGAGCCGTAGGCTGCGTGTGGGCAACATTTAATTCCGCCTCGGCCAAATTGGCTTCTGCACTGGCTAAGTCACTTTGTAAGCGTGCTAATTCGGTTTTACTCACAAATTGTTGGCGGGTTAATTGTTGAGCGCTTTGCAGTTCACTTTGTCGTAAATGATACAATGCTTTGGCTTGCTGTAAGCGGGCTGTGCGTCCTTCATCACTTAATTGCAGCAGCGTTGTCCCTTGTTTGACCTTATCGCCTTGCTCGACGTTTAATTGCAGTAGCTGTCCGGCAACTTGGGCTTTTATGTCAATACTGTGCCAAGCCATTATTTGCCCCTGTAACTGCTGCGTTGCAGGGTAGGCTGAGGCATTCGACAACTGTGTTTGCACGGTAAAAGCAGCAGCGGGGGCAGGCGCTGCGGCTTCTGGCGCTTGCTGGGAGGCTTGGCGATGATCTGCAAAAATTAACCAGAGCGCTAAAAGCAGAGTTAGTAAGATAGCTAAGAATAACGGTGACTTAACGCGAGATAACAGCATAAATAGCTCTTTATAACAATATTACCGCTAATTTAATCAGTTTTAAGCTGTTTACACAAAAGGTAAATGTAATAAAACGTATAGCGTAGCGGTTTTTTCTTCAGCAAATGACCAAGTGCAGCGCATAGGCTCAATACTACAGTGACTAAATAGTCTGGCGGTAATGAGCGCAAAGTGATTATTTTATGCTTTCGCTGGCAATTTGACGCAGTGAAGCGGCTAATTGCTGTGGCTCTTGTGCGCCAGAAATCAGGTATTTGTTATTAATGATAAAGGCCGGAACTGAGGAAATACCGGCTTGTTGGTACTTAGCGATATCAGCAGATACGATATCGGCGAAGTCATTACTGGCTAAGATCTGTTCTGCTTGCGTTTGATCTAAACCGGCATTTTTCGCGCATTCTGCCAGCACTGATCTATCAGCCACATTGGCTGCTTCACCAAAATAGGCATCAAACAGTGCCAGCTTCATGGCGGTGGCTTTTTGTTGTGTGTCGGCCCATTTGACCAAGCGATGCGCATCAAAGGTATTACAGGTTTTGCGCTGCTGTAACTGGCTAAAATTGATGCCGAGGCCGCTGGCGATCTGCATCATATTGGCTTGCGCTTGGCGCATTTCTTCTTCACTTTTACCGTATTTACGGCTAAGTGCCGGTAATATCGCTTCCTGTGGCGCGTTCTTATCCGGATTTAATTCAAAGGCGTGCCACTCTAAGGTGACGGCTAATTCTGGTGCCAGTGTTAATGCCTGCTCTAAGCGGGCATAGCCGATAGCGCACCATGGGCAGGCAATATCAGAAACTAAATCGATTTTTAACGGCGTCATGCAGCTAGATCCTTGTGATGTTTAAAGCCAGTGAAACAATGTGTATAACAGAACGATGAGGGCGACAGGCGCGCGTTTCAACTCAGCTTTGATGCTAAATAGTCCACGAGTACCCGCACTTTGGCGGATAAATGCCGATTTTGTGGATAGATAGCCCAAATACCCTCATCGGGTTGCCGCAGTTCACTAAGAACCGCCACCAACTCGCCTTGCTGCAAATTGTCACTGACATAGTAGTCAGGTAATTGCACTAAACCCAGCCCTTTTAGGGCGGCATCGCGCAGTGCCACGCCACTATTGCAAACAATACGGCCTTGTGGCTTAAACTGAACGATTTTTCCTTGCTGCATAAAGCGCCAATTCGCTACTGTGCCGGTGAGGCATTGATGCTGCGCTAAGGCTGTTAGGCTAGTGGGTGTGCCATGCTGAGCTAAATATGCCGGAGATGCCACCACATATTGTGTGCGGCTGGCCAGCTTGCGGGCAATCAAACTCGAGCTTTCTAAAGTGCCAAGTCTAATAGCCAGATCATAGCCGCCTTGAACTAAATCCAGTTTGTTGTTGCTAAGCTGCAAATCTAATTCAGTGTCGGGGTAGCGCAGCATAAAATCATGTAGCAGTGGGGCAATTCGGGTTTCACCATAAAAAACCGGTGCGGTCAGTTTAATTTGGCCGCGAGGCGTTGCTTTTAGGTTGGCCAGTGTGCGGTTTGCTTCATCTAAACTGGCCACCAAATGCCGACAATGCTGTAAATACAATAAGCCCTCTTCAGTCAGGCTGACACTGCGGGTACTGCGATACAGCAGTTTAATGGCAAGACTCGCCTCTAATTCAGCAATGTTACGACTGACTTGTGCGACCGAAATGCCTAACTGTTTAGCGGCCTTAGTAAAACTCTGTTGCTCAGCCACGGCCACAAACTCACTAATGCCGATCCATTGTTTCATTAAAATGCCATTGTTATTGTTACTCGCCAGAACGCTTGTCACTTTTTGCGTTAATCGCCTTGATCATAGTACAAAGTGCTACATTATTGCAAAAATGAAAAACTGATTTGCATTTTAATGCTATTCAACCTGATATGGAAAAAATCAAAATCAGGTTACACTTCACCCCATAGTAAAATCTTCCTGTGTAACTTTTATAAGGATCAACAGATGAACATGATTAAAACTCGTGCGGCCGTCGCTTGGGGCCCAGGTCAACCGTTAACCATTGAAGAAGTCGATTTAATGCCGCCACAAAAAGGTGAAGTGTTAGTACGTATCGTGGCTACCGGTGTGTGCCATACCGATGCCTTTACTTTGTCTGGTGAAGATCCTGAAGGCATTTTTCCGGCTATTTTAGGGCACGAGGGGGGGGTATTGTTGAAGCCGTCGGTGAAGGCGTCACTTCAGTGGCGGTAGGCGATCATGTGATCCCACTGTACACCCCAGAGTGTGGTAAATGTAAATTCTGTTTATCGGGCAAAACTAACCTGTGCCAAGCCATTCGTGCTACTCAAGGCAAAGGCTTGATGCCAGATGGCACCACTCGGTTTTCAAAAGACGGTAAGCCAATTTATCACTATATGGGCACGTCCACCTTTTCTGAGTACACGGTATTACCAGAAATTTCACTGGCTAAAATTAATAAAGAAGCCCCGCTGGAAAAAGTCTGCTTACTCGGCTGTGGCGTCACTACCGGCATGGGTGCGGTAATGAATACCGCCAAAGTAAAAGAAGGCGATACCGTCGCAGTGTTTGGTTTAGGTGGCATCGGCTTATCGGCGATCATTGGTGCAGTTATGGCTAAAGCCAGCCGCATTATTGCCATTGATATTAACGAAGATAAATTTGCGATCGCCAAACAATTGGGCGCGACTGATGTGATAAACCCGAAGCATTTCGACAAACCGATCCAAGAGGTGATTGTTGAGATGACCGATGGTGGCGTGGATTTCTCGTTTGAATGTATTGGTAACGTCAACGTGATGCGCTCCGCTTTAGAATGTTGTCATAAAGGCTGGGGCGAATCGGTGATTATTGGTGTGGCGGGTGCCGGACAAGAGATCTCAACCCGGCCATTCCAGTTGGTTACTGGTCGTGTATGGCGCGGTACGGCCTTTGGTGGCGTAAAAGGTCGCAGCGAATTACCGGATTATGTTGAGCGTTATTTAAACGGTGAGTTTGAACTTGATACTTTTATTACGCATACCATGCCGTTAGAGGACATCAACAAAGCCTTTGATTTAATGCATGAAGGCAAGTCGATCCGCACCGTAATCCACTTCTAAAGCTTATCACTAACACGCCTTAGCGCTTTTGCTTTGGCGTGTTAGGCCGATAGGCATCTTTCGTTTTTCGATATTAAGAGGCCGCGTATGACAACTTCTTCTGCACTTATCGCTGTAAGCGAACAACGCTGTTTTGGTGGCAAACAACTGCGATTTAAACATCAATCTGCGGTGCTGCACTGCGAAATGCAATTTTCAGTATTTTTACCGCCGCAAGCAGAGCTACACAAGGTACCTGCACTGTATTGGTTATCAGGTTTAACCTGTACCGATGAGAATTTTTCCAGCAAAGCCGGGGCGCAGCGTGTGGCTGCAGAGCTTGGACTGGCGCTAATCATGCCCGATACCAGCCCTCGTGGCGCCGATGTTGCTGATGATCCAGATGGGGCTTATGACTTTGGCTTAGGGGCCGGCTTTTATGTTAATGCCACTGAAGCGCCTTTTGCTGCGCATTATCAGATGTATGATTATATTTTGCAGGAATTACCGGCACTGCTGCAGGCAGAATTGCCACTGAGCGCGGCTAAAGCAATCAGTGGTCACTCGATGGGGGGGCACGGTGCTCTGGTCATTGGCCTGCGTAATAATGCCGAGTATCGCAGTATTTCTGCTTTTTCACCCATTTGTCACCCGATGAATTGTACTTGGGGCCAAAAAGCGCTGCGCGGTTATCTCGGGGCCGATGAAACAAAATGGCAGCAATACGACGCCGCTTATTTGCTGGCGAAGCAGGGCAGTCAGCTGCCGATTTTAGTTGATCAGGGGCTCAGTGATAACTTTTATCCGGCACAGTTGCAAACTGACAGCCTGGTTAAAGCCGCAGAGCAAGCAGGCGTTGCCGCTGAAATCCGTTTGCAAGCAGGCTATGATCACAGCTACTACTTTATCGCCAGTTTTATCGAGCAGCATTTGCGCTTTCATGCCCGTCATTTAGGCTTAACTAGCGCTTAGCGAGCTTTGTTTTATGAGCAGTGACGGTATCGTGTTATGCCGTCGCCCTCACTGGCCTCCTATGCTAGCGGTTTCTAGTTAACTCCCACCGTTATGAGCCTTGTAAACTGGGTATTAGTAACAACATGTCGTCACTGTACCGGCTATTTTTCAGGCTAGTGCATAACAAAGCGCAGTGCTCTGCTACCTTGTTGCCGTTCATGCTGGCATAATTGGTAAACGTTAACAACCCCAGCCAGGAGCACCTTATGAGCTATCAAGATAACAACGTTTTCGCCAAAATTTTACGTGGTGAATTACCCTGTTTTAAAATTTATGAGGATGAACACAGCTTAGCCTTTATGGATATTATGCCGCAGGCAGATGGTCATGCTTTAGTGATCCCCAAATACCCGGCAGAAACATTGGCTGAACTTCCCTTAGATTATGCCGCTCCTCTGCTAGCGACGGTGCAAAAAGTGATGGCTGCGCAAAAAAGTCTGCTAAAAGTGGAAGGCATCGTCTTAATGCAACTCAATGGTACTGCGGCGGGACAAACGGTGCCGCATTTGCATTTTCATCTGATCCCAACGCATTTAAGCGAATTAAAACGCCACGGTGCTGAGCAAGGTGATATGGGGCATATCAAATCGCAAGCAGTTGAATTGGCAAAGTTATTGACGCAATAAGCACAGATTAACCGCAGTGGCCATCGGCAAGACAAGCGGCTAACTCAGGTGTAAAAATACGGAAACCACTGATGCAAAAGCAAACGGGTATACTACTGGCTTTAACACTGCTTTTAAGCAGTTGTACACATCAAACTGAACGGCTGACAACAGCAACGGCAACAACGGGCTTGCAGCTGCAAATTATTCATATTAATGATACCCACTCACAATTTGATGCCTCACCCGCTAAGTTATTTGGGGCGGCAGAGCAGCCGCTTTATACCTTTATTGGTGGTCATCCACGGGTACTCAGCCATGCGCGCACCTTACGCCAGCAAGCTGCCAATAAGGGATTGAGTAGTTTATTTTTACATGGTGGTGATGCCTTTAAAGGCAGTGCATATTTTGAATTGTTTGAGCATGAAATTAATATCGACATTCTTAATCGCATGCAGCTGGATGCGATGGCGCTGGGAAACCATGAATTTGATATCGGCCTTGAGAAATTAGCGCAATTTGCCAGCCAAGTTAATTTTCCGGTGTTAGCCGCTAATGTCGATAGCCGCGCCGAGCCGCGTTTAGCCAAGGTCGAGAATTTAAAGCCGTTTCAATTATTTCGTTTAGTGGATCAGCAATGGCAACCGACCTCTTTACCGATTAACCCTGCTGAACCGGTGCTGGCGGTATTTGGCCTCGCGCTTGAGGATATGCGCGCCATGGTGCCTGATACCGGCGCCTTAGTGTTTGCCGATGAAGTCGCGTCTGCCCAACAAACGGTAGATTTTTTACAACAACAGGGTGTCAAACATATCGTAGCGTTAACCCATTTAGGGCATCAGCGTGATCGCACCTTGGCCGCTAAAGTGAATGGTATTGATGTGATTGTTGGCGGGCATTCGCATACCTTACTTGGCGATTTTCGGCAGTGGTCGCTGGGCCAGCAAGCGCCGTATGCCGAGCAAATTCGTAATGCTGATGGCAAGGCCATCACCTGCGTTGTGCAAGCTGGACAGTTTGCGCAAGCCGTCGGTGCTTTAACGGTGAGCTTTGATCGGCAAGGCCAAATCAATCGTTGCGATGGGCAAAACACCTTACTGGCCAGTAAACAGTTATATCACTCGGCTTTGCGCCAAGCCGATAGCCAGCTACAGGGCGAGCCACTAGCCAAGCAATTAGGTTTTATTACCGCGTTAGCGCGCACGGCCATTACTGAAGAAGATGCTAACTTACGCCAAGTGCTGGATGAGGTTTATTTACCTGCCGTGCAACAAGCCTATGGGAAGCAAATCAGTGCACTGGAGCAAACCCTTTCCCATGTGCGTTTACCGGGTACGGGTGGCAGTGACCAACATGGTTCGCTTTTAGCGGCGCATATTACCGATGGCATTCAATATTGGTTAAATAGCCGTGCGCGCGCGGAATTAGAGCAACCGGTTGATTTTACTTTGCTGGGGGCGGGCAATATTCGCAGTGATTTAACCGCCGGCGCCGTGTTCGAAGGGCATATTCGTTTAGAAGTATTACCCTTTGCTTCTGCGCTCAGCGTTTTAACCGTGAGCGGAGCCGATGTGCTGGCATTATTGCAGCAAACCATCAGCGCTACCTTACCTGCCGGTGCGCATGCGGGGAAGTTTCCGTATAGCAGTCATTTACGATATACCGCAATAGAGCAAGCGGATGGCCGTTTAGTGCTTACAGATGTTGCGGTATTACAACAAGGGCAATGGCAAGCACTGCTGCCCGAGCGGCAGTATCGTCTTGCTACAACGGATTATTTAGCCAATGGCAATGATGGTTGGCATAAGCTGCAACAAGTACAACAAAACGGCAGCGACCGGCGAGATATTATTTTGCTGAACGGTCAGCCAAAAGCGTTTGCGGTAACACGGGTGCGCGCCGAGCAAGATGCCAGTGGTAAAACAGCTTATGTACCGGAATACGCACAAGCGGCTGGCTTACCTTGTCAGCAAACTAACGCGGATTGTAAAGTACCGGCCGAGGCGTTTATTCGTTATCTGCAAGCTTATCCGGCGCTATGGCAACAAACAAGACCTGCAACGGTGACGCTTCAGCGCGCGCCATAGGGCGCATCGCTTGATGGTTGCGCAGAGTGATGGCCAGAACTGAGTGCTCTTATTCCAACTTGGAATAGCGAAGAAGAAAATCGAACTTTATTGTTATTGAGTTTTCGCCGTAAGATACACTTTTAGGCGTAGCTTAACCTACTGCGCCTGCTATGGGTTTTCCAGCTGCAGAGCTGGCCGCGAAGAGGCTGCAATGAGTATCCATATTGAACAGATCAGTAAACGTTTTGGGCAATTTCAGGCGTTAAACGCGATTAATCTGCAACTGAATACCGGTGAGCTAACGGCACTACTTGGGCCATCTGGCTCGGGTAAAACCACCTTATTGCGCATCATTGCGGGCTTAGAGCAGGCTGATAGCGGTCTGATCCGTTTTAATCAGCAAGATATTAGTCAGCAGCATGTCTCTGAGCGGGGTGTCGGGTTTGTGTTTCAGCATTACGCCTTATTCAAACATATGACAGTGTTTGAAAACGTGGCTTATGGTTTAACGGTGAAACCGAAAAAATTGCGGCCAAGCAAAGCCGACATTGCAAAAAAAGTGCATAACCTGCTCGAGTTAGTGCAACTAGGTTGGACTGCCGACCGCTATCCAGCGCAATTATCCGGTGGGCAACGCCAACGCATTGCGTTAGCGCGAGCGCTCGCGGTAGAACCCAAAATGTTATTATTAGACGAACCTTTTGGTGCGCTCGATGCCAAGGTGCGCGCGGAGTTACGCCGTTGGCTGCGCCGTTTACACGATGAGATCCATGTAACCAGCGTGTTTGTTACGCACGATCAGGAAGAAGCACTAGAGGTTGCGGATCGTATCGTTGTGATGAATCAAGGCCAAATTGAGCAGCACGGTACGCCTGAGCAAGTGTATGATCATCCGGCCAATCCGTTTGTGTATGAGTTTTTGGGTAATGTCAATTTGTTCCATGCCAGGGTTAATCAAGGTCAAACCCATATCGGTAAAGCCGCGATGCCCGCGCCAGAGCATAGCAGTGCTGCTGAGCAGGCCGGTTTAGCGTATGTCAGGCCGCATGAAATTGACGTCTTTAATCAACCGCAAACCGATGCGATACCGGTAACCATTGATTTAATTACGGTGGTAGGGCCGACAGTGCGCTTAGAAGTACAAGCGACGGAGCTGGCACAGCTGGTGCATATTGAACTGCCCAAAGCACAATTTAATACGCTGAATTTAGTGACCGGAGCGCCAGCTTGGATCAGACCTCGGTATAGTAAAGTGTTTTTAGGCGAAGGTATTTAATACCTTACCATCACCAAGGCCTGCTAAGCTGATGGGGGTTGGCTAGACTTTGCGCTGTCGTGCTGTGCTTGTTTGTGGGTGTTGCGTAAATCTCGATAAACTGCCGCGCGCATTAACAACATGGCACTGACCGGGGCCGTGAGCAGTACAAAAGCACTGATTAACAGTTCGTGCAGCACAGGTCGCAGCCCTAAACCGCTAAAATACAGCATCGACGCCAGCACAAAACAGGTGGTACCAAAAGTAATACTGATCGCCGGGCCATGGATACGCTGATAAAAATGGGGTAGACGTACTAAGCCTAAGGTACCAATTAAGGTGATCAGGCTACCGGCAATTAACAGCAAGGCCACCGGTATTGCGATCCACGCTGGGATCGACTCGGCTAATTCAATCATTCGATCACCTCTCCACGTAATAAAAACTTCGCTAAGGCCAAGGTTGAAACAAAGCCAATTAAGGCAATTAACAATGCGATTTCGAAATACAACACGCTGCCAAAACTGATACCGAGCACTAGAATAAATAGCATGGCCACCATCCATAAAGTGTCTAAGGCTAACACCCGATCCTGAGCGGCGGGGCCACGGATCAAACGAATTCCACAGCAGAGCATGGCAAGCAGTAAACAAAATTGGCTAAAATATAATGCCATTGTCAGTAACAGGCTCATTGGCTTGCCCCTTCAAAAATCTCGATCAAAGGTTGTTCATAGCGCTGTTTAATGGTGTCTATCCACCAGGCTTCATCATGTAAATCAAATACATGTAATGATAACTCATGTGTATCTGGCAGAATTTCTACCCAAACCGTGCCAGGGGTTGAATTAATAATACACGATAAAACGGCAAGCCCGGTGACATCTCTTAAATGCAATGGCACACGAATAAATTGCGAATTCAGTTGATGTTGGCGCCGAAATAAAATGATGCGGCTGACATTAATACAAGAACGGACAATTTCAGTAGCCGACCATGCCAGTAAACGAAATAGTACCCAAGGCTTGCGAATACGCGAGCCTTTAATGGCTAACGGCGCACAATACATAGGGATAACCCATGCGAGCAGACCGCCTAAAAGCAGTTGAGAAAGGGCCAATGATTGGTTAAGTAGTAGCCATATCACGATTAAGCTAACCGACAACAATGGACTAGGCAGCAGTTTATTCATGGTGCCTCCTTTCGTGTTGGTAAAGTGCTTAAGACCTGCTCGATATAACGTTGTGGATGTTGTAAGTCAGCAGTAATACGCTCCAGTAAGTTATGTAGTGGCTCAGCAAAAAAAGCTAAGCTGATACAAAGCGCTAACAGCAGTAGCACGGGGCCTGCTTCATTTAATTTCAAGCGCGGGCTGGTAGTGGCTTGTGCTGTCCAAAAGCTGCGCACGCCAAAGCGCATAAAGGCAATAATAGCGGTTAACCCTGCCAGCATGAGCAAAATAAGCAACAGCCAATGGCTTAAGCTAAAGGATAGCTGCAACAGATGATGCAAGATATTAAACTTGGCGATAAAGCCCGATAGCGGTGGTAAGCCTGCAATAATAAGCGCGCAGGCTACAAAACTCATACCTAAAAAGGCCATTGCCGCAGGGATCGCCACGCCTGCTGACTCTTGCTTTTCTTCCTCTGGTGCAAAAAACTCCATACTCAATGCAAACACGCTATCGGCCGGCGTGTAGATCCGTTCAATCAATTCAGTTAACAACACAAAAGCGGTTACTGCTAAGGTAGAGCTGATCAAATAAAACAGCATGGCACTGAGCATACTCGGCTCGGCTAAGCCTAATAAGGTGAGCAATAAGCCTGAAGATATCACCGCACTGTAACTGGCTATGCGACTGGAGTCCTGTGACGCGAGTAAACCCAGCGCGCCAAAAGCCATGGTCATTAAGCCGGCATAAAGTAGGAAATCAGCAGCAAAACCGGCCGAGGCACCGCTATTGGCACCAAATAAAAGGTAATATAGCCGCAGCAGAACATAAATCCCCATTTTGGTTAAAAAGACCAACATGGCGGCCACTGGCGGGGATGCGGCCGAGTAGGTCGTCGGCAACCAAAACCCAAGAGGCCAAATGGCACTTTTTGTTAAAAAAGCCACCGCCAGCATAGCAGCACCCGCGTGCAGTAATTGCCGTGGTTCGTCCGCTAATGCGGGCATTTTCGCCGCTAAATCGGCAAAGTTTAATGTGCCAGTTGCAGAATAGACTAAAGCAATACCCAGTAAGAAAAACACCGCCGCCAGCAGATTCACCACGATATATTGCATACCGGCGCGGATCCGGGTGATGTTGTAGCCGTGTAATAACAGCCCATAAGATGCGGCGAGCATCACTTCAAAAAACACGAATAAGTTAAACAGATCGCCGGTGAGTAAGGCGCCATTAATACCCATTAATAAAAACTGAAACAAAGTATGAAAATGCACACCTAAACGCGCCCAGCGACTATAAGAAAATATTAACGCGGCATTGGCCAGTAATGCCCCGACTAATAAAAATAGCGTAGCCAAACGATCACCGACTAGCACAATACCGAAGGGCGCAGCCCAGTTAGCGGACAATACTACCAGCAAGCCTTGTTCGGCGGGGGCGCTATCGGTGATAACTAGCAGCAGAATGGCCAGTAAAAATAACAGTAGGGTACTGGTTTGATTAATAAAAAACTTAAGCTTGTGATGGCGTTCGTTTATGAGCAGCAGCAAGGCACCGGTGAATAACGGCAACACGATCGGTAATACGATGATCTCGGCTAAAAGCAAACTCATTCGTCATGCTCCTGCTCTTTACCATCGACGTGATCGGTACCGGTTAAACCACGAGAGCCTAATAACACCACCAGATATAACGCCGAGGTCGCAAAGCCAATCACAATGGCGGTGAGTACCAAGGCTTGCGGCAACGGATCGGCATAGAGCCCTTCGATAAAACTGACGGCGTCGCTGGCAAAAGCGGGACGATTGACCTGAATTTTGCCGGTAATAAACAGAAATAAATTCACTGCATAAGACAACAGTAACAGGCCAATAATCACCTGAAAGCTCCGTGGACGTAAGATTAACCAAATACCTGAAGCGAACAAAATGCCGATGCTAGTTGCTAAAATCAGTTCCATTAACGGCGCTCCTCTGCGGTGTCTGTCTCTGTTTTGATACCCGGGATACGATGACTGCGCACAGTTTGGTGGGCGATAGCGATTAAGATCAGCATGGTGGTGCCAACTACTACTGCAAAGATGCCCAGATCAAAAAACATCGCACTGGGTAAATGCAGCTTGCCCAGCAGAGGTAAATCGAGGTGCAAGGTATGTGTGGTTAAAAACGGATGGTCAAAATACCAAGCCATAGCCCCGGTTAGTGCCGCTAGCACTAAGCCAAAACTGAGCCAGCGGTGCGGTTGTAGTTTGAAGCGGGCTTCAACCCAGGCCGTGCCAGACAGCATATATTGAATAATTAACCCTACTGAGAAAATCAGCCCAGCAATAAAACCGCCGCCGGGCAGGTTGTGGCCTCGTAAAAAGAAGTAGGCGACCACCAGCAAAATAATAGGTAACAGCAAGCGTAAATAGACGCCTGGGATCTGTAAGTAACCGCTGATTGCTTGTTCACTGGGCAGTTGTGAATAAGCCGGGTCCAGAGGATTGCGTTGTTGCGGTGGGATCTTAATGCTCTCAATAGCAGGGCGAAAACGTCGCAGTAGGGCATAGACGGTTAAAGCCACGATGCTTAATACCGCAATCTCGCCCAGCGTATCTAAACTTCGATAATCCACTAATAGTAAATTGACAACGTTGCTGCCGCCGCCTTCAGGTATGGCTTTTTCTAAGTAAAAACGACTTAAGGTGGCGTTATCTGGCTGGCGCAAAATAATATAACTGATAACAGCTAAAGCTGAACCAGCACTGATGGCAATGATTAAATCGCGAATGCGGCGTAACCGATCGCGTGCCGATGCCTGTAAATTCAGTTTTTTCGCCGCAATACGCGCCGGTAGCCAGCGTAAACCAAGCAGTAATAATACCGTGGTGACGGTTTCCACCATCAGTTGTGTTAAGGCTAAATCGGGTGCCGATAACCACAAAAACGTGACACTGGTGGCGATACCGGTACCCCCCACTAAAATAAGGGCGGCTAAACGGTGAAATTTTGCCTGCCAGGCCGCCGCAATGGCACAGCTACAGCCCACTAACCATAACAATGCAAAAGCCAAACTGAGTGTGTCGTTTGGCCAACTGACACTGAGTGTTGGCCAAGCCGATAACAGCCATATCGATGCCGCTAACCCCGCTAAAATCATCCATATTAGTTGCGGTTGTAAGCGGCGGGTACTAAGCTGCCGCTCTAAGCGTGCGGCGCTGGCAGCGAGGATCAACATGGTGGTTTCGTAAGCGGCTTTACCATTTAAGCGATGTAATAATGGCACCCGATCACGTTGATGCAATTGGCAATAACGGCTGAGCCAAAAATAAAAACTGATACCGCCAACAAAGGCCAAAACACTCATGACTAGCGGCAAGTTAACGCCATGCCAAATGGCTAACGAGTATGCGGGTAGGGCTTGACCCAAGACTGATTGTGCGGCGCCGTGTAACACCGGCCCGATACTCAATTCAGGTAAGACCCCCACCACAAAACAGCACAGCACTAAAAACTCGACCGGAAAGCGCATCCAGCGTGGCGGTTCATGCGGGTTGGCTTTAACCGTTTGCACTGGGCCAAAAAACACTTGAATAAAGCGTAGCGAATAAGCCACGCCAAAGATCCCCATTAACACCGCCGCAGCCGACATCCACCAATTTGAGCTTGAGCCGACTAACAACGCCTCGGCAAAGAACATTTCTTTGGATAAAAAGCCATTTAACAACGGCACACCCGCCATCGCTGCGCTGGCCACGATGGCTAACGTGGCAGTGTAGGGTAACACCTGGCGTAAGCCACTGAGCGCGCGCATATCACGACTGCCGCTTTCATGGTCAATGATACCTACGGCCATAAATAACGAGGCTTTAAAGATGGCATGATTTAAGGTGTGAAAGATAGCCGCCACCATGGCTAAAGGCGTGCCGATACCTAATAAGCACACAATCAAGCCAAGATGACTAATAGTAGAGTAGGCCAGTAGGCCTTTTAAATCATGTTGAAAAATCGCCAAAAAAGCACCGACCAACATGGTACAGACCCCAGCAGTGCCGATGATCCATGTCCATTCTGGTGTGCCCGCGAGCACCGGCCACAGTAACATCAATAAAAAGATGCCTGCTTTAACCATGGTAGCCGAATGTAAAAAGGCCGAAACCGGCGTGGGGGCGGCCATGGCATGCGGTAACCAAAAGTGAAATGGAAATTGCGCGCTTTTACTTAAGGCTCCTATTGCCACTAACATCACAATCGCTAAGTACCAAGGATGAGCTTGAATGGTTGTACTGGCTTGGCGCACCTGATCCAAGTCGTAGCTGCCTGCGACATGGCCAAGTAATAACACGCCAATAAATAAACACAAGCCACCAAAGGCGGTAACGGTAAAAGCCATTCGAGCACCACGGCGTGCGTCGGGTCGATGATGCCAATAACCAATTAATAAAAAGGAGGTAAGACTGGTTAACTCCCAAAACATCACTAGCTGTATTAAGTTACCAGATAACACGATACCTTGCATCGCGCCCATAAAGGCCAACAGAAAAGCGAAAAACCGCGGTACCGGATCTTTAGGAGACATATAGTAGCGAGCGTAAACCACCACGAGTAAACAGATCCCTTGGATCAAGGCAGTAAACAGCCAGGCTAAACCATCAAGCCGAAACACCAAGTTTAAATCGATAGCCGTGAACCAACGGATCTCTTGGCGTAAGCTCAGTCCTTCGGAAATAACCGGATATTGAGAAAAGGTCAGCAGCAAACCACTCAGTGCAATCAGTGCGGCAAACCAGGCTTCGCGGTTTCGCGCATGTGCAGGCATAAAGGCCGCGATGAGTGCGCCGACAAAGGGCAGTAAAATCAGTAACAGTAGCATTTCGCTCCTTGCAAACATCTGCTGTTAAATAAAGAGTATAGAGGGTAGATATTTACGCCTGCAAAGGCATTGACCTGTCTTTGCCACTAAGGTGTTGCCATCTTAGCATTACTGGCTGTCTTTTCAGCTTAGCAATGTTTAAAAATACCGATAAAAAGCCTGAACCTAAAGTTATTAAGGACAATTTCGTATTTAGCTTTGCCATTTTAACTGAACCGCTTATACAGCCCGTTGCAGGCGCCATTGTAAAACGGCTTTGACGATGAGCGTGGCAATTGCCATCAAGGTTAATAAAGCGGCGGCAATAAAGGCTCCTGTCGTATTGTAATCTTGCTGCAATAACTCGATATGCAAGGGTAAGGTATTGGTTTGGCCGCGTATCGTACCTGAAACGACGGAGACCGCACCAAACTCACCGACCGCACGCGCGTTAGTGAGGATCACGCCATATAACAGTGCCCAACGAATATTCGGAAAGGTAATATGCCAAAACACTTGCCAGCCACTGGCACCGAGTAACACTGCCGCTTCTTCCTGTTCGGTGCCCAGAGTAGACATTAAGGGCACGAGTTCTTTCACTACAAAAGGGCAAGACACAAATACGGTGACCATCACTAAGCCTGGCCATGCAAACATCAGCTGCATATCGGCGGCGTCTAGCCACTGGGCAAAAGGACCGTTGCTGCCATAAAGCAATAAATACAATAAACCGGCTACCACAGGTGACACCGCAAACGGAATATCAATCAGCGTTAGCAATAAGCGGCGGCCAGGAAAGGTAAAGCGCGTAACACACCAAGCAATTAAGGTACCAAACAGCACATTAATGGGCACAGTTAACCCTGCTACTAACAAGGTCAAACCAATGGCATGTAGCATATCGGCATCTTGTAAATTTTGCCAAACACCGCCAACACCGGCAGCAAAGGCGGCGATAAAGATAAAGATCAGCGGCACCAACAACAGCAGCACACTGAGGGTAATTCCGGTACCAATTAACCACCATTTTAAGGGGTGTTTTACCCGAGCCGTCATTTTAATGCTCCAGTAATGTGTTGATAGCGCTGCTGAATACCATTAATGATAAATAATAAGATTAACGAGCTTAGCAGCACTACGCTGGCAATCGCCGCAGCCGCGGCGTAGTCAAATTCCTGTAAGCGGACAAAGATCATTAACGATGTCACTTCGGTTTGCCAAGGCAAATTACCGGCAATAAAAATAACGGCACCAAATTCGCCTAAGCTGCGGGTAAACGACAAGGCGGTACCGGTTAATAAAGCGGGTTTAATTTCCGGTAAGATCACCCGAGTAAAAGTTTGTAATGGGCTTGCCCCCAGCGTCGCCGAGGCTTCTTCGTATTCAGGGCCAAACTCTTCTAAAACGGGCTGAACGGTGCGTACCACAAAAGGCACGCTGGTAAACAGCATGGCGATGACAATACCCAACCAGGTATAAGACACCTTGATATCCCATAGCGCAAAATACTGGCCATACCAACCTTGAGTAGCAAACAATGCTGCCAAGGTTAAGCCGGCTACCGCCGTGGGTAAGGCGAAGGGTAAGTCCATTAAGCCATCAAGTAACAGCCGCCCAGGAAAGCGATAGCGCGTTAAGATCCAAGCCATCAGCAAGCCAAAAAACAAATTCAGTATGCTGGCCACTAAAGCAGCCGACAGTGTGACTTGGTATGTGGCCACCACGCGGGGATCGCTAATAATTGCCCAGTATTCTGCTAGGCTCAGTTGCGCTACTTCCATCACCAAGCCGGTTAATGGCAATAAAATAACCAAACCGATAAAAAATAAACTGCTGCCCAAGCTAATGGAAAAACCCGGTAACACTCTTTTGGTTTGGTAAGCAGCCATTAGTTACGGCGTCCTTCAGCTAAAATTTTATCCAGTTCTGCGTTACTGCCAAAGTGCTGCTTATTAACTTGCTCCCAGCTGCCAAATTGTTGCTCAACGGTGAACAATTCCGTTGCTGGAAATTGTGCTTGGCTGCTAGCTTGCACTTTTGGGTGATGTACTCGATAGAAGTAGCTCGCTAACACCTGCTGGGCTGGCTCAGAATATAAAAAGTTTAAGTAAGCTTTTGCTTGTGCAGTGGTGCCATTACGCTCAACATTTTTGTCGATCCACGCTACCGGGAACTCCGCTAAAATATTGGTTTTCGGTACCACGCGTTCCAGTTGTAACTCGGGGTATTGCTTGATGATGTTGTTCACTTCCGATTCAAACGTAATCAGCACATCGCCTAATTGCCGCTCAACAAAAGAGGTTGTGGCGCCCCGACCGCCGGTATCAAACACCACCACGCGGCTTAAAAAATCGACCATCCAATTTCGCGCGGCTTGATCATCAGCAAGCCGTAACTTGGCTGCACCGTAGGCCCCTAAATAAGTGTAACGGGCATTGCCAGAGGTTTTTGGGTTAGGAAAGACTAAGGCGACATCGTCTTTAGTGAGATCGGCCCAATCTTGAATATGCTTTGGGTTTCCCTTCCGAACCAAAAAAGCCATGGTGGAGTAGTAAGGTGAGCTGTTATTGGCCAGCCGTTCACGCCAATTCTGCGGCAGTAACTTACCGCGCTGATACAAAATATCGATGTCGGTACTTTGGTTAAAGGTGACAACATCCGCCCGCAGCCCTTGAATAATGGCTTGCGCTTGGCGTGAAGAACCGCCATGCGATTGGTTAATGGTTAGTGTTTCACCGCTTTCAGCTTGCCAGTGTGCTACAAACAACGGGTTAATTTCAGCAAAGAGTTCGCGGGCGATATCGTAGCTGCTATTGAGCAACTCTTTAGCCACTAAGGCCGGACTTAATAAACTACTGCTAAGCACCACAGCCAATAATAGGTTACGCATTGTCATTCACTCCTTCATGATCAGAAGTGTTAGTTTAATATGCGTATTGGTTACTACAAGAGAGTTAGTAATGCCATTTTGTTATATAGCATAGTTAGAAGCTATATGCTGATGGTGGAAAAGCTTATGTCTGAGCACTTTCCAGAGCTGTAATTGTTTAAATGATCATAGCCTATCTGCTTGGTGATGTTGCTAATCAATTAATATTAAGCACTTTTTTACTAAATTAACTGCGTAATCATAAAGGTCGGCTTAATGCATTAGGTACAGAGAGTAGAACATTTATTCAGACGGTTTAACTGGTTCTTTTTACCAGGTACATAAAACAAAGGCCTTTAAACTATTGCGCTATTTGCAAATAAAAAGTAATGATTTAAAGTTAATAGGTTAACAATTTTGGCGAAGCCCATCTTGACAGGATGAAGGTGTTTGTTGAGTAAGCATGGCACTGTTAATGATGAATGCTTTTAAGAAAAGCTCAGTTTTAATCATTTGAGCAGAACATGATTGATCAAAAACGTTGTTATGAAACATGTTTTGTCTTATGTCTTTATCTTAACGACAGGTCCGCGCGTACTGGCTGCATTATGGTTTTTCTATCATGTTAAATTCAAAAGGAATGCTGGAATGAAATCAATTAAATTAAAGTCCGTACTGATAGAATTTTTCATAGCAGGATTATCGGTAATGATAACTTTTGCACTAATGATTAATTCAGGCATTGATTTGACCCAAGCTAACATTTTCTCATTTGATACGTTTTCTATTTATGTATTTGTTGTGATCGGTATTTGCCTGCATTTTTTCAGAAAAATTCTCACTAACTTGACTAAGCTTATCAGTATTTTTGTCACATCTCAGGGATCTGAAAAAAACTAACTAGAAAATGGCACACGGTTGTTAAGGGGAGGGGTGTTCAGACGCCCTTTGTTGTTGTTTCATTAATGAGATGGTAAAAAAATAGTATTCAGCTATATTATTTACATTGTTAACTAAAAACCAACAGTTGTGTCGCTCTGTTGGCTTTAACGGGTAACATTAAATTGCGAGTTCAACAGTTAGTACTTAATCGCAAGTTATGATTTCTGGGGCATCAGCATGAAAATATACTGGTCATTTAATCATATTCCGGAGCTTTCCCATTTATCAGAGAGTGAAAGAAAACGGTTATGGCAAAAAGCTTCCTCGAGATGTTTGCGTAGTTGGCTCGGGTGGCTTGGGCTGATTTTCTGTGGTCTTAGTGGATCTTTAGGCGCTGATATAGGTGAAATATATGAATTAAAAATGCTTGGTACTGCTCTAGGTGGCGCCACCGGCGGTCTTATTTATGCTCAAATTGTTACCTATTTTGCGGTAAAGCATTATAAAGAACTTTTGGCAGAGCCACGTTCTTCAGATGACCCTGAAACTTAACCAGACGCTGTTGTTGTCAACGCTAGCCCTTCGTGAGGCGGTTTATCTGCACTGTGAGCCGCCGTGATAATTTGGCTATTTAGGAATGGTTATAACTGCCCTAATCGATAAATAAGCAAAGCTGATTTTTCGATGTTTTTGCTTAAACTCGTTAGATCTGCCGTTTCATTTTGAGTGTGAGCACCCGCGCCCATTAAACCTAGCCCATCAAGTGCCATGTCTACATGGTTTGCAGCAAATGAGATATCGGCAGCACCGGCATTGCGTGGGTTGGCTGCCACCACTTTGTTGTAGCCTAAATCTTCACTGGCTTTGCTATACATGGCCAATAATTTTTGATTGCCTTCAGTCATTGCCATGGCGGGGTAGCCGTCTGCAAATTCAAGCGTCGCTTTGCTGCCATTTAAGTTATGACTAACAATACGTTGCATTGTTTTTTTGGCATCTTCTTCTTGTGTGGGAGACAGCGCACGTAGATCACCGGCAACATAGACTTTTTGGGCGATAACATTACTTTTTCCAAACGCCGTTGCGGTAGAATGGGCATTGTCGAAATCGGCATGAGTGCCGCCAACTATCAGTCCTGGGTTAAAGGTTAAATTAGGCTGCGAAGCGAGTTGCTCTCTAAAGCTATTTAAAATGCGAGAGACTTCATAAATAGCGCCAAAACCCACGGTGTCACTAAATATTTGTGACGAATGAGCAGCTTGTGCTTCCACGGTAAGTGTCCAGTCGATATAGCCTCGCCGCGCGACCATAGCGGTTTCAATATTGTTATCCGCATTCTCATAGCCCAGAGCTACATCTGCCCAGATTGCCGCATCGACTATGGCTTGCTTCGATAAATTCAATGGCTGGCCGCTGCTTTCCTCATCGCCAGTGAGTAACACCTTAATGCTGACATTGTTAAGCAAATTGAGTTCGTGCAGGCTTTTAAGGGCAGTAATAATAATCGTATTGCCGCCCTTCATGTCGGCAACACCCGGACCGGATGCTAAAGTCGGACTAAGTTGTGTGTAGGTGTTAAAATTATCGTTTTCGGCGAATACGGTATCAAGATGGCCAATCATCAGTATTTTAATGGCATTTGGATTGTTGCTTTCGCGTGTTGCAAGCACATGGCCCGCGCGGTTAAAAGCGCTGCCATCCAGCCATTCTACTTTAAAACCAATAGCGGTTAATTGTGCAGTGGCTAACTGTCCAACCTTTTTAACACCCGCAAGATTCAGCGAGCCACTATTGATATTGACGGCTTGTTCTATCTCTTGTAATGCCTGAGGCAGATGTTGTGCAACCTGTGTAACGATTTGTTGTTCGTTTTTATCAAGCTTAGCGTAGCTGGTTAAAGGAAATGTCGTGGCAAGCGCAATGATAAGTACATAGCTTAATTTTAAGAATGACATGGCAGCCTAATTAATCTGCAAGAATGAACTGAATATGCAGTAAAACGACATCATATTCAATACGAAAAAACTGCAGTGCACCATCTCGCGTTAGGAGTAATCGTTAGGCAATGTTAAAGATGGGGCAGCCCATAACTCAGCTTTTGCTAAAGGTTTCTGGCCATTTTTGCTTTGTCATGAATTCAACCTGTTATATAGGCTCTGAATATTTTACAAAGTTTGACGTTACCAAGTTAAGTTGTTAACAAAATTATCCCATGTATCGAGATAGGTTGAAATCACTGCACATTAGGAGTGTTACGAATTGCACCAGATGTAAGGTAAATAATTAGCGACTTACAAATTATGTAATGCAGCGTATTTACTCATCACTGAATATGGCACGATCTCGCCCACTGTTTTTAGCTAAATACAACGCTTTATCGGCACGTTTTAACCAGCTATCCTCTGTGGTGCCTGGCAGCCAAGGTGCTACGCCAAATGACACGGTGATTTCTTGGCCATCGGGTGTTGTTAATGTGCTTTTAATCGCGGTTCTAAGGTTTTGAATAAACGCATGGTGCTGCTCATTGATTTGCGGGATCAGTAACACAAATTCTTCACCACCGAACCGATACAATCGATCATATTGTCGAATATTGGCGGTGGTAATGGCCACAAAATCTTTGAGCACCTGATCGCCCACCGCATGACCAAAGTTATCATTAATGGCTTTGAAATAGTCCAGATCGAGAATAGCTAACATAGGTTTGCCACCGTTACGCTCTGCGGTTGCTAGGGCGGCTTTTATATCAACGCTCATGGCTCGGCGATTAAAGGCGCCGGTAAGTGCATCGACTGTATTGAGGGTTTCCAGTAAACTAAACTGCTTAGCGCTATGGCTAGCATAAACAAAGGAGCATAGAGACAACATTAAGATTGAAACAAAGTAGGAGTTAAATGACACAATAACAAAAATGTCAGAGAGTACTGCCAGCGCAATACCGGCCAGCATATTTATACTAAAAGCCTCTATGGGCTTCACTAAGATAAAAGTACTGACGAAAACCGGGTAGATCCATAAAAAACTGTCTATACCATTAGCACTGCCAATAACGACGACACCTGTATTAATAAAGATGGCAATTACAATGCTGACCACACGGATATGCAGGCTTAAATAGGCATAAACAACTAACATTATAATGCCCAAAACCAGCGTGATATCGATGACCGCTGCTATCAAGTTGCCTTCTAGGTAACGTATTACGGCGAAAGGTAAAACACCCAGCACAGCAACCACACCAAGTAACAACAGCAATGACAGTTGATATTTTTGCTGTAACTGATTAATCATAACCTTCTCGTTTGAATGAAATGAGTATATTTATCACTTTACATATTAACATGACCAAAACGTTATTATTATTTTATCTTTATTCAATTTGTGCAGTGCGGTTATCAATATTTTTTATTTAATCAATGCAAAAACCTGCGCCAGTTGGCTATTACGATCAGTCTAGTTTTAACAGAAAAGCAGAGCTTTGAAACCTACCGAGTTGTTAAAGAATTATATTATTGCATTTGCAATCATTAACTGTTATTTATTGTTAATAAATTTTTACAGTAGTTCAGAATAAGCTCGATCCCCGCGATAGTTCGGCCGGCAACTCTGTGTTTATGTGTGCAGCAAGCCACTTTCAGATTGCTTTGTTTTGCGTCGGTAAAACGCAGGCAACCTTCAGCATAAAGCATGAAGCATAACGGTGAAACAATCTTAGCCGAAGTATGGTGTCATAAATCAAAAACTAGAGGGAATTAGTGATGAAAAAAATCGTGTGTATAAGCGTGTTAGGTGTGCTTTTAATCGGTTGTAAAGCCAATGATTCGGTACAAGGTACTGATCACGCCGCGGCACTGGCTGGGCTGAATTATCTTAATCTTACGGCTGAAGATAAAAAAGATTTATTAGACGAATATTGGATAGCCGAAAAAAAACAAGAGCCACGTTATCCGCTTGATGCTGCATTTAACCAGCTATCAGGTTGTGTCGATATGCTTGTGGGGATCGATGAAAACGGTAAGGCCACAGCCGTATCGATTATCACGTCATTTCCTAAAGGCATTTTTGATGCAAACGCGAAAGAGGCTTTAGCGCATTGGCAATGGGTCGCCAGTGCTCAAAACAGTGCGAAGCAACCGGTGTTGACTTCCATTAAATTTGATTTTACGGTCAGTGGTTCAAAAAACTTAACGAAAGCTGAGCAGCAATGTGATTATGTGCATACGGTTGATTAGCGATTAAAACGGTCGTGTTGGCTATTCTCACGTATTTAAACAACGCATTTAAACAAGGTGCTTAAAACATAGCGGATGACAAGTAGCGCATATTCGATGCGCTATTACCATTAAGAACGGCTGGCGGTCACTAGGCTTTGTAAGTGTAAGATAATCGCCTCAGATTCATACAGCCACTGCGTTTCACCCAAGTCATCTTTGATCTGCAAACAAGGTACTTTCACTTTTCCGCCACCGCTAAGCAGTTGTTGCCGGTACTCGGCATGGTGCTGTGCGTCACGTTTTTGGATGTTTAAGCCTAAACGGGCCATCTCTTTGCGCACTTTAATGCAAAAAGGGCAGGCGGCAAATTGATACAGTGCCAATTGCTGGCAGGCTTGAGATAATTGTTGTTGTTGCTCGGCGCTATGAGCCATCGGGCTTGGGGTGCTGAGTTTTTCAGCCAGTAACATAACAGGGGTTAATACCAAACGAATAAAGCGAAAAAATAAACGGATGATCACACGCATAAACAACTCTGCTGCTCGTCATTGAATAAAAATAGTGGCGCAGCATAGCACAATTTAGCGGTTTTTTGCTTTAACGAAATAGCACCACGATACCTTGGCGATACAGTGGCCATGCTAAACTTAAACCGCGTAATAACATAAATAGCGACAAGGCTAGCCAAAGCGCATGATTATTTAAATGTTGTAGCAGCAGGTAGCACAGCGCAAAGCCACTAAAGGCAAGCAACATACTGTTTCTCATCGCGCGTGCTTGTGTTGCCCCAATATAAATGCCATCAAGCAAGTAGCCCCAAACGGCTAACAGCGGTAGTCCAATTAACCAAGGCAAATACAGGTTTGCTTGCTGTTGCACCGCGGTAATAGAGGTTAAGCTGCTAATAATTGTCGAGCCTGCCAGCCAAAACAGCGCGCTGAATAGCCCCCCTAATAACCATCCCCAGCCCGCCAAGATCTTAAGCAGCAGCCGCAATTCGCTTTGATCTTTTGCACCAACCGCTTTACCCGTCAGAGCTTCTGCGGCATAGGCAAAGCCATCTAGGGCATAAGATACCAGCATTAAAAAGGTGATCAGCACCGCATTTGCAGCGACTACAGTATCGCCAAAACTGGCACCTCGAAAAGCGATAAATACAAACACCAGTTGTAAACAAAGACTGCGAATGAAAATATCACGGTTTAAAGCAAAGAGTCGGCTATAACCGTCGGCTGAGAACAGCTGTGGCCATTTAACAGGCCCCAGTTGTTGTTGTCGCCATAAGCGGCGCACCAAGTAAAGCCCAACGGCAAGCGTACTGTAATCGGCCAAGACCGACGCCGCCGCGACACCACTGACTTTCCAGTCAAAGCCCAAAACAAATACTAGATCAAGTAGGATATTGATGGTTTGATTCAGCAGGAGTAGCCACATGGGATAACGGGCGTTTTGCAGGCCCAAAAACCAACCGAGTAATACCATATTCAGCAGGGCAGCAGGAGCGCTCCAAATACGGATCTGAAAATAGATCTCAGCCTGTGTTAACACTTCTGAGCTCGCACTGCTGAGCTTATAGACGATTGGCATGACCCATGGATGCACGATTAACAAAATTAACGCTAAGCAGAGCGCCACTAAGCCCGCTTGCAGTAAACTTTGGCGTAAGGCTTGTTGATTATTGCGGCCTAAAGCTTGTGCCGTCAAACCGGTGGTGCTCATACGTAAAAAGCCGAGTAACAAAAACACTAAGCTAATTAAACTACTCCCCAGCGCCACACCGCCTAAATACCACGCCTGTGCTAAATGCCCTACCACGGCGGTATCGACCAACGACAGTAATGGGATGGTGAGGTTGGAGGCAATCATGGGCAGTGCAATCAATAACACTTGCTTTTGTTTAGGATGCTGTAAAGTTAACAACGCTGAGGCAACTTGCTGCTGTTCATATTAAGGCCGTTTCTCTCATGTATATGACTTAAAACGCTTGGCGTTTAAATTTGGTTTCTAAAATGACCGACGAGGTGGTGCGTTCAACCCCTTCTAAATTACCAATATCGTCGAGTAAATGACTCAGTTGCTCAGTACTCTGAGCTTGCACAATCGCAATTAAATCGTACTCGCCACTAATGGCATAAAGAGCGGCTATTTGCGGTATTTGCTTTAATTCATTATTGGTGCGGGCCGTCAACTTTTGTTTCACTTTGATACTAACGTGTGCTGCCACTAAACTGGCTAACCAGCTTTCGCCCACTTCAACGGTATAGCCTTTGATCACGCCAGTTTCTTGCAATTTTTGCAAACGATTTTGCACCGTGGCGCGAGACAAGGATAAGGCTCGTGCCAGGTCGGAAATACTCGCACGCGCATCTTTTTGCAGCAGTGCGAGCAGTTTTTCATCTTCTTTGCTTATCACTTTGTATTATGCCCTTAGCAAATTGCAATATAACTCTTTTATTCTGTTTAAAATGATACTGCAAAATGTCAGCTATGGCGAATATAATGGCATTACGACGAGTTACTGTTTTCTCGCTTATTCGCTGAGGCAATGTGTATGTTATTGATCCGACCGATTACGACGGCTGATTTTGCCGCCTTAAAACAAATTGCGGTGGAATCCGGCCCTGGCTTTACCTCTTTACCGGTGCATGATGAGCGTTTACAACACAAAATTGCCCATGCTTCACACAGTTTTAATGTGGATGTTTCTGCACCAGGCGATCACGGTTATTTATTTGTGTTAGAAGACTGCAGCACAGGTGAAATCGTCGGTACCACCGGTATTGAAGCGGCCGTTGGCTTACATACACCGCTGTATCACTTTCAACAAAACACCGTGATCCATCACAGCGCAGAGTTGAATGTATTAAACCAATTAAAAACCTTGACGCTATGTAACGACTATACCGGTGCATCAGAAATTTGTACTTTATTTTTACGAGAAAGTTATCGGCGTAATCATGCTGGGCGCTTTCTGTCTAAGGTGCGGTTTTTATTTATGGCCGAGCATCCGCAGCGCTTTTCTGACATCGTGATTGCCGAAATGCGAGGTGCCACCAATGCCGAGGGCAAGCCGCCTTTTTGGAATTGGTTACAGAACTTGTTTTTAACCATCGACTTTCCTACGGCCGATAAACTGATTGGTGTCGGCAAAAAGGCTTTTATTGCTGAGTTGATGCCGCGTCATCCTATTTATGTGGGCTTACTGCCTACTGAGGCGCAGCAAGTGATTGGTCAGGTGCATGAAAATACTAAGCCAGCCCTAAAAATGTTGGAAAAAGAAGGCTTTAAGCATCGGGGGTACATTGATTTGTTTGATGCCGGCCCAACGGTAGAAGCCCGCTTACAAGATATTCGTTCTGTCGCGTTAAGTCGCCGTGTACCGGTGACCATTAAAGAAGTGCGTGGTGAGCGCACTTTAGCTGTGGCGAATACTGCCCTGAGTGAGTTTAGAGCCAGTTTTGGTAAAAATGCCCAGTTTGATGAACAACAACAACAGTTACAGATCAGCGCAGAGTTAGCCGCAGCCTTGCAATTGGCCGAAGGTGATTTTGCACGTTTTATTAATTTAGATTAATGTCGGCGTAGCGGTGTTTGTTAATATAAACACATGCGGCTGTGCCAGCCTAGCCATTATTGGGAGTTGCAATGCATACTTGTGTAAAAAGCTTATTTGAAAATTTATGGCAAAATTACCTGACGGTAACGCCATCAGCTCGTCAAGTGCACCAGTTGTTGGGTTCATCACAAAAAGATGATGTGATTAATGACCATATTGCGCTACGTACCTTTAATTTACCGAAAGTCAATTTAGATAAGCTGGCAGCGCATTTTCTGGCGCTGGGCTATACCGAGTGTGGTGAATACCATTTTGAAGCTAAAAAGCTTTATGCCAAGCATTTTGAACATGCTGATACCAGCCTACCGAAAGTGTTTATTTCTGAATTGTTATTAGATAAGTGTTCTGCTTCGCTGCGTGAGACGATCACCGCATTAGTGGCACAGATCCCTGACGATGCAGTAACGGCGGATAACTTTTTATACTCGGGTACGCATTGGCAAATTGACGGCGCCACCTATGCTGCTTTATTAGCTGAGAGCGAATACGCAGCATGGACCGCCGCTTGGGGTTATCGCGCAAATCATTTTACGGTTAACGTGAATGATTTACAGAAGTTCGATAGCCTAGAACAAGTGAATGAAGCGTTAAAAAGCGCCGGTTTTTTATTGAATACGTCTGGTGGTGAAATTAAAGGTACGCCAGAGGTGTACTTAGAGCAATCCTCAACGTTAGCCGATATTGTGCCGGTACAGTTTAGCGATGGTGAAGCGCAGATCCCAAGCTGTTTCTATGAATTTGCTCGCCGTTATACACTGCCCAATGGCAAGCTTTACACCGGTTTTGTCGCGGCTTCAGCCGATAAAATTTTTGAAAGCACCAACGCTCGCTAAGCATCGTATTTACGAATATGGCCCCGCACTATGCTCTGTAGTGCGGGGCTTTTTTTAGCGCGGTGCAAAGCCTGACGGTTTGTTAATTTTACTGGGTAAATTCAAATAACTTTGTTAGTCTAGGCCTTTATAATAGTGAGATGGCCGCTGTGACTGAATATGAGAAAATGCTTAACGCTCAATGGTATAACCCATTAGATAAAACTTTACGTGAATTGCGTTTAGCCACTCGACAGTTGTTATATAAATTTAACAAAACCTCGCCTGAACAAGTGAAAATTCGACGCACGCTGCAACAGGATTTATTTGCTGAAGTGGGCCGAGATGTCTTTATTGAACCGCCTTTTTTCTGTGATTATGGCCAGCACATTCGACTGGGCGATAAGGTGTTTTTTAACTTTAACTGCGTGGTGCTGGATGTCGGTTGGGTGACAATTGGTAACAACGTGTTTTTCGGTCCTGCAGTGCAAATTTATACGGTGAATCATCCTTTAGGGGCTGATGAGCGGCGCAGCGGTATCGAGCAAGCGTTACCCATTAACATTGCCGATGATGTATGGATCGGCGGGGGCGTGATTATTTGTCCTGGCGTGAGCATTGGAGCAAGAAGCGTTATTGCTGCAGGCAGCGTTGTGACTCAAGATGTACCTGCTGATGTTGTTGTGGCAGGCAATCCCGGAAGAGTGTTGCGCCGTTTAAATGCTGACACAACCGCTGATACCTAGGTACACAGCTAAACTTTTTGGTTCTATGACACGTAGTTAACGCAGATTATTTAAGGGAAGAACATTATGCGCTTTATTACCGCGTTGGGTATATGGATCACACTTGCTATCCCGGGTATTTATGCCCCTTTTAGTGCAGCGTTTGAAATGGATCGGGTACACGTGGCTCTAAGTCACCCAGCAAATGGCAGTATCATGATGCTGCAAGGCCAAAATCAATTACTGGTGTCCGGCTTTAGTCAATTCGAGCGTTGGTTAACCCTCGTAGAACTAGATCAATATCAAACGTTAGCCGTGCCTATTCCAACCAACGCGCAGTTTTTCAGTAAAGCGCGATTAGTTGGCTATGAGGCCGAGCAGTTGGTCTTTTTAACCGCTGACGGCATTGTGCATTACCAACAAGCCAGTGCCGGTTCATTATCCGCTGGGCGCTTTCAACCTTTGCTGGCCAGCAGTTCAATGTTTCGAGTGATTGATGAAGTGCGTTTACGCGAACGTAATTTTGCCCTTGATTTGGGGTCGGGACGCAGCGACTTTTTAATTGCCGATTTTCAGCATATGCACCTTTATCGCCAGCAAGCGGATGGGCAGTTTGTGCATTATGCGTTACCCGTTAGCGCAAGAATACAAACCTGGGGCAACAATCGAGCCGATTACTCAGGCCGCAGCCATTATGCGATAGATGTGGATCAAGATGGTTTATTAGATCTGGTGTTTGTGCAGCAAGGCCGTTTTAGTGTGTTTTTGCAGCAAACGGATGGCAGCTTCGCACTAGAGCCTTATTATCCCGGTTGGCCGGTATTGCTATCAACCGAGCGCCAAGCAGACCAACGCTCGGATGCGGGGCGCAGCTACTCGGGCCAAAATATCACCACCTTAGAAGATATCACCGATTTAGACGGTGATGGGCTGCCCGATTTGGTACTAAATGTGGAGCAAATAGCCGATGCCTTAGAGCGCAGCAGTCGCTTTCAAATCTTCTTTGGGCGAGCAGCGGATGATGGTGTCACTTATCCAACCGTCGCCGATACCGAAATCAGTATTGATTCAGTGCCTACCGAAGTGGTGATTGACGATTTTAATGGTGATGGTCGAAAAGACTTTTATATTCCGACTACCAAGATTGGTGTCGGCACCATTGTGCGAGTGCTGCTGCGTGGCAGTGCTAATTTAGATGTCGATTTTTATTTGTTATCTGAAAATCGAAGCTATGCGGCGAAAGCCGATTTTCGACAACAAGCCAAGATTGATGTCAGCATCAGTAATCTGCGCTTCGACATGCCGTTATTTAAACTGATTGATGTGAATGGTGATGGTCGTAAATCGTTGTTACTAGGCGAGGGGGGTAATGAATTACGCTTTTTTGCACCTGATGGCAGCGGGTTGTTTAAGCGTAATAGCGATAAAGTACAGATGCCCTTACCTCGTGATGCCAGCCGGGTACAGGTTGTTGATCTTAACAAGGATAACAAAGAAGATTTGGTTTTACCTTTCGATAGCTTAGATGATGCCGAGTTACGCAATCAACTGATTTTACTATTCAGCCGTTGAGCGCGGCTGACCTTTTTTGGGGCAAGCGTGCTTGCCCCTTATCTATAATCTGTACACGAACCTCTTGCCAACAGTCTTAATCTAATTAGCTAAAAATACCACTGACCACATTATTGATGGTGATCAGCCAAACTAACTATGGGTTGGCTCTGCTGGAATGATTTGGAATATAACTAATGTAACCATATTAGAATTGAAATCCGATGTATATGGCATCGACTTATAATGTCAAAAGTTGTTACTAGGCGGCGGAGTAATAATTATCTGTAAATCGTTAAACTGAGGTTTAATGACAAGTAATGTGGTCTTTTGCAGAAAAGAACCAAGTTAATAGAGGGTTTTATTCAATGACGTTAAGCATAGTTTCTATAACGTGAGGCTAAGCTTCTGTTACCGTGGCATTTAGACGTGTCTTGCAAGCGATAACGCTAAAGGTATTGTTGAACATTAATAGCATGCATATGATTAGCGGAGTGTGATCTTCACACTCCGCTAAAAGCTAACTTAACGTGGTTCGAAGAAGAATGGCTGACGTTTGCGCTCACGCAGACCAATTTCATTCATGCTTGCGGCATCAAATAACCGGCCATTGACCATGGTGTAGACCACTTTATCGGTCACGCGGATATTTTCTAGTGGATTACCGTCGATGACAATTAAGTCAGCCAATTTGCCTGGTTCAATACTGCCAAGTTGATGATCCATACCAAAGGTTTTAGCAGGGTTTAACGTGGCGGTGCGTAAGGCTTCTAACGGTGTCATACCGCCTTGCGCAAACATCCAAATTTCCCAGTGTGCGCCCAAACCTTCACGTTGCCCATGGGCACCGATATTCGCAATCACCCCGACGTCTTTCAGCTCATTTGCCGTTTTTACCACATTAAAGTGGTTATAGTGATGCTCTGGTGCTGTTGGCCGGCGCATACTGCGCGGCGCTAACCGATCCATCGGGACATATTGACTTAACCTAGGGTGTTTCCAAACCTCAGTTTTATCGTACCAATAATTTTCGCCCCAGATACCGCCATAAGCCACGTTTAATGTTGGTGTATAAGCGGTGCCACTGGCTTGCCACAATTGTTTAATATCATCATAAACTTTTGCTGCAGGTAAAGCGTGTTCAATAGTGGTATGGCCATCGACAATCATCGTTAGATTGTGCTGCATCAATGAACCGCCTTCAGGTACTACCATCATGTTCAATTCACGCGCGGCTTGGATCACTTGCTGGCGCTGATTACGGCGTGGCTGGTTGTAACTTTTCACACTAAAGGCGCCGACTTTTTGTAAGCGCGTTAAGTGAAACTTCGCATCCTCTAGGCTATCGATATGCGAGGTATAACCTGCGCCTTCCGCACCGTAAAGAATCGTACCCGTAGAGAAAATACGTGGGCCAACAATTTGACCGCTGCGTTGTAACTCGCTGGCACTGAAGATCTCACGGGTATCATTAGACGGATCATGAATACTGGTTACACCAAAAGTTAAGCCAGCATAGTTTTCCCAGTTTTGCTGCGGGGTAATTTGCTGCACACCTTGGCTGCCGTGAGCATGAGCATCAAAAATACCGGGCATCAACGTTTTACCGGTAATGTCGAACACTTTGGCGCCTTTGGGAATAGCGATATCCGCACGGCTTCCTACGGCTTGGATTTTGTTGTTTTCAACTAAAACTACCGCGTCTTGTAACACTTGATCGCCGTTCATGGTAATCACTTGGCCACCAACAAACGCTACGATCCCACGAGGCATATCAACGGGCATTTTAAAACCGAGGGATACGGCTTGCTCGGTGGGGCTATGTTGCTGTGCATTTGGAGCGAATAGACCATCGATGCTAGCTTGATATAACTCAGGGCCTAACGTCCAATACAGTTTGTCACTGTCGCCATTCCAGCTGATGTACTCACCTGCGCGTACCGACAATTGTTTCACTGGGAATTGCTTATCGTTGGCGCCAATCGCGATAGCGCTGCCACGTTCAGTAAACGGCGTAACAAACACTTTAAAACGGTCGGCAAAGGCTAAATGTTTGCCATCTGGCGAGATTTTAAATTCTGTGCCAAATTTTGCGGTGTACAGTGTTTGTTGCGTGTGTTTTTGCAGGTCAATGCTGATTAAGCTAGGGGCACTGCCATAATCCATCGCATACACTTTGTCGTTGTTGGCGCCAAACATGGGGCTGCGACCATTACGAGCGATCAGGGTGGCATCGCCGCCGCGATTGCTGATTTTATATAAACCGGTTTGTAGCGACCATTGCAGTGGCAAAATACCGCCAGCACCGATTTTACGATACACCACGGTTTTGCCATCTGGACTAAATGTCGGTTCGATATACTTGCCTGGCTCATTGGTCAGTTTGGTCACGCGGTTGTTGCGCAAGTTGATAATATTAACGGCCCCTTGATTTTGGTCATTCCAGCTAACAAAAACCAGTTCGCGGCCGTCGCGGGAAAATTGCGGATATAGCTCAAAATCGGTCGTTTGCCGGGTTAAACGACGTGGTTTAGGATCGCTAATATCGGTGATATACAAATGCCCAAGCGCGGTAAAAACGGCTTGTTTACCATCAGGCGAAATCTGAGTAAAACGTAACATTTTTACGTCAAAGTCGTCTTGGTCTAAGTTTTGTTTTACCCGCACCGCCGTTTGAATTTGCTTGCTGGCGTTCACTTCAAAAGGAATGGTGCTGACTGTTTTATCACTGAGCGCTAAGCGTTTAATGTCGCCTCCCGCCCAAAAGACCAGATGTTTATTATCTGGTGTCCAGCTGACGGTAGGGTAAACACCGTGTATGGCCCAGGTTTCTTGCATGTCGCGATCTAATCCATCATAGAGTTTGATGTGTTCGCCACTGGTTAAATCATATAAAAACAGCGTGCTTTGAAAATCGACACGACGAATGTATGCCAAATATTTGCCATCAGGTGAGGGGGTTGGCCGAATTGCACCGCCCGGGCCTGTTAAAATGACATCCATTTTACCGGTTTCACGTTCAAAACGTTTGATGGTGTAAATACCCGACTCTGAGTCTTTGCTGTAGTGAAAGGTTTTGCCTGGTGTATCATCTTGTGAAAAATAAATATAGCGGCCATCGGGTGAGAAGGCTGGCTCACCCAGATCTTTTTGATCATCAGGTCGCTCGGTTAACATGACACCGCTACCGCCACTGATATGGTATTGCCATACTTCTCCCGCGCCTAAAGAGCGGCTGGCGGTAAAGTGTTTACGCGCCACAATAAATTGGCTATCTGGGCTCCAAGCGGGACTGTTTAATAAACGAAAGGTTTCGTTAGTGACCGCGCGAGGTTCTGAACCATCGGTAGCCATGATCCAAATGTTGTCACCGCCATCGCGATCTGAGGTAAAAGCGATGTATTTACCATCTGGGCTAAATACGGGCTGCATGTTCCAAGCAATATCATTGGTCAGCGGCGTGGCTTTACCACCGCTAATCGGCATGGTGTAGATGTCGCCCAGCAAATCAAATACCACGGTCTTACCGTCAGGGCTGACATTAACGTTCATCCAGCTGCCTTGCTGTACTTTAATATCAACATTGCTGAATTCGCCGATAGGGGCATTAACCTGCCAGGTTGCAGGTTCTGTTTCGGCATAACTAAAAAAGCTACTGATGGCTAACGCGAGTAATGTTGGAGAGTGAATACGCATAAGGATCCTTATTATTGTATTTTTTATATTTTAGTTAGATTCTCATACTCTATAAGATTAGTTAAGAGGCTAGCGCAGTTGCTGCGTTAAATCACCCTTAGCGTCAGATAAAAACCGCTAGCGAAAGGCTTTTTTGTATCAATAGCACAACAGCATCAATAGCAAAGCGCGTGGCGGTAAAATAAGCGATAAAAAAAGCCTGTCAGCAGCAGCGACAGGCTTTGTCTTAGTCATAGAATATTAGCAAAAGCATAGAGGTGCTAGTTTTTTAAAAACATTAATCTGCATAGGGATACAACGAATAAGGCCTTGAGTTGCTTTGTTGCTAGAATAAATCAAAATGCTCAATGCTTCGCTGGAGGCAGCGAGATAAAAGCATATGTATTAACAGATTTAGAAGTGGATTTTGATTAGGCCAAAATGAAAAAAGCCAGTCAAATTGACTGGCTAAAAGGAGAGGGAGTGTTAATTTTTAGCGGTTAGCCACCTGCGCGAGCAACTAAAACTTCGACAACAGGTGAGTCAGCAAAGCCATTACCTTTAGCCCAATCAATGTCACCTGATGAGGCAACGATGCTGCCTGGTAATTGTTTGATGATAAATTCAGCGGTGTCATTTGCGTTGTTTTTGATTGCAAAACGGACCAAGGGTAAGCTGTCACATACTATACCTTCATACACATTGCTTAAACGTAAACGATTATCAGATAAAGTTTTACGTAACTGGTTGCGGTTATCTGCAGCGACGTAAGAGCAAATTGATTGTGCTAACTGTTCGTCAGCGGCAACGGGAGTACTGATAAAGGCTGATGTAGCAACTAAAGCGGCAATTGTGATTATAGTCTTAGTCATGGTGTGCTCCTGCGTGTGCCATAGGCGATCACTGTAAAGTAAGTTGGTAAAGTGATAGGCAAATCATGCGGGAAGCGTGATCATCAATTAACATGGGTTAATCAATGGCAGCTCGGCTATCATAGGGAAAACCCGTTAGATCCGTAGCTTTGCGTGTTCATCCTTTCGGATGACTTGCCTGTCAATGAAATTATACTAATCAATGATTATTAAATGTGCAAGAATTAAATGGTTCATTTTTTAAATTCTTTTTTTGAGCGCTGTATTTTAGCCAGTGTTTCTTAATCTTTGCACTAACTACATGAGTGCTTGCTGAAGGGCAGATTTGTGCAGACGGAAAAAAACTGGGCCTTAAAGCCCAGCGTTGTTAAGCAAGTTAGCCATTATTTCTAAAGCGGATAAACCTTGAATATCAGTAGCTTGTAACGGGATCTTAAAGCGCGGTAGCTGGCTAAAATCCTGTTCAATTTGCTGTAAATGACTTTGTTCTTGGTTGCGTCTTTTCGCTAAAAACGCGCCATCCGCTTCAGCAGGTAAAATACGATTAACGATTAAACCGGCTAACGGTAATTTTTCGTGCTGTAAACTTTGCACCGCACGTCCTGTTTCTAAGATAGGCAATTTCTCGGGCGTTAATACAAAGAGTAAAGCCGTACGCTTTTTATCAAGCAATAACTCACGGGTGCGTTGCAATAAACGTTGCCGAGTTAATAGGGTTTCGGTAATGGCTTTATTGCGCTCATCCATGCCAGATGTCGCCAGCTCGGCGGGATCAACCAGCGGATTATCAATATCACGGCCGCCTTTAGGGGTAAGATGTCCAAGCACTTCACCGAGTTTTCTCGAGCGTTTATTGGCACTGAGTAAGCCTTGCGTCCACGCGGCCATGGCTTCAGGCAAGCTGAGTAAGCGCAAAGTATGGCCTGTTGGTGCCGTATCGAATATGACTAAATCATAATCGGTTAAACCCAGTTCAATCGTATGCGCAATCCTTTCCAGCATGGCCGCTTCTTGTGCCCCAGGTGATTGCCGTGTTAAACGCATTTGCCGTTCAATTTCAGCGTACATTTCAGGACGGGTAAAACGCTTTAGTTGCGCGCTAACTTTGGCTAAGTGTTGATTGACTTCCTCGTCAGGATCGAGTTCTAACGCATCCAGATTTGCAGCTAAGCGAGTAATCTTATCGCCTATTTTTTCACGACCAAAGGCATCGGCCAAGCTATGCGCCGGATCGGTTGAAACCAATAACACTTTTTTACCGCGTTGGCTGGCTAATACCGCTAAGGCGGAAGACATAGTCGTTTTACCGACTCCGCCTTTGCCACCAACTAGCAATACTTTTTTGTCGGTTAACAACATTTGAAATTATCCAGTGGTGAGTGCTCCATACCCATTCGGGTATGCCAATCATGAAATCGCTCCATTAACAGTGGCTGCAATTCTAAGGTGTAATAACTTGCAGGGTTGGGGACACCCATCATTTCAGAAAAGATCAGCAGCATGAAGAGGTCATTTTGTTCCCGTTGCGCTCGGGCAATAGCCGAGCGGTAGGGGGCATTATAAGCCTCTTCAGCATAAAAAACTGGCCTGGCGAAACCAGGCCTTAATGGTATCGAGCTTCATACTTTATCGTTGGCAAGCTTATTGGCTTTGATTTGTCGGGTAAGCGTCCCCACAGATTCAAGGATCACTAAGATTGCTGCGATTAAGATAACTAAGTCTAGAGTGAATAAGAACCAATCTTGCTTGTCATAAAAGCTTTTGAGTTGAATTAACAGACCTAGAGTGGTCATTGTTAATAAGAAGATTAATGGTGCCAGCGTGTACCACATTGGACGGCCCAGTTTTACTAACATAACCGTGATCACTAGCAAGGTTAAACCTGCTAATAGTTGGTTAGTGGTACCAAACAATGGCCAAATCATCATACCGCCTGAACCATCACCACCGGCACCAAAAGCCAGCAGTAAACAAGAACCAACCGCTAACAGCGTGGCGGGTGCAGCTTTTTGCATCCAACTAATATTATAAATACTGCCCCATTCTTGGAAAATGTAGCGTTGTAAGCGTAAGCCGGTATCCATCGTGGTACCTGCAAACAAAACCACCATTACCGTTAACAAGGTCTGAGATAAAACCGCGTCTAAACCAATACCATTTTCCAAGATATTGGCACCGCCGCGGATAAAGGCACTTACGCCACCTTGGCCAAAGCTATGATAAATCGCCTGCCAATCAGCAAGGGTAGCAAAACCGGCAGTGGCAGCAATGATGGCGGCTAAAGCCAATGAACCTTCACCAATGGCGCCGAAGTAACCAACAAAACGTACATCGGGTTCTTTATCAAGCTGTTTAGAAGTTGTACCGCTAGAGACTAAACCATGGAAACCGGAGATAGCACCACAGGCGATAGTCACGAACAATAATGGGATCAGCGAAGGTGTGCCTTCCGGTACATCATGATTAAAGGCTGGAGCAACAATATCTGGGCTGGCAAAAATAACGGCAGCGTATAATAAACCTAGACCGATAAATAATTGGATGCCGTTAATGTAATCACGTGGTTGTAATAAGGCCCATACCGGTAATAATGAGGCGATAGCTGCGTAGACAAACAGTAAGACAATCCAGCCTTGACGATCAGATAAACCCATGACGGTTTCTGGTAACGACAGCGGGAACATTGGGCCGGCATAAATCATCGCATAGAGCGCGACGACACCAATAATGGTCACCATTAACAAACCAATCAGCTTGCGATAAATTAACTGACCGATAATTAAGGCAACCACAATGGCGCCCCAGACAGGCACGGTGGCACTTGGAAAGTTAATTAACTGACCGGCAATAACCACGGCAAATACCGCGTTGACCATCAGCAATACCAAGAAAATAACGATCATAAAGATACTGCGGGCGCGATTACCGACGATATCACCTGTTAAGGCACCGATAGATTTTGCTTTGTTACGGCTACTGGCCCAAATTGCGCCTGCATCGTGCACACCGGCAAAGAAAATAGTACCAAAAACAACCCATAAAAAAGCGGGTACCCAACCCCAGATCACCGCAATAGCAGGGCCGATGATGGGGGCTGCTCCTGCTACGGAAGTAAAGTGATGCCCCCATAAGATATACTTGTTGGTTGGCACATAATCGATACCGTCTTGCATTTCATGAGCGGGTGTACGGAAATTTGGATCTACTTTGAATATTTTTTCGCAAATAAACTTTGAGTATACAAAGTAACCCAGCGCCATGGCGGCTAGGCCCATTACCATCAAATAAATAGCATTCATGCTATAACCTCTTAGTGGGTGTTAAAATCAACCTTAAATAATACAGTAAGGCTTGATGTTCAAGTATGCGACTAAAGTCTAATTACTTGTTCCCGCTATCGGTCAAGTTGCCATTTTGTTGTAAAAATCAGCGTTTTTGTACCCATTTACCTTCAAGTAAAATAAAATGCCCTCGCTGCGTGCGTTCGATAGCCTTTTGACCTGCCAAGGCTTCAACATCTGCAACGGCGATGTTGTTGTCTTTTGCTAGGCGGGTATATTCGGCGCGGCGTGCATCATTAATCAGTTTAGCGATGGTGTCGGCTTCACTATTGGCGTTGATCACCCCAAGATAACCATTCAGTTGTTCACCCACTAAACCTTGTGTTTTGGCGTTAGGTAAAGCGGCCATTGCTTGTTGTAATGTCATGGCCATAATTGGCAAGCTGACAGCCATTAATACACTCAGTACTAACAGTTTAAGTGAGCTACAAGCGGTAAAACGTGATAAAAAAGTCATGGTGTTCTCCTTAGAATAACCCGCTGGCATCACTGAATAAATCGTCGAGTTGCTTGTCTACTTTAATATAAATCTCATGTTGGATTTTTACATTAAGGTTAATGTTTATAGGCTCATTGGCTAGTGCGACTTCCACCTTTGGGGTGCAAGCAGCAAGGGCGAAAACTAAGCCTAGCCCTAGCAACGCATGTCGTTTCATCGTTTTTCTCCTGCAGCAGCTTTCGCAGCTTGTTGTCGTTGAATATATTGTTGGACCCGTTTGGTCAATGTATCGTTCAGTTTGTTGGCCAACTGCAAGCTCGCGAGCATGGCCGGTAAATCTTCCTCTAAGTTAATATTTAAATTAATCGCTCGGCCTTGTTGTAAAGCCGGATTGGCACCTTTTAACTGAAGCGCCAGCGTCAGTTTGCCATCGGTTGCATAATTAAGTTCAGAGTTCAGTACACTAAATTGAAAGTTTTCTAATGCATCAAAGACGATTTTCATACCGCCAGTCTTCGCTGAGGCGGCACTGCGATACTGTAAAGTACCGCCTGGCGCTTCTGCGGCTAATTGACCTTGTTGCACGCTGAATTGTTTGTTGTTGATAGTTAATGGAATACGCCCGCTTAGTTTACCATTGGCTTTTAATTCTGTAGTGGGGTGCTGACGCACCAGCTCTGCTAAATCAAGTTGGTTGATTATTAATACCAGTTGTTGGCTTGGCTGTTTTAGTGCCATTAATTGCGGTTCAACAGACAACTCACCTTGCATAAAGCCAAGACGAGCGTCTAACAGTTGTAAATTACCTAAAAAAGGTTCTGCTAGCGTCGCTTGATACTGCGCCTTCAGCTGTAACGGGCCCATCTGTAAGCCATGGTTAAGCTGCGCCAGCTGTAATTCAGGCACCTCGATGGTGAATTGCTGGGCTTTTAAATTCACTAAAAACGCAGAGGTTAAGCCAGTAAACAGGGTACGATCATAAAGCCCTGTTAATTCTCGAAAATTCACTTGTGTATTAGCAACAAGTTGTTGCTGATAGCTAAGCTGGCCATAGGCGTTAATGCGACCACGAGTTAAATTAAGTAAACTTGGCCAAGCTTGGAAGCTTGTGGCTAAAGGGTTGCCTGCCAGTAAAAACAAGTCCTCTAGTTGCCAATCCATTTGCAGTTGTGCGGGGGCTTGCCACGCGGTTTGTTGTTTAACGATTAAGCCACTGTCGTTGCTTAACACCCCTTCAACGTCAAGCTTTACAAGGGAGCCACTGGCGTTGCCTTGCCATTGCCAGTTTTGTGTTAACAGTTGAGCATGTTGCAGTTGTTGTACCAACAGTTGCAGTTGGCTGCTCAGTGTGACATCGGCGTCTGTTGCTTGGCTAATGGTGGTGCCATTAACGGCTAGTTTCACTTGACCTTTCGCGTCGGGATGCGTCACTTTGGCCGCTAAGCTGGAGTTATCGGCTAGTTGTAATTGCCAATACTTGGCCTGCCAAGCGCCATGAAAACGGCTTTGCAATGTCACATCTTGCAGTTTTAATTGGTACGCTTTGACTTGCAGTTGCTTGGTTTTTAGCATGAGCTCAGCTTGATTGAGCGTGATGGCTAACTCTGGCGTTAAACTTAACATCGCTTGTGCATTAAAGCTGCTTTGTACTGGGCTGGCTGAACTAAGTTGAAGTTTTAGCGGCAGTTGCGTTAATGACGGGCTGCTGGCGCTTTGACTATCAATTTTAATCAGCAGTGGCGCTAGCGGATCCGCGAAATAAGCTTTCAGGCCAAAATCAGGATAATGACTTAATGCCAGATCAGCGGCTAATTGCCACTTCGCCACATGCTGATCGGCAATCTGGAGCTGTGCTTTTAATTCTCCTTTTAACCAGCCGATATTGGGAATAATAAATGCGTCTGGGGCTCTGGCAATAATATCTATCTCGGCATTAACCAAGGGTAACGCGTTGGTTGCTAGCCTTGCCTCAGGCCATAGCTCGGGTAATTGCCAACGGGCGACAAGATGTAATTGTACTGGTTGCGTAAATTGCTCGCGCCATTCATCAGGTAGCTGCAGATCCCACTCGTTAAGCCAAGCTAATAAGGCCGGTGAGGGCGGCGAAATGGCTAAGGCTAACTCGGTACTGGCAGCACGATCGATAGCAAGCTGTTGTTTAAAACTTAACGCCAGTTGCTGATCTAGGAGCAAGGTCGCTTGAATGGCCAGTGCATCAGGACCTTGCTGCAATTGCCAGTCAGTTTTGACGGTTTGCTGATACTGTGGGTTTTTGAACGATAAACTGGCTTGCCAAGCTTGCTGCTCATCCGCACTGGCCACTAGACTAGCTTGCAAGGCACATTGGCCGCTGGCACAGGGCAGCAATAAATCGATTTGGTCTAGTTTAATCAGCTTTGGCAACCATGTAGGTAAGCGCCAATCCGCTGATAGCGCCACAGGGAGCCGAGCGGCGGTGTCTGCAACGTGCTCGCCGGTTTGCTGCACAGTGATGGTGGCACTGGCCAGTTGGATGCTATGTGCTTGAATTCGAAAAAAGCCTGGCCATGACCAGCGCAGTTTTAAGTCGTGAAAGCTCACTTCGCTACGATAGTGGTCGTTTTCATAAACGAGATCTAATTGGTTTATGTTGGCTTGATGCCAAGAAAGGTGTGCCAGTTGCAGCGACCAGCTACTGATCCCAGCCATTTTTAATTGAGTATGCAGGTAAAACCAAGCGATAAACAGTAACACCGGTAATGCTAACAGCAGCATAGCTAAGATTTTTAGCAATCGACGCATGCAGGCTCCTTGTTAGTTTACCGCCAATGGTGAGTGTGCTTTAGCCTAACTGAATTGATTCTGAATTTATAGCTATAAAAAAAGCAGCCGAAGCTGCTTTTTAATGTAACTGATTAAATTAAGAAAAATTATTCTTGGCGTTGTGCCGCTGAAGCATCACGAATAGCGCGGAACTCGTTACCTTGATACCAGTTTGGCCACAGTCGACTATTCGCTAACTCGTCACCGACGCGGTAGTACAAGAACAGATCTTGCTGAGCACCACGTAAGTCCCAACTGTCATCCCATTCATCGCCTACTTTGTGATAACAACAGCTGTTGTATTCTGCACGTTGAGCCGCACCCCATTCTGAGCCGTTTTGATAGTGGTCATTACCGCCTTTGGCATACAGGATCGGTACCCCTTTTTTCGACAAACTAAAATGGTCTGAACGGTAAGCGATACCGGCTTCTGGATTCGGTTCTTTTACGGCATATCGATTTTGTGCTTTGGTGTGTTTTACCAATATTTCTTCTAAGTCGGTGTTACCCAGTCCAACAACGACCATGTCTTTCATTGGGCCATAAACGTTCATCACATCCATATTGATGGCTGCTACTGTTTTCTCTAATGGGAATACGGGATTAGCAGCATACCAAGCAGAGCCAAGTAAGCCACGTTCTTCCGCTGTCACTAACACAAATACCACTGAGCGCTCTGGTTGGGCGTGTTGTTTAAAGTATTCCGCTAAGGCAATAACAGCACCGGTGCCGCTGGCATTATCTTGCGCACCATTGAAGACTTTATTGGTTGGGTTAGAGAAGTCCATGCCAAGGTGGTCCCAATGCGCCATGTAAAGTACGTATTCATCGGGGTATTTGCTACCTTCAATGTAACCGACCACATTACTTGAGTTGAGCTCACGTAAGTTGTTATCGATGGAAACCGACGCTTTCACATTTAATGGCACCGGTTTGAAATCACCTGATAAAGCTTGTGCACGCATGCTTTCAATATTTTGATCAATGTTGCTAAATAGCTTTTCAGCGGTTTCAGCGGTGATCCAACCTTCCACTTGTGCACGATCACTGTTTTTGTTTTCTTTGATTAAATCAAATTTAATCGGCGAGCCATGCGCAACCACGCCCCAACCATAGCTAGCAGGTGCAGTTTCGTGAATGATCAAGACCATTGCCGCACCTTGACGAGCTGCTTCTTCATATTTGTAAGTCCAACGACCGTAATAAGTCATGGCATTACCGTTAAACAATTCAGGATTTTGAGTTGCATAACCGGGGTCGTTAACAAACATCACGACGGTTTTGCCCTTAACATCTAAGCCTTCGTAGTCGTTCCAATTATATTCTGGCGCAACAATACCGTAGCCGACAAACACCATTTCGCTTTCTGCGACATTAACTTTATCAACAACTTGGGTGGTCCAAGCAATCATGTCATCGCGATAAGCTAAGCTATCAGGCACGGTATTGCCACCGCCCGTAAGTGTCATTGCCGTGACATTTTTCGGATCAATTTGCACCAACGAGACCGGTTGTTTATAGCTGTCGCCATCAATGCCTTTTAAACCGATACGGCGAAAATTATCCTCAATGTAAGCGACGGTAAGCTCTTCGCCTTTAGTGGCTGGAGCGCGCCCTTGAAATTCATCTGAAGACAGGGTTTTGATGTATTCAGCGAGTTTAGGGTTAAAGTCGGTATCGACTAACGCAGGGGCTTCGGTGGTTGCCGTAGCCGCTGCCGCGTTACTAGGGGCTTCGGCAGGTTTATCGCAAGCACTGAGGAATAGTGCAGAGGCTAAACTTAACCAGATAGCAGGTTTAACAGTATCTTTCATGAGAACTTCCTTGGATGTGTTAGGCTATATTCTTAGTGTATGAGTCGACGACACACTTGCCTAGTGCTGCCGTCGCGAAATTAGGGCGGTTAATCGGCATAACCCCAAGGTACAGGCGGTAAAGACACCGGTTGAGTCAAATCAAAGTCGACCCGAAATTCGCGGCCTTCGCGCACTAGCCGATAAGTAAATTGTTCTGGATAGACATACATTTGCCAGGTATTGCCAATGGATTGTGCAGAGCCATTGGCGGCAAATAACTCTTTAGAGTATTGATCGGCAGGAAACGACTGCACGTTTGGCCAACCGGCATCAACAGTATGGCCCCCATACATGGTTTGCTCGTCATGCGAACCATCTTTATGGCGGTGATCATGTTTTAAGGAGAGTCCTGAACCCGTTTTAGTGATAATCCAAGTACGCGAATGATTGTCACCGACATGAAACGGTATTTGTAATTCTGTATCAGTGCAGCGGCGTAAATGCATAATTAATGCACCTTCAAAACCCGGTGCAGCGGGCGTATCAACGACGGTTTTACCGGCAAAGGCTTTTCCGCACAGTGCTTTTAATTGATTAAAAAAACTATCATGCGTGGCAATAGAAACGAGCGGTGCGGGTTGGACAATGTTGGCGTGAGCTGCAAAGATGCTGAGTAAACTGGCAGCAGCAAAGGCTATTTTCATTATTTTTCTCCTTTAAAGACAATCGAACTATACCGATAAAGCGTAACTGGTTCAAACCGAACAAACTGGAGTCATTATGCAAAACGAAATTGATGGCAAGTTCTTACTGAATTTGTACAGTAAAATTGAAAAATCAGGTCAAGCCGTGAACACCGAGCACGGGGCGGGCTTTGAATTAGAAGGCATAACCGTAAGCCAAGGTTTTGATGGTTATGAAGTCTACTTTACCGATGGGCAAGTGCAACTCACCTTGGGTTTTCATAATAAATGGCATGCCGATGCCGCTGAAGAAAAAACCATGGAACGTTTTTTAGAACGGTTAAAACATATTCAAACACATTATTAATGTCTCGTTGGCGCTTGACGGTTCAAGAAAATAATTGCATTCTTACATCTAGATGGCTAAAAGGCTATTGCAAGTCTGCAGAAATCTTGGTAAAGTCCGCGTCGTCAATCGTATTCGATAGACCAGAAGAGGCGCGCTAGCCAGGTATTCTATGTCAGAGCACTATCACTCGTAGCATAGTTGAGGGGGTTTAGCGCCGAGAGTGAGTAACGAGATAGACATTACTTACTCGGTCGCTAAGGCTGAATCCTTAGGACTGTCACCTGTAATCGGTGGAGAGCTTCTGGCCTTTGTTACTTTCAGCAACGGTCTGTTTCTATTCTCGTTTTGCCTGCTAGCAAATGCCATGCTCTGCTTATCTAATTTGTTAAGGAGAGACCCCAGTGTCTAAATTTATTATTGCCAAATTTGGTGGCACCAGTGTCGCTGATTTCGATGCTATGTCTCGTTGTGCCGATATCATTCTGGCAGATGACAATATCCGTGTGGTAGTGGTTAGCGCAAGCTCTGGCGTAACCAACTTGTTAGTGGATATTACCAAAACTACTGATGTCAGTTCCCGTCACGATGCCTTTGCTGGCATTGAGCGTATTACTTTAAATGTGTTGAATCGCTTACAGCAACCGCAAGCGGTAGCCGAGCCTATTGAGTTGTTGTTGGCTGAACTTAGAGCGATGATTGAAAATGGCGGTGCGGTATATAGCAGCGCACATAAAGATCTTATCCAATCCTTTGGTGAGCGTTTAAGTTCAGTGCTGTTTGCACAAGTATTAGTTGAGCGTGGTGCGGCCTCACTGTGTTTTGATATTCGCCGTGTTATGCGCACCGACAGTCGCTTTGGCAAAGCTGAGCCGCAATTAGCGATGATCGCTGAGCTTGCTCAAGTGCATTTAACACCGTTGTTAGCCGATTATCGTGTTGTTACCCAAGGCTTTATTGGCGCAGATGATTTTGAACAAACCACAACCTTAGGCCGTGGCGGTTCCGATTACAGTGCCGCCTTATTAGCTGAAGCGATCCAAGCGGCAACGGTACAAATATGGACCGACGTTGTGGGTATCTTCACCACCGATCCGCGTTTAACCAGTGATGCGCGTTGTATCCGCGAAATCAGTTTTGACGAAGCAGCAGAAATGGCCACTTTCGGTGCTAAAGTGTTACATCCTGCCACCTTGTTGCCGGCAATGCGGCAAAATATCGCGGTGTTTGTCGGTTCAAGCCGTGAACCGGCTGCCGGTGGAACGTGGATTGCGAAGACCGTGCAAGAGCGGCCACCTTATCGTGCTATCGCTTTGCGTAAATCACAAACCTTGATCACAGTAAAAAGCCCTGCCATGTTGCATGCCGCGGGTTTTTTAACACGGGTGTTTGATACGCTTAGCCGTCATCAGATCTCGGTCGATTTGGTCACAACATCCGAGATCAGTGTGGCGCTAACGCTGGATGAGGGCGGCATGACCAGTGCTTTTTCTAATAGCGTTGAACCCGCGTTAGATGAGCTTAAAACCTTTTGTGAAGTTACCGTTGAGCAAGGTTTAAGTTTAGTGGCGGTAATTGGTAACCATTTACATAGCAGTAAAGGGGTAGCCGGCGCGTTATTCCATGCGCTTGAGCGTATTAATATGCGGCTGATTTGTCACGGCGCTTCAAAGCATAATCTGTGTTTCTTAATCCAAGATCAGGATGGCCCCGCTGTCGTTAAGCAACTGCATCAAAGCTTGTTTAGCAGTTAACACGGTCTCATTTCGCCACTGAGCTAGCGTAAAAAAACCGGTTTTAACTTAAGATAACCTACTTAAGCCTAACCGGTTTTTTTGTGGCTGACGGGCTCGTTTTCGTGTGATGTTGTTGTAAGCCAACGAGCTAAGCTGTTAACGATAAGCCAGCACACTGGCGTGCAGTTCGCCACAGCAATTGAGGGGTTGGCCAACGCACAGCTGCTGCGTATCGCTGAGCCAAACGGGCAAAGGTTCAGCGCTATCTGTAAGACGCAGTAATAGCTGCTCATCACTAAGGATCTGCTGTACGACGCCACTAACCTTAATTTGCGGCAAGCTGGCAACAATGGCTTGTAACGATGGGTTTGCTTGGATGTCGTCATCGCTCAGCCGTTTGGCCTCCCACAAACTACAACGCAGTGTAATCGTCTGTTGACGCCGTTCTGCTATGGCATCAAAATCGTCTTCATCACCATCAATGATCAGTGCTTTTAATCCTGTATAGCTACACTGGGCCAACTCTGCACCGGCAGTGTAGGGCAGGCGACTCAGTTTAGTGATCTGAGTGTCTATTTGCATGGCGCTTCGCTCCTATTTAGCAAAAGACAGGATTAAACAGACAGCGCCGTTATTCATATACCAACGGATCGCTGGTGTGATTAAGTGCAAAGGCTTCTAAGCGCTCCTGACAAGAACCGCATTTACCACAAGCATGTTCACGACCGTTGTAGCATGTCCAAGTTTTGCTGTAATCCAAGCCCATTGCTAAACCATCTCGTAAGATCTCAATTTTTGTTTGATATAAATACGGGCTGACAATGTCGACGGGTTGATAATTAGCGATCTGACAAACATCATTCATTTTTTCAACAAATTCAGGTCGGCAATCTGGGTAGATAAAGTGATCACCTGAATGTGCACCATAATATACCGCGCGCGCACCAAGAGAGTCGGCATAGCCGACCGCAAGCGACAATAAAATCATATTGCGGTTGGGCACTATGGTCGATTTCATGGTATCAGCAGCATAATGGCCTTCAGGTACATCGATGTCACTAGTCAGTGAAGAGCCGCTAATTAATTGGTTAATCGCGGTAATATCAACAATTTTATGGTTGATATGTAATTCCTGGCAAACTTGCTCTGCGCATTTTAGCTCTTTAACGTGGCGTTGGCCGTAATTAAAAGACAGTGCATATACCTGATGGCCGGCATGAATGGCATTGTGCAGCACCGTGAAGGAGTCCATACCGCCAGAATAAATAACCACAACTTTTTGCGTCATTCGCGCCTCTCTCTAGTATAATGCCGGAAAATTTGGCCGCGTAGTATAGTGCAAAAGCGGCTAGGGCGCACTAATTGCGTCGGTTACTTTGATTTAGAGGATTAACAAAGCGGGTGTATAAGGTTAACGAAGTTTTTCAAACCATTCAGGGCGAAGGTAGTTTTACCGGTATGCCAGCGATTTTCGTGCGATTGCAGGGCTGTCCTGTGGGCTGTGCTTGGTGTGATACCAAGCACACTTGGGCCATCAATCTGGAGCAACAAGTCGATTTGGCCCAGGTCAGTGCGAAACAAGCCGATAGTGAATTTTGGGCAAATGTCACACCGAAAGCCTTGTTAGCACTGTTTGCCGAGCGTGGTTATCAAGCCCGGCATGTGGTGATTACCGGGGGGAACCTTGCATGTATGATCTCGTCCCATTATGCCAAGCGTTAAGCGAGCAAGGTTACAGTAGCCAAATTGAAACCAGCGGCACGTTTGAAATAAAAGCCCCTGCTGATTGTTGGGTGACGGTATCACCAAAATTGAATATGGCGGGGGGCTATAAAATTTTAGCTAGCGCTTTGCAGCGCGCTGATGAAATTAAACACCCGGTGGCCATGCAAAAACACGTTGATGAGCTTGTGACGTTATTAACCGAGCATCAAATTTTAAATAAGTTAGTGTATTTACAACCGATTAGCCAGCAAAAGCGCGCCACTGAACTCGCCATCGCCAGCTGTATTCAGCATAACTGGCGGTTGAGTGTGCAAGTGCATAAATACTTGGGTATTGAATAAGAATACAACATCAGCTTTCAGTTCTGAGGCTTAGGCGTTATGTTCGAACCAGCTTTCAAGTTGCTCTAAGCAATAGGCAGGATCACTTTGCGCTAAGCTCACCTTAAGTGCCGGTTGCATTGGCAGTAATTCTAACCAGCGCCCGGCCAGCCAAGCGCCATCATCCAGTTTAGGCTCTGGGTATAATTCCGCTAACAGCGGGTATTCGTCTAAGAGCGCCGCAAAGGATTGCGCAAAGCCATGCTGAGCTGCCGGCAGCAGTGTATCAGCCCAATCTGCTTGTGCTTCTACTTCGGCGATGTGCAAATTATCACTCTCTTGCCAACGGTGGCAGATATGATAACGACTTACGCCACGCAAGGTGATGCCTAAGAGACCATCTGGCAATGCTTCAAAATCTTCGATTTTTACCTTACAGACCAGTGGTAATATACGATCAGGGTGTTGTTGACTGACGAATGGATTTAAAGTGGCCATTGCAAAATCACGTTTTTCACTTAGCGATTCTTTGACCAACCGGACATAGCGTGGCTCAAATACCCGCAATTTCATTCTGCCACCGGGTAACAGAAAACTGCTTAATGGAAATAGTGCCAATTGCTCGCTCATAACTACTGCATATGTTTATTCAAGATAGTGAATATTACGAACTCAATGAGCAAGCAGATTGCTCGCATAAAAAAAACTGCAAGATACTGAGGGTAAATTGCAGTTTTGCTGGATTAACGACCCGTGATTTTACGCTCAGGATCATCTTTTAATTTGGGGATTTTTAAACCGAGTTCTTGGCCGCGATTGCGGGCAAAGTAGGTGCAGCCATAAAACATGACGCAAGATAACACTAACTCAACTGCAGACAAGGCTTGATATAAGCCGCTGCTGACCCATAAGTTGGTTAAACTGTGTAAAAAATAGATCATGACAATAAAATTAGCCCAAGCAAAGGTATATGCTTTGGCTTTGATGATGCCTATCATCGGTAACCATAACGGTAGCCACAAAAAAAGGAGTGTACTAAGCGTGCTGGGTTGCAAATTTTGATCTTCACCATAACTCACTGGGGCCAACCAAAGATGCCACAGCGGGATCAATAGCCATAAGCCCCAATAGCCAAGCCTACCCAATAACAGAAAACGTTGGGTTTGCGCAGACATGGGCACTGCAGAAGTTGCTGTCATTAACTTGTAAATCCTTTGTTTTTCAATGCAATACTAAGCTGACCTAGGCGTTTGCCAAAAGCCAAGGCTAATCGCTGTTCGTCAACCGATAACTGGGTATCATGGTTTAAACCACTCACATGGCTTGGGCCGTAAGGAGTGCCGCCACTCTGGGTTTTATGCAGCTCAGGCTCGCTGTAAGGCACGCCCATTAATACCATGCCGTGATGTAGCAAAGGTAACATCATACTGAGTAGGTTGGCTTCGTTGCCGCCATGCAAACTGCCTGAGGACGTAAAGACCCCCGCGGCTTTGTTAATTAGCTCGCCTTTAAGCCAACAACTGCTTGTGGAATCCCAAAAAGCTTTTGCTTCAGCGGCCATATTACCAAAACGTACTGGGCTACCAAAGGCTAAACCATCACATTCTCGTAACTCTGCTAATTCAGCGACGGGGTGCTTAGGCACGCTGGTTTTATCAAAACCAGCGATACAGCGAACCTTTGCTTCGGCACCGGCTTGTTGGATGCCGCTAGCGATTTTCTCAGCCAAAGCGGCGACTGAGCCATGACGTGAGTAATAGAGGACTAAAACACTGCAAGTCATGCTAACAACGCTTCAATATTAGCTAACGGCCGGCCAATCGCCGCTTGCTCACCTTTAACTAGGATAGGGCGCTCCATTAAACGGGGATGCGCAACTACGGCCTCGATAATCTGCTGTTCGCTGAGCGACGGATCTGCCAAGTTCAAACTTTGATATTCTGGCTCTTTACTGCGTAAAATCTGCCGTGCAGGTAATTGTAACTTCGCCAATAAATCAACGATAGCTGAGTAATCGAGTGACGTTTTTAAGTATTCAACAACTTGATACGGTTGGCCGCTATCGGCCAGAAGCGCTAGGGCGTCACGGCTTTTTGAGCAACGTGGGTTATGGTAAATAATCATAATAGGTCCTGATCGTCAGTTACATGCGTTGCAAGCGCTCAAATTCAGCTTGCAGTTGACGTTTTTTGGCTTCAATTCGCCGGTTTTCTAAACGGGCATCGGGTTTAAGACTGTTCAACGCTTCATTCAAATCATCGATGGCTTTTGGATAATTAGCCAATTGATAAAACAGATCCGAGCGTGTTTCATAATATTTGGCGAAATCTTCTTGTGCTTTATAAGCTTCTGACAGCAAATCATAGGCTAAGATATTATCGTCTTTGTAATACAATAAGTTACGAAGCAAATGTACGGCTAAACCGTAGTTAGCTGATTTCACGGCCACATTAGCATAGTTTAGCGTTACCACTTGGTTGTTCGGCCGCAGTAAATAGGCTTGTTGTAAAAACTCTTTTGCTTGCTCGTATTTCTTTTCAGCTATCAAGATATCCGTATGAACATCAAGGTAATACAGGTTGTACGGATCTTGTTTTAGTAAGTCTTCTATAAGAATTCGGGCTTCTTCATAGTTTTTGTTATCCAGCTTGGCAATGGCTAAACCGTAATGATTAGCGCGGGTATTGCCACCGGGTTCAGTTAGCATACGTTCGAAAATGATTAACGCGGGTATTGCCACCGGGTTCAGTTAGCATACGTTCGAAAATGATTAACGCGTCTTTGGTACTGTAATGATAACGGGCTAAAATGCGCGATTTAGTTAAAGTGAAATCTTGGCTATCCGGCACAAAACGTTGTGGAAACTGTTGAGCTCGTAAGCGGGTGTCGCTGACTCGAGCTTGCGAAAGAGGATGCGTTTGTAAAAAGGCTAATTGCTGATTAACAAACCGGCTTTGTTGACTTAATCGGCTGAAAAATATCGGTACGGCATTAGGATCAAAACCCGCTTCGGCCAGGATAGTCATCCCTATACGATCGGCTTCTTGCTCGTTACTGCGGGTAAAGTTAATGGCACTTTGCTGTGCCGCGCCCTGCGAGGCGGCCATCGCAGCCATGCCCGCTTCAGGGTTGATGGTCGCTAAAATAATCGAACCCAACAAACTGGCAATGGTGAGAGGCGAGCGTTGGTTTTGCGCTTCGACAAAACGGGCGATATGTCGTTGTGTCACGTGGGCAACTTCATGGGCGATCACCGACGCAAACTCACTTTCACTTTCAGAGACCGCTAAAGTACCCGTATGAGAAACGATATTGCCGCCTAAAGAGGCAAAAGCATTAATCTCTTGGTTATTGACCCAATAAAATTTAAAGGGAAATTTTACATCATTCGAGCGAGCGACTAAACGATTACCCAGTGCATTAAGGTACTCATCGAGTAAAGGATCGTACACCATGGGTAAACGAGCACGGGTTTGTCGGATCAGTACATCACCGATTTGTTTTTCTTTTTCAGGCGTTAAAGTTGAAAAAGCGTTGCCGCCGATATCGGGCAGGGTGTTTAAAGCCATAGCGGATGGCGTCTGCAAACTTAATGTGAGCAGAGAGAGCAAAATTGTCTTTCTTACTGCAAAGCGTATCATAAATCACTGACCTGTTTGATGCTGCAAATTAAGCTACATTTCTGCTGGTTTGGCTCTGTTAAACGCTGTAAGTTCAGTAAAGTTTAACGAAGCGTCACTGATTGTAGCTTTTTAAAACAATCAGTAAGCTAACGGCTCAATACGGCACTAATTTACCACATTCAGCACCCTGTCTAACAGTGAGTCGTTACTTTTATGCTGATGTTGGTATACTGCAAAATCGTTTACATTTACGCGAGACATCACATGCTAGACTGGTTGCAAAAATGGTACAAAAACAAATTCTCTGATCCGCAGGTTGTTACGCTGTTTTTGATGCTGCTGACCGGTTTTTTTGCCATTTATTGGCTCAGTGGTATGTTAGCGCCAGTGTTGGTCGCCATTGTATTTGCCTACTTATTAGAATGGCCTGTTGCACGTCTAACGCGCTTTGGTTTTAATCGAACAATCAGTACCAGCGTGGTGGTGCTTGGTTTTATGAGCATTTTGATCCTGCTGTTGATGTGGGTGGTACCGATTGCTTGGTATCAAGGCCGAAACTTATTACGCGATTTGCCACAAATGATTGCACTCGGTCGCACTTACTTACTCGAATTACCTGAACTGTTACCCGGCATGGTCGGCGAAGATCAGATTTTATTGCTGATGCAATCAGTTGATGAGCGAGTCATGACGTTTGGTCGCACCGTGCTGTCGTTATCACTGGGCTCTATTGTGGATTTAGTCGCGCTGCTGATTTATCTGGTATTAGTACCTGTCATGGTTTTCTTTATGTTGAAAGATAAAACCGAGCTGTCTAATGGCTTTGTGCAGTTTTTACCCGATGAACGCAAATTAATTACTCAAGTTTGGCACGAAATGAACGTGCAGATCATGAATTATATTCGGGGCAAAGTGCTGGAGATTGTCATTGTTGGTACGGTAAGTTACGCGGTATTTTCGTTATTTGGGTTAAATTATGCGATGTTATTGGGCTTACTGGTCGGTTTCTCGGTACTTATCCCCTACATTGGGGCGGCCGTGGTCACACTGCCGGTGGCCACGGTAGGCTTGTTTCAGTTGGGTTTAACACCTGAATTTGGTTACTTACTGTTGGCGTATGGCATTATTCAAGCCTTAGATGGTAATGTATTGGTGCCGCTGTTATTTTCAGAAGTGGTCGACTTAAACCCCGTTTACATCATCATTGCGGTATTGTTTTTCGGAGGGTTATTTGGTTTTTGGGGGATTTTCTTCGCCATACCTTTAGCTTCACTGGTAAAAGCAACAGCGAAAGCGTGGTCAACGAGAGTTCATCCCGCTGACCTTGCAGATTAATATTACCAGCGATAATTTAGGTTCACACCCGCACTAAAATAGCGTCCAGGTGCGGGTTCAAAAGCGCGGCCATTACTTTGATTAACCACCACCGCACCCACATTTTTCCGATCGGTCAAGTTGTTCACTTTTAGCCAATAACGCACTTGCCACTTTGCTAACACCTGCTCGCTGCTGATAGCGGCATCAAAAGTAACGGCGCTTGGCGCAAAATCACTATTCTCATCATCGGTTGCAATTTTACTACGATAGCTGCTGATCCATTCTAAATACAATGGCAGCGCTAAGCGGGGTTGATAGCGTAATTGCGAATAAGCATCTGTTTTTGCTACGCCGGGTAAGCGTTTTCCCGATAGTTCTGTAGACGCAAAGGTCGCATCAAGTAGAGTTAAGCTAAAATCGTGTTGCAAATGCGCGGATAACTCTGTGCGCATTGCTAACTCAATACCATCTCGCGCAGTATCACCGGCATTACGATAACTGGTGCGGCCGTTATTGCTACTGGCAACCAACAATTCATCGCTGCTGCGGATACTGAACACACTTAAGCTCATGCTGCTTGAAGCATCTTGGTACTTTACACCTGTTTCCCACTGTCGATTTTCACTGGCTTCTAAGCCTAAATTTAAGCCACTGCCTTCAGTTTTATAGGCAAGCTCGCTTAATGTTGGGGCTTCAAAACCCTGACCTGTGCTCATAAACCAAGCCCAGTTGGCGGCAAACTGATAATTCATACCGATGGCGCCAGCATGTTGGTAATAATTGCGCTCACCACTGTCATCAGGATTTGCGCCTTGAATAAAATTATCTCGAATAGCATAGTACAGTTCGGTGTAGCGTAACCCCCCATTAAAGCTCAATTTATCGGTCGGTTGATAATTGACACGCCAGTAAAGATCCCGGTTTTCGGCGAGATTGGTTTCGTTTCGTCGCAAGTCACCCCGCTGTCCGAATTGATTGACATAACCCTGGCGAGCATCATCACTTTTTGCAAAAGCCGCGCCAACCAGAGTACTCAGCTCAGGGTGCAGCTGCCATTGCTTTTGTGCATTCGCGCCTTGGAAATCGCGGTCTAGTGCGATGACACCGCCTGATGAGGTGATGGCAGAGCCGGTGAAGGCTAAGTTTTGCGCCACTTCACGATTACCTTGCCAAATAGCAACTTGCCAAGGATGCTGACCACTGTGGGCTAAGGCGAGGCTGGCTTGATGTTGTTGGGTGCTTTTAGTGGTATCAAACAAACTGGCTTGAGGTGCTGTTTGCTCAGGATCTTCTCGCCATTGCTCTGCGGATAAACTCAGCGGATCTTGCAGCAGGGGATCATTCGAGCCATCAATACGCAGGCGCAGAGTCAGCTCGTCTGTTAATAAGCTTTGCCAACCAAATTGAATTTGTTGCTTACGCGCGCTGGAACGCTCTCGAAAGCCCTCTGTTTCAAAGTGTTTAGCGGCTAACTGCCAACTATTATTTAATGAGCGTTGGCTAATTTGCAGTTGGTATTGCTGATGCATAGAACTTAACGCGAGATCACTGCTCACCCCACTGGGTTGTTGCTCATTAGTGTATAACGAAATCACGCCACCGGCGCCATTGCCATACAATACGGCCATCGGGCCACGTAATACTTCGGCATAAGCAATGTTATCGAGTAAAACGCTGGAAAGTTGGCCTTGGCCATCGGGTGCCGAGATGGGTATACCGTCTTGTTGTAAGTAAATACCACGAATACCAAAAGCGCTGCGGCTACCAAAACCACGTAAACTGAGCCGTGTGTCCTGCGCAAAATTGGCACGACTATCAACTTGCAAGCCGGGGATCCCTTGCAGGAGTTCGGCGCTATCGATTAACAGACCGTGTTCATTACGTCTTGCAATGTCGATACTCGCAGGCGTACTGAGCCAAGATTGTTGTTGCTGACTGGCTGTAACCACAATAATTTCTGTGGGTTCAGTCGCGAATGCCGAGTAGGGCAAGAAGCTGGTGGCAACGAGGCCACCGGCTAGTGTAAATTGAGGAAGTATAGACATGTTTAATTGGCAGCTTTTAATCGAAGAATTTGGCCATTAATTTGATCGGTCAGCAGATACACTGCGCCATCAGGGCCTTGGCGGACATCACGGATCCGCTGGCCAATCATAATACGTTCTTCATGACTGACTTTTTCACCGTTGAGTTCCAAGCGAACGAGTTGACCAAATTTCAGTGATCCAACCAATAAGCTGTCTTTCCACCCAGGAATGGCGTCAGACAAGTAGAAGCTCATACCGCTAGGGGCAATGGATGGCACCCAATAATGCATTGGCTGTTCTAAGCCGGCTTTTTTGGTTTGACCAATAGTGCCGCCGCCATATTCTTCACCATAAGTAATCACCGGCCATCCATAATTAAGTGTGGCACGAGTTACGTTAATTTCATCACCGCCTTGCGGGCCGTGTTCATGCGTCCACAGTTCACCCGTTGCAGGATGTAGAGCTGCACCTTGAATATTACGATGACCATAAGACCAAATATCATCTAAGACTGCAGCATCTTTCACATAAGGGTTATCGGTAGGTACGCTTCCATCTAAATGTAAGCGGATCACTTTACCGTGATGGTTATCTAAGGTCTGTGCATCATCGCGGCGCTGCCCTCGATCGCCCAACGTGATAAATAAGTAATTATTATCTTGTATCACTAAGCGCCCGCCAAAGTGATGGCGGCTTTCAAATTTAGGATTAGCACTAAACACGATTTTTAAATCGCTGATCGCCTTGTCGCTCAAAGTTGCCAGGGCGACAGCTGTACTGCTGCCATTTTCGCCAGGTTGATTAAAACTGAAATAGAACTGCTTGTTCGTTGCGAAATCGGGGTGTAACACCACATCTAGTAACCCCCCTTGACCGTTGACAACGATGTCGGGTAAGCCCTGTAAAGGTGCGCTAAGGCTACCGTCTGTATTGACTAAACGCAGCTTGCCAGCACGTTCTGTTACTAACATCCGACCATCGGGTAAAAATGCTAGGCCCCAAGGGTGCTCTAAGCCTTCGGCCACTTTTTCAATAGACAATACTGATTTTTCTGTTTGTATGGTTTGTGCATTCACAACAGGTGAGGCTAACAATAGGGCCGAAGCCAAGGCAGAAAATGATATTAATTTATTCATCGGGTGCTCCAAATAGGGAAAAAGCTAGGCGTAATCGCTGGATATGATGCTAGCAGTTCTGCCGTTATTTAGTATAACGACAGGCTAAAATGCGAGTCTGGCAAGATGAATGCTAGCCTTTTAAGTAGCTGAGTACGACTTCGTGGTGATCTTTGGTTTTAAATTTATCGAAGACTTTTGCAATGCTACCGTCTTGATTGATAAGAAAGCTTAAACGATGCAAACCATCGTATTCTTTACCCATGAATTTTTTCAAGCCCCAAACGCCAAAAGCTTCTGCAACCTGATGGTCTTCATCGCCAAGCAAGGTAAAATTCAATTGATCGCGTTCAGCGAATTTAGCTAAGCGTGTCGGTGCGTCAGTGCTAATGCCTACCACTTTAACGCCTAACTGTTCAAGTTCAGCCATGCTGTCACGCAGCGCACAGGCTTGCACAGTGCAACCTGGCGTCATGGCTTTTGGGTAAAAGTAAACAAGTACGCGCTGCTGTTTAAGCAAAGCACTAAGATTGACGGGCTGTTGTTGTTGATCGGGCAACGTAAAATCAGGGGCGATTTGTCCGGCGGTTAGTGTTTGCATAGCGTTTCCTTATTGTTGTGCTTGAAAAGTACCTTGTAAGCCGAGTTGTTGCATCAAGGCAAAGAGTTCTACAGAAATGTGTTCAGCATCAATTCCTTCCGCTAACTCCAGCGTCATTTGCGTATGCATCATTACGCCGTTTGCGCTGGGGCTGGTAGCCGATTGCAAAGAGCCAATGTAAATATTGTGACTGGCTAACAATCCTGTGATAGCACCAAGTGTACCGACTTTGTCTGGGCCCGCGTAGTCCAATACATAATGCGACACAACCTGAGTTTGCGATTGGCCACTAGTACGTTTACTCATCGTGGTTAGATCAAGTTCTAATCCTAGCGCCGGTAACAGGTGCTCAATACGGCTGATGGCCGGTAAATCGCCAGAAAGCAGCATAATAAAGGTGAATTCACTGCCGAAAATAGCCATACGGCTATCAATAATGTTGCAATTACATTCGGTCACCAAGCGGGCTAGCTTACTGACGATGCCGGTGCGATCCGGGCCTATCGCGGTAACCACAAGTTGAAGAGGCATAGCACTTCCTATAAAGGTCTAAAAACAGCAGTTTTTTTGCCATCATGATACGGCGCGCAGTTTAGCATATTGCAAATGAATGTCATCTGCCCTTACGCATCAGCAATCAGGGTGAAAGCTTGCTTGTGTTTACTGGCTGCTGTCTTTAACATAGGCGCCCTTAATACAAAATGTGGAGCCACAGTAGCATGTTCAAAGGTAGTATCGTTGCCCTGGTGACGCCGATGACCGATGAGGGTCAGGTTGATTATGAGAGCTTAGCGCAATTAGTGGCTTTTCACTTGGCGCAAGGTAGTGCCGGTCTGGTGATAATGGGCACTACAGCAGAAGCTGCTACCTTAACCATGGCAGAACAACATGCAGTGATGGCTAAAGTATGCGAGCAAGTGGCGGGGAAGATCCCGGTCATTGCGGGTAATGGTGCAATGTCGACCAGTGAAACCATTGCTAAAACGCAATTTTTTGCTGATCTGCCCATTGATGGCTATCTAACAGTGACACCGTTTTACAATAAGCCAATGCAAAAAGGCATGCTGGCGCATTTTACTGCGGTAGCGGCAGCAACTGACAAGCCGATCATTTTATACAACGTGCCGGGCAGAACGGGCGTTGATTTACTACCGGAAACGGTAGCAGCATTAGCGAAAGTTAACAATATCGTCGGTATAAAAGAAGCGACCGGTTCACTTGCTCGTTTAGCCGAGCTTAAAGCGTTATGTCCTGCTGATTTTTTACTGTTAAGTGGCGACGATGCGAGCTTTGCACAGTTTATGTTAGCGGGGGGGCACGGTGTCATCTCGGTGTCGGCTAATGTCGTTCCTGCGGCCATGAGCCAAGTGTGTCAGGCTGCTTTTGCCGGACAAAATGCAGCAGCCTTAGCCATGGATGCAAAGCTTCAAGCGCTTCACCAAGATTTATTTATCGAATCCAATCCAATTCCAACAAAGTGGACATTAAAACGCATGGGCTTAATCAAGTCCGATTTTTTGCGCTTACCGTTAACCCAGTTGGAACCAATTCATGAAAAACGAATCGAACAGGCATTACAAAAAGCCGGAATTTTAGAGCAGGAGTAGTTTAGGTGCAAAAGTGGGCAAATGGTATTATCGCTGTCAGCGTCTTAGTAAGTGGCTGTTCAGTTTTTGACAAAACACCAACAGAAAGCACTGAGCTGAAGAAAGTTAACCTGCAGATCCCCGCAGGTATGGCCACACCCAATCAGCCAGCAATCTATGATATTCCAGCCAATCAGCCGGTGCAAACCGCCTCGAAAGAGCAAATCAGTAAGCGTTCTCCTACCTTAGTTCTTGCCACTGCAACCAGCAGTCGCCTAGAGGAAGAAGAAAAACTTGCTCGGGTATGGTTTGAACGTAATGATTTAACCGGTGAGTTAACGCCTTTTGTGACTGAGCAATTGCAGGCGTTTTTTCAACAGCAAGCCATTGAATTAAAGCAAACTGACGATGCCGGCTTACGGTATGAAACGGGTTGGATCAAGCGCTCTGAGACTTCCGGCTTTCTGTTTTGGAAATCTGAAGATGCTGTGGACCAAGTACGTTTTCAAATTGAGTTAGCACCTCGGCCGCATGGTCGCAGTTTAAGTATGACGGTGACCTTGTTAGAGCATCAGTATTTTGTGCCAGGTGAACAGCTCAATGCGGTTCAAATTAAAGCCAACGAAGTGAATTTACTTAACCGAGTGATTAATCAAGTGGCTGTAACCGAGGTCGCCAAGGCCCGTGATTTACGTGCACAAGTGGCGGAAGTCTCTTTGGCTCCCGGTATCGACAAAGCCGGCAATGCCGCTTTAATCACTGAACAGCCGTTAGATGTGACATGGTCACAGTTAGAGTTATTATTTAATGATTTAAATTTATCGGTAACAGATTTTGACCGTTCTGTTTATACCTATTATTTGAATTACACCAAACCAGAACGGGGTTTTTGGCGCACCATTACGTTACGTGATGCCCCTTTACAGTTACCCATAGAAAATGGCGATTACCGGATTGTGTTATCACGTTTAGCCAACAACCATACTGCGATTGCTTGGTTAGACAAAACAGGTGAGCCATTATCTGCTGATATTGTGAACAGTATTTACGAGCCGATGGTCACTGCCATCCGTGCAGCCGGTGCTGAGTTATAATCTGCGGTAAAAAGTCATTTGCGATCAGGCCAAAGCCCTTTATACTTTGCGCCTGATTTTAGTGCCTGCCGATCGGAGTTTAAAATGGTCCAAAAGACAACTGAGCTGTACCGTGGAAAAGCCAAAACAGTGTATAACACCACAGATAATTCGCTGCTCGTGTTACACTTTCGTAATGATACCTCTGCTTTTGATGGTGAGCGTATTGAACAGCTTGATCGTAAAGGCATGATCAACAACAAATTTAACTTTTTCATTATGCAAAAGTTGCAAGAAGCCGGTATTCCAACGCAAGTTGAGAAATTGCTCAGCGATGATGAAGTGCTGGTGAAAAAGTTAGACATGATCCCGGTAGAGTGCGTTATTCGTAATTATGCTGCTGGTTCATTGGTGCGTCGTCTTGGTGTTACTGAGGGGATGGCTTTAACGCCTGCCACCTTTGAATTGTTCTTAAAAAATGATGCGTTACACGATCCGATGGTGAATGAATCGTTAGCAGTGTCTTTTGGCTGGGCAACAGCTGAGCAATTAGCGGAAATGAAGCGTCTGACATTTAAAGCGAATGAAGTATTAAATGCTTTGTTTGACGCAGCCGGGATGTTGTTAGTTGACTTCAAATTAGAATTTGGTGTTTTTAACGGCCAAGTGGTGTTAGGTGATGAATTTTCACCGGATGGCTGCCGTTTATGGGATAAAGCAACCCGCAAAAAACTGGATAAAGATCGCTTCCGTCAAGGTTTAGGTGGCGTGGTAGAAGCTTATGAAGAAGTGGCCAATCGTTTAGGTGTTCATTTAGGCTAATCGTTTACTTGTTTTAGTGAAGCCACCTGCGGGTGGCTTTGTTATAATTAGGCGTAATCACGCGAGCAGCGCAAAGGAGAAAGCATGGTCTTGGCTAAATGGCTGGGGTTAGCATTAATATTGTTGTTTAGCAATTTACTGTGTAGCGCAGAGCGTCCGCCTTTGTATCAGGCTGAAGTGAGTGCAGAGCAAACGCAACAGCAATGGCAACGCGAAGCCTTACAGCAAGTGTTAATGCGTGTGACTGGTCGCCCAGATATTATGCAACAAGCCGAGCTTCGAAATGAATTAGCGAATGCCGCAAGCTACGTTAAGCAGTTTGAAGCGATCCGAACCGAGCAGGGCAATAAGGTTCGTGTTGTCTTAGACAGCCAGCGTATTCAACAATTACTTAAATCTTACCAAATACCAGTTTGGGGTGGGCAAAGACCTGAGATTTTATTTTGGATTGTTGAACAACAACAGTTGCAACGTAATTTTGTGCGTCGTGCTGATAGCATCTGGCTAACCAGCTTAAGCAGCGCTTTGCAGCAACAAGCCTTGCCTTTTACTTTACCCTTGTATGATATCGACGACTTAATGCTGTTAACTGAAACTGATGTGTGGGCTGGGTTTTGGCAACAAATTGACGCCGCCAGCGCACGCTATCAAGCAGATGAAGTGGTGGTGTTATTACTCGAAACCACAAGCGATAACCCTGAATTACCCTGGCGTTTAACCGCGTTGCGACAGCAAGAAGGGCGCGTATTACGACATGAATATCAAGCGGCCAATGAAACCGAATTAATGCAGCAGTATGCGGCTAGCTTAGGTCAAGAACTGGCGCAACAATTCGCTATTTTACTTAACCCTGCAGCAGAGCAACATCTGGTACTGCAAGTCGGTGGTATGCAAAGTTTGGCCGAGGTGGTCAGTGTTGAGCGTAACCTAGCGAGTTTACTGGGGGTCAGCAAAGTTCAGATCGTGCAACAAAGCGCGCAATTTACTCGTTTTCAGCTAACTATCCAAATGAGTACCGAGCAATTATTGCAAAGCTTGCAGTTTGAACCGACTATTCAAAAAATCGATACCTTTGAACCTTCTTTCGGTGCCTATCCTGGGGTACCGATGCTGCAAACGGATCCTAATCCATCGGATGTGTTAGCGGTATTTCAATTTGTTAGGCGTTAAATGCAACTGACTTTAGCTGTTACTTTGCCTGAAGATGAAACCTTAGATAGTTTTTATGCCGCCGAACATAGTGCGGCAGTGAGCTTTTTAAAGCAGTATTTAGCTGATCCTACTGGGCAAGCACCGGTATATTTATTCGGTGCCAGTGGTAGCGGTAAATCGCATTTATTATATGCTGCCTGCGTGCAGGCGCATGAGCAAGGCCGCACCAGCCAGTTAGTGGCGTTGCAAGATTGTGAGCAATTAACTCCGCGGATCTTAGATAACCTTGAGCAACTCGATCTGGTTTGTTTAGACAATATTCAGGCGGTGGCGGGCGATCTCAACTGGCAGGTGGCGGTGTTTGATTTATATAATCGTCTGGTTGAGCAAGGTAAGGCACTGATTATTGTTGCTAATCAAGCACCACAACAGCTGGGGATCACCTTACCGGATTTAGTGTCACGCTTGCATGCCTGCACCAGTTTTCAATTACGGTTGTTAAGTGATGACGACAAGCAAGGCTTATTACAGCAAAAAGCGCGGCTCAAGGGCATTGAACTGCCTGCTGAGGCGGCGCGTTATTTATTAAACCACCATAATCGTGATATCCGTTCGCTGGTGGCTATTTTAGATCGACTTGATAAAGCCTCTATTGTGCATCAGCGCAAACTCACTATCCCATTCATCCGTGAAATTCTGCAACAAGCCTAAAATAATCAGAAAAATCTGCTTCTAAACGAAAAAATCTGCTGCTAAAACTGCGTGCTAGCCATTTCTGGTGTATTATTGGCGGCTTTGAATCTAGGCAATCCTGGTGACGTTGAGGACAACAATGAACCTGACAGCGATATTAAATGAGGCTCTGGCTGCGGTAGCAACCGCGAGCGATATTCCTGCTTTAGAAGAGGTTCGCGTAACCTTTATGGGCAAAAAAGGCAGTATTACCGATCTGCTGAAATCCTTAGGGGCGATGGACCCAGAGCAGCGTAAAATCGCTGGTCAACAAATAAACGAATTAAAGCAGCAAGTGCAAGACGCGCTAAATCAAAAACGTGATTTGTTACAACAAGCGCAACTTGCCGCTAAGTTGGCACAAGAGCGGATTGATGTCACCTTACCCGGCCGTGCTATTGAAAGCGGTGGCTTACACCCGGTCAGTCGCACTATTGCGCGCATCGAAAGTTTTTTTGCTGAGTTAGGTTTTGAAACCAAGCACGGCCCAGAAATCGAAGACGACTTTCATAACTTTGATGCGCTGAATATTCCTGAGCACCATCCTGCCAGAGCAGATCATGACACCTTTTATTTCAATCCTAAGCTGATGTTGCGCACGCAAACCTCGGGCGTACAAATTCGCACTATGGAAAAAGAACAACCGCCACTGCGTATTATTTCGCCAGGTCGGGTGTATCGGAATGATTATGATCAAACACACACGCCAATGTTTCATCAAGTTGAAGGCTTAATGGTCGATAAAAATGTCAACTTTGCTGAGCTAAAAGGCATTTTGCATGACTTCTTGCAAAACTTTTTTGAAGAAGACTTACAGGTTCGCTTTAGACCGTCGTTCTTCCCATTTACAGAACCTTCTGCTGAAGTGGATGTGATGGGTAAAAACGGAAAATGGTTAGAAGTACTCGGCTGTGGCATGGTGCACCCGAATGTGCTGCGCTCTGTCGGCATCGATCCTGACGTGTACAGTGGCTTTGCCTTTGGTATGGGCGTTGAGCGTTTAACGATGTTGCGTTACGGCGTTACCGATTTACGCTCATTTTTTGAAAATGATGTGCGCTTCTTAAAGCAGTTCAGATAAGCGGAGTAGAACAAGATGAAATTTAGCGAATCCTGGTTACGTGAATGGGTTAGCCCTAAGCTGGATACTCAAGCTTTATCTGAACAATTATCCATGGCTGGTTTAGAAGTCGATGGTATTGCAGCGGTCGCCGGTGAGTTTAGTGGCGTAGTCGTCGGTGAAGTCGTGGCTTGTGAGCAACATCCTGATGCCGATAAATTGCAAATTACCAAAGTGTCTATTGGTTCTGCGGAGTTATTAGACATTGTTTGTGGCGCAAAGAATTGCCGTTTAGGGCTAAAAGTTGCGGTAGCTACCGTGGGTGCGGTATTACCGGGTAATTTTCAAATTAAAAAAGCCAAACTGCGTGGACAGCCTTCACACGGTATGTTGTGTTCATTCTCAGAATTAGGCATGGCAGATGACTCTGACGGTATTATGGAATTACCAACAGATGCGCCAGTGGGCACTGATCTTCGTCAATATTTAGCTTTAGACGATGTGACTATCGAAGTTGATTTAACGCCAAACCGTGCTGACTGTTTAGGGATTAAAGGCTTAGCGCGTGAAGTGGCCGCGTTAAATAAACTTGAGGTTTGCCAGCCTGAATTTCCGCCAGTTGCTGCGACCATCGATGAACAAAAAGCCATCAACCTTAAAGCCCCGAGTGCCTGCCCACGTTATTTAGGTCGTGTCATTCGCAACGTTAATGTGCAAGCGCCCAGCCCATTATGGCTAACTGAAAAATTACGGCGCTGCGGTGTTCGTAGTATTGATGCCATTGTTGATGTTACCAACTATGTTTTATTAGAACTGGGGCATCCAATGCATGCCTTTGATTTAGCAAAAATCAACGGTGATATTCAAGTACGAATGGCCACAGCCGGCGAAAAACTGGTGTTATTAGATGGCGAAGAAGTAACTTTGCAGGCTAATACCTTATTAATTGCCGATGCGGATAAAGCGTTAGCAATGGCAGGTATTTTTGGTGGTTTAGACAGTGGTGTTACAAAAAGCACTACGGATATTTTCTTAGAAAGTGCCTTTTTTGCCCCTCTAGCCATTGCCGGTAAAGCCCGTCAGTATGGTTTACACACGGATGCCTCGCATCGTTATGAGCGCGGTGTTGATCCTCAATTACAACGTACCGCCATGGAACGTGCTACCGCGTTGTTGTTGCAAATAGTCGGCGGTGAAGCAGGCCCGATCACCGAAGCGGTTGCTGCAGACTATTTACCGGTAAAAGCACCAATCGTGTTGACTGAGCAAAAGTTAAAACGCATTGTTGGTCATGATATTGCCCGCAGCGAAGTGACTGATATTTTTCAGCGCCTAGGCTTAGGTGTCACAGATACTGTAGAAGGTTGGCAAGTGACGGTGCCAGGTTATCGTTTTGATATCAGTATCGCCGAAGATTTGATTGAAGAAGTGGCTCGGGTGTATGGCTATAACAATATTCCAAACCAAGCGCCTATCGCAGCCTTAAAAATGCGCCGTTTTAATGAAGCCAGTTTAAGTGTGTCGCAAATGCGTCAGGTGTTGGTGGATCGTGGTTATCAAGAAGCGATTACTTACAGCTTTGTTGATCCTAAAGTGCAGCAAGCTTTGTTTGCTGATCAGCCTGCCTTAGTGTTACCGAATCCGATTTCGGCAGATATGTCAGCCATGCGTTTAAATAGCTGGCCAGGCTTATTACAAGCGGTGCAATATAATCAAAATCGTCAGCACAATCGGTTACGTCTATTTGAATATGGCCTAAAATTTATTCCTGATGCTGCTGCCGAAAACGGTGTACGTCAAGTACCGGTGATCGGCGGTGTGGTCGTGGGCTCTTATGCCAATGAGCATTGGACGATCGCAGAGCGTCCGGCTGATTTTTACGATGTGAAAGGTGATGTTGAAGCCCTGTTGGCCCTATTGTCAGCGCCAGATTCTGTACATTTTGCTGCGGCAGAGCACAGTGCACTGCATCCTGGGCAAACTGCAGCTGTGTATGTTGATGGCGAGGTAGTGGGTTATTTAGGTGCTTTGCATCCCGAAGCTGAACGTAAGTTAGGCATTAAAGGTAAAGCTTTCTTGTTTGAGCTTGAAGTGGCCGCTTTAGGCCTTCGTCAAATAGTACAAGCGCAAGAGTTATCAAAATACCCGGCAAATCGCCGAGATTTAGCGGTTGTTGTTAGATCAGATGTGCATTTTGCTGATATTGTTGCTAGTATTAAAAAAGTTGGCGTAAATCAGTTAGTTGACCTAAAATTATTTGACGTATACACCGGTCAGGGCGTTGCGGAAGGGTTTAAGTCATTAGCGATTGCTCTGACCTTACAGGATAAAGCGCGTACGCTTGAGGATAAAGCTATCCAAGAGGTTATAAATCAAGTGGTTAGCGTGCTTAAAAATGATTTCGACGCAACGTTGAGGGAATAAAGATGGCGCTTACCAAAGCTGATTTAGCAGAACGTTTGTTTACCAAGTTTGGCGTAAGTAAACGAGATGCCAAACTAATAGTGGAAGCTTTTTTTGAAGAGATCCGTGCTGCGCTAGAGTCTGGTGAGCAGGTTAAGTTATCGGGTTTTGGTAATTTTGATTTGCGCACTAAAAACGAGCGACCAGGCCGAAATCCAAAAACAGGTGAAGATATTCCCATTTCTGCTCGCTGTGTAGTCACGTTTCGGCCAGGCCAGAAACTTAAATCACGGGTAGAAAGCGGTACCAGTAAAGGTTAGATAAACATTAAACCTTAAAACGGCAGTTACAAAGTAACTGCCGTTTTTTTTTGATTTTTTTTAAAGGGTTGATCCGAATGAATAGGCGTACTGTAAAGAAGAGTGTTCACTACTGAGCAAAATGCTGACAGCAGTAACGTCAGGATCAGTGCTGCCGTGCTTTCTATTGGTAGGATCCTTAAATAATCGTGTTTAGGCAATTTAGGTAAACTAATTGCTGGAATTATTTTGACGTGCAAGCACGTCTAATTTGGATACAAAGCCTTATGAAAACACCCTCTGTCCATTTAGTCTGGTTTCGACATGATTTACGTTGTCATGACAACGAAGCATTGCATGCGGCCTTTAACGCGGCGGCGGCAGACAACGGTGTGGTTATCGCTGTGTTTATTGCTACCGCTAAAAGCTGGCAACAACACCATATGGCCGCTATACGTCAAGATTTATTGCGCCGTCGTGTCAAAGCATTAGAGAGCGAGCTGGCAGATTTAAATATTCCGTTAGTGATGGTGGAAGGTGTGGACTATGCTAGTTGCGCTAAGACGATTGCTGCCTTTATTCCTAAAGGGCTGGTGGCTTTGTATGCACAGCGTGAGTACGAAGTGCGTGAGCAGCAACGCGATGAGCAGGTTAGCGCACTATTACAACAGCAGCAGATTGATTGTCATTGGTTCGACAGGCTTTGCATTATGCCCCCTGGCTCAGTGTTAACCCAGCAGGGGGATGTCTATAAAGTTTTTACACCATTCAAACGTAATTGGTTAGCAAAATATGCTGAACAAGGAGTGCATTGCTTTGCTAAGCCAAAGCCACAAGCGCGAACCTTTACTGACTTACCAACGTTTACCGTGATGCAAGAGGGGGATAACAGTTCATCGGCGTGTCCAGTGGCAGAGGCAGAAGTACTGCAGCAGATGCGCCTATTTTGTCAGCAAAAGGTGCAAGATTACACTTTGCAACGTGACCTACCAGCCGTGGATGGCACGTCACAGGTTTCACCTTACTTGGCGATCGGCGTGCTGTCAGCACAACAATGCGTCGCTCGCTTGCAATTAGAAGCCGGAGCTTCAATTTGGCAAGAGAAAAGTGGTGCTGCAGTCTGGTTATCTGAACTGATTTGGCGTGATTTTTACAAACACATCATGCTGGCCTTTCCAAAATTAATTAAGCATAAAGCGTTTCAAGCGGAAACCGATCTTATTCAATGGCCGAATAACGCTGCCTTATTTGAAGCGTGGTGTCAGGGTAAAACCGGTTATCCGATTGTGGATGCTGCCATGCGGCAATTAAATCAAACGGGCTGGATGCATAATCGTTTACGTATGATCACGGCCAGTTTTTTAGTCAAAGATTTGCATATAGATTGGCGCTGGGGCGAGCAATACTTTATGTCGAAGCTCATTGATGGTGATTTTGCGGCGAACAATGGCGGCTGGCAGTGGGCCGCATCAACCGGTACAGATGCAGCACCGTATTTCCGTATTTTTAATCCAGTAACACAAAGCCAGCGTTTTGATGCCAATGGTGACTTTATCCGTAAATTTATTCCTGAATTGGCGGCTAAATCGGCTAAAGACATTCATTGGCCGCATAAACCGATTACGCCTAAAGGTTATGCTGCTCCTGTGGTTGCACATGATCAAGTTCGAAAAATTACCTTAGCGCTGTTTTCAGCAGTAAAAAATCAGGAGAACCAGCATGCTTGAACCGCGCCTACAGGCCTTTTTAGATTATTTTAATCAGATCTCAGGGCAACATACTATTGCACCAACAGCGCTCTATCATAAAGACGTCTGTTTTATTGATCCGGTGCAACAAATTCAAGGCGCAACTGCGTTACAAGTATACTTGAATCATGGTTATCAACGGTTGAACTACGCACGCTTTATGCCGGTATCTGGTTCTTGTTCGGGTGATGTCGGTTTTTTAAGTTGGGTGATGACGTACAGCCATCCTGCCATCGCTAAGGGTAAAGAAATTAGTGTTAAGGGCTGTTCAGAATTACGTTGGCATGGTGAGCAAATTATCTATCATCGTGATTATTATGATATGACCGAAATGGTTTATCAGCAGATCCCAGTATTAGGTTGGTTAACCAGCCAAGTTAAACGTAAAATGGCTGCGGGTTAACCCGCTGTTTAAGCAGGCGTTTAGCCTGCCATTATAAGGAAAGTTATGCGCATAGCAGTAATAGGCGGCGGAATTTCTGGCATGTTAAGCTGGTATCTGTTGCAACATAAATATGATGTTACTTTGTTAGAAGCAAATGATTATCTTGGCGGTCACACTGCCACTGTTGATGTCGAAGTACAAGGCAAGCACTATGCCATTGATACCGGTTTTATTGTTTTCAATAACTGGACCTATCCCATCTTCAATAAATTTATTGCTGAGCTTACTGTACCTGCGTTACCAACAGAGATGAGCTTTTCAGTCAAAAATACACAAAACAATCTGGAATATAATGGCAACACTTTAGCCAGCTTGTTTGCGCAAAAACGTAATCTGCTTCGACCGTCTTTTTGGTTAATGTTGCGGCAAATCGTGCGTTTTAACAAATTGGGTAAGCAAATGGTTGCTGAAGATCATGCCGATCTGGATTTAGAATTGGGCGTGTTTTTAGACAAACATGGCTTTGGCCAAGGCATTCGTGATAATTATTTAATGCCGATGGGCGCAGCAATCTGGTCTGCCGGTTTAACCGATATGCCAAAATTTCCGGTGCGTTTTTTCCTTCGCTTTTTTAATAACCACGGTTTGTTAAATATTAATGATCGGCCACAATGGTCAGTGATCAAAGGAGGGTCTAAGCGCTACGTTGAGGCCCTGTTACAAAAGGTCGATGCTGCTAAATTACGCTTAAAGCAAAACATCAGTGGCGTGTCGCGCGATGCTATGGGTGCAACCATTCATTTTGCCGATGGCACAACCGAGCAATTTGATAAAGTGATCTTTGCTTGTCACAGCGATCAAGCGCTGGCTTTATTAAAAGATGCCACAGCACAAGAGCGGGAGATTTTGGGGGGAATTACTTATCAACAAAACGAAGTTGTGCTGCATACCGACACGAATTTACTGCCGGTTCGCCAAGCGGCTTGGGCGTCTTGGAACTACAATCTTGATAGCCAGCAAAGTAATCAAGCGACACTGACTTATAATATGAATATTTTACAGCGCTTAGAAGCCCCCGTGACTTTTTGCGTGACGTTAAACAACAGCGCCAGTATCGCAAAAGATAAGGTATTAGGGGTTTATCACTATGCACATCCCGTGTATAACCATAGTACTATCGCCAGCCAGCAGCGGCGTCACGAGATCAATGGTGTGAATAATAGTTTCTTTTGTGGTGCCTATTGGTATAACGGTTTTCATGAAGACGGCGCTCGTAGTGCTGTCGATGTTGCCGCCTTATTAGGTGTAGATTACTGATGCAAGCAGGCCATGCGGTATATTGTGGTCGGGTAGGGCATAAGCGCTTTCTACCCAAGGTGCATGGCTTTAGCTATCCTTATGCGGCTTATTGGCTGGATTGCAGCCAGCTAAACCAAGCTAGTTTATCTGCTGTAGGCATCGGTTTTGAGCGGTTTGCTGCGATTAGTTTTCGACGTAAGGATTTTCTCGAGGGTGATAGCGACTTGGGGCAAGCTGTTCGCGCCAAAGTACAGCAGTTAGGCGGTAATATGGCGATTAACCAGGTTTTCTTGGTATCGCCATTGGCAGGCTGGGGCGTCTATTTTAGCCCACTTAATTTATACTATTGTTACGATGAAAGCGGTCGTTGCTGTTATTTGCTCGCGGAGGTCAGTAATACGCCTTGGAACGAACGGCATTACTATTTGCAGCAATTGCAAGAAAACGCCAAGTTCTATGAACATGACAAAGTATTTCATGTTTCACCGTTTAATCCATTGGATATGCAATATCGATGGCAAATTCCCCAGCCTAGCGAGCAATTGTTTTGCAGTATTACGAATATCAAGCAAGCCCAAGCGGTGTTTAGTGCGTGGTTTACCCTACGACGTTTTGAGCTGACAGCCGCAGTACGCCGTAAGATATTGATCCGTCAGCCATGGCAAAGCGTACAGATCATGACTCGAATTTATTGGCAGGCTTTAAAACTAGTGTTTAAAAGGATGCCTATCTATGGCCATCCTAAATCCAGAGGAACTGATGTATGAGTTTGTCGCTTAGTGAAAAAGCGGTGTTTGACAATCTTGGTTGGTTTGACCGGTTATGTCGTAAATTTACTTTGAATTTCCTCAGCCAATTACGTCACGGTGCCATCACGGTGATTGAAGCAGGGGTAGAACAACAATTTGGTGAAACGGATGCTGAGTTACACGCCACGATAACAGTGGTTGATCCTGCCTTTTACCAAAAACTGGTGTTGGCTGGCTCGGTTGGTGGCGGTGAAGCTTATATTCATGGCCATTGGCGCTGCGACAACTTAACTGCCCTAGTTCAAATTTTTGCCCGTAATTTAGCTGTGCTCGATAAGATGGACTCTACTTGGGCACGTTTGAGCCGTCCAGTATTAAAGCTGCTAAATTACCGCAATCGTAATACGGTCAGTCAGTCTAAACGCAACATTTCTGCGCATTATGACTTAGGCAATGCGATGTATAAGCTGTTCTTAGATCCTAGCATGATGTATTCCAGTGCGGTTTATCCCTCTGTTGATAGCAGTTTAGCCGAAGCGCAACAGCATAAGTTGCAACAAATTTGTGAGCGTCTGCAATTACAAGCCAGTGATCATGTGATTGAGATTGGTACTGGTTGGGGCAGTATGGCTATTTATGCTGCACAGCATTATGGTTGTAAAGTGACTACCACCACGATTTCACAACAGCAATTTGATTACACCCAAGACCGTATAAAAGCATTAGGTTTAGAGGGACAAATTACCCTGTTGTTTAAAGATTATCGCGAGCTTGAGGGTAGCTACGATAAGCTGGTGTCTATTGAGATGATTGAAGCGGTAGGCGATGATTTTCTCGATAATTACTTTGCCAAGTGCAGCAGCTTATTAAAACCCGATGGCATTATGGTATTGCAGGCAATTACCATGGTCGATCATCGTTATGATCAATATGTGCGTGAAGTTGACTTTATTAAACGCTATATTTTTCCAGGCGGTTGTTTACCGTCTATTAGCCGGATGGCTACTGCGGTTGCGGAACATACAGACTTAGTGATCCGTCAGGTTCAGGATATCGGTTTTGATTACGCTCGTACGCTAAAAGATTGGTGTGACAATTTTATGGCACAGCGCGATGCAGTACATAAATTAAATTATGACGATAACTTTATTCGGTTATGGCATTTTTATCTGTGTTATTGCGAAGGCGGCTTTCGTGAGCGGGCCACCAGCGCGGTGCATTTAGTTTGCACTAAACCAAATAACCGCAGCGTGATTTGAGCCAAATTTGGCTAAGAATAAAACCGGTCTGTTCAGCAAGACCGGTTTTTTGTTTTACTCGCTGTTTTTAGCAAGAACGTCGTTTAGCGTGAAGGTCAATACCGTTTCAATGCGCCTCGTTTTGCACGAAGCACAGGTGTTATTTATTCAAACTGACTTTTCAACCAGCAGCAAACCGGCAGGTGTGATAACAATTAGCTTGTCTTTATACAGGGCGCCAATGGCTTGTTTAAAGGTTTTTTTGCTAACACCAAAGGCATCAGCAATCAGTTCTGGCGAGCTTTTATCCGTTAAAGCCAGCTTGCCGTCGTTTTGGCGTAAACGCTGTAAAATCTTTTCAGTTAACGCCTGAGCTTGCTGATAAGTGGCTTGATTTAGGCGTAAATCAATTTTGCCATCATCGCGAACTTTGGTGATCAGGGCGGTGTGGCGTTCACCTCGTTTCAGTGGGCGAAAAACTTCATTTTTATACAATACACCCCAATGTTGATGTTCAATAATCGCTTTGTATCCAATATCGGTTTGCTCGCTGATCATCACTTGCACCTTATCACCGGTTTGGTAAGGCACAGGGGTTTTATGTAAATGACGATCTAATTTAGTCGAAGCAACAATACGATTACTTAAATCGACATAACAATACACTAGATAGTGCTGGCCCACTTTCAGCGGGATTTGCTGCTCGCTAAAGGGAACTAATAAGTCTTTCTTTAAACCCCAATCTAAGAAAGCACCCACCTTAGTACTGGCAACCACAGCTAAAGAGGCCACCTGGCCAACCATAATTTTCGGTTGCTCAGTGGTGGCAATCAGTTGATCTTCAGAATCTAAATATAAAAATACAGACAAGGGCTCGCCGATAACAATATCTGCGGGCGCCACGTTGTTCGGCAGTAGGATCTCACCCCAGCTTAATCCGTCCAGGTAATAACCAAACTTAACCTGTTTTTTTACGGTTAATGTATTCAGGGTACCTAATGCTATCATTTGTGCCTCATTATTCATTGTTTAAGTTGAATATTGTAACGGCTTTTTGCGGTGTGTGCTGTGCTAATTTCAACGGGTATGCTGCTTTCGTTGCTTATTAGTTTAAGCCGCAAAGCCTTGCGGTGTATTAGCCAGTTTAGACCAGATTTTTTCATGGAAAAAATAACCTACCGTATTTACCGCCGGTTCAACAATAGCAACCAAGCCACCGAGGATGAGATCGCCGGTAATTAAATAGGTCACTACAAAAGCAATGGTAAAGTGCATTAGCGCGAAGGTGAGTGTCTTAATCATCAGTTACATCCTATCTCAATACGATGATCAAATGATAACACCTCTCATTTGCATTTAAAGTGAATTTTATTGCTTAGCATAAACAATAAAATTAATCAGCTTGGTAAGTCAATTGACGCCCGTGTTGCGTATACCTTATCTTGGCATGAGCGATAGGCTCTATAGCCTAAGTGATTTTCATTATCGCAGGGCAGAATATTTCGGAGAAACCTTATGGATTGCCGTGAATGGCTGGATATCAAGCAGTATGAGTTCCTGATGAACTATTTTATGCGTCGTCAACAACAACACGCTATGGCTGATTTGAATGAGCCTTACAGTTATGATGGTTTTAGTACCTATGATCAGCTGTACCAGCAAATTGTTAAAGAAGCAGAAGTGGCGTTTATTGAATGTTTTGGTGAACCGGCGCCGCCCATTGTGTTTACCAATTTATTTCATCTCGCCGAGCTTGAGTTAGCAGGTAAGCGGCCCCGCTTAAAAGGGCCGAAGATGATACAATAAGCAGTAAAGTGCAGTTAATCTTCTAAGCGCTTTAACGCATCGATAAGCATCGGTACGTCCAGTTTGTCATTCAGCGGCACTAAGGTGCCTGCTGACCAGACGCCATAGCTGCCATCTTGACGTAAGATCAGCATCTTATCTTTTCGGATACTAATAATATCTTGCTGGCTGATATTCAGTTTGGGTAAGGCTTTAGGTGCGAGCAAATTATCGCTAAGCCAGCGTTGCTGGCCATCACAGCCGGCCGCAGCAACCAAGGTGGGTAACCAGTCCAGCTGTTGGCTATTATGCTGTTTTAATTGTTGACTCAGTGCTGGCCAGCGGGTCAGAGCGGTGACGGGAGCCAGTTGGAACTTAGTATTATTGCTGTGTAACGGCACAATGACAATTTGGGCATATTGTTGATAGTCAGCCCAATTTTGCGTGGGATCCGCGTCAAATACCATACTAAAAGGCGTGAAAGTGGTCGACTCTGTTGCCCAAGGAAGCAACGCGCTGAGCTTAGGGTCGCGATTCACTACCGAAAACGCCTGGCTGTGAGAGGGGGATAACCAGCTCGGCCGCTGTTTAAGCGCTTCGGTGTCGCTTGCTTCTACCATAAATTGGCCATACAACACATTGAGCAGTGCTTCAGGGGCATTATTGGGAGCAAAATGTTGTTCGTGTAATCGAAATTGCTGCTGACGGAAAAAGTTAATCTGCGACTCGGTTAAGGGTTGGCTAAATAGCAGTAGTGTCGACTGTTGTGCCGGCAAGGTACAACGTAACTCACCGGTAAGTGGCAAACTGGTTTCTAAACTTAGCCGCTCGGCTTGACGCTGTGCGCGTTGTGTTAAATCAACTAATTGATAGCGGGCTAACAAACTTTTTGCCGTAGCGGGATAAGAAAACGGTAAAACATTATCTTGGCGGGTAATGTCCCACTGCAACTTCGCATCAGCATAAATATGTAAAACATGGCTTAACATAAAACTGCCGAAAAACAGCATAAGTGCAGGTTTACCAATGCCTGATTGCCCTAAGCGGGTGATCTTTTTCCAGCAAAAGTTACTGATGGTCAGTTCTATGGCAAACAACATACTGCCCACTACGGCCACGATCAGCAAAAAGTTACGTAGGTTGGTGACTATTTGCTGGCGTAATAAATCAATCGTTTGATCATAAGATGCACTGCCTAGATGATAACCAAGCTGGTTATAAACGTAGGCGTCAAAGATTAATAATACTAATCCAATACTGGCGAGCGCTGCGGCCAAGCCGCGAATATGGCGCTGATAGGGGAAAATTAGCGACAACGGAAAGATGGTTAAAATAAAAAACATAAAGCAGATAAATGCGGTATGTCCTAGCCAGGTTAATACAAGATAACTCCAGCCAAGGAATGTCACAGGTAAAGGTTCTGCCCACCAGAAAGAAGCCGTAATCACTAAAGCCAGCAGCATATTAAAAAAGCTGAACCAGTGACCCCAATTCAGCAAGCGATTGACTTTTTTTACCAGTGACAGATTTTGTTCTAACACCATGTTAAGTTTACTGACGATTTACGTTGATGGCATCCGCTAATGCCCGATTAAATGATTCAGTGACCGCAGCGCGTTGTTTGGCGGGTACTGATGTATTAATAACATGGCTGACGGCATTGCCTAAACACATTAAGCTCAGCTCGGTAGTCGCCTGCTCATTTTGCAGGGTGTCGATAAGTTGATTTACCAGCTTTTCAATTTGGCTAGTCGAATATTTTGATACAATAGGCATGGATTACTCAGATAAACAAAGCTTAAACAGATAGAATAGTAACAGAATTCAGAAAAAACAGGAAAATTTATGTCGGTAGATATGCAACATCTGGCTATTAATTACATTGCGTTGACCGATAGTGGCGAACATCAAGCGCATTATCGTGACGGTTTGATCAGCAGTAACGTCGCCGTTGCCAACTTGGTAGAAACCTTACATCTGGCCTATAACGGCAAACCAGCTAAAGGATATGCCAGTTTTAATCCAGAGAAGTCCGCACGAGTGCCACAAGCATTAGCCGATTGGCAGGCTGATCAAACAGACTTTTTGGGTTTTGCCAAAGCCACTACGGATGCATTAGTGGTGGAATTAAGCCAACATCAATTACCTGAAACAGGTTATGTGTTACTGGCACATTATCGTTATTTAGCCAGCGATTACCTTTTGGTCTGCCTGTTAGGCAGTAAAGATCACTTTGAATTGTCGGAGCAACTCGAGTTAGCAACTTCACGGCATTTAGATATTGGCCGGATGCAACTGGCCGCACGTTTAGATTTAACGGAGTATGCTGTTAATGCGGCTAAAGGCAATTACATCAGTTTTATTCGTGGACGTGTAGGGCGAAAAGTGGCCGATTTCTTTTTAGATTTTTTAGGCTGTACCGAGGGCGCCGATGCACGAGTGAATAGCCAAAAAGTGTTGGCTTCAGTTGAAGAATACCTGGGTGCGGCTGAATTTGATGCCTCTGAAAAAACCAGCGCTCGGCGTCAGGTGTTTGACTACTGTGAAGAGCGCGCCAAGAGCGGGCAAGATGTGGTACTCACTGAGTTATCGGCGGTCGTTGATCCTGAGCAAAGTAATGGTTTCTTACACTATTGTGCGGAACAACAGCTCGATGTTGCTGAACAATTTCCAGTCGAAGTGAAAGAGCTGAAAAAAATGGTCAAGTTTAATGGTGCGGGTGGCGGCTTATCGCTTAGCTTCGATGAAAAGCTACTCGGGGAGCGGATAAAGTACGATATCAAAACCGATACTTTAGTTATTACGGGCACACCACCTAACTTACGAGACCAGTTACAACGCTTTAGTCAGGGCTATTCGGCTTTTGATCAGGGCTCGGAGTAACCGGTTTACTTTGTGTTTGCTTGGCAGCGTCAGTTTGACTGGCGTTGTCAGGCTTGGCTTGCGGATCGGCTAGATCTTTTAAACTGGGCATTTTCATTTTAGCTGAATGTTTAATGAGCATGATATTGCCGATGATTACGCCAAAAGCGAGTGCGATGCCCCAAAATAACGGCCAATTCATATTTCTGCCTCACAAATGTTAGTGATAAAACGAGGATATAACTCCGGTAACATTTGCAACACTGTGGCTTGCTCGGCAATCGGATTATCCATCAAGGTTTGTTGTAATTGTTGTAGGGTTAGCGCTGCCTGACATGCACTGGCCAGCGGTTGATAGCTCAAATGCCAAGGCTCTGCCGCTACACCACCGCGAAATGCGCGATAAGGTAAAAAGAAGCCATAGTCAGCAGCATTCTGTTGTAACCACTGCGCTAAAGTGGCGAAAGGCCCATCGCCTTGATATTCGTCTGTACTTAACTGTACTTGATAATCTATTGGCACAGCCGCGGCATCATAAACATCTATTTCTGTTCCCCAGTGATGTCGACTTGCACCAGGTAGTGCCGAATAAAGCATAATCGCTTCAATACGTGCCTGCGCTGACAGTGAAGTCACATCAACCCGTTGTTGAGCATGATTAAAAACCGGACGTTGCCCCAAGCATTTTGCTTGCCAGATACGAGCTTGACGCTCGAAACTGCGCCAAGCCGATACCACGGCTAAATCAAAACCTTCATTAGCCAAGGCCGCTTTGAGTTGCAGAAATGCAGCCATGGCCTCTTGGTGAAGCCACTGCTGATTGCCGATATGTTGCATGGCTGAATTATCAAGCCCCGTTAACAGGGCACGGTTCAGTATTGCGCGGCTCATGCGGTTAAGCGTTGCTGCAAATTAATCAATAATTGCAGGTACACTTCAGTTAATTGGCTAAGATCGGCAATCGCCACACATTCATTTACTTTGTGGATAGTGGCATTGCAAGGGCCTAGTTCAATCACTTGAGCGCCAGTTGGGGCAATAAAACGGCCATCTGAGGTGCCACCTGTGGTTTCAAGCCGTGGCGTAATACCTCGTACTTTTTCAATCGCGGCCACCGTGGAGTCAACTAAATCGCCTTGCTCGGTTAAAAACGGTAAGCCATTTAACGTCCACTCTAGCTGATAATGTAAACCAAATTTGTCGAGTAGGGCATAGACTCGACTTTGCAGCTGCTCGGCATCCACTTCCGTGCTGTAACGGAAGTTAAACATGACGTTTAATTCTCCCGGGATCACATTTGATGCACCGGTGCCACCTTGAATATTGGCGATTTGAAAACTGGTTGCTGGAAAATAAGCGTTACCGTTATCCCAAATCTCTGTTGCTAAGGCGGCCAATGCCGGTGCCGCTTTATGAATAGGATTATCAGCTAAGTGTGGGTAGGCGACATGGCCTTGAATACCTTTTACGGTTAAGTGCCCTGTTAACGAACCTCGCCGACCGTTTTTTATCACATCACCCACTTGCAGATGGCTAGAGGGTTCGCCCACTAAACACCAACGAATTTTTTCTTGGCGTGCTTCTAAAGTTTCAATCACTTTGACCGTACCATTGATAAAGGGGCCTTCTTCATCGCTGGTAATTAAGTAAGCTAAATTAAAAGCCGGTGACGGTTCTTGTGCTAAAAATTGCTCAGTCGCAACAACCATCGCAGCTAAACTGCCTTTCATATCGGCAGCACCGCGACCAAATAAGGTATCGCCAATGATGGTTGGCTGAAACGGGGGGTGTGCCATGCATCGACAGGACCGCTCGGTACTACATCGGTGTGACCGGCAAAACAAAATAACGGTTTGCCTTGACCATGGCGTGCCCACATATTGAGTGTATCGGCAAACGGCATCATCTCAATATTAAAGCCCACTTTAGCTAAACGTGCCGCCATCAGTTGCTGACAACCGGCATCTTCAGGTGTCACTGACGCCCGTTCAATTAACGCCATGGTGAGCGCTAATGTTGGGTTGCTGGCCGGATTGGTGAGATCAGTCATAAATGAATTACCTATTTTTCAGAAGAGGCAGATAACGCAAGATAAGCTTGCTCATCAAAGCCCAGTAACAGTTGTTCGTTATGTTGTAATACTGGCCGTTTGATTAGCGCAGGTTGTTCTAGCATTAAGGCTAAAGCACGTGTTTCGTTGATCTCCGCTTTATCGTTGTCAGCTAACTTACGCCAAGTTGTTCCACGTGTATTAAGTAAATTTTTCCAGCCTAATTCCGCGGCAAAACGCGCTAGCAGTTCAGCGTCCAAGCCATCGGTGCGATAATCGTGAAATTGATAGGCTAACGCTTGTTGCTCTAAACAACGTTGGGCTTTTTTGATGGTGTCACAGTTTTTGATGCCGTATAAGGTAATCATAGTTTTTTTACTTTTTAAATTGCAGAACAAAAAGAGGATCTTGGTTGGCTAGCACTTGAGCTTGTCGGCTGAGTAACTTATCGAGTTTGCTCGGTAAAGATAAGCTCGCGACACAATACAGTTCATCGAGCACTAATTGCCAATACGCTAAGTCGATTTGCAATATCGGTGTACCTGCCTTGACTTCACGTGGTGCTCGGCACAGCCAATGTAAGCCTTTGCCGTGATCGATGCTAATAGCAAAAGGCAAATCGACGGTCAGCGTTAGCCCCGAAGTATGAGTAAAGATTAAACGACGTTCACCGGCTCTGGCTGTTGTAAAGTGGCCACTGAATGGAGCATAAAGCGTACCTTGTTGTAATTTACAGCATAAGGTCGCCGGAAAAATATCCTGCTGATACAGTAATTCAGGATGCATGCTGATCGGTAAGACCTGACCACTAAACGGGCTTTTAATAATAAAACCTTCTAGTGTGGTCCAATCTTGTTGCCAGATGATGACTGATTGCTGCACTGTTGCTCTCCAAGATCATGAAGCTTTGATGATAGCTTAAAGTTTTTGCAATATCAGCATCTTTCACTGCCTTATGTAGCCCAGCATTAAAGCGATAGCAGCGCTTTTGGCCATAAAACTGCTGCTTTTGCCGTATTTGCTCAAATTTGTAGCTTAATTAACGATTTCTACTAGCAAAAAAACAGTTGTTAAGCCATTAAACCGTTATTAACAAGCCTCATGTTGTCCACAGATTCTGTGAATAACATTGTGAATAACACGGTTTATCTTGTTTATCGTTCTGTATTTTATTGGATTTTTATTTTGGCATATTCTTTGTTTAGTCTGTCATGATCGAAAAAGTACAGAGAACGTAAAAAAAGCAGACTTTTGCTATCAATTTGGTTTAAATATCTTGTTGTTTATATTTTGTTAAATCTGAGGCGTCACTGTGTCTTTCATTAACGTTTCAATGGCATTTTTATTTTGTTTAGAACAATTAAAAGTATGTTAAAGTTATCAAACTAGGCCAGCACGGGAGTAGAGTAATTGCAGCTGATTCGTATTCTAAGCCAAGGTATTCGTTATAGTCGTACTTGGCCGACTAAACCAGAATTAAATGCTATTTTCCCTGAAAATAAAGTCATTTTCTTAACGCGTAAAGGCGTTCATTTTTTGCCGGTATTATCGGTAATTACGGCTTTAGTCCAATTCAAATTGCTTGGTGCAGAACATCTCGGTCAGATTATTGCCATGATGTTGTTTTTAGCCGCGTTACCATTGCAGGGTTTTTATTGGCTAGGCATACGAGCTGACAACAGTTTACCTCCAGCGCTGATAAATTGGGGAAACGAAATTCGTGAGCAAATCATCAAGCATGGCCAATTACAAAGCCAGCCTGGCTCGTTAAAAAGCTATTTCGATCTGGCTAAACTACTTCAACAGGCTTATCAGCAGTTAGACAATACGGTAATGCGCCGTTGGTTTTAACAAGACGCATTCATGACAGTGGCTCAAGCTAAGCTAAGCTAAGCTAAGCTAAGCTAAGCTAAATTAAATACTGACCAAACAGGGGCGTGGTCAGATGGGCGTTCAATACCCCTGAGTTCATAATCGATGCCTGACTCAATACACTTAGCCGCCAGCAACGGGGTAGCCATAACCACGTCTATGCGTAATCCACGATTATCATCAAAACCCTTCGAGCGATAATCAAACCAACTGTATTGTGCGCCAGTTTCTGGATGCAGTGCACGGAAAGTATCAATCAAGCCCCAATCTTTCAATTGTTGTAGCCAAGCACGTTCTTCCGGCAAAAAAGAGGTCTTACCTTCACGTAACCAACGTTTGGCATTGGCTTCGCCGATGCCGATATCTAAGTCGATAGGCGAGATGTTAATATCACCTATTACGGCCACATAGTCCTTTTCGCTGTTATGCGAAGTTTCTAGGTAATGTTGCAAATCAGCGTAAAACTGAGTTTTGGCGGGGAATTTTATCGGGTGCTCGCGGTTTTCCCCTTGCGGGAAATAGCCGTTTAGCACAGTTAGGCGTTTGCCATCGGCTAAATCGAATTGTCCAATTAGCATTCGACGTTGAGCATCTTCATTATCGCCGGGAAAACCATATTGCATTTCGCTGGCCGGTTGCTTACTCATGATGGCAACACCATAATGCCCTTTTTGGCCAAAATGATAAACGTGATAACCCATTGCTTGAACATCAGCTAATGGGAATTCACTATCATGTACTTTGATTTCCTGTAAACCAATAATGTCAGGTTGATGTTTTTCAATTAATGCTTGAAGTTGATGCAGCCTGGCGCGAATACCATTAATATTAAAAGAAATTATTTTCATACACTATCCGAATTAAGACCTGTTAACGCTTGTTGTTGATCATACCATGTAATCCAGATCAGCACGACCTGTGACAAACTCGGATCCGGAGCAATCTTTGGCAATATTATCTGGGCAAACAGCTTTGCCTTTTAACTATCAAGTCATCTACAGTCGGCGACGTTCTGTGCAATTGGCCATTAAGGCAGGGCAATTGACCATTCGAGCACCAAAAGGCACTTCAAGTCAGTTCATCTCTGCGTTATTAGCGCGCAAACAACAATGGATCTTGTTACACCTTGCTCGAACGGAAGCCGAAGCTGATAGCGCCGTGGCAGCGTTAGATCGTCATGAAATTTTAGTGTCAGGGCAATCGATACCATTTTGTTGGCAGTTAGCGGCCAAAGCCAATGTGGTAATGACGGAGCGTCAGTGTAAAGTATCGATCCCAACGCGGGTGAAGCCAGAACGACGTGCTTTATACCTGAATCGACAACTGCAAGAATATTTTGTACCTCTGGCTGAACAGTATTTTCAGCAAGCGGTAGCGTCTCAAGCTCAGCTTATGGGGTGTAAGCCAAAGGCAATCCGTATTGGTAACTGGCAGCGTAAATGGGGGTTTTGCAATAGTTTGTCAGAGGTAGGGTTTAATTGGCGCTTGATGCAAGCGCCTACTTGGGTAGCAGAGTATGTTGTTGTGCACGAATTAGCACATTTAACCCACATGAATCATTCAAACGCTTTTTGGCAACGCGTAGCAAAGTTTTCTGCTGATTACAGGTTAGCGGAGCAGTGGCTAAAGCAACATCAGCGGTTGTTGTTATAAAAAAACCGACCTTTGCAGGTCGGTATCAAGATAAATTGATTAAAAGGAGAATACATCCAGGGATAACACACCTTTTAAGACCCACTGATTATGAAAAGATTCCATTGCGGCATAATTATTTATTAGATTTTGCATTAAATCGCTATTTTAGTTTAATCTCTGCCCTCACTAGGTGAGCATACCGCGATTAATTAGACGGTAATTAATAATAATGAAACAGACAGGCAACTAACCATGATGAATCCCCTTCGTTTATTGCAACTGCTTAAACTTTTAGATGTAACACGCTTACAAGATAACGATGATCAGCGTCAAATGACCGATTGGTTAGTCCAATTACCGGTAACTCCCGCGCCGGTGGCCGCATTATGTGTGTATCCTGAATTTTTAGCCGAGGCCCGTAAACATATTACGCAGTCTAATGAAACTGTGGCACTGGCGACGGTTGTTAACTTTCCAACTGGCGATCAACCCTTATCTACCGTACTAGCAGACATCGCTACAGCACGCCAAGCCAGTGCGACGGAAATTGATTGTGTTTTACCTTATCAAACCTTACTCAGCGGCAAAGAAACCGAAGTCGCTCAGTTTTTAGCTGCGGTGCGCGAAGCAAGCCAAGGTCTGTGTTTAAAAATCATTATCGAATCAGGTGAGCTATTAACCGCACAACAAATTACTAAAGCCAGTGAATTGGTTATAGATAGTGGTGCCGAGTTTATTAAAACATCAACCGGTAAAGTGCCGGTTGGCGTTACCCTGGAAGCGGCTAAAATCATCTTAACCAGTATAGCTGCCGCAGATCGCTCGGTAGGATTTAAAGCATCAGGTGGTGTCAAAACCGTTGAGCAAGCATTAGAGATAGTCAGTTTATATGAGCAAGTGACGGGTAAAACGGCACAAAGCGAAGGGCTACGTATTGGTGCCAGTACCTTATTAACTGAGCTATGTCAGCAACTTGCCAGTTAGTTACGGCCTTTTAACCAAAGACAACGTTATAGTCATTATCAATAAGTACGAGCAAGTACTGGCTGTTATGCCATTATTTGCTTTTGCTTATAAAGACAGTATTAATTAATCGCGACAATGAGTCAGCCGTAACAGCATTTTTTGCTGATAACACGATGAATTGAATAGGAAAGAGGCTGCTGAAGAAGAAATTGCTTGCGTTGCTCGCCTTTCAGGCAAGCGCCACATTGTTCCGCTGGTCAATGCTGCGCATTGTCAAACCTGCTGAAGGTTCTCACCTTGCCCTAAGAGTGTTTTAAAGCGTTTTGATTTAAATTGAAGAAATTAGGCATAAAGAGAAATGGTGGAGGGGGAAGGATTCGAACCTTCGAAGGCAGTGCCGGCAGATTTACAGTCTGATCCCTTTGGCCACTCGGGAACCCCTCCACAAGTGCAGGCGCATATTATCAAATTCAGTTTTTAAGTAAAGCACTTTACTAAAGTTTTTTGACTGTTTGCCGATAAAGCAAACAGTTAGGCTAAAAAGTGTAGATAATGCAAGCAATCATTAACGAATGGCAACTGGGTACAACGCTTAACCAAGCACTGCAACAACAGCATCGTGCTGATTTTGCGTTGTGGTTAGCGGTGTTGTCTCCGGCGGTACAAGAAATGGCGGCTTTTTATACGCCATTACCTAAAAGCGTTGAGGTTAACGCAACGCTCTATCAGCAATTATTTGTGCGTCAACGCCGCAGTTTTGCATGGCAAGAAACTGATGCGGCTGTGTTAGCGCAACTTAATCGATCTGCGCAAACGAGTTTACGCCAATTGAAATTACAAAGCGCTTTAACCCCTGAGCCTTGGGTTAGAAAAGATGATGCCAAAAAATTAGATGGTCGCTTGATGAGTAATTTAGATCAGCATGCTATACGTCGTCTAAGTGGCAAGGAACCACCGATCCAAGAAGGGGACGAAACCGTGTTATATGAAATGCTGCAAGAACTGAATGCTAACCCTTTACCGCTTTAGTGCTTCTTGATCTTATGCTTGACCGCTTATTAGATGAGTTTGACAATGTTTCACTTTTATCAATGAACCACACGGGCAAAGCTCATTACGTTTTAACTTATGGCTTGGTGTGGCTGACAGTTTGCCACTGTGGTAATACCATTTATCAATAAATTCAAAAAATGACTGTTCTGTGATCACTTCAACGGTGTTATCGATAATAAAGTAGGCTTTGAAACTTACTTCACCTTTATGCATATTCTGGTTGCTCTCGCTGATCGCTAACTTAAAAAAATGCACACTATCAGCAAACTGTTGAATTTCTTCTATCAATTCAGCTGAACGTTGTGTTGGATGCGTAGTCTGGTAAACATAGTCAATCTGACCAAGACAATAGGCCGTGTAACGTGAACGCATTAGGGCTTCACAATTTGGTGCTAATTCACCTTCTAATACATAAGGGGCACAGCATTCAATAAACGGTTTTTTTGAACAGCAATAACACAGCATCGTTATCTCCACATTAATGCGTGTTAGTTTACCCCTAAGCCAGCTCAGGGTGTTTCACTTTATTGATGATTTATCGTTTTTTGTTAAGTATTGTGATGCATAGCTTAGATAAAGTATGTCACTTGTCACTTGTCACTGATATAGAGTTTTAATGTTGTTTCACCATTGCCTGTGTTAAGGGATACAACGCAGTTTGCTGCTTCTCTGCTAATTGCGCTAATTGCGTTGCTTCCTCATCAGTTAATTCACCACCATGCAACACAACTTTACAGCTAGCACTGTTTATCGCGCGTTGTACCGTTTTCGCTAAATCCTTAACCTGGTGCGGATGAATCATTAAGATTTTTTCTAGAGGGATCTGGCAGCTTGCCCAAAAATTTTTATTAGGTTTCACTTTCGGTGCGATTAATACGATCCAGCCATCTACATCGCGATGTTGTTGTAGCAACTTTAATAGTTGTAGTTCGATATTATCATGCTGTTGATATGCCGAGGCCTGCGTGGAAGGCACAGCAATATTGTTTAACGATTTGCTGTTGCGAAGTTGAGTATCATGGTGTGCCGTTTTGCTGGTAATAAGCATGTAAACCTCTAGCTGGTTATTTATACAGTGTATGCCTATACAGTAGTTTTTGTTCAAATAAAAAGCAAGTGTTTTGTGTTTGTTTTTTTAGTCATATCGTTGTCATACAACCTGCATATTCTTTATTGTTGTTAATTTTGGATTTGATGTATGGCAACTTCAGAACAGTCTTGTGTTGAGCTACAAAGTATTTTGCAGGCCAAAGCGCTTCAGCCGTTATTTCAACCTATCGTTACTTTAAATACTGCGCAGATTTTCGGTTATGAGGCGTTAATTCGTGGCCCATCGAACAGCCCGCTGCATTCGCCTTTGCAACTGTTTAAAACCGCGCTTGCGTGCGATGCGTTAGCCGAGTTAGAACTGCTCTGCCGAGAGTTGAGTATTGCAGCCTTTGCCAGTGCAGGCGTCACTAGTAAATTATTCTTAAATGTTAATCCACTATTATTACTGACCGCTGATCATCCTAGCGGCCTAACCAAAGCGATGTTACAAAAAGCCGGTTTAGATCCGTCACAGGTAGTGATTGAAATTTCGGAACAATACCAAGTAGAAGAGGCGAGTTTATTAATTAAAGCGGTGAACCATTATCGCGATCTGGGTTTTTTAATTGCGATTGATGATTTGGGCAGTGGTTTTTCGGGTTTGAAGCTATGGTCAGAGTTGCAGCCTGATTTCGTTAAAATTGATCGTTATTTCATTAGCGAAATTCATCGTGACCCGACCAAAAAGGCCTTTGTTAAAAATATTATCAGTTTAGCTAAAGCTACCGGTGCGTTGATTATTGCCGAAGGGATTGAAACGCAGGA